>JAEZCE010000037.1 GCA_023429995.1 Bacillota bacterium | reverse complement strand
AAAGAGTCCAAAATAGGCCATAAAGCATTAGCCTATCTCCTCTCCGTTACGGCCAAACAGGCCGTTCCGGGGAGGAGACAAAGAGGTGGGGTCTCAAGCAACGCATGGCAAAAGGATTTTATTACTTTGCTGAATCATCTTTATAATCAGATTTTTTTATTCGGCAATAAAAAAGAAGGCTTTTTTAGCCTTCTTGATTATCTTCATTTATTAATTTTACCCTTACCCTTAGCCGTTTTTCTTCTGAAACTCTTTCATCAACTCGGCCAGGGTCTTACAACCTTCCACCGGCATCGCATTATAAATGGAGGCTCTCATGCCGCCCACCGAACGGTGTCCTTTGATGCCCACCAAACCGATTTTCTTGGCCTCGCTGACAAAGGCCGCTTCCAACTCTTCGCTCGGCAAACGGAAGGTGACGTTCATCAGGGAACGGCTCTCTTTTTGGGCATGGCCTTTATAAAATCCGCCGCTGTTGTCAATGGCATCATAAATATAGGCTGCTTTTTCCTGGTTGCGTTTTTCCATAGCGGCGACCCCGCCGCTGTTCTTCAGCCATTTCAATACCAGGTTGACGACATAAATTGCAAATGTCGGCGGAGTGTTATACAAGGAATTGTTTTTAACATAGGTGCCATATTGGAAAATAACCGGCAAATTGGTATTGGCCTTACTGAGCAGTTCCGGATTGACAATCACCACGGTTACACCGGAGGGGCCCAGGTTCTTCTGCGCGCCGGCATAGATTAAACCAAACTTCGAAGCATCAAAAGACCTCGATAAAATATCACTGGACATATCGGCCACCAAGGGCGCCTTGACCTCCGGAAACGCCTTCCACTGGGTACCGTAAATCGTGTTATTGGAAGTGAGATGAACATAAGCCGGATTGTCACTCATTTTAATCTCGAACTCCTCCGGTATCCGATCAAAATTAGTTCCCTTGGTTGAGGCGGCAATATTGACTTTCCCCACCCGGGCCGCTTCCTCATAGGCTTTTTCAGCGAAAGATCCGGAAATAATATAATCCGCCTGGGAGCCCGGGGTCAAAAGATTCATCGGAATGAAAGCAAACTGGGCGCTGGCGCCGCCTCCCATAAATAAAACCCGGTAATCACTGGGAGCGCCGATTAGCTCCTTGAGTAAACTCTCGGTTTCGTTCTGGACCTCTTCGTATTCTTTACCACGATGGCTAACCTCCAAGATAGACATCCCGGTATTTTTAAAATTTAATAATTCCCTTTGAGCTTCCTGAATCACCGATAAGGGTAATGTCGCCGGGCCGGGATTGAAATTAAAAACCCTATCGCTCATTTTTAGGCAATCCTCCTTCAAATCAAATTATTGTTGTCATTATATCTTTTCTGGAAACTGAATTCAAGTCAATATTAAAAATAAGTAGGACAATTGTATACCGCCAAGTTCGGGGAATAGTCCTTTCAATTTGGCGCTACAATAATAGTGGAGGGATGTTCATGAACCGTACCGTCGCCGATTTAATTTTGGCCCAATTAAGTGAATACGGAGTTAACATTATCTTTGGAGTCATTGGCGATGCAATTTTCCCCTTGGCCGACGCGCTCTCAAGACAGGATAAAATCCGCTACGTTCCGGCTACCATCGAAACGGCCGCCTCTTTTATGGCGAGTTTCTCGGCAAAACTCTCGGGTACTTTAGGAGTATGCATCGCCAGCGCCGGACCGGGAGCGGTCAATATGGCCAACGGTGTTGGGGATGCTTATTTGGATAATGTTCCGCTCCTTTGTATAACCGGACAGGTTTCCAGCAACAAGCTGGGAACCGATTATAAACAATACATTAACCAAACTCAATTTTTTGAAGCCATTACCGGTAAATCCCGCCTATGCGCTCATCCCGGCGCTGTTCTCCCCATTCTCACCAGTCTGTTGAATTACGCCCTCACCTTTAGAACCTCGGTACACCTGGAGATTCCCCAGGATATATTAGTACAACCCACCGCCGAAAACGTTATCCCGGCGCCGGATCTCCTGAACAAGCTGGATGGTGCGGGGGTCTGTTATGGGGCATTGGAAACAGCCCTGGAATTCATGGCCGGATCTGCGAGGCCCTTGTTCATCATCGGTAAAAACGCCTGTAGTTTCGCAACCCCCATCGCTTCCTTCGCCAAATCCTTCGGGGCGGGGATCGTTATCAGCAGGGAATGCAAGGGGACATTACCGGATAGCCACCCCCAGGTAATCGGGGGAATTGGCGAGGCTTTTTTGCCGGAAAGTTTTCAAAAAAGCGACTGCATCCTGCTTTTTGGAGAAGCTATTTACGAGGAACGTTTCATCCCCTCCGGGGCCCGGGTGATTCAACTTCGCAACACCACACATCCCGGGTTCACCCACTACTTGGATATCGTCGGCGATTACAATTTGATCCTGCGGACTATGGGGGAGAAATTTCCGCAATTCATTGATCGTCAGGAATGGCGCCAAGAAATCGAAACTGCTTTCCGCCAAAGGATGACCGCGGCCGAAAACACCGGTGACCCGAAACATCCCTTGCTTTTTTTCAACGCCCTTTCCAAGGTTGTCGCCGATAACGCCATCATCACCCTAGATGTTGGCGAGTTTGTTTACTGGTTTGATTTCGCTTTTCTGGCCAAACACCAACAAGTAGGGATTTCAACCAACTGGCGGAGCATGGGAGGAGGAATTCCGGCTGGTATCGCCGCCTGCCTGCAAAATCCGGGCAAACAGGTGATTGCCATTGTCGGGGATGGGGGTTTTCTGATGTCCCTGAATGAATTGGCCACCATTCAGCGCTTTCGGTTGCCGTTAACCGTCTTTGTCCTAAAGAACCAATGTTACGGGCTGGAGATTCAAAAGATGGCCAAGGAAGGATTCAATGCTTTCGGGACCGATTTGGTTTTGCCCGATATGATGAATCTGGCAAACGCCTTTCATATGAAGGGATACCGGCTGGAGGACGGTTCGAATGCCGATGGGCTACGGGAGAGCATCCAAAACGCCCCGGCTTTAGTGGAAGTCGAGGTTCACCCCAGCGCGTTACCGAATCTTTGATCATTCATCGTGGACTTTAAAAGGAATGCAATGGCCGGCAAAGCCGTATTCTTTATTCATGATGATCTTACTTTTCCCATATCCAAACCGTCATGGCGCCTTTTCCCCGATTGCCCCAGCAATAGTAGGGAACGGCCCGGATTGGCGTCCGGTCATACTCTGTAGCGGGGATTTTGGGGCGGTATAACAACCCATCCCAATTCCGGAGGTTGGGCTTTAATGCTTCGCCCTCAATGACCATGACTCCTCCCAATAAATCCGCGCTAAAATGTTCTTGGAGCGGCATATTGGAAGGTAACAAGATTTGATCCACCGGGACTTGATGATCCGCATCTTCCAGGCAATAGACGAGGGGACCGCGTTGCAGGGCGATTTTTCCAAAATCCTGGGATACTGCGGGATGGGCGGATATCCTTTGAATGGGCATTTCCATATTCACTTCCGCCTGATCCCCGCTGTCCCATATGCGTTCAATGACCCCATAACCTTTTTCCGGGGAGACACTTTGGGGAATACCATTAACGGATAGCTGACAATCGCCACACCATTGGGGAACACGGAACATTAAGCGGATTTTCACCGGGCGTTCCACTTCCAGGGTAAACTTGACCTTGCCTTCCCAGGGATACCGGGTGTCTTGATGAAAGCAAAGCCTTTCTCCAGTTATCAAGGAAGTTTCCAGGGTACTTTGGATATAAAGATTAATCACCAAAAGAGCATGATTCCAAAGGTAAATATAGGAGTTGAGGGAAGCCAGCAGGCGGGCTATATTCGGTGGACAACAGGCGCATTCATACCATTCTTCCCGGGCACCGTCGCCTTTGCTTTGCAATGGATTATTATAAAAATATTTCTTGCCATCCAGGGAAACCCCGACCAATAAAGCATTATATAAAACTCTTTCCATCAAGTCCGCATAACGGCTATCTCCCGTAATTTGCAGCATCCGCTGGTTCCACATGACGAGGCCGATAGCCGCGCAGCTCTCGGCGCAAGAACTATCGTTGGGCAGGTCATAATCATAGGTGAATCCTTCATTGGTCCTTGTCGAACCAATGCCGCCGGTGATAAACATCCGCCGCGAAGCCAAATGCCGCCAAAGATGCTCCAATGCTATCCATAAACTTGAATCCCCCGTTTCAACCGCCACATCCGCCATGCCGCAATAAAGATACATGGCCCGGACAGCATGACCGACAACCTCTCGCTGGCTTCGGACAGGTAGATGGTCTTGGCCATAGCGGCCATCATATTGTTCATAGGAACCATAATGCTTTTCATTGTTTTGGCCGGGCTGTCCAAGTTTACCGCCGATTTCATCCAAATAAAGCAACTCTTTCCGCAGAGGAGAATCAGCTTCTCCCCGTCGATCGATAAAAAATTCGGCCAACTCCAAATAACTTCCGGTACCCGTCAAACGGTAAAGGGCTACCAGGGACATTTCGATTCCCGCGTGCCCATCAAAGGCTTCAAGTTTACCGGGACCGAAAACCCGGACCAAATAATCGGCTAGGCGCAGGGCGATATTGAGCAATGAGGTTTTCCGGGAGGCATGATAATGAGCCACCGCCGCCTGCAGGAGATGTCCGGCGGTATATAGTTCGTGGCAAATCCCAAAATTGGTGAACTTTTTATCCGGCTCAACCAGTTGAAAATAGGTGTTCAGATAACCATTTTCTTCCTGAGCCGCAGCAATGAGGGTAATCGTTTCATCCATCCAATGGTCCAGCCTGACATCGGGGTCATTGATGATGGAAAAACTGGCCGCCTCCAACCATTTATAAACATCGGAATCGGCAAAATAGAGTCCCTGAAAAACCCGTTTGGCATTATCAGAGATGCCGGCATTGTTTTTGTTATCGGCATTTTTAAAATTTTCAAGTGCGCCGCTTTTTACTAAATATTGATACTGGGAAAACAAAGAAACCTCTCGGTTATTTTTCAACCGAGGGTTCCAAAATCGATCATCGATCCGAACCATCGTTAATGGCAAGGCTTGTAGCCCATATTGATCTCTTTGATGGAATTCCACCAGCGTTTATTCCTCCGAAAGGGCTCACTGATATAGGATGAAACAAATATTTCTGATTATAAAGGTAACTCATGAAGAAGATAAAAAAAAGAACATGAATAGGATGAGAGAATTGCCGGTTTGGTTGGGTGCGGCGTGAAAAGCTGCGCATTACGTCGTCACTCAATCACTCCGATCCTCGGTGTACATCTCGCCTTCGAAGAAGGCGCGTACACCTCCGGTTCTCGTTCAATCGTTCCTAGTACTGCTTGCTTTTGACGCCGCAAGTTTATTCAAGGAAGTTGACCCAACCAAACCGGCAAGGTCCATCTCGGCGCATCTGGG
>JAEZCE010000025.1 GCA_023429995.1 Bacillota bacterium | reverse complement strand
TGCGTCAATACTTCCTTCAATAAGAAGTGCCCCGGGTATGTTATAATTGGTACTGGCGCTTTCCAACTGGTTGATAAGATAAATACTCTTTTGTGTCGCAGATAATGGATAATGTTCCTTTGGTGCTATTTGCTGAATAGGATCAAGAAGTATCTTCTCAATATTTTTATATTGCAAATATTTAATAAGTTCTTCCTTCCGGGCACTTAAACATTTTAATATTTCTGGAGTAATTAATCCCTTAGACGCCTGATAGTGTAATGACTCACCTTCAATCCACAGGCTGATATTTTTCCGGCGCATTTCTAAAATTAACTCGCTTACCGGTTGATTAATATCTTTTAATATGACATTTTCTACAGATCCCAATTAAATATACCTCCAGTCAAAGTATTGTAATTACGTACTGGTTATATCTCTCAACATTAATTTCTCTGCTTATATCTTTCATCAAAATCTATAATTTGAAAAACCCTATTTTATCTGTATCGTCTTCCAATCTTAATACCTCGATAAACTACAGAATAAATATGGGATTTCTTAGACTATGCCCTTATATTAATTATTACTGGATCTTTGCCTGAGGTATTCTGTATTTCATCAAAACATTCAATCTGTTCCTCTTGAGGAATCTTCTTTGTATTAAAAATTAATTTTAACATTTCTAGAGCTTTCTTAATTTTGTTCAATAGAAGTTTGTTTACCTTCTCTCTCTAAATCTTCCTTCATTATACGTATTTTTTGATAAGGATCGGAAACACCCTTTTGATACTCATACTCATTCCAATTGTAGTTCTTAGTACAAAATGCAATTACCATACACTTGGTAATCAACGCTATTTCCCATCCGTTACAAACATCGACTTTAGTTTGCTCGAAAAATTCCTTTTTAATGGTTTTTTTGTCCGTTTCTATATCGTAAGAAAATGATTTTATATTTGGCGCATTCTTGAGCATCAAATTCTTCAAAACGGCTTGTGGTCCCATTTCTATGATTTTCTTTATTCGGATAAGTCAATGCAGTTACATTAGATATAACTGGCCATTTTAAATCATTATATATATGATTCCAGTGCAGAAACTCGATTGAAAAATGACTCATCAGCAAATCATTTACAAAATTTAAGAAATTACATTAATAAACCAGATAAAAACTACAATTTTACATACATTTCAGACTTATTCCATGCCTTTTAGTTCTAAATCCCGTTTATTAACCCATGTTGGGCATAAGTGCTCCTTGAATACCGGGCTTTAATTGACTCTTGGCCTGCTTAATCATATAACGGGCAAACATCTTGAAATTATGAGCAATTACCTTACATCTAACCACTCTAGTACATTTGGCCCGGCCGCGTACCCGCAGTTTTCCCAAACCATGGGCTCGTTTTAAAGCGGAATTTGTTCCTTCAATAGCAGCCCGGGTACTGATATTTTCATAGTGTTCGCGCTGAATTTTCTGGCGTTGTTCGGCTGCCATTATCGCTTTTTTGTCAATCCGTACCACGAAGTCTTTTTTCCGCTCCTTAACATGACATTGGCCAACCAACAGGCAGTTGCGGCAAGCATCAAGCGGAAAATGAGCTATTGTTTGACCGTCTTTAACAATAGCATAGAGTGGAGCATCTGATGGGGGCATTGGTTAATAATTAAAGTTTTGGCATCAAACTCGAATGCGGTCACCGGCAGTTTAGATTTAGGTTCCCGGCCGGTCATATCGGTAAAATGCAGATCGATATGATTATCTGCTCCGGTCGCGATTACTTTTTCTGAAAAATAGCCGCTATCTATCGTCATGGAGTTCCAATCCGTATTTTTCTTGATTTTAGGAGTACGCTCTTCCCCTAAAGTAACATCGGCAGTGATATTCGAAGCCACCGCATAATCAGTGATCTGTTAGATCGGATTCTCTTTAGCGCAAGTTTCGGCCAGGTTGAGTACATACCCGCTTTGGCTCTTACCGTTCTTGTTTCGAAAAGTACAGTCTTCTTCGTAAGCCGACTGAAGCGAATTGGCTGATATTTCCTTGTTACTCTTGGCTTTTATCCGTTTGGCGTGTTCGTCGGAATAGATCTGTTCTTTGATAAATCGTTGGATGATGCGCAAGGCTTCCGTTCGACCCTTACCGGCGGCGCTGGCTTTCAAGATGTGCTCCACCAGGCACAGTTTCAACAATTGGTCCATTTTGCTATCTGACTGGGAAGGTTTGGTTTTATAAAGGGTTTCCTTCTTGAAATTCGGTGTGAAAACGGCTTTTAGTTCTTCCGATAATTGACTGTCCGGTATTGTTTTGATTGCTTTGATAAGTACATCATAAGTCAGAGATAGACCGTCCCGCCCTTTTGATATTGGGCATGGGAAAGTAACTGCAGTCGTTCCTTCTCCTAACCCGTACACCGGATACATCACATTACGGTGTATACCATTATTATCCATTTTATTCAAGAATTTGTTGTACAAGTCCAACGAACTGGGTTCCGCTCCGTTATAAATCAGTCTGACATTTTCTAAATGTAAATCTCTTTCTGATTCAGTCCGGATAAATTTCAAAAAATATAATGCGTGGGTTTTTTAATACTTTCCAAATATCGAAAAGATTTAGTTTATTCTCATCATTCGTTCCAGTAGAAATGGGCACTGGAATCATGCCCCCTAAGATACAAGCCCAAAACGAATATACAAAATTTTGATTGTCTTCAATCTGAAAAATTACCTAATCGCCGGGTTGAAAGCCTTTTGACTGTAAATGATACAACCGGCTTAAGGCAGTGTAATAAAGATCTTTATATGATACAAACCACTCATCCGTATCATCGAAAATAAAAGTTATTTTATGTTTCTCCTCATTATGCCTAGCAATAATGAGTTCCGACAACGTTCCAAAGACATCACAATAATCTCCTTGACCCTTATTCGATTATTGAAACACAGGAATTTTTTTAAAAATTGGATGTTTGGGATTATTTAAAGTATATTTGGAATGGAAAAAAATCTCTAGAGAAAGGTTATCCGGTTGAAAAAGGATCATTTGCAATGTCATCCGGTTGTATAAATCACCGCTATCCATAAATGTCCCTGGTAATCTACCATGCTTGAATTCCATAATCTCTTTTAATTCCTGTGGGGTTACAGTGGAACCCTTGGACAACAATTGATTTCGCATATTCTTCCAGCGTTTTGTATTAAATTTATTTGATGAATGATTATCGTTATTTCCAACTAGCAAAAAAGAATTAACAGAACCGATGGCATTGCTTATCCCCCAACTAATTCCCCAATTTAGTCGGGAATTAGCCTCACGTATCATACGTTTTACCCGCCGGTCTCGCTGAGTGCTATCCCCGCTGAAATTATTTTCTAGAATTATGCTTTTTATAGGATCTGAGAATGCAATAATATGATTTACAGTATAATGTTTCTCAGGATCTTTCATAAAATTAGCGATTGTTGCTAAACTCTTTTGACTTTCCAAAGCCTCACGTAAATCAAACGGGTAAGAACGTTTTCCAATAGAATCATAAGCTGCACCGGATGTAGAATCCATAATCGCCGCAAAAATCTTATTATCATTAAACCCACTCAATATTCCCATAAAGCCCAGATATCCAATTGAACACACTCTCACTTTTTGATATTTCAAAGTTATAACAGCTTGGATCTGCGGCAACTGATTTTTACTACCGCCATACCAATCAAGATTCCGACCCATAATAGTCTTACCTGTTGATGAACGCGAACCGTAAACAGATACAAAACTGCATTGAGTGCTGCGGACCGTATCCGGAAATAGATTAAAAGTATATAATTCATCTTTTGATAAGCGATTATCATGCCAAATATTTTTATTGTTTTGACATAAAACGGATGACATCCCCTCAATTTCTTCTTTATATTCCTCCTTTAGTTGAAGTCTGACATCTTCAACCCGAAAAAGAAGGTATGGATATTCATACTTGGTTATATTTTCGGCAATGTAAGAATCTATTAAAACTTGGTAATTTGGTATAACCTGCAATAACGCCTTGGCAAAGGCTTCACCCATCTGTCTATGAGTTAATCCACTTGTAAAATCAAGCAACACGTCAAAATACTTGCCTTTATCGGTAATTGTGATCCCTTTTGCATTATAATTATGCTTCCCGGCAAAAGCTAAAATCTTGCTGCCCATACTGAGTTGATATATGATGAAAAGGATAATGAAGCTCCATCCTAAAACCCTTTTTATCAATGCCTATTACCTCCATATTTTGTGTCATAAATGATTCTTTCGGTTAAGCACTTGCAATTTCATTTTTAGCGATAGCCATTTCTTCTTGTTCAACAATTCTACCCATTTCCATCTTTATCAACCCGTCCGCATCACTAAAATAGCGTTCATCATGAGTTATCGCGATTACTGTTTTCCCTTGGTTTTTAAATTCTGGTAATAATACTTTATAAAAAAATTGCCGGTATTCAGGATCCTGATCAGCCGCCCATTCATCAAAAAGGTATATAGGACGATCTTCAAGATAACTAATAAGTAAAGCCAATCTTTTCTTTTGACCAGTTGAAAGCTTTAAGGTACTGAATACCCCGTTATTGAGCTGAACCTTATTATAAATGTTCAAAGTTTTCAAGTATTTATCAATTTCTGTTTGCTTGGCCGTATAATCTATACCATAAAGTTTATCAAAAAGGTAAAAATCACTAAATATCGTTGTAAAGTAACTTCCCAACGTATTTGAATCAACCTTTTGATGTTCAACTAAAATTTCACCTTCATCCGGTTCATATAAACCAGTGATTAATTTGGCTAAGGTAGTTTTTCCACTACCATTTCCACCTGAGATAAATATAATTTCCCCCGGCTTAAACTCATAATTTATAGGCCCTATAGTAAATCTTTCCCCATTTTCATTTTTATACTGGAATTTAACTCCTCGAAGTTCGATGTGAGGGCTTTCTGCTTTAGGTTCATCTTTAATCGCCGCCCTATTCTTCATCAAAGAAATTTCCTTTATAAAACTTTGTATCCGTTTCCAGCTGACAGAAACACGAACTAATCCTGGAATAACATAAAATATTTCACTGTTAACAATTCCACCCATATAAAGATAAACAAGAACATAATTACGTAACGTATTATTTTGAATGTCGCGAAATAAAATTGGAAACAAGAAAACCACAATACCAATCACTGAAATATACATAATTTCTCCCATAATCGAAACACCAACAAACCTAAATTCTCCTTCGACCCGCGTATCCCGGTATAATTCGCAACTTGTCTTTACATCATTACAAAATTCACGCAATTTCGCCTTGTTAATATAAAGTTCTTTGAATCCCTTGGTCAAATCATTAATGTATTTGTAAAACAGGTTCTGAATGTCCCTGTTTTTTTCAAATGATTTCTCCGCGCTTTGGCTAGCCTTCAAGAATAATGCAACAGCCAAAAAAATAACAATTAATGATAAGAACATTCCACTCAGATTCAGGTTTCCTAAGTAAAAAAAACAACTAATCAAAGTAACAATCCCAGTCAAACCATTTACAAACATATTTACAAAGCCACTGATCACTTCAGTATCATTATTAAGTGCCGCATAAATTTTTTCTGACTCTATCGTTTCAAACTGGAAATAGTATGTTCCAAGCAACTTCTTGATAATATCCATTCTTTTATCATAGACCACATTTGCGGTAACCGTAATTAACCGTTTCCTCACGACCATCGCACTCATGGTAAAAAGCATGATTCCCAAAATAAAATAGAAATATAAGCCGCTTTCAATCGCGCTCTTTCTACTTACCACACTCATGCTCCTATTGAGAGCCTCATTGATAATGAATACATTGAGTGAACTACCGATTCCACTGACGATGCTCAACACAACCATCATAAAAAAAGGCTTATCGTCCGGTTTAACAAAAAATGTCGTTAGCAGGAAATACAGAAAAAAAACCGGTACTACAAAAGATAAAGAAAATACTGCCGTTAAAAAAACTGATGGCCCCCACTCCTCAATCATGGCCCAGGAATATCCATTAAGCAATATATAAGGCGCATTATATACACAATAAGTAAAACCTGTTAATAAAACCAGTAACATAATTAAAGAGAGTATTCCTTTTATACCATTTCCTTTAAACTTTCTTTTCTTTTGATAAATTTCTTTAATGGCTACTATTAAATAATAAAACGTAACCAAAATTATGATTCCGGATATAAATATTATCGTAAATGATAAACCACTATTCAGCATAATATTCCACCCTTCAATTACGTAAAGCCAAACTTTTTTGGTATCAAGAATACATAACAGGTATATATAATAAGGAACCTGTGGTTTTTATTAATTTGTTATATGCTTATAAACCTAAACTCTCAAACCATAATCAAAGATATCATTTACCTGAATCTGTGACTGCGAACAAAAACGAATTGTCAAAAAGTCAATAATGTCGTATATTTTTAGATGAAATAAATATTCACCTACTGGTTGCAAAAATGTTCGACGGAATCACGGTATCAAACGAAAGATTAATTAGTGCATCCGGACTTTCATTAGTCGGATTGCTACTGAAAAAAGAGCAAGTTAATAAAACAGTTCAATTACTGTAAACTTCAAGACAATCCTAATCCTACAATTAGCAATGTGGCTTTTCATATATCGGGCTATTGTGCCAGAGTAAGACTCAATTTGAAGCAGTTCGTGAAATGAGTTTCGATCCCGAGTTTTACAAACTCACTTTATGTTTGGATAAAATTACCTCTCCCGAAACATTGCGTCAACGGATGGATCAAGTCAATGGACTCTGGCGTAAACTAATTTTGGAAGGCAATATCCAATTATTAACCAACGCTAAAACTGTTTTTACTCCCTGTTTCGGATTGAAATATGTTCCATTGGACCTTGACGTAAGTCCATTTGACAATTCTAATACTAAAAAGCAAGGATTATCTCGCACCTATGAAGAATTTGACGGTTATGCGCCTATCTTTGCCTATTTGGGCGCCGAAGGATATTTCAACTTAGAATTGCATAACGGTAGTGACCCTTGTCAGGAAAAAATATGGTACTATTTATAAAAGAAAAGATACGCTACTTTTAGCACATCGTTTTTCGACCGCCCCAATCCTATTGCGCATGGATTCCGGAAATGACGCCGAAGATAATTTACGAATCTGCTACGAACGGGCGAGTCGATGTGAGTTTATTATCAAACGTCTTTTAAGTCGCGAATCTTGCGATGGTTGGTATGAACTTGCCAAAGCCGAAGCAACTTTGTATCAACCTCGTGAAGGTAAAAAAGTCTATATCGGCAGCATCTTCCGAAAAATTTCCGTTTTAGAAAAGGTTCGCATTGTATACGAAGTGATCGAACGAACTTCAAAAAGCCAATGGTCAATTGTGTTTGTTACCGGATATCGTAATCAACACCTGATGGAATTCATTGACCGAACCCGAAAAGGTGACGATCGAGCTATACCACGTGGACGAAGCGAGCAATATCATAGCGAACTCAAAAGTGATATGGATATAAAACGATTGCCTTCAGGAAAATTTCAAACCAATCAACTGGTCTTGGAATTGGCTATGATTACGTAAAACATTTTACGGTTAATCAGGCAACAAAGTCTGGCGATACACTAATTCACCGAGAGGCGGGACGGCGAAGGCTTTGCACTGTTATCCAAAATTTGATTCTGATAGCATCACAGGTCCTGAATCATGCCCGTAAAAAGATGCTTAACCGCAATGGATGGATTCTACCGTTTCATAAGCATTCGAATTCGACTTGAAGCTGCGCCAAAATATTTACATGACATTCCAATTTTGCATCTAATAAATGCGATTAACTTAAATTTCTGATTGGTTTTTTGTGATGATGGATTTTTAAGAAATATTTGGAATCTGGTTTAGTTTTTTAGCCGTATTGATTTTTTTATCACTGATTCAAGATTCAATTAATTATTTTCTGTCATCGATGTCAGATTGATATAAAAAAGATGCCCAATCGGACGCCCAACTATTATCATATTAGACTTAAATTAAGGACTGATGATTACATAACAAAAGATCAGAATTCGAACAAATACAAACTCTTCAAGTATTGATGAGGGTGAAGTGGCAAAATTCTAAAAAAATGCTCGTCATTTCCATTAAAAGCTGCATAAATAGAGCATTTGTTTGAACATTGTGATTTCTTGAAAAGTACTGCATAAATATGCGAACAAAATTTGTTTATTAATACATTTGCCTCTTACTCCCATGTTCTGCTGCTTAATAGAAGATGTCTCTTATTAAATCATTCCTACACAACCAATTATTGTTTTCTGGTTTATATGCTACATATAATTCTTTATTTACTATATACTTAATTATAGCACACTATTACAAATAGTGTCAAGACTACATTTATTTTCGAAAATTTCATTCTGTAACCTTATTAATAGTTCTGCCAAATTTATACTAAGCAAAATATAATGTTCTGTTATA
The DNA here is from genome assembly GCA_023429995.1 of Bacillota bacterium. Taxonomy (GTDB): domain Bacteria; phylum Bacillota; class UBA4882; order UBA8346; family UBA8346; genus UBA8346. The sequence continues at coordinate 66,039 of JAEZCE010000025.1, read as the reverse complement.
TCGAGTAGGAAGCATATGATTAATTCTTCTACCGACTCCGGGTAGAAGGGCTGTGCAATTCTCAGCCCAGACCCCTACAGAACTAGGCGTGCCGTTTTCCCGCACCTAACTCTTCAGAACCGATTTACAGCATAGTGTAAGATTTTATCTTCTCCATGGGAATACGAATTCTAGGTCGCAACATCGGAAACTCTTTCTTAATTTTATTGAATCTTTCCCAGGTAACGTAACCTTCCCAACTTCGGCCACACAACATCTTCCACCAAAACATTTTGACTGCAATATAGAATTTAATTAGCGCACTTTTGTTACCACCCATTCCATAGTAGTTATAATGTACCCTAAGGATTTCATTAATTTTCTTAACACTTCTTTTAAATCTGGTCTTTTCCGTCTTTCTGCCTACCATGAAATTTCCCTTACGATTTTTTTGTGCAGAAAAATGAGTTACCCAAGAAAATAAACAGTTTCCATTTCTTTCCTCTCTCTTTTGCATGTCTTGCCGCAAATCTACCAAATTCTACGAATCTTGTCTTATTCATTTCAAGTTCCAGTGCGAATTTTGCAAGTCTCTTTTCAAGCACTTCTTGGAATCTTAATGCGTCAGCCTTGTATTGGAAGCATACCACGAAATCGTCGATGTAGCGAATGAGGTAGCTTGTCTCCCTTTAATTTTGGTTTTATGACTTTTTCAAACCATAAATCCAGAACATACTGTAAGTATAAATTGCTTAAGAGAACACTAATTGAACCGCCTTGTGGCGTTCGCTTTCAGCTTCCCATCTTACATTACTCCGGCTTTTAGCCATCTACGTTTTACAGTTGTTATCCTGGGGTCTCCGACTCTATGTTCCACAAATTTGAGCCGCCATCCTTGGTCTTGGCTCCCAAAGAAGTTCTTCAAATCGGCTTCAAGCACCCACCCTACCTTTTTTTCCTAATATTATTTCTTTCAGACTAGCGAGCGCATTGTGTGCGCTTCTTCCTAATCTACCTCCAGCAGTCTAGAAAGTCACTTTCATATATCGCATTTAAAACTATTGCCACGCTTCTTTGCCAGGCGCTGTCTGCGATACAAGGCATTGATTTTCACCTCCTAAAGTTCGTCCTTCCTTCGTATTATCGGCTTTACGAAGTACTATGACTCTGCTGACCTCTCATGATAAATTTTGTTTCAACCGTGCTTCATACTTTGCTTCCGCACCTCCATGAGCCCTCCCCAGGTAAGAACGCAATCTTTCCTTACATCAACATCTATCTGTCATATATTTTTCGTATGTTCTGGATAGTTTTGAGCTTTAGTTTGTTATGCAACCTTACCCTACATACATATGCCTAATATGATTCCTATTCTGTCAGCCGGAAGTTTCCCGCCGACTTCCTCCAGATTCCACCTCACCGTGGACACCCTTGTTTTTGACTATATGTTTGGCACTATCACCCACACTCGGGACTTTCACCCGTTAGATTGCGCCCATGATGGGCGCGCAAAAATAGGCTAACGCCCAGAAAAAGAGCATTAGCCTCCATAAATATTTTAATTTAAAAGATTTTTATTTCTTCTTCGCTAACCATGCATTTAATTGCTTTTGAGCTTCGGCTTGAATTTTATCGAGACCGGCAGCTTTGAATTTGGCAATAACATCCGGCAAGGTCTTTGGATCAACAGCGCCGCAGTTTAGCGGGGCCACACTGTTTACCCATACGGTCTGACAGGCGGCCATTTCATTTTTAACCGGGTCGGCATCGAAATTGAAACCCAAACTCTTGGCAGCGATGGAAGAACCATTATATTTCTTAAAGGCGTCCCATTTCTTCACATTTTCGCCCTTCCAAAAATAGTTAAGATATTGGTTTCCAAACATCCAAGGAGTTCCGGGTGTGTAACCCGAGCTTTGAGAAGTTACTCCTTTCGGGTAATCAATGACGTTCTCACTCACTTTTACCCAATGTTTTCCTTCGACGCCGAAGTTAATGAGATTATTCAGATATTTATCTGTGTTGAATAACTCAAGGAATTTAAAAGCCATGACCGGGTTCTTAGAAGTTTTCGAAATAGCCTGCATAGAACCGGTGCAATCACGGGTCTGAACAACCGGTTGCGTCAGGTTGACATCAACAATGGGAACACCCCAAGCAGCAGTTCTTTCTTCATCATGAAAAGGTTTTCCGGATTCGATCTTGCAAAATACTTTACCGGCTCTCATGTCGGTGGTAAATTCAGAGGTAGTAGCCGCATCAGCGGGTACATATCCCAGTTGGAAATATTTACGGGCAAGCTCGAGGTAATCTTTATACTCTTTGGTCTCTAAAAAGTTGAATACTTTCATGTCCTTACTGTCATTGTAAAGAGCGAGCGGAACATAGTCATCGCAGATCCGGTCATAGTCAAGCACCCGGACGGCGTTCTCATTAAAAAGATTTTGGAAGGCCCAAATACCGGGTTCTTTCTCATGGACCACCTTTAACATGGGCTCTAAATCTTCTAAAGTTTTAACTTTAGAGACATCGAATTTATATTTGTCGACGAAATTTTTATTAAAGCTTACACACCATTGATGAGCTAATTCCTTGTTGGCCGGGATCGCATAATTGTGACCGTCAATAGCGGAACCGCTGATAAATGAAGGATGAAGTTGCTTCCAAGCCTTCGGCATATATTTGGGAGCAAGTTTAGTAATATCCAAAAATGCGCCTTTGGCGACGTTCACTTTGTAGAGATTTGCCCAGGAAGCCGTGAAGCAAATGTCGAAGGGATCACCGGAAGCAATAATCATCCGCATCCGGTTGTCATATTCGTCGCCCCAAGTATAGCATTGCAGCTTCACTGTGGCATTGAGGCCCTTCTTTTGGATATACTTGCTAGCTGCAGCCTCAACCAGTTTCACATCAGCTTGCTGGCCGTTACCGACGAAATACCATTTAATTTCGTACGGGGCGGCTGCATAAGTACTCATTCCAAGCAGAAATACTCCAACCAATAACAACAAAACCGTAATTCTCTTGATGTTTTTCATTCATACTCCTCCTTATTTAATATAATTTATTGCTTAACCGGCGGCTGTTGCAAAATAGAATTACCAATAGAAATATACAATATATAAATTTTTGCCGTTTTTTATTGCTATATATTGTATATCTCTTTGATTTTGAAATCGTTTTGCGACAGCCTCTGGGATCAGCCTTTGATTGCGCCAACTGTCAAGCCCTTGACAAAGTACTTTTGGAAGAACGGGAAGGTTAGAATAATCGGGCCGACTCCAATAACCACCATCGCCATCCGGGCCGATTCCGAAGGCATTTTGGCCAGTACATCCGCAGCTCTGCCTCCCATTGAACTGGAATTCTGCAGCAAATACTGCATGGAACTCTGAAGTTGGTATAACAAATATTGTAAAGGCGCCAAATTGGGATTATTGATATATAGAGATGCTTGAAACCAGTCGTTCCAATACTGCACCATCGCAAATAAAGCGATTGTGGCAATACCAGGCAACGCAAGCGGGAAAACGATTTTAAAGAAAGTGGTGAATTCACTGGCGCCGTCAATTTTTGCCGATTCAATCAGAGAATCCGGGATATTGGTTTTATAAAACGTCCGTAAAATAATGACCCAAAAAGCATTCATCAAATATGGAAAAATGAGTCCCCATAAATTATCCTTGAAATGAAGCACATTAACTCCAATCAAGTATGTTGAAACCAAACCGCCGTTAAACAGCATTGTAAAAACAAGAATGAATGTAAAAAAGCCTTTATACTTAAAATCCTGGCGTGAAATGGGAAATGCATACAGCGACATTATTATTACTCCTAAAATTGTCCCGACAAGGGTAACCAAGATTGTAATACCATAGGCAGTTATAACCTGGGGAGTGTTCGTAATGATATATTTATAGGCATAACCGGTAACCGCTGACGGAATGAATTTGTAACCTTGGATCGCCAATAATTTCTCATCCGTTAGCGACGCTGAAATCATCAGTACCAGCGGCACCATGCAAAGAAAACTGTAAACACCCAAAATAATATTTAAAATGACATTGGATTTCGATGTTATACTATTTAACTTATTAAAATCGACAATATCTTTTTTTCCCATGATTTACCTCCTACTAAATGCCTTATGTATTTTAATCCATTCGTTTCTTCAAATGAATAATAAAATCGATTACTACTTTCACCACTCACCACATTCCGGCGTCCCGATCGATTTTTTTCACGGCATAATTAGCGGCTAAGATTGTAATAAAGCCCACCACGGATTGGAAAAGAGCTGCCGCTGAAGACATTCCGATGTCTCCATTCCGCAACAAGGTATTATACACATAAACATCAAGCGTCCAAGTTACTGGAGCCAATGCGCCTGCGCCTCTGGGGATTAGCTGAAATAAGCCAAGGTCAGTATTAAAAATTCTACCGACAAATATTAAAACCATAACAATAATTACCGGCGTAATTTGTGGTATCGTAATGTTCTTTATTTGTTGCCACCTGCTCGCCCCATCAATACGGGCCGCCTCATACATTTCCTGATCAATTCCAATAATTGAAGCCAGAAAAATAATACAGTTATTGCCCACCCAGTGCCAGGCATTGACAATCAATATAACCCACGGCCAATACTTTAATTCCGAATACCAAAACACCGGTTTGATTCCTAAAAACTTAAAAATCGTCATATTGAAATAGCCTTTATCCGGGCTGATAAAAGCATAAACCAAATAACTAAAAACAATCCATGAAAGAAAATAAGGCAAAAACATCGCGCTTTGGTATAATTTTGACAACTTACGACTGTAAATTTCATTGAGCATTATGGCAAAAGCAATGGCGATAATGGTGCAAGAAATTATAAAAGCCAAATTATAAAGCAGGGTATTCCGGATAAAGATAAAAGCATCCGGAGATGCGAACATGTATTTAAAGTTTCCAAAACCGGTCCATTCACTCTTGAACAGGCTGGAGAAAAAACTTCCATCATAAAACCGGAAATCTTTAAACGCTACAATCATACCGAACATAGGCAAATAATTATTAAACAGCAATACTAAAAAGCCAGGTAAAAGCATTAAAAATAAAGCTCTATTCTTCACTATTTCGTGCCAAAACCCACGGGCAGGTTTGATATCGATGTCATTGCCTTGCACTGTTCCCGTTAAATCTTTACTCATCTCCCAATCTCCTTTTCACGCAGCTGTCATTACAATATTGAATCTTGCAATAAATACAGCTTAAACTTTATATTAAACGAAATGAAACTTTTCATTACGCTTTTATTATCCCAGGTTATCACAGGATCGACTAGACTGACTTTTCCTAAACACAAATAGAAATTTTTTCCAAAATGTCGTCCCTGCGTTGATATTTTCTCGACACCGCAAAACAATCTCTACCGTGGTTCCAAATCCAGCCTTGCTGCTTAAATTAATAAAGCCGCGATGACTTTTTATTACACGATGACAATAAGTTAATCCCAAACCCCAATTGCTTTTCGAAGGTTTAGTGGTAAAAAAGGGCCGAAAAACTTTATGAAGATTTTCCCTGGAAATACCAATCCCATTATCGATAACTCGAATATAACCCCATTCATATTCAAGTCCGATTACTATCATCAACTTAGCCGGCTCTTCATTCTCTCCATGATCGCCCATTGCATCCTTGGCATTGTTGAATATGTTTTCCAATACAGTCGTTAAATGTTCGCGATCGCCCAGTACTGAAATTTCATTGTTTAAATAGCGCTTCGTTATGATGACTCCAGCTAAATCCAAACTACAATTGTGCAAAGCATCTTCAACCAATTCCTGCAAGTTTATCCATCGCGGATTGACGCTAAATTGTTTAGCTTGCGCATGCAGTTTATCCAAACTCGCCAATGCCTCGCCGCAAACATCAGTAGCTGATTTAATTTGGGCCATTGCCTTTTCCGCCCTCTCGTCTTTCAAATCTTCCAATTGAAAAGCAGCCATATTCATGGCCATTTGGGCGGCTAGAAAACGGTTCTTAAAGGAATGAAGGGCTAAACGGACCGCTTGATTGGCAACATTAATTTGTTGCTCCAACTTTTTGGTTCCGATTCGCGAAGTACCTAAAAAACCGTACCGGAAAATAGCCAATAAAACCATTCCACCCGCTACAATGGTTACCAGAGGAACAGCGATGACATAGAAGGAATTAAAAACCGGATATTTGGCGCCCAATGGCAACAATGAAGTGGCCATTGTATAAGCGTTCAAAACATTGCTTCGTCCAAAACAAAATAATAAAACAAAAAAAACCGCCAGCAGCAAGCTTCCGACTCCAACGCATAATGCTTGCACTCTTTTTTGAAGGATGTTGGAGTTGGCAAAAACCATAAAAATTCTGCGGACCGCCCAAAAAAGCATAATCATGATTAAACCTAATGCAATCGCGTCTCGGATATAAAGTTGCTGTTCATAACGGGCATATTCCGCTGAATTACCCAAAAAAGCGGTACCTTTAATAAAAAGCCTAAACAAATAGTGAGGATCATAACTTCTTATTAAATAAGTGTCAATGGCTAAAATGATCCCAAGCAGCGGTATATCAGAAACCTTCCAATGCTGAAATGAGTATGAATAAGCAAAACCCGCAAATGCCGTCACAAACCCCAAAGCAGACCATAACCTGAAACGCATAAAATCATATAAAGATAAATCCCCTACTATCCGCCAGGCCCAGCTCGGTTGGTCTAATGGTAGGGCAAGCGCTGTATTCAATTCATAATTTCCGAAACGGGGAATTAAACCCGCTAACCCAATAATGCAACACCCAAAAGTCAAAAGAATAAAACCCAACCAAATGGCCGGATATCCCCGGAAAACGTGCACCATCACAAATAAGGCAAATATCAGGAAGATCATCGCTACGAACAGCAAGCCGATTCCTCCTTTCACGCCTTAGCGTACATATCCATAACTTGTTTGCTCCTTACTACCGGATATTAAACCATTCTTTTTACTTACCGTTCAATAATTCTTTACAAAAATATTAAATCCTTCGCCCGCAATCCATGCGACTTTAATTTTATCCATAAATTAAGACCCCCTCAGGAGGGTCCTAATTTAGCAAATGGTCGGAGGAAAGTTCCTACCACTGGCTGCCTTAATTTAATGACACCGGTGTCTAAGTGCCGAATGAAATATCCTTGGCGCTCAAAGAATTTCAATCTTACTCTGAAAATCCTCATCGAGGTAATGCTTCAATGATTCAGTTAACCGGCGCCCAAACAGGGTCATAGTCACCCTCTTCGGTCAATTTAATGAATTTTCCATCCATTCCCACAAGGTAAAGACCGGACTTTTGAAAAGAACTATTCTTAGCGGCGAAAATAATTTTTTTACCATCCGGCGACCAGCGTATAGGGCTAAGTGGGATAGAAACATTCACGGGAATAACATTTTCCATTCTATTTTTAAAATTCCATATATGTAGCTTTGAATCGGAAAAAAAAGCCACTTGCAGCGAGTCCGGGGACCAAATCGGATTGGCGCGTTTCAAGCCAGTTGTCCCCAACTGGTTCTCATCACTATTGCCGTCGATAGCGATTACATAGGTGCCGTAGGTAAAGCGAAAGATGGGTCTGCCTCCATCGGAAACATCCGCATCAACGTCCGCTACTTTGGTAAAGGCGATTTGTTTACCATCCGGCGACCAGTAAAAATCGTCATTAAAATCGACATCATCCACTTTTTGACTTACTTTTGCGATGGGCATGCTATTACTGCCATTGCCGTTCATCACATACAGTTTACTCTCGATGCCGAGAAAAGCCTGTTTTTTAGAAATATATGCTATTTTTTGCCCGTCCGGGGACCAAACCGGATTCAGGTAAGTCCCGGAATCCTTCATGATTTTCTGTAATCCCGTCCCATCCGGATTAATGGTATAGATAAACATGTCATTTTTGTTTTTTTGAAGAAATATAATTTGAGAACCGTCATGGGACCATCCAGGCGCAAAACCCTCCAACCCCGGGGAGGATAAACGCGTTAAGCCCCCACCTTCGCTATTGGCCATAAAAACCGTTCTTTTTGATTGATATTGGGCAGTAAAGACAATCTTTAAACTATCCGGTGACCATAGAGGAGGATCATCATTCATACAATCGTCGGCCAACTTTATTTGTCCGCTACCATCACTTTTTATCGTCCATAATTGATATTGTTTTCCCTTTTTCAGTAAATAAAGCAGTTTGTTCCCATCCGGAGACCAACGCGGCATCGATTTATCACCTTTACTGCTGGTAAGTCTCTTTAATTCGCTTCCATCGTCATTGACGGAGTAAATTTCAAAATTGCCGTCCCGTTTGGACAAAAAGGCGATTTTTTGGGCATTGCCTACCATAGCCGGTTCGTTCCCAACATTACCGGCGACGGCAATAGCTGGAATGGCGAACAATGATAATAGTAAAACCAGTAAAAGAAAATATTTCATCTTCATGACGGACCCCCTCCAATAATATGCCGAAAAAAATTGCCCCTTTTTTTGATGAATGACGGTTTTCTTAAGAGATTATATATTCAAGGGATTTACCCTTACTTTCAATATTATGGCGTCATCTCTGTTAAGTCAATATCCATAACAAACATTATATTCTACCTATTTATTTCGCCAGACTATTCTACAAGTAATGAAAACATAGGAATTCAGTTTCTTCCCGGAAATTTCCTTCGGAAAAGGGGTGTCTCAGATCGAGACAACCCCACTTGAGTTTTTAGAAATTCTCACCAAAAACTGGCGTAAACACTGGCAAACGCATAGTCATCTTTCTCATCGTCCTTACCGTGGCTACCCCATCCGATTCTGGTTTCGAAAATACCGTATTTATATCCGATATATGCGGTGCTGAAATCGCCGCTTTCAAGATCACCCTGGGTGCCTGTGGCATCACCGTCATCATCCGCGGTCATTGCTTTATAAACCAACGAGAGCTTGCCGTCGCAAAAACCGCTGTAACGGACTTGATATCCTTTACCGCCATCGGTTTTGAAATGATATTTATCATCATTAATCAGAGTAACATCAAATTTCAAATCATCAAAAGAAATGTTGAGCTGGGTAATGTTACCGCCATCATATGGGCACTCAACCCAATTTCCGGTTGCTTCATTACCAGTAATATTACCATCATCATCCGTAACCGCTTGAAGCTCTTTGAATTCGTCCATGTCTAATTTAAGATAATCGATTTTAGCGGTTATGAAGCCCAGCTTGGCTGCTGCGCCAATGTTCATTTCAGTGGATTTAGAGTGCGCAGTAACCTTATCCTCTGCACCAATGGGAAGATAACCACTATAATCTGTATCCCCTTTATAATAACCGGCATGGACGTCTCCGCCCTCAAACTTATAAGTAGCGGCGAGGAAAAGTCGGTTTTCATCAATACTCTCGGTTTTATTGGGCTCATAGATAGCGCTAAGAACCACATTATCGCCAAGATAATCGATGGTGACACAATGACTGGCATCGCGGTCAAAGACATTATCCTCGTTAAACTGGGTCGGATATACGTTATAAATTCTGCCCTGGCCGATATTGGTGGTCTCGGATTCCCAGTTGCTGTACCAAATGTTAATTTTGGAACCGCCAATCTGTTTCCAACCAAAATCGTAAATTATACTGGTATCAATGGTACCCGAACCGTTAGCCTCGCCTTTGCTAGAGTTGTAGAGATCGTTTGACCACCCGTTGGCCTTAAATCCGATATTGGCCCAGGTCCCGGTGGCCTCATCGGAAAGGGACTCCCGAAGTAACAATTTCAGACCGCCGTGGTTAAGAGATACCGGATTATCTTCCCAACTATCCGAGGAATCCGAATTAATATAGGACCACACAAGCCTGCCGCCGCAATAGGGGTTAAATGTGGACGCCGAGGCCGAAATCGTGATTGCCAAAGTAAGAACTACCACCAAAACAAGAATGAATGACTTTTTCAACATTAAATCCTCCTTTTAATTTCAAGTTCGAGCCGTTTTGAGATTGCAATCAACTTTTCCAGTTTCGTTTGATTACGCTCTCAATCATCCAAATGAAATAAAAGTAATATTTCACCCCCTTTCCCTGTCGGATCCGCTTAAAGGTTCTATAGTTATAAACCCTCTCGGGCTAAACAGCAGAGGTTTTTATGTCATCGGTATCATTTTTTTTGATTTACCAGCTTAATTCCTTGCAACACTTGATATTTGTCATCCCGTCGCTTCCCATCTTAGCTTCTGTTACGATCCCGCTTTCCACAAAAAACCAATTTGGTTATTTTATAAAACATTATCAAATCAATATTTTTAATCAACCACAATCAACAGCCTTTTCCAGACATCGATGACATGTTTTTTTATTATAAAAACTTTATCTTCCTTTGCATTTATAACGTCGCAGCTTATGACTACTATTTTTCCCTTTGTTGTAAAAAATAACCATGCAACTGTTTTTATATTATCACAAGCATGTCACCGGTGTCAAATATTTTTTTACAATTTCGTATTGCATTGTTTTCATTTTATTAATGTTGAGGCCTGTTTATAACCATCATGGTTTTTGCCGTTATCGCCGTGAATTCCGAGGAATCCTGAACATTCAAAGCCCCCGCTAATCTTTCTTAATTGCAAACCTTTTGCGCCCAGGCCCCGATCATTGACAAATTTCTTTTGACCAGCTATAATGACTTCGATGTCTTTTCCAATATGGTGGCTTTTATACTATTGCAAAGGATGATTTGAAATGAAATTCGGATATTTTGACGATGCTCTGCAAGAATATGTAATTACCACTCCCAAAACTCCTTCACCATGGATAAATTACCTGGGGACTCAGGACTTTTTCGGCATGATCTCCAATACCGGCGGCGGATATTGTTTCTACAAAGACGCCCGTCTCCGCAGAATCACCCGTTACCGTTACAATAATATTCCTTTTGATAATAACGGCCGTTATTTTTACATTAAAGACAACGAAGACATTTGGTCTCCCTCCTGGCAACCCGTTCAAACCGATTTGGATTTTTACGAATGCAGGCACGGTATGGGTTATACTAAAATATGCGGTTCAAAAAACCAAATTAAAACCGAAATTACCTATTTTATTCCCGTTGGTCAAAATTGCGAAGTTCATCGAGTCGTCGTATCAAACCAGAGCGAACAAACCAGAAGCTTTAAACTCTTTTCTTTTATCGAATTTTGCTTATGGAATGCCTATGATGACATGACCAATTTTCAACGTAACTTCAACACCGGCGAGGTTGAGGTTGAAGAAAATGTCATTTACCACAAAACCGAGTACCGAGAACGCCGCAACCATTATTCATTTTATAGCGTCAATCAACCCATTGCCGGTTTTGATACCGATCGGGAATCATTCATCGGCTTATATCACGATCTTCATAACCCGCTAGCGGTTGAAAATGGAAAATCCAATAATTCAATGGCCGACGGCTGGTCTCCGATTGCCTCCCATTGTTTGGAAATAACCCTTGAACCGGGATCAAGCAAAGAATACATATTTGTGTTAGGATATGTTGAAGTGCCCCATGCTCAAAAATGGCAAAAACCCGGTATTATTAATAAAGAGCCGGCTCAAAAGATGATTGCCGAATTTAACTCACTCAGCCAGGTTGATAAAGCGCTGGCAACATTGAAAGAACATTGGTCTAACTTACTTTCCGTTTATACATTGCAAAGTAATGAATCCGAGCTTAATCGGATGGTTAATACATGGAATCCTTATCAGACAATGGTTACGTTTAACCTATCCCGTAGCGCATCTTATTTTGAATCCGGCATTGGACGGGGTATGGGCTTTAGGGATTCCAACCAAGATTTGTTGGGTTTTGTCGGTATGATACCCGAAAGAGCCCGGACAAGAATTTTAGATTTGGCAGCTACTCAATTGCCTGATGGCAGCGCTTATCATCAATATCAGCCTTTGACCAAAAAGGGCAACTCCGATATTGGCAGCGGGTTTAATGACGATCCTTTATGGCTCGTTTACTCAGTTATCGGCTATATTAAAGAAACCGGCGATTATTCCATTTTAAATGAGCAGGTGCCGTTCAATAATGACCCCGATCTTGCCGAAAGCTTAATGGAGCATTTACGCCGTTCAATACGATATACCGCTACCAACGTCGGACCCCATGGATTACCACTCATTGGTCATGCCGACTGGAACGATTGTTTGAACTTAAATTGTTATTCGGAAACACCGGATGAATCCTTCCAAGTATGCACCAGCAAAGAAGGTAAAATTGCCGAATCTGTATTTATAGCCGGAATGCTTGTCCATATAGGACCGGAATACGCCGAACTATGTCGCCGTCAAGACCTTGATTCGGAGGCAATCTCCGTATTAAACATCGTCGAGAACATGCGGCAAACTATTATTAATGACGGATATGACGGCGAGTGGTTTTTACGGGCTTATGACGATGCCGGACACAAAGTCGGCAGCCATGAAAACAAAGAAGGCCAGATTTATATCGAGCCCCAAGGCATATGCGTTATGGCTGGCATTGGAGTGGAAAACGGGTTCGCCCTCAAGGCTTTAAACTCGGTAAAAAAGCGACTGGATACCGCCCACGGTGTTCGTTTATTAAACCCTCCCTACACCGAATATCATCTTGAATTGGGCGAAATCAGTTCATACCCACCGGGATATAAAGAAAATGCCGGAGTTTTCTGTCATAACAACTCTTGGATCATGATAGCGGAAACTGTTCTCGGCCGGGCAGACCAAGCATTCGAATATTACCAGAAAATCGCTCCCGCATATCGAGAAGAAATCAGTGATTTACATCGAATGGAACCCTATGTTTACTCCCAAATGATTGCGGGCAGCGATGCCAAGCACCATGGTCAAGCCAAGAACTCCTGGCTTACCGGAACCGCGGCCTGGAATTATGTTGCCATTACACAGTACATTTTAGGAATTCGTCCAGAATTTGATGGACTACGGATTGAGCCATGCATCCCTGCCAGATTTCAAGAAATAAAAATCAATCGAAAATTTAGAGGTGTGCTTTACAAAATCCATATTAAAAACAACCGTTCCGGTCATTATATACTTAAAGTGGACGGAGAGAGTTTGCCCGGAAAAATTGTACCGGCAGGTAAAAAGACAGGGGTTGTTGAAGTATATTGTGAAACCTGAGCCGTTACCCAGCAAACCAAGAACTTCATGGTATCACCCACAGCGGTATCCCAAAATCTTGGTTCCTGATTTATGGCTTTCAATGAAACATCACAACTAACGCAAAGCGAGTGAACCAAGAATGGCGACTTTATATGATGTTGCGAGATTAGCTGCCGTGTCTCCAAAAACAGTTTCCCGGGTTATCAATGAACCGAACTTGGTTACAGAGGAAACCCGGGAGCGTGTTAATGCTGTTATTAAAAAACTGGACTATCACCCTAATGCCATTGCTGCCAGTTTAAAAAGAAAATGTTCCAATATTGTGGGATTTATCGTTCCTTATGGGTCGGATTTCGTATTCCAGGATCCCAACATGATGGAACAACTGCGCGGAGCGCATGATTTATTGACGACCAGGGGCTATGAGGTTATTATTTCGGCTCCTGTTTACAAAAAAGACGCTTTAAACGAAGCGGTTCGTCTTGTAAAACACCGGAGCGTTGACGGAGTCATTCTTTATCCTTCAGCAGGTGTCGAAAAAATCATTTATGAATTTAATGAAAAAAATTTTTCTTACGTAACTCTTGGGCTTTCTTTTGAAGAACAGAAAACCAATTTTGTAGATATCAATCTCACTCCAGGGGCTTATGCAGCAACAAAATATTTAATTTCTCTGGGCCATCGTCGTATCGGTCTAATTAATAAACCGCACGATTTTTTTATTTTGGGAAAAGAAGATTTACTTCGCGGTTATCAAATGGCTTTACAGGAAAGCAACATCGAATACCAGTCGGAATTAGTCACTGAAGGAGATTTTTCTTTTGAGGGCGGTTATCGTTCATTCCAAAAACTAAAAGAGTCAAATCCAGATCTAACGGCGGTTATTTGTTCCAGCGACCCCACCACTTACGGAGTTATTAAAAGGATTGGCGAGTCAGGGCTCAAGATTCACCGTGACATTGAAATCATCGCCGGGGATAATTTACCCCTCACCCAAAAAGCTTACCCTTTCATTAGCAGTATAAATAATCCGGCTTATGAGCAAGGTAATCAAGCGGGTAAAATGATTATTGAAGTAATCAGTTCCGGTTCCAAAGTACCCGGAATCGTTCTAAATAGCGAATTCGTTGTCCGCGGCAAATTCTTATAGGTTTTAATGATTTAAAAAATGCAACAATTTTCTCAAATTATATTTCAACCGACTCAAAATATTGATTATAATTCCCGGAAACCAGTTAACGGCTTGCCAAAAAATTTTGAAAACCGGTATCAATATACTGCTTAAATAGACGAAATATAGAATTAATCCTAATATAATAATAAACCAGACAAATAGTCTCAACTCAAGCCAAGTTGCCCAATAAATAAACGGAATAATCAGCATTGCAGCCAATATCCAGAATATAACATCCCCCATGCCGTCGATAACCCGGTTGACTCGGATCCGGCTTCGAAAAACCCGGTATAAATCAAAAAAGATTCCCCATAGAATGCCCGTAAAAAGGAGTACCAGAAAAATATTTAGCTGTAGATGAATGAATTCCATTCCTTAATTCCTCCCGAAAAAACATATGTGAAGAGAGGAACTTTTATACTTTTTAGAATGGAAGTTCACAGTATCAATTTATTTTCCAAACAAACGAAACCGCGCCCACCAAAACAAAATCAGCCAACATAAAAAGGAAATCCCAAATAAACACTTCAATCCCTTTTGCAAATAGAGCGACATTTGGAGTTCATGTTTAATAGCTTCCCGGCGCAACGATTGCCATAATCCAAGCGTATTTTGGACATAACCCCTTGTCTCTTTATATTTGGGTTCATTTCCCGGTCTAACATTGGATATACCGGCATTATAGGCCTCTAAAGCCAAATCAACTCGCCCTTGATAATGGTCCAATAAATCTTTCAGATATCTTACGCCTACATCAATATTGGCTTCCGGGGCAAAAATATCATCCTCCTTGCCATCCTCTCCCGATTTATGATCATAATATTTCCAAACTTCCGGCATAAGCTGCATAAGCCCTTTTGCGCCTCGAGGCGAAACGGCCCGTGGCGAAAAATTACTTTCTGATTTAATAATAGCATAAACTAAATGAGGATCCACATTATTTGCCAATGCGCTACGATTAATCATCCGAATAACAGGCTGTAAATCTCCAGACAAGTTCTCTTGATTTTCCGTAACCGCAGTCATCATTTTCATAGTTTTCAAGAGCGGACCTTCAGTGACCAAAATACCGACTCCGGTAAGCCCCAGGACTACAGTAATAAACAAAAAAAATGAAAAAATCCAGGTTCTATCAAGTGTCCCCTTCCGGCGAAAGGAATCTGCGAAAATAATAATTGGACTAAGAATAAATTTAAATGCTGTAATAATAATTCTTTGGATAAGTTCAGGAAACGAACGGGAGCGGGCTCGTCGCCGTCTTGCCGCCGATGCATTGGTTAAAGGCATTGGACACCTCGAATCAATATTGGTTCTTTCAACGAAACATCACCCTTTCAAATGCCGAATCCATTTTTGGGGGTTAGTCGTTCTTCCAACTACCCGCCGTTTTGGCCCGTGGTAGTTAAAAACAAACCATTATTGATTTATTTCGGTGTCAAATTTGAATTATCCTGCAAAAACCACCCTCTTATAGCCTTCTTTATTATTTAATTAAACGGCTTAAAAAGCCCCGCCCCTTTTTCAAGGCATTTTCATCCGTATACATCAGTGAGTAAACATTACCATCGACCGTAACCTTACCTAAATCCAAACTTAATTGTTGGATATGCAACCCTTCTCCTTTTATTTCCAAAACTCCTAAACTCGTTTCTAAAATTATCTGCTCTTGATCGTAACAACCCAGATTGCTGACTCCTTCTACAATTAACTGACTGCGATTGGCTAATGTCAATTGATGGATTAGATCGTTGGACTTTTTTTTATCTTCCATTTCTTTCACTCCTTCGAGCATGCTCTGCCTGAGGTTTTCAAAATAAAATATTCTACCCGAAAGGAAGATAGACCAACTCCATCTATCATAAATTACGTTGTATAATAATAATAAAACCGGTTAATTAGCCGGTTTACATCACCATATTTTCACAATATCGGTTTTCGGATAATAATGTTTCACAATTTGCTTTGGGGATTTATTTTCCTTGGCCATAGCATAAGATCCCCATTGGCACAACCCAACCCCATGGCCAAAGCCCCTACCTTTTAACTTTAATAAATCCCCCTGATTCTTAATTTTATCCAATATCCAGATGGAGCGCATTTTCCCAGGGCCGACATTGATCCGGAAATCTCCTCCGGCAACCTCAGCGCTCCCCTTATCGCCTATAAACTTTAATACTGTAGCTCGGTTCGTTTTACTTCGTTTCACGACTTCCAGGGACTTAAATTTGCCGATTTCCCTCAAATTCATCTTTTTTAATGCATTATTAATTTCTGTTCCGGTAAAAGATGCTTCCCAAAATAATTCCGTTTTGGGAATATACTTTTCTTCGGGGCATTTTACGGATACTATATAGGGTGGTTCGGGACCTTTATAGGCCAATCCCTCTCTGGCATAATCCGTTTTCCCCCCGCAACTTGCCGAATACCATCCTTTTATGTAATGATTTTTATAGACCAAAACCAATCCCCTGGTCATGTTAATCGCTTTCCGGATCGCCGGTGTAATATTAGCGGCATTATAAGCTTGGGCCTCTTTCTCATCAGTGGATATATCCGTACCATGAATCGAACGGGTTCCTCCCCGCGCTAAAAACTCCATGGTAAAAGTACGGGCAATAATCGCTTGTGCTGCATACGCATTTAAGGGCCATCCCGGTTTCATTTCACCTGCAACCACTCCGGTCAAATACTCCTCGATATCCATTTGCTTTTTTGCCCCGGTCACTTTCATAAAAACCGTTATTTTAGGAGGCTCCCCGAAATGGGTCACCATATTTTTAAATAAAGTTCCTTCTTTTCCCGGACAACCCGCAATAAAAAGAAGGCTTAATAAAAAAATGGATACTAGCCCCGTATCTTTCCGAACCATACCTTCACCTTCCATTCGATTCTTTTAGATAGAGCTAGCATCTCAATTTTAGTCTTTTTTATTCCCTCATTCCACCCTATAAAGATTTGGCCTGTTGCCAAAGAAGTTCCATTTCATCCAAAGTCATTTCTTTTAAACTCTTGCCGATTTTTGCGGCCTCTTGTTCCATATAATGAAACCGTTTGGTGAATTTCCCTATTGTACCCCGTAGCGCTATCTCCGGATTGATATCCAAAAACCGCCCCACATTCACCAATGAAAATAAAATATCGCCAAATTCATCAGAAAGTTTGTCCTTCACCAAATCATTATTCTGAATGACGGCTTGACTACGTAAAACTTCCTCAAACTCCGTAAATTCCTCTTTGGTCTTACTTAGAGGGCCTTCCAAATCCCCCCAGTCGAAACCGACTTTAGCCGCTTTATGTTGCAATTTTTCCGCATACATTAATGCCGGAAGATCTTTCGGAACCCCATCAATAGCCGATGGGCGTTCTCCCGGTTTTTCGGTTTGTTTGATCTTCTCCCAATTATTAAGTACGTCATCAGACCCATTCACCTCAGTTGTTCCAAAGACATGGGGGTGTCGGCGAATTAGTTTTTCACAAATACCTTCCACAACTTCATCCATGGAAAACCGCCCTTGTTCCGTCGCCAACTGCGCCAAGAAAACAACCTGAAGCAAAAGATCCCCCAGTTCCTCCTGGAGCTTGTCCGTTTTACCGGAATCAATCGCTTCCAATACTTCATATGTTTCTTCAATCACGTATGGTCTTAAGGAGTGATAAGTTTGTTCCTGATCCCAGGGACATTTTTGCCGTAAAACCGCCATGATTGCCACCAATTGTTTTAAATCTTTACCCGCTTTGGGCAATGTCTCGATAACCATGTTTGGTACTCCTTTTTGCTAAATATTTTTTTATCATTTCGAGATCCTGGGAATTAATTCCTCCCGTAATCCGTAAGATGCCAACGTATAATAAAATACCCCCAAAACCTATTTCCATAAACTCTAAAATATAATGGAGCTGTAAATAACGCAGTGCCAAAAAACCGCCAACCAGCAAGAATATCCCGCTGAAAGCAGCTGCCGGCAAACCAGTAAAACGAACGCGGGTCATTTTTCGCACAATCATTAAATTTAAAAATGCCGTAAATCCCGAACCGCATACAGTTCCTAAAGCAGCTCCGGTTAAATTAAGACCCGGCAGACTCGTCGTCACCAAAGTCACTATGATTTTCAACACAGCTCCCGCCCCAAAATTGACCAAGGGTATTTTAGGTTTGCCTAAACCCTGCAATATTCCTGCCGATACCTGTTCAAGACCTAAAAAGAAAACCGCCGGAGCCAGCCATGATAAAATTTCAATCCCCGAAGTATTATATATAATCTGGTAAACCGTTTTCCCAAATAAATACAAAAATATTGCAACCGGAATCAAATACAAATAAGCCAGCCGCAGACCGGCCTCGATCTTTAAAGCCTGTTCCCGCCCAGCCTCTTTTATATTACCGGCAGCTACTGCCGGTACTAAATTCGCCGCAATCGCCGATGTAACAACCATCGGAAGATACATGACAGCCCAGGCGTTACCCAATACTCCCAGCATCGATGTGGCCTGACCCACAGTATAACCAATACTTTGAAGTTTCGCCGGAACAATCAACGAATCGATAGTCTGTAAAAGAGGCATTAAAATGACCGCCACCGATATGGGCAAAGCAAACCGTATCAGTCTTTTCATGATTCCAAATAGACTTTCCCCATTTTTTCCCCAGCGATGGAAAAACACTCCTCTTCTTAATTGCCATTGCTTGAATATTAGAAAAGACAAACCCGCCCCGCCTCCGGCCGATGCGCCAAACGCGGCCCCGGCGGCTGCATATTCAATTCCCTTCTTTAATAAGAGACAAACTAAAATCAGCGCTACGGCTACCCTTACAAACTGTTCGATAATTTGTGAAACGGCACTTGGCGCCATGATCTGCTGGCCTTGAAAAAAGCCGCGGTAAGCCGCAATCAAACTCATCATAAAAATTGCCGGCGCCAACGCCCTTATCCCATAAACCGCTCGGGAATCAGCCACTACCCTTTCAGCAAACCAAGGCGCGGCCCAAAACATAATCATACTTCCACCTAAACCCATTATAATTAATAAAATTAAAGCCGCTGTGAAAGTTTTGCCAATTCCTTCCCGGTTCCCCCTTGCTGATTGTTCAGCAATAATTTTTGAGATCGCTATGGGCAATCCGGCAGTCGAAAGAGATAGAAAAATCAAATAAACCGGATAGGCCATCTGATATAAGCCTATCCCTTCAGAACCAATCAAACGGGACAACGGGATCCTGTATGCAGCTCCTAACAATTTGACAATAATACCTGCCCCAGTTAGTAATGCTGTCCCTTTCAAAATTGAATCCTTATTTTCCATCCACTCGAGATCCCTTTCCGAATCAATGACCCATCGGATATTGATATGCTATGTTTCATAAATTCAGACCCGATATTCTCATGAATTCAGGAATCTCCCGGATGCCCATACTATGAAAAGATGTAATATATTGAATATCTTTTTTCTCACTCCATCCGATTTTATAAAAATAATCCGCTCAACGCTCTCGCGGCGGATTTAACCGATGCGGGTGAGATATCTTTTATTTCCCTATTAATTTTACCGGTGGCTCTCCGTTATTGGGAAAACCCTGGTAAGGCCGCTCCGAATTATAGAAGAGAAGCCATCTTTCGTATTGCTTTCGAAGGCTTTCAATATCCTCCACGCTCTTAGAACCCGTAACAGGCTTCACAAATTCATCCATGACAACCTTTTTAAATTGTTTAATAAAAATATTACTGCATTGTTTGGTCGTCGTTTTAATATGCTTAAGATCGTTCAATTTTAAATACAACTCATAATGATGGCCTTCCTTACCGCAATATTCGCGTCCGTTATCTGTTAATATTCCGTTAATCTTTAATCCCCGTTCCCGAAAAAAAGGCAATACTTCATTGTGGATAATGGCTACCGCACAATCGGCATTTTTACCAATATGGAGTGATCCAAAAGCATAACTACTATAGGAATCTACAACAACCTGCAAGTATATTTCTTCCATGTTACGATAAAATCCAATAAAAATTGTATCTTGCGCCAGTAAGTCACCGGGGTATTTGCCACGAATTTGACGTTCCTGGAACCAGGGGTCATATTTTTTCAACGCCTCCATTTGTTCAGGTGCAAGATCCTCCAACTGTTCGGAATACATTTCGATAATTTTGGCCAAGCGCTCTTTTTTAGTCCCCATTTGATGTTTGACTAAAATATTGTAAATTGCCGATGCGCTCATATTGATGTTCTTTTCTTTCAGACCCTCGCTGAGATGTTCGCAACCCCAGGTGGGGTGTGCCAAACTCATATGGCAAACCGTTTCAAAAACCATACTCCGAGCCGCCTCCCGATTGATTTTCGGAAATACCGGCCGGATATTTTCGATGTTTTCCAAACCGTGAACCCGGATATATTCTTTATATTCGTTCAGTCGGTTTTCCGAGCCCGGCTGTTGATATATTTTACTGACATTTTTTAATATCTTGGACAATTCCACAACATTCAACTTGGAATGGTCTGGTTTTTTTCCCGAATCTTCCACCCGTTATTTCCTCCTTTCAATTTGTTCGCCTTAGAACGCTGACGCACCCAATTTACGACATAGATCAAACGCCTTTTTCCTAAGTCTCGAAAAAAGGCGTTTGAAAAAAACAAAACCTTAGATAACGCCTTCGCCGCGTTGACCCGTTCTGACCTGGACAGCTTCAGCAACTTCATAGATGAAAATTTTACCGTCTCCGGTTTCACCGGTTCTGGCAGCATGACAAATTGCGTCAACCACTTTATCCAGATTATCTTTTAACGTTACGATCTCAATTTTAACTTTCGGATGTAAAATAATTTCATATTCGGAGCCACGATAATGTTCAACAGCTCCCTTTTGTTTACCGCAGCCTCTGACCTCGGAAACGGTCATTCCTTTGATACCGACTCTGGCTAAAGCATCCTTAACCGCTTCAAAACGTTGCGGACGGAAAATCGCTTCGATTTTAATCATTGCTCAAACCCCCTTCGCGATCGATTTAGAAGTTGTAGCTGATGTGCTTGTATCCTCATCCGGGAAACTTTGAGGAACTCCTAAAGAACTAAGCGCAAATTCAGGATAGCAAAGTGCTCCGTGAACCGGCATATCGAGACCAGCCAATTCATCTTTAGCCGATACCCTAAGGCCAATCGTCGCATCAATCAGTTTAAAAATTAGGAATGCAAATGGGAAGATAATTAATAATATCGTCAATACACCAATCACCTGGGCTCCAAGCTGTCCAAAACCGCCACCAAAGAGTAATCCCTTGATTCCGCCGTAAGTTCCGTCTGCAAACAAACCAACGGATAAGACACCCCACATGCCATTACAGCCGTGTACTGAAACAGCTCCAACAGGGTCATCGATTTTCATGACATTTTCAACAAACCAAACTGAGAGGCAAACCAATACTCCTGCAATCGCACCGATAATGAATGCTGAAAGTCCAGAGACATAAGCGCAAGGTGCCGTGATAGCGACCAAACCAGCTAATACTCCGTTACAGCTCATGCTAGTATCAGGTTTACCGCTTGTGGCCATCATATACAACATTGCAGTTAAACCGCCAGCAGCACCGGCAATCATGGTATTGGTTGCAACTACAGCCAACCGTAAGTCCGTAGCAGCCATCGTACTACCGGCATTAAAACCGAACCAGCCAAAGATGAGGATGCAAGTCCCAATTACACCGAGTGTCATGTCATGACCGGGCATCGCCACTGGTTTCCCCTTAATAAACTTGCCAATACGGGGCCCAAGAACAATAGCGCCTGCTAAAGCGGTGACACCACCGACTGCATGAACAACACCGGAGCCGGCAAAATCTTTATAACCACTACCAAGACCGATTGCGCCAAGTTGTGACAACCAGCCACCGCCCCAAGCCCAGTTACCAAAGAGCGGATAAATAATACCGCCGATAACAAATCCATATACAATAAATGCGCTCCATTTGAAACGTTCAGCCATAGCGCCGGTAGGAATCGTCGCAGCAGTATCCATGAACGCCGCCTGAAAGAGGAATAACATATAGATACTTACATCATATGTTTTACCGCTTAAAAAGAATCCGGTTCCTCCTAAGAGACCCCATTGTTTACCGGCGATTGTCACTGATAACATTTTAGACAAATCACCGTAGGCTCCGCCGACACCACCAAACATAAAAGCAAATCCTACAAAGAAAAACCCTAAAGTACCAAATACCCAAATCATGATGTTCATTAATATCGTATTATTAGCATGGATTGCCCGGGTAAATCCGGTCTCAACCATTGCAAAACCGGTCATCATAAATACGACCAAAAATCCGCAAATTAACGTCCAGGTGAAGTTCACCGGAGCATTGGGATCCGCTTTCACAGTCGCAGCTCCGTTGGGGTCATTGGCAAAAACAAGTGATGATAAAGCCAATAACAATATACTGAGCGCCACGAAAATCAAAACTCTTGAAACTCTCTTTTTCGGTGAAGCCGAAAGCATGGACAATCAACTCCTTAATCTTTTTTTTATTTATCAAACCTCCTGCGTTATCTGCCATCCATCACCCCGAATCCCAAATGTCATATTGGTGTGATATAAGGAAAGAAGCATCTAATTAACTCTTCCTAGTCTAACACATACATCACACCCGGTCAATTCCATTTATAATAAAATACATTATACAAATAAATTGTTAACTCTAATATTACATCCATTAATCTCGTTGCTTTCTAAATACTCCAAAATTAATAAGCAGTCCGGCAACTTCCCGTCTGCCTTTGAAATTCCATGATCTACTTCGAATTGAACGAATCATTGTCTCTTCTCAATGTTCATCCCGGCTTCAATACATAATTTTTATCGAATTGAGCCAGTATCTTTAGAGAACCCTCTATCAATCCGATAGTTGAATTTCATAAAACAGATAATTAGGTGGCTTTCATGAAATAAGATCCGTTGATATGCGGGGCATTAGCCGGAATATCGGCACGCTCGCTAAAAAATTGGTGGACTTCTTATCGGTCACGATTGGCTGGTCAAAATATTTATACTGGAATCTGGCCGCTTCCGTCTTTGTTTTGCCAAAAGATGTCCATCCGCCAGGAGCCTTAATCATAAGTGGATTAGCCGATATTATCGTCGGCAGTTTTTGGGGAATAGCCCTTTTTTTATATTATCAAGTTTTCGGGAAGAAGTTATAGTTATATAAAGGGACTAGGAATTGGCTGGTTGATCTGGTTAAGCCTTTTTGGAGCTATCGTTAATCTTCACATTGTAAGAATAACGCCGGCTGATATTGGAACCACCCCGAGCGCTTTCGTTGAACATTCGGCTACTGGCTTAACCGCAACTTGGTTTATCAATCAACATCCGGATTCAACGTCCCGCTGATAAATCAATGAATATCTCTTGAAATCTAATCCTTTTTACGGACGTTCGCATCCACCCAATTCATACCATTCCACCAAATCGGCCGACCCATTGCAGTATCAAAATACATCATACCAAGATAAGGTTCAGAGAGGCGTTCTCCCCGAAATCATCGGTTTTGCCATCTCCTTTAACGCCAAAATCCCTGACATTTCGCGGAGATTGGCTCAATATCTTTGAGGGTTCCTTAACAGAAGGTGATCTACCGGGTTTAGTGGAAGTTATGGTAAATACACGAGACAGCGGAGCCAAAGCAAAGGCAAAAGTGATGAAAATCATCAGTATACCATTTTTAGATTGCTTCCAATAAAATTTTATCATCGCTCACCTCTTTTCCAAGAATAATAATCCGCTCCTAAAAATAGGCTTTATACTGTGGTTTATTTGAATACACCAAAGCATATCACAAGGCAAAAAATGTGTCCCATCGTAAAATATGGAAAAACTTTGGTAGTTGAATAAACCGACATCATAATGGAAAGGAAATCCTCTGTTGCGAACGGTTAGGTTATGATGTATTTTTTTACAAAAAAAGATCAAAAAAAGCGAGGGTAAAATGTACAAACGATTATTTTTATTGGTGGCAATCGGATTTCTTCTCTCTTTTTCCTTCTTAGGTACATCTTTTTCCACCACGCTTCAAGCTACCACCACCGGCTTGGATTTTGATAACGCCGTATCAACTTATTACTCCCAAGGCCTCACCCTAAGCGTGGATAAGTTCCGCCAGTTGATTCTGAACTATCCGAACAACCAAGAACTCAAACTGGACTTAATTCAATTGTTACGGGAGACCGGCCAATATCACGCAGCAATTTCCCATCTTCAGATGCTCGCTAGCCAGGACCCCAATAATATTAACTATCGCTGGAATCTAATCCAGATGAACTATCTGGCAGGAAAATATGAAGAGGCCGTTAGAATATCCAAATGCCCAGACTTAAGTGCCGGCGAACTCTTTTGGCGTGGTTTGGCATTGGCGGAATTAGGGGAAATCAACGAAGGGATTCAAACGCTTGCTAATTCTTTATCCAAGGAACCATTTAACCCCATGGCCTCTTGACCGAGCATCCGGAATTAATCACAAAACCCGAAAAAGAAAACCAAAAACGCCGTTTAGTCGCAAAAGTGCCTCAAGTTATTCCAATCCTTAAAGAGCGGGAAAAAATACCGGATATTCGAATCGGCTTGGCGGAAAAAGTCAGCAAATTTCATCTAAAAACCGGCGGCAACTTTACAATCCTAGGCGGGGATAACCGATATCAAGGTTCATCCCAGTCCGTCTTATTCATTCAACAGCTCGCCGATAGGATTCAAATCATGAACGACCAAAATAAACTATTATTCTCAAGTGACAAAACCATTCACTTGAAATATGACAATCCCGCCGCTACCACAGTTTTATTTGACGTTGAATACGGTCAGGGAACTTTTTGGTCAGGTCGGGAAGATCGAGTCTATCGAGGAGGTTTTGATTTATTGTCCCGTGAAAAAGGCATCACCCTCATCAACCGCATCAATATGGAAGAATACTTATATGGAGTTGTCCCTGCCGAAATGGCAGCCAGTTGGCCTCCCTCCGCTCTTGAGGCTCAAGCGGTGGCAGCAAGAACTTATGCCATCGCCAATTTAAAAACCTTTGAGGCCAGGGGATTTTATTTGTTAGCTACTGTTGCATCCCAAGTATATCGGGGAGTTTTAGCCGAAAGATCTTCCACCAGCGCAGCAGTCGATGCCACGCGGGGCCAGATTTTAACCTATAATTCCAAGCCTATCAGCGCCTTTTATACCGCAAACAATGGCGGCTACTCTTCAAGCAGCAAAGACATCTGGGGCTTTGCTGCACCTTATCTTCAAGCGGTTCCCCATCGACTCTCAGCATCTGAAACCACTCCCAGGAGACCCGCCGAGATAGCCGACTGGCTGACCAGCCGTCCCCAAAGTTATAGCGCCAATCCAAAATATTCCAGCCGCAGCCAGTATCGTTGGACTTTATGGGTTTCAAGACAGGATATGGAAAACCAAATCAAAATGAACGATAAAATCGGTCACGGCGTCGGAATGGACCAATGCGGCGCCGCCGGTATGGCGGCTGACGGCTATCCATACTCAGAAATATTAAGTCACTATTACCCCGGGACTAGGTTAACGGCCCGGTACTAATCTAACCCTTTCAAAAATGTCAATAACTAGAATTGTAATCTTCCCAATACTATGATATGCTTTTAATATAACTAAATAGTTGTTTCATCGGTTGGGCGAATATCTTCATAATTATTGAAGAATCTTCGCTTTCAAGAGAAACCGGCTTCCGGGGTGGGAAGCTCTTATACAGAGCTCCCCACCTTTTTATTTTTATAAACTATTATCTTTGAAAGGGGGTTGGCATAATGAGCGCAGCATTGACTTGGGGTACTGTTATTTCCGTCGCTGTCGTTTTTGGATTGTTTTTTTATGGTGCATATCGCGCCGACAAGATAGTCGCTGCCAAAGCCGCAGCCAAACGGGAAGCGCTCCTGAAAACGGGGAAAAAATCCAAAAAAGATTGATTGCGGATTTGAAACTGCTTAAAAAAATTTGGCGGTTTTATGTTACATTGGTCCATAACCGCCAAATTCAATTTTTTCACGGTCATTACCATCATGCAAGAAAATAGAGCAAAATGGCCATACCCAAAACGATCCGGTAATAGCCGAAAAACTTAAAATCCTTTTTGGTAATGAATTTCATAAATCCGGCAATAACGATCCACGCCACCAAAAACGATACAACAAAACCAACCCCGAGCGCCTGTATTTGAGCCCTGCTCAGCAGGACCCCGGTCTTTAGCAGGTAGTACGCAGATGCAGCAAACAAAGTGGGGATCGCCAGGAAAAAGGAAAACTCCGCAGCCACAACCCGTGACGCACCGAGAAGCATTGCTCCGATTATTGTGGCAGCAGACCTGGAAGTTCCGGGTATCATCGCCAGGCATTGAATAAATCCAATGAAAATCACCGTCGGATAGGATAATTGAATGATGGAATTTATTTTATTTCGGGGTCTCCTGTGTTCAATACCAATTAAAACGATACCGCCCACCAATATGGCCACCGCAACGGTCACGGGATTAAAAAGATTTTCTTCAATATGCTTGCCGATTACTGCGCCCATTACCAAGGCCGGAACCACGCCCACTATAGTTTTCTTCCAGATATCCCAGGTTTCAATTTTTTTTAAGGCCGTCTTATTCCGGCCAAATGGAAAAAGCCTATCCCAAAAATAGACCACAACCGCAATTATCGCTCCTAACTGGATGACGACATCGAACATCTTGGCAAAGTCGCCCCTGAAATTAACGAATTCATTGGCGATGATCAAATGACCCGTAGAAGAAACAGGCAGAAATTCAGTCAATCCTTCCACAACACCTAAAATTATTGCTTTCATGATATCGTTCATTCTATACCCGCCTTAATGATTCTTCGGTTACAGCATTTTGTTTTATCAAATCACGCCGTAAATATTATACCATTGAATATAGGAGCGGGTGAATTCCTAACCTGAAATTCTTTGCTTCATCTTCCATTTTCCTCTTCAAAACATATTTTTCCACCGAAGCAAGAGCACTCCAACCACTGACAAAACAAGGGAAATAATAATCGCAATGGCAAACGCATGGGGCGCATTTTGAAACGGCACGGCTACATTCATCCCATAAAAACTGGCCACCATGGTCGGTAGGGCCATTATGATGGTAACCGAGGTCAAAAACTTCATAATGATGTTCAAATTATTGGAAACAATCGAAGCAAACGCATCCATGAGCCCGCTTAAAATGGTGCTGTAAGTTTGACTCATTTCAATCGCCTGTTTGTTTTCAGTGATGACATCTTCGAGCAACTCTTCATCTTCAGGATACATCTTCAATATTTGAGTGGTCATCGCAGTATCCGGGTCCACAATGGCTGTGGGTGATTTAAGCTGCAGTCTTAAAAGCTTCTCCATTACAATCTCATTGGCCCGCAACGAAGTTATAAAATAGGTCAAACTTTTTTCCAAGTTTAGGAGTTTAATCAGTTGTTCGTTTTTCATTGAACCGTGCAATTGGTTCTCGATCTCGCTAGACTTTTTATCGATCTGTTGCAGATACCGCAGATAGTAAGTGGCTGTCTTGAAGAGTATCTGCAGTACAAACCTGGTTTTTTTAAAAGTAAAAAAAGCCCTGTTTTTACCGTACTCGAACTCGGTAACAATAGGATTCTCTTTTAGGCATACCGTGACAATACAGTTTTCAGCGACAACAATCCCCAGCGGAATGGTATCATATAGCAAAGTACCGTTATCACCTTCAGCGATGGGCACATTGATTAAAATGAGCAGTTGTCCTTCATCAACCTCAATCCGGGAACGCTCTTCAGCATCAAGGGCCACCCGCAATAAATCAAGATTAATCCCCCCCGAAACCGCGACTTTTGCGAGCTCAGTTTCGGGCGGATTGATTAAGTTAATCCAAATACCTTTTTCGGAGAGATTTTCAAGAGTAGTCAATCTGTCTTCAATAGTAAGATAAGTGCGGAGCACGGCAAACTCTCCCTTCCCAATTAGAATGTTTCTAAACCGGAAATTTTATTTGAGATTCCATCGGGAGAGGCGCCAAAAGCATGATACCGAATTATCTAGAAGTTAAATCCGGATGGCAGTCTCAGGCAATGGAACGCTCAGAAACCATTTAGAGCCATACAACCCAATAAATCTCCAATTACTAGGGTCTCCGTCCATTGTCTTCACCCACCTCTGGTAATCAATGTTTTTCTTTCTATTTCACTATATCTCTGCCCTATCACGTTGTCAACTGGATTTTTGTAAAATCAGGGTACCACTATCTTAAACAACTTATTAAATGCATAACTACAATACAACCAGCTCATCCTTCACTCAACGGTTCAACTCGCTGGTTTCTTTGGATTGATGATCCCGGATGAACCTTTGAATCTCCTGGAAATCACTGACCGGCATATCGCCGGCAATGGTATTTTTGATGGCTGCCATGGCGTTGCCGAATTCCAGCGCCGATTGGACGTTGTTGAATTTCAACAATCCGAACAATACCCCGGCCAAATAAGCATCGCCACTGCCGATCCGGTCCACCACTTCGATTTCCCGGTAGGGTTGCTCCTGATAAAACTTGTCCTCAGCCTTACAGTAGATTAAGGAATTCCAGGTATGTTTGGCCGGGCTCAAAACCTGCCGCTTGGTGGTGGCCACCAGCCGGCAACCGTAATCATGGGCATAACTGCGCATAATCTCTTCCAGGCTGCCCTGTTTTTGAAACATCTTTCTGGAGGTTTCCTCGGAAATGAACAAAATATCGATCTCCGGGAGTATCTGAAGGATTTCCTTTCGGGCTTCCTCCTCGCTCCAGAGGGAGGCCCGGAAATTGACGTCAAACGAGATCAAACTGCCTTGGGCTTTAAATTTCTTGATCATGGTCAGGGCGGTTTCCCGGACATGTTTGCTCAAAGCCAGGGTAATACCGCTTACATGAAATACCGAGGTTTTTCCATAGACTTCCCCCGGGATTTCCTCCAGTTGCAGGGAGGTAAAGGAAGAATTGGCCCGGTCATAGACTACCGACGGTTTCCGGGGCGCGGCCCCGCTTTCATAATAATAAATCCCCAGCCGGGCCTCTTTCCGGTTATCATCGATAATATAATCATCACTAACGCCGCTAAAGCGGATTTTATTGTTGATGTATTTGCCGATCTCGTTTTCCGGCAGTTTGGTGATAATGCCGGTGCGCAGTCCCAGCAGGGATATTCCCGACACTACATTCAACTCCGAACCGCCGGCTTTTTTCTCGAAAGTTTCACCGGCCAGGATCCGTTCCTTGTTGGGCGGCGACAAACGCAACAGTACTTCTCCCAGTCCCATGACTGCAAATTCTTTGGAATTCAACGATTGAACATTGGCGGTGTCAAAAAACATCCTGTCTTTTCTCCTCACTGATGTTGATTTTACTGACTCTTGGAATCATGTTGCCTGTCAAATTAAGCATATATGAACGTATTATAACATATTGAGGCAAGCCGGGCTTATAACTTTTTTTCATAACAATCATACCATTCATAGCCGGGTTCCTTGATTTCAAAAAATACCTTACCCACAAATTCAAAACCCAAAGAACGGTATAACCCCACCGCGCCCTGGTTACCCGGAAAAACATCAAGCCGGATGCAATCATAGTTATTTTTCCGCGCCTGCCCCATCACATACTCCACAACCGCCCGGCCGATGCCTCGCCCGGTAAATCCGGGGCTGATGACCAAGGTATGTAAAACCATCGCCGGACCGGGATATTTCCAGGGAAGCGATTGATATTGAGGCCACTGAAACTCATTGATAATAAAAGTGCCGACTCTTTGGTGACTTTTCAAGCAAACATAAAGGCAATCTTGTTCCAATGCCGCCTGTGCCGTATCCTTCGTCGGATAAACCTTGCTTTGCCATTGGTGGATATTTTGGCCAGTGAGCCAATCAATCGCTTCCTGGTAAATGGTTCCGACGGACTCAATATCCTCCGAAACCGCTTTTTGGATTATTAGATTCTCCAATCAAAACCTCTCTTTCCCCATGCCATATGAATGAATTCACCTTATCAATAGAAATTCCGTATGGTAAAATGTAGTCATAAAAATTCAGGCGACAGCCAGGAATTTTTAAAAGGGGTTATTCAATACTGCAGTATCTAGTCTTGAAACCATTTAATTCCTTTTTCCGGTTCTCAGCATCAGCAGAACTTCCTGCTCGCTTTGAAATCCGTCATAATCGCCGGTCAACTCTTTATCTTTATGGTATTGAATCCCCTGATCGGCATTTCTCTTTAAATATTCGGCTAGTTTGAGAACTCCTTCTTCCCTGGCGCAGCGCACAAAGGCTTTCAAGCGGATATTTCCACCGGCAAACATGTCCCTGTTGCAAGGAAACTCGTTGCACTCCCAACAACCGTTGAATCCTTTGCCGTTACAACAGCCATATTGATAACAACCTTCTGCCGATACATGTTTCGCGCAGCAGTTCTCACCAGATTTACAACCGTCGCAAAGTTTACACATCTTGCATACCAAACCACAGTAGCCGATACTTTCAGCGATTTCTTCAATTGTCATTCGCAGCTCTCTCCCTGTTTTTGAAGTATTTCTGCAATTTCCGCAAAATCATTCACACTTTCAAATCCGGCACAATCAATTCTATCCCGGTTAAACAATATGGGTCTTATGCCCAGACTATAGGCTGGATAAAGATTTTTCACCCGGTCATCAAAAAACATACATTCCCCGGCCCCAGTATTGATTCGGGAAAGTAATACCTCATATATCCTCGGATCCGGTTTCCTGTATCCAACCTCGCCACTGATAATCACTTTTTGGAAGAAACGGTCCAAATCGAATTTCCGGCGTAAATAGGCGGACCATTCACCGACATCATTGGAAAGCAGTACCAAATTATATTGACGCTGTAACTGTTGGGCTGTTTTGCAAAAGTCTTCATCCAAAGTCAAACAGCTATCAAGATAATCCTTTTCGGTCTCCTGCCAATTGTCAAAACCAAGCGACTGCCAAAAAAACCTGGAATTTATTTCGCCAAGGCTTGCCTTCATATATAAATCAAGGATTTGTTGTTCTTTCGCCAGCGGATTATGCCGGATAACATAGGGAATCAATAAATCCCTGGTATCATCGGGGATTTCAAAGATTACCCCCATTGCATCGAAGATCAGCCATGAAACATCCATCATTGAACTTATCCTGCTTTCCTGACTTATCATAATCCGACCGCCGCCCATTAGGCGGGAACACATCAAGTTTAATCAATTCCCCTGACGATCCTGAATTATGGCATCCTATTACGGTATTCGGCGGGCGATACCCCGCTAACCTCCCGAAATACCCGGCCGAAATGTTTCGGGTTATGATAACCGACTTTTTCGGCAACTTCATAGATTTTATCATCCGATTTCAATAATAGCTCTTTGGCTTTTTCGATCCGCAGCCGCTTAATATAATCCACAAAACTTAACCCGGTTTGCTCTTTAAATAAATAGGAAAAATAGGAGTAATTTAGCGAAATATAATTTGCAACCTTGGCCATACATAGCTCCTTGGTAAAATTGTTTTGAATATACTCCACTGCAACCTCAATTTCTTTTTTATCGCGGTATATGTCCTTTAAACCGGCTAAAAATTGGGTTGTTTCTTGCAGGTATTCTTTCAAGCAGCGGATATAGCCATAGATGTCGTCAAAACAATAAATATCTTCTAAATCACTAAATTTCCCTCCAAATTGACGGGCTTTAGGCGAAATGTATTTCTCCAAATCAGCGATGACATATTCATTGATTAAAACTGCTGTTTTCTCAAAATAATTGATATCAAACGAACCAATCGCTTCCTCATTAAATAATTGCTTCAAAAGCCCGTTAATGGCTTCGGTTTTTGATGCCCCAACAATTTCCGGAATTTTTTTTATATTATCCACCAATATCGGATAGTCTGTGCTACGCCCGTTAACGGTAGCAAAAGAAAACATTCTTTCCTCCGGCGCCAAAATCCGGTATTTTACAGCTTCATAAGCTTGTAAATAACTGTTACGGATTTGAGGGGCCACATTGTTACCATCACTAAGTCCAACGACATAGGCCTCGCCATGACTCTTTTCCAAAGACACCGGTAACCCTGAACAGTCTGAATTCTCACCGGTAATGAAGACCAGATTGCCATTGATATCTAAAAAAACAACAGCCTCCTGATTGATTTGCTGAAAATATTCATACACTTCCATTTTAAGCTGCGCATAATATTCCTTTGGGCTGCTACCGGGTTGCCCCCGCTTGGCCAAAATCCCCATCCGGAACGGGCGGTCCAGTATATCCAGTTGTAATGTATGGATAATCTCAGCGACTTTCTTTTCGGATAGGTTATCTTTGAGAAAAATGAAGTTAAGCTCATCGACACGAAAGTAATTCAACAAAATGTCCTTTTGCTGCTTAGCTGAATTGAGTTCTTCTTCCTTAGAAAGCTCCAGCTCAACCTGGTTGAGGGTTTCCATAAATTCCTCCCGTTTGACCGGTTTGAGCAAATAGGCTTTGGCCCCGTATTTAATACAGTCGGCCGCATAATGAAAATCATCATAGCCGCTTAAGATGACAAATTTGGGTTTTATGGAAAACTTTTGCGCCTCTTTTAACAGCATTATACCATCCATATCCGGCATCCGGATATCCAATACCACCAGATCGACTTTTTCCCGGCTGATGAATTCCAATGCCTCCCCGCCGATGCCGGATTCATAGATTTCATCCCGCCCGGATTCTGGAGCTCCGATAATACTTTCGCGTACAGCCTCAAGCCTCGACTGTTCGATACCGACTCCATTTTCCCACACCTCAATCTAAAGCACCTCGTCGTGGTTATAGGTCGTTACCCGAATCACTCCATCTTTTCGTTTGGATCGCAGTCCGATCTCTTGGCAACCGGTGAATCTTTTGCAAGTATTCAGTGACATTGATATCATCCTGCATCGGATAAACATACCCTAACCCTTCGGCCACTTTTACGCCTATTTTACGGACGAATTTACCGTAAGCCGCCAAAGCTTGCCAGATTCCTTCATCACCCGTTCCGGGGTAAATTGTAACGAATTCCCCATAAATATCGGAGGGCAAATATTTTTTAAGCCATCGGCCACACTTACCCACATTCACCTGCCAATCTTTCTCTAACCCCACCTGCCATGACAAAAGCTTAATCAGGCAATCCATCAGAATCCCTTCAAACATCCATTTAACAAGCGGCAATTCACCCCGCCAAATACCTTTGGCCACATAAGTTTGAATCCACCAGGCGTTATTCATAACCTTGGCGAACTCCTGCCCACTAGGCTTTTTAACATAATAAATTGATTCATTCGGGGCGTCCAGCAAGGGAATACGTTTGTCTTTGTCCAGCAATACCTTAATCAGACTGTCGCGATAAACGCTCTCTGTGATTACCTCAATAGAATGAAAAGACAAATCGATTCGCACGCCATCGGTAAATTGCATCAAAAAAATATAGGCATTCTTCCCCCCAACCATACAATCATTTTGTTGCCGGATGACCAAATCTCCGAATCTGGAAATCCAATCCTGGTTTTCCAGATAGCAATCCGGATCGACGACTGAAAAAACCACATCATAGTCGCAAAAAATATCTTTCTTCACGTTGGGATTCACCCGCGAACCGTTCCATAAAACCGCTCTTACCTTATCTTCATTGTTTGCAAAATCCAGTAACTGATCCAAAACTTCATTTTCAGTTCGCATGAACTATTCCTCCAGATATTCTTTGACTTTTGCAAATAGTTTAGGCTGAATTAGCGGATATGTAAGCTGATTTTCCGGTATTTCAGAAAAAAGTTCGATTTCTTCCATCTCCAAATCCGGTAATTTTCCTAGGGCTGTTATCTCAGCATAATATAGCATCCCAAAAGTTTCTTCACCACCGGTATCAACTGCGTAGGCACAAACCGGAAACAACCCAAAATCCGTGGCGCCGGTTTCTTCATAAAGCTCCCGTTTGGCAGTATCCACAATCAATTCATTTTCTTCCCGGTGTCCGCCGGCAATCTCATACGTAACCCGATCCTTGTGTTTGCATAAGGTCCATTTACCGTTGTAACGAGCTACAATTACAGCAAATTTATAATCTTCATTGCCAACATGATTTGAGTCGTAAAAGTTTACTTTAATCATAGAAAATCACCACCTGCTCTTTTTTTAATATTCCAATCCATCGAGTTTTGCTGGAATATCAAGAACATGAAATCACTATTCCATAGCAAACACCACTTCTAAAAAAATCACCAGTCCCTCTAAAACTTCTGAATTTGCTTGGTCATTACCTTTAAAAGCGCGGTAATTATTGATTTCACCCGAATCAAAAGTGTAAATGTAGATTTCCCGGTTCCAGGGATTGACGATCCAATACTCTTTAACACCCCCACTCATATATAAATTGAGTTTTTTAAGCATATCTTTGTTGCGGGTTGTTTCGGAAAGAACTTCTAAAACAAGCGTCGGCGTGCCGTTATATTTCCCCCGATTATCAATATTTTCCGGATCACAAATAACGATAATATCCGGCTGTACAATATTCGTCTCAGTATCCGACATAACTCGAACATCAAAAGGTGCTACCACGGGCTTACATTTTTTCCCCTTGGACCATAAATGAATCATGTTTAATATTTCAATTAGAATTCGTTGATGTTCATAAGATGGGGAGGCTAATTGGTAAACCTCACCGTCAATAAGCTCGTAGCGACTTTCGCTTGCCTCTGACAGTTTCAAAAATTCTTCCACCGTTATCCGGGGATGCTCCTCACGGTACATTCCTTTACTTTCAGCCGCATTCATTTCATTACCGCTTTGTTCATCCCAGCACTTTAATACGGCAATCCGTTTCCCGTTGCGGGTTACAAAGACCTCCTCCACCTGGGCCAACTTTAAATATGTGCCGAAATTGTTTTGGATTTCAGTTGAGGTAACTTCCATGATTATCACTCCATAATTAGCTAATTTTTATTTGTTAGCTATTACTGATTATAAACAATTCAGGAAAATTTTTCAATCTCAATTTATCGCAAACTTATTGCCAAAATTTTATGAAAGGAATATGATAAATACGTTATCAATCGGACATGAATCATTTCATGATTACAAGCGGGCTACGGTATTTGGTCGTTTAGCCAATTTGGGTGGTACCGCAGATATGGTCATCTGTCCCATAGTACTTTGGGATGGATGGCTTTTTATTTGAACCATAAAGGGGTGATGAATATGGAAGATGGCTGGTGGCTGGATTGTAAAAATGCTTTAAACTTAAAAAATAAATGGAGGAATTACCATGCCCGGAAAGAAAAGAATCTTAACTGGAGACAGCCCAACCTCCCGTCTCCATATTGGGTCACTATGTCGAAAGTCTGGAAAACAGGGTCAAACTTCAGGATACTTGTGAACAATTTATTATTATCGCCGATGTCCAGGCGCTGACAACCCATTTTGAACATCCGGAGATTTTGGAGCAAAATGTTTATAATTTGGTTATGGATTATCTTGCGGTAGGGATTGATCCGGCCAAGTCTTATATCTTCATCCAATCTATGGTCCCGCAAATTTCCCAGTTAACCACATTTTACTCTATGTTCTTGACAATCAATACGTTGCGCCACAATCCAACCGGTTAAAGGAACCTGACACATTACTGGGCTCGTGCCCAAGACTTATTGGGTTAGACGGTAATGCCAAGATGAGCAAAAGTTTGGGAAATGCAATTTACCTCTCTTGATGATTTCCCGACAATCCTGGCTAAAGTAAAAACCGCCCTCACAGATCCGAGCCGGATAAAGCTAAAAGATAAGGGGAACCCGGAGATTTGCGTCATCAACCAGTATCATAAAATTTTTAATAACGGGGAGCATAAAAATATTCATTCATTGGTTGAAGTTAAAGAGGCAATGAGTATCCCTTATTTTCATTTGAATTGAAGTGTCGGTTTTACCACTTCAAAAAGGTCCGGCTGATAAAATTACTTATATTCAAACCTAATTCCAGGCAAACCGCGCACGTATGGATAACCACAAACGCGCGCGCTATTGCAGATCCTGCGTTACGTAAAATTTCAATTCCTAGGAGGCTGATTGCATGTTGAAAAGCGCCAGAAATCTTTTCATTTTGTCCATAATCTTCATTACGATGTTCGGCGCCATTTTTTCAACCCCTATCTGGGCCGAACCATTCGTAAAGGTTAAACTGGCGGTTTTTTCCGATCCGCACTATTTCGCACCCGAGTATGTCAAAGAAGGCCAAGCATTTGATGCTTATCTGGCCCACGACCGGAAACTTTTGGCGGAAAGCAAGGCTATCCTCAGCAAAACCGTAGAAGGCATCCGAAAAACCGATTCCCAAATCGTCCTCGTCACCGGTGATTTGACCAAAGACGGCGAAAAGTTATCCCATACCCAAGTAGCTGCTTTTTTGAAAGAACTTAAGGATGGCGGAAAACAGGTATTTATTGTTCCGGGAAACCATGATATCAATAACCCCAAGGCTGTTCAATACGATGGCAATAAGACCATCCCTGTCGATGGGATAACGCCCGATGATTTTCGTGAAATATACCATGATTTCGGATATGGTCAGGCTATCGCCCAGGATCCGAACTCCCTCAGTTATGTTGCACAGCCCGTTCCGGGTCTCCGGATCCTTGCCATCGACTCCTGTTCCTATGACAATAATAAGGAAAAAGGAATACCCGTTACCGGCTCCGGTTTGAACGCCAAACGCTTGAGTTGGATTTTTGATCAACTCAAGGTAGCCCAGGAACAAAAGATCATGGTTGTTGGCATGATGCACCACGGATTAATTCCCCATTTCAGTACCGAAAAAACTTTGTTCCGCAACTACGTCGTCGATGATTGGGAGAATATTGCCGCAAAGTTCGCCGATATGGGGATGGAAGTTATTTTCACGGGGCATTTTCATGCGCAGGACATAGCTACCACGCAGACAAAAAACAATCAAGCGATTTACGATATTGAAACCGGCTCCCTGGTGACCTATCCCTGCCCCTACCGATTGATTGAACTAACCAATGACAAAATCGATATTGAAACGGAAACCATTCGTGAAATTGATTATAACACTCAAGGAAAACCTTTCCCTCAATATGCCGCCGATTTTCTATCGCATGGCATCTCGGAAATGGTGCCCCAATTTCTGACCGAGTTATTTGTAAAACGGGGAATGCCATTAAAGGACGCTAAAATAGCCGCCAACCAATTGGCATCCGTTAAGTTGACTCCTACTTTAACCTTGCAGGCCCTGGTTGCCGACGCCTTAAAATCTCATTTTATCGGTGACGAAGTCTATGACACGACCCGCAGTAATTTAGTATCCAAATTACAGGCGTCTTATAATCAAAAAATCAGACTACTCGGCAATTTCCTATATTCTCTTTATAACGACACACCCCCGCCGGATAACAACGTAATCATCAAGTTTTAACGTCAGAGGCCGTCTAAAAAGCAGTTCAAATTCAATCAGAAATACCAGATATACTTTTTCAATATATTACATTTCTCGCGGACACGCGCTTTATCAGGCATGGCCGCGGGCAGGAACTCCCTTTTGGGACAGCCTCTATCATTAAAATCATCCCATTGAATCTTCCGCTGTTCTTTGGGCAACCATTGCAAACTCACTTGAATCATTTCGAAAAGGAGCTCCGGCCACGTCTGAAAAAAACTCATTCACTTCCAGACCATTCTCTGCAAGTTCTAATTCAATCATTTCCGTACTAAAACACTGAAACCAATTATAGACATTTCTTTGGGAGTTTTCGTCGATGATTGTGTATTTATCAAGAATAAGATTTTCCGATTCATATTTAAAGCGGTTCACAAAACAATAATAATCATTGGGCGACCAGAATTGGTTCAGTTGATTCAGTTCATAGATTGCAAACTCCCAGTTTTCCTGAAAATATTTTAAAGAATAGACATCAAATAGAACCGAACCGTTCGGTTTTAACAAACTATGGAATTGAGTCAATAATCGCTTTCGCTGCATAGGGCTCAAGGCGCAATAATCGCACATAATCATGGTAATCAGATCATATCTTTCATCCGCATGAAACTCCAGATAGTTGGAAGAAATATAATTGATATTCAGGCTATTTCTCCTGGCTTCATTTTCTGCATACTCAAGCGACCGCTTTGAAAAATCAATCCCCGTCACCATTGCTCCAGTTTGAGCAAACCGGGAAGTGTATAAACCCGGGCCACAACCAAAATCGATGATGTTGGAGGCGCTGTTGATGGCAAAATGGTCAACTATCCATTCCGCCGAATGGTTAATAAAGTTGATATTCCTTGATGCCGCATCAACCGACTCATTTAAATGATATTCCAACATTTTTTGAGACGTATGCTCATTCATCCATAACTCAGGCGCTGTATAAAACTGAAATGGCTCAGGTTTTTTATTAATTTCCCGTAACTCTGGGAACATTCGTCACCCTCCTCTTTCGGCAAGGACTTATGCTAAAATCTTTTTTTAATGGTTTCGCGTTCTTTTCTCTTGAAAATATTATTCAGCATAAATTAAAAAGGGTGGCCGGACTCTAGGTCCGTCCCACCCTCCGGCTGTCAGACAACAGCCACCTCCATTGTAATCTTCACCAGAAAATCACTCCTTTCTTTCGAAAGTCGGCTCCGGAAACCGCAATTTCATTATAATTCCTTACCCAAAACGTCTCAAGGTACCAAATAAATATAATAAAAGTTTCCGAATCAGCACTTGGAATTGATTTCGTTATGCTGCTGATTTTGATTTTCCTCGGATTTTACAGCTGTTCTGCCATTTGTTTTTATTTCCGAAATCACGACTAAAGCAAACCTCTTCTTCGCAACTCTTGCCCGGCACTAACCAATTCAATACAAACAGCCACCAACTCCATTGCTTTTTGCAACTCCGCCATGGGTGGAAATGTAGGAGCAATCCGGATATTACGGTCCTCCGGATCTTTGCCGTAAGGAAAAGTGGCCCCGGCATTGGTCAAAACAACTCCTGCCTGCCCGGCCTTGGCAATTACCTCTTGAGCGCATCCGGGCAAAGTATTGAGACTGATGAAATAGCCTCCGTGAGGATTACTCCAGGATGCCAAAGCTTTTCCTCCCAGTTTATCGTTTAAGGTTACCAAAACCATATCAAATTTGGGTTTAATAATGGCGGCATGACGACGCATATGAGCCTCAATCCCGGCCCGATCTTTGAAAAACCGCAAATGTCGCAGCTGATTCAATTTATCGGGGCCGATAGTCTGAACGGCAAGTTGCTTTTTGAGCCAGTTCATGTTGGTTTCGCTACCTGCTATCATGGCGAGACCCGCTCCGGCAAAGCTGATTTTGGAAGTGGAACCAAATAAAATGGCCCTGTCCGGATGGCCCGCTTTTTTACAAGCCTCTAAAATATTGAGCAGCCGGTCCTGGGTATCGGATAAATGATGAATTGCATAGGCGTTATCCCAAAAGATTCGAAAATCTCCTGATTTAACAGGCATTTTTGCCAGTCGCTCCACAACCTCATCCGAATAGGTAATTCCGGTTGGATTACTGTATTTGGGTACACACCAGATCCCCTTGATGGTTGGGTCATCCGCTGCCAGTTGTTCGATCTTGTCCATATCCGGGCCATCTGCCAGGTAGGGAACAGGAATCATGGTAATCCCAAAATACTCACAAATGGCAAAATGCCTATCATAACCAGGGCTGGGACAGAGAAATTTAACTTCCGGCAACTTGCCCCAAGGCAATTCGCTCCCCGGTAATCCGCGTATCATGGCCCTGGAAATAAAATCATGCATTATGGTTAGGCTTGAGTTGCCTCCGAGGATCAATTCCCCGGGATTAACCTCTAAAATCCAAGCCAAAAATTTTTTAACTTCGGGGATACCGTCCAGGCCGCCGTAATTTCGACAGTCAACTCCCTCGGATGATTTATAATCGGTTTCACCGAGACAATTGATTAACCCCGTAGAAAGATCCAGTTGCGCGCTACAGGGTTTACCCCGCGACATATCCAACTTGAGCTTTTGGTCTTGAATATCTTTGTATTGTTTTAATAAACTATCATGCAGTATTTGTAACTGAGAGTCATCCATCTCATTCAACAAGCGCATAGCCTGCCCCCCTTTGATTACTTTTTCTATTATACGGGGATTCTGTCACTCTGTCCATTACTTTTCATGCCGGCAACTCAAGTATTCTGAATACATTACACAAAAATCCTCATCATAAATTTCAATCATTGGCTTTCCATCGTTCTAAGCATGAGCCGTGACCGGGTAGAAAAACCCTCCTTTTAATGAGATATCACCAGACCGGACGAAAAATGTATAGTCTTCGGGCTCATAAGAAGCAGACATGACCGGAATATCTTTAAAATCCGGGGTAAAATAAAAAAACACATTTTCCACCCCTACGGATGCAATTCTTTGGAAGATAGGTATAAAATCTGCTTTTTCCGGACCAATCACATCATATAAATGCAAAGTATCATCTGTTAGTTCGGCAATAGCCAACACACCTAAGTCGTTGAGATAATAAATATCTTGGGGAAAGTTATATAAACAATGCCATAACAAAATACTTTCCCCGCGTTCTACGTCAAAAATGTCTGATATTGTTGCTCTTCCATTAACCTTCTCAACCAAAAGCTTCAAATCGCCTTTCTGCTGCAGATTAAGTTTACGGTAATTTCCGGGATACCGCCCATTCAAACGAATTTTGGCGAAAAACCGGCATTCTTTTATCGATGAACGAAAACCAAATTGCGGATAAAAGTTTTGGACTGTGGGATTAGCAAACAGATAGATTAGATCCCATTGATCTTCATACTCTTCCAAAACGATGTTCATAAGCTTTGCTGCCAGTCCTCTTCCCCGGTATTCCGGGTCGGTCATT
The DNA here is from genome assembly GCA_023429995.1 of Bacillota bacterium. Lineage (GTDB taxonomy): Bacteria > Bacillota > UBA4882 > UBA8346 > UBA8346 > UBA8346. The sequence goes on along the minus strand of JAEZCE010000025.1, from coordinate 24,760 downwards.
ACCGTTCCGATTTGCACAGCACTCATTCTTTTTCCTTGCCGGATGATTTCCATCCTGTTGGCTGATACATTGGCAACCACTCGGTTGGCCTGGGTAAAAGAATAACAAATATACCTATCGTTCCAAAAACCAAGCTGATACCACCTTTCAAAATCAATCCCAAAGGTTTTACCGGCTAATTGATTGAAGCTCAGCCGGTACAAGGGATCATTTTTATAGTCGCGGATAAAATGAAAAGCCATATGGGAGCTATTTTTTTCCATGCCAAGCCTCCTAGCGCACTTTTTCTTTTTTTAAGACCGCTTCAATTTTCAGCGCATCCATTTCCGAATCCGCCTTCCAAAATTCGATGATGGTCTTTTCTTTTGGAAAGCTCGCCGGATCACCGCAATAGCCTAACGGTTCCCAGGTGTTTTGCGGCTTTAATTCCTTGGCCAATTTTCCATCCACTTTTTGCGGGTAAAATGTATGGATTACAGCTGTTTCGATAGCTCCTGCATGATAGTCCGGTTTATATCGGCCTTCCCGTGGCACTGGAAAAACAGGTGGATTTTCCACTTCAATATCAAGGTTCCCCAAGTAATATACGTGTATATCCGTACTATCGTTTATGGTTTGGATGGATTGCTCGATAATTTCGACATGGGTATGATCTCCATGGGCATTCATGACAAAAACATATTTGAAGCCCCATAAATGGAAAGAAGTAAAAATATCGACCAACATTGCTTTGAATGTTTCCGGCCTGACCGAAAATGTACCCGGAAATTTTTGGGCATCTTGGCTGATTCCCCAATAATACGGAGGCGCAATAATGGAACCAATCCCCTTTTGTCCTAGCTTTTGCTTGAGAAATCTGGACGACAAATAGGCGCAATAAACATCCGGGCTTAAATCCATATGGGGGCCGTGCTCCTCAATCACACCGATGGGGAATAAGACAACCGCTCCGTAATCCGCCGACTCTTTCACCTTAACCCAAGTCATTTCCACCATTGTATCTTCAAAAATCGATAGATTGGATTGAACTCCAAATTTTAATTCCTTTGTGTCCATCATTTCCACCCCTTTATTATTTTTAAAAACTTTTACAAATTAATCCTTTGTGCTGCCTAAACCCCGTTACTGCCTTCGGATTGGATGTTTTCATAAAATATTTTTACTTTTGAAATCCCCCTTCGAGGAGTTCCTTCTAACTATCCATCTATCCACTGTAAATGGGATATCAATGTGATAATATCCATAAATGTTACCGCAACAAAAAAGCTGCCGATGAATAGCTTAAGCCATTCACCTGCAGCCTGTCTACGAATCAATGCTCAATCAAAAGACACATCCGGGAATGAAAAGAGCTGTGCCGAAAAGCACAGCTTGCCTTGATCCTTCCCCATGAGACGAAGCAATTTATCATCCAAATCGCTGAAGGTGAGGTTTTTAGCAGCCTTGCTATTCTTAACTTTTCAGCCTTCGGAATGCATACCAAAATAAACCTATCGTCGGTTTACAGGATTGCATGAACCGAAACCATTTTTGTTGAAAGTTAAGCGTTAGCCGGCATTATGACCCCTCGCTTCAACTAAATTTCAATTTATCATATCATAATTTCCCGCTGGAAGACAATAGAATAGAGGATTTTTTAACATTTTATAGAATTTTTGCAAAACAGTTTCTGAGCCAGGAGGGTTTTGATGAAAATTATAAAATTGCTCTTTTTCTTTTTATTGCCTATATTATTGGTGGGCTGTATCAACTATTCCGAAGAAACCTGGATGAATGCCGACGGGTCCGGCAAATTATCCATGGAAATCAGCACCTCCCAACAATTTGCCGCCTTGATGGCAGGACAAAGTAACCGGAGTCCTTTCTCTCAAAAAGAATTAGAACGGCCTTTCAAGGGGGTTAAAGGAATCCGTTTAAAAAGCGTAAAATTACACCACCGAAATGGCGACATCGTCTCTACGATAATTTTCCAATTTAATTCTTTGGAAGCACTGAATCAAATTAAAAACGGCGACAGCTCTCCAAGTTTCTTGGGCCAAATCCGTTTTTCCAAGGACAAAAATGGCCGCCTCATTTTTACTCGAACAATCGACAAAATGACCCTGTCTCCAGGAAAAGAAAACCATGAAACCAATTCCAACGATGATCTCGCCGGAAATATATCGGGCGCTTTACTTTCCGGTTACAGTTGGAAATATACGGTTCATTTCCCCTCCAAAGTGATCAGCGCCAATACCTCCAAGGACAATATCCTTGCCCAGAACAATACGGTTATTTGGAATATCCCTCTTTCGGATCTGGTCAAAAGCCCTCAAACAATGACCGCGACCCTCAAGGCTCCTTTGCCTTGGTTACTCCTTAGCTTTATTGTGGCCGGATTACTGGTCATCCTTGTCGTTCTGACGGTTACTATTTTAAAAATGAAAAGAAAACCCGAAAATCTTTAAGCTTGGGTTTTCTTTTTTTCAATGTGTCAAAGGGGTCTGCCTAAAAACAATTTTGGACCCTCTTTTGGACAGTCCCCTGTTCCCCTCTTTAGCAAAAACCGGGCCTTTCTCTCCCACCTATGACATTTGTCCTTTTTAAAAGATCTCCATTCCGTTATACTTGACCTAACGGTGTAAAAATCTCACGGATGAACCCTTTTTCTAAACTAAAGCCAGGGAAAACCGTAGGAAGGTGAAAGAATGACAATCATTCCAAACCAGGAGCTATTGCAATTCTATATTCAAAAGTTTTCCCTGGATAAAATATTTGAATCGGATTTAAGCGGCAGTATGTCTTTACTTTATTACCCGAAAGGGGAACTGATTTGTGAAAGTTCGACCCGGATGCAATCCTTATATTTTTTAGTCTCCGGCAAATTAAAAACATTTACACTCATGGATAACGGCAAATCGCTCCTGCTCCGGTTTTCAAAACCTTTAGGCGTCATCGGCGAAGTTGAATTTGTAAACCAACTCCCGGTAAGCTGCCATGTTGAGGCCCAAATTGATTCTTATCTCATTGGGGTTCCCTTTTCCGATTTAACCCAATATGCCTATGATGATCCGACATTTTTACGCTTTATTATTTCTCATCTGAGTTATAAGCTATATACCGCGGCAAACGCGGCTTCCCTCAACCAGTTGTATCCCCTTGAAAACCGTTTCGCCAGTTACCTGTTATCGATCAACACCGATGAACATAATCAGATGCGGATCGAAGAAATCAAAACCGATAAATTAACGGAAATCGCTATGCTGCTAGGAACGAGTTACCGCCATTTAAACCGGATCATCCGGCAATTTCGCCAGAAAGGTATTATTTCCCAAGACAAGGGTTCCCTTATGGTTTTAAATCTTGCCAGGTTGAGGATATTGGCAAAAGAAAATGTTTATGAATAGTCAAGGAGAGTGTCCAGTGATTTATAGCATCAACATTGGATTATCACTGGGATTTATGGTATAGTAAATATATTCCAATTCATCGCCAAACAATCATCGTGAAGTTCCATCCAGGTCTAAAAAATAAAACCGGAGGAAAAATGAAGTATCAAGTCAAGGAAAACCACCCCTGCGCCGCCGGAAAAGAAATTTATTCTTACGGGGATTATGAAAAATGGCCTGAAGACCAACGATGGGAATTAATCGACGGCGTTCCTTATGACATGACCCCGGCCCCTTCCCGTGGGCATCAAGAAATTTTGGGCGCCTTGTATCTCCAGTTTGCCGCTTACCTGAAAGGAAAGCCTTGCCGGGTCTATTTGGCCCCCTTTGATGTCAGATTGCCGGAAGGCCGGGAAGAAGAGGCCATGATTAAAACCGTGGTCCAACCGGACTTAACCGTGATTTGCGACCGGACCAAACTGGATGATAAAGGCTGCAAAGGAGCCCCGGATTTGACCATTGAAATTACCTCCCCCCATACTGCCGCCAAAGATGGTAAATTTAAATTGGCTTTGTATGAAAAGGTTGGGGTCAAAGAATTTTGGCTGGTGTATCCTTTGGATGCCACTGTAATGGTATTTACCCTGGATAATCACGGAAAATACGGTAAACCGGTAATATTTGCAAAGGATGACCAAATCCCGGTGGGGATATTCTCAGGGGACTTGACGGTGGATTTGAGCCAAGTCTTTGAAACCGATTAAATTCAATACGGATGCATTCCATACCGTTTTAACCCCAGAGTCTCGTCCAACCCGAACATCAGATTCATGTTCTGGAGGGCAACATGGGCTCCACCCTTGCCGATACTGTCGAGCACGCTGAATACGACAATTCGGCCTCTTTTTTCATCCACATCCAGACCTATATGGCAAAAGTTGGTTCCAGAAACTGCGGCTACCCATGGGTAAGGAACATACTGCCAGGATACCCCCTCTTCTTTGGAGGTATCGATAATCTTCACAAACATTTCGGCTTGATAAAATTCTTTATACAAATGAAGCAATTCCTCCCTGCTAATCCGGATTTTTGGAAAACAATGGCAAATATCCAGTATTCCCCGGGTAATGGGTACGTAGGTGGTTGTGAAATGCGCCGAAACTTCGGTTTTACTCAAAAGGCCCAACTCTTGCTCGATTTCATAAGTATGCCGGTGATCCACCACATTATAAGGTAATAAATTATTGCCGATCTCCGGATGATGCAAGGCCCGATCCGTTTCAGCCCCTGCCCCGGCTGTTCCCGACAGTCCGTCAATAATAATTTTACCGGTATCTATCAACCCATTTTTAACAAGCGGCGCCAGCCCCAAAATAGCGGCAGAGGAAAAACAGCCGGGATTGGCAATCACCCTGGCTTTACGGATGCCTTCACGGTGGAGCTCGGGAATCCCATAGACTGCTTCATCTGCCAGCTGCCAGTCCGAATGTTCCCTGCCGTAAATCCGCTCCCAATTTTCCCGATCCCGCAGCCGGAAATCAGCTCCCAAATCGATTACTTTCGTCCCCTGGTTCAACAGTTCCCTTGCCTGTTTCATCATCTGGCCCGTGGGAAGGGCGGCAAAGACCACATCACAAAAAGTAGCCTGTTCCGGCTTGATAAAATGCAACCCGGAACCGGTCAAATTGCGGTGAAAATAATCTAATTCCCTGTCACCCCGGCTGGTGGCCCAGACGATTTCCACCTCGGGGTGCTCCAGTAATACCCGTAATACTTCGCCTCCCATATAACCCGATCCACCGTATACCCCTGCTTTAATCATCCCCACACCGCCTTTATACTTTAAGATCCGCCTTCAAAATGGCATATTGCTTGATATCCCAGAACCTGCCTTTGGCAAATATCCTTTCCCGGGCAATTCCTTCGAAGCTCATGCCCACTTTCTGCATGACCCGGCCCGACTTTTCATTGGGGAGAAAGTGACAGCATTCGATGCGGTTTAAATTCATTTCCGCAAAACTGAACTGTAATAAGCGCTTAACCGCTTCCGGCACGATCCCCTGACCCCAAAATGATCTCCCAATCACATAACCAATTTCGGCCCGGCTATTTTTCACATCGCACCATAAAAAACCAACAGTTCCGATCAACTTACCGGTTTCCCGTAACACAATGCCCCAACTTCCGGCTTCGTCCCGCTCATACCGGCCCAAAGTATACTGGATAAATCCTCGCGAATCTTCAATTGTCTTATGGGCATCCCAAATTAAGTATTGAGTAACTTCATCTTCGGAGGCGTATTCAAACATAGCTTGGGCATCCTCCACGACTAATTTCCGCAGTATCAGCCTATCCGTTTCCAATTGCGGCGTATCTTTAAACACCAATTCCACTATTTTTCACCTCACCAAATATAAAAACCCCGCAGCAATCACGTCCAGTGACTCCGCAGGGTTTATCCCTTCGTGTAAGGTCCATTCAATTCAAAATATCAGAAACCTCTATGCAGCTCGGAGCGGTCACCAAACTTTCATAGTCTTCGGCAGCCAACTTCTTATGCACACTCACCATTTTGAATCATTATTTCATACATTTTTTTAAATGTCAACGATTCTAAAAACCATTCCGAATACTGCCCAGATCCAATTGGGAAAGGCGAATGTCGGGTATTCCCAAACACCTGCCGCAGACAAACTGGCCATGGCAATCGGAACCGCCGGTTACCGCCAAATGATTTTCCCTGCATATCTCCAGACAGTATTCGGTGATTGCCCGGTTGTTCTCCGGATGATAGCATTCAATACCCTTGATGCCCTGGCCAATCATGAATCCAACCAATGTTTGATAGTCGGGGTCATAGAAAGAAGCGCCCGGATGCGCCAGTATGGAAACCCCACCGGCGTCATGAATAGCCACCGCCGCTTCGACCGGAGCGGCAAAGGTGAGCCTCTCAAAGGGATTCCCCCACTCCTTAAAAAGTTGAAAAAAGTCCTGATGATTGTGACATAGCTTTTTATCAATCAGGTAATTGAGGGCTTTCCAGCCGCCCCGCTCTCTCCGGTTTGTATCGGCTTGATATTCTGAAAAGGACACGGCTGAATATTTCGTTTCCAGATACCGGATGCTGTCGTCGTCCTTCGTATCCATCAACTTTTTATTGATATTCAGAAGAGTCTGTAATTTAGTATTCACCGGATCGATCCCCAAACCGAGAATATGGTAATTCCGTCCTTGATGGCTTGTGTTAATTTCCACGCCAGGGATGAATAAAAGCCCCGCTTGATGAGCCTGAGCGGCCACATCATTTAGATTTTCGGTGGAATCATGATCGGTGACGGCAAAAAGTCCAATACCCGCTTTTACAAGATTGGAAACCAATTCTTCAGGACTCCAGGTACCGTCGGAAGCCGTGGTATGAAGATGCAAGTCCACTCTTGGATCATTCTTCGCCAATTTTTCTCCCCATTTCCTCCCGGAGGATTTCATAAAAAAGCTCTTTCGCATACCTTTCTTTCCATGGATTATGTCCGCATTTTTCAAGAACATGAACCCGTAAGTTTTTCATCCGCTTTTCCAGAGGCGCCTTCACACCTTTCAAAGGGTGGGGATCGTATTCGCCATGAATCATCGTAACCGGACAGGTTATTTTACCGGCAAGCTCCAGCAATTTACCGCTTTCACGCAGTTTGGAGGCCTCGGCCCAGATAGCGCTATACATATCCCCGCAAACAGGCAAACCATCATCTTGATCGGTCTTAATTTCAACCGCGCAATAATTATCAGCCTTTTCCACCAACTCACCCAGCTGCTGCAGTAATTGATCCTTATTCGCAGTTTCAGAGTCGCTGACCGCAGCGAGCAGCGCATGATATTGGGCGATTTCCGATTGATTTAGATGGGCCATCCGGTTTTTGTCAATTTCAGCCACATATTGGACTTCAAAAGGGCCGCTCCCGACGAGGATCAGCTTTTTTACTTTCAGCGGATATTCCGCTGCATAAATAAACCCCAGCCAAGCGCCCCAGGAATGGCCGATCAACGAAACCGGCCCTTCACAGCCGGCGGATATGACCTCGTCAAGTTCCTGCAATAATCCAGTCACCGAAAATTTGGTTTGCAGAGGTTCGATAACCCCGTAATCTTTGGATAATTCTCTGGCTATGGCGGCAACGGTTCCCAAAGCGCCGGGCCCGCCGTGAACGACTATCGCCTGATAAGGCTTAGCGCCATAATACCGGGCATTGACATTGGAATTTAACATGACCGCTCCCCTCGTTTAATGATGAAACAACCTGAGCCCCGTTAGCGCCATGACCATGCCATACTCGTCACAGGCTTTGATTACAATATCTTCGCGGATCGAACCGCCGGGTTGCACCACATATTGAACGCCGCTCCGGTGAGCCCGGTCAATGTTATCCCGGAACGGGAAAAAAGCATCCGAACCCAGGGTTACATGGCGGAGTTTCTTAAGCCAGGATTCTTTATCACTGGCCGAAAGCCTCTGCGGCACATGTTCCAACACCTCGCCCAGGAGTTCCAATTCCCGCGGGGTGGCATCATTGCGCAAAAACAAATCAATGGCGTTATCCCGATCGGGCCTGCCCAATCCTTTTTTAAATTCCAGTCCCAAAACCAGCGGATGCTGTCTGAGATACCATAAATCCGCCTTTTCGCCCGCCAACCGTGTACAATGAATTCGGGACTGCTGCCCCGCGCCGCAACCGATGACCTGACCGTCCACTACATAACAAACCGAATTGGACTGGGTGTATTTAAGGGTAATCATGGCGATAATCATGTCTCTTTGGGCCTCTGGAGGCAGATCTTTGCTATCCGTCACAATATTTTTTAAATACTCAAAACCGGGAACAATATCGTTTTTCCCCTGAACAAACTCCATCCCGAAAACACTTCGTCTTTCTATTTTCTCCGGTTCATAGGAAGGATCGATTTGAACGATGTTATATTTCCCGCCTTTTTTCTGCTTCAAAATTTCCAGCGCTTCCGGCTGGAACCCTGGAGCGATGACGCCGTCGGAGACCTCTTTTTTAAGAAGCTGGGCCGTAGGTGCGTCCACCGGATCGCTTAGGGCCGCCCAATCGCCGAAAGAAGACATCCGATCCGCTCCCCTGGCTCTTGCATAAGCACAGGCCAAGGGCGATAATTCAACATCGTCTGTGAAATACGCTTTTTTCAATTCCGCAGAAAGAGGCAAGCCAACCCCAGCCCCAGCAGGGCTTACGTGTTTGAACGATGCCGCAGCCGGTAAATTAAGGACCTTCTTCAGTTCCTTCACCAGTTGCCAGGAGTTCAGGGCATCCAAAAAATTGATATACCCGGGATTCCCATTTAAAATCTGAAAAGGCAGTTCACCGGCGGAGTTTATTTCGGCCGGTTTCTGATGCGGGTTGCATCCATACTTCAATTGATAAGACTTCATCATCATTCTCCTTATCGAATTAAATTGGTTACGTGAAAACAAAAACCACCTGGGTCATGTTTCTACCCAGGCGGTCGGTAATCGTTTTCTCATGCTCCCTATGGTTAATTCCATGACCCGCCAGTCGCATGAGAAATTCCTATTTTGATTTAAGTATATGGGATTCCGGACTTGCTGTCAAGGGCAAACCATTGCGGATTTCAAATGAAAAAGATGAGATGGAGATTTTTAGGTTGACAACAATAGTACTATATAGTACTATTGTCTTGAAAACTTTGGAAAGGATGTTTTTAAAAATTATTACCCAAACACAGGGCGGTTTTTTGATTTCTCAATTAAGTCAAGTTCAAAACAGGATTTTTGAAAAACTCCTCAAAAATTACGGCATTGATGACTTTAACGGTCCGCAGGGCCGCATCCTCTTCATTTTATGGCAAAACGACGGTGTAACCATCAGTGAACTCGGTCAAAAAACCTCCCTTTCCAAGTCAAGCCTAACCAGTATGCTGGAGCGTATGGAACAACAAGGCCACATTCAAAGAAATTTTGATTACAAGGATCGGCGCCAGATTCGGATCTTCCTAACCGACAAGGCAAAGTCACTCCATCAAAAATATCAAGCAGTCTCCCTGGAGATGAACCAAATATTTTATCAGGGGTTTTCCTACGAAGCCATTGATGCTTTTGAGAGGACATTAGCCACGATTTTGGAAAACTTAAAACGATATGAGAGAGGTTAGAATATGAATGAAAAACTCATGACTGAAATCAACAACTTGATTGCCGATACCCGGGACATTATTGTCTGTTCTGTGGACGGGCAAGGGTATCCCAACGCCAAGGCAATGTTTAAAATCACTCATGATCATGTAAAAACTTTTTATTTCTCCACCAATACTTCTGCCATGAGAACCCAGCAATTTATGAAAAATCCTCAAGCCTGCCTCTATTTTTGCGGTAATGAAAAAATAAACGGACTCATGTTGATCGGCGAAATGGAAGTCTTGACCGATAATGTAATCAAGGGGCAGTTCTGGCAGGCAGGTGGGGAAATATATTACCCCCAGGGAGCAACCGACCCGGACTATTGCATTTTGAAGTTTACCGCCAAAGAAGGCAATTACTATCATGCTTTACAAAAGCATCGTTTCGATATTGAATAACTCTTTCTATTTTCTTCATTCCCATCCATGAACCCGGAGGCAAATATGAGTTTTAACGGATTTTACAGCAATACTTTGGAATTTCTCATTGAAAACAAGCTCAATGACAGCAAGTCGTGGTTTGAGGAACACAAAACGGAATATCACGATTTTGTCCTCTCGCCCCTGAAAGAACTGGTGAGCGAATTAAGCAGCCATCTTCTGGAAATTGATCCGCTGATCGAGGTGACACCGGCTATCGGCAAGACCATTTCCCGTATTTACCGGGACACCCGCTTTTCCAAAGATAAATCCCTTTTCCGGGAAAACATGTGGCTGGTTTTCATGCGCAATAAAAAATCCGGTCCGGAGTGGCCCGCTTTTTACTTTGATATCTCTCCGATGCGCTTTAGCTATGGCATGGGCTACTACGCCACATCCAAAGAAACCTTGCAACTTTACCGGGAATATATCGCCAAAAGCCATCCTACCTTCTTACAGGCGCTCGCCTGTTATCAACAGCAGAATACTTTCCAATTCACCGGCGAAAAATACAAAAAGCTGCAGTCCGCCGCTTTCCCCGAGGCAGTCAAAGACTGGTACGTCCGTAAGAACATCAATTTCGACCATACTTCAACCAATTTGAAAGCCACTTTTTCCAAAAAGTTAGCCGGGGAGTTAAGGGCGGGTTATGATATTCTGCAGCCTATCTATGCTTTTTTGTGCGAGATCCAGGAACAAAGGCTTAAAGGGATTGAGTAATATTTTGATTATGGTCAGTGAATGGGGTTTTCCGGGCTTTCTTCCTTAAAACCGGATTTCACCATGAAAAGCTGATATTCATTGAGCATGGCGTCAAATTCATTACTGGCCTGCAATACCTGGGCGTTGGTTACGCCATACTGGCTCCAAGCCTTTTGAAGCTTTTCCCTGGCGAGGCTGAGTTTTATTTTAAGGCAGATCATCTCTAGCTGCATTTTCTTTTTCTCATCATAACCATGGTATAACAGCGTCACTTGCCTCCTGGTTCATTAGTTTGATATAATAAAAGGGATTGTTTATTGTTAGCCTTGCGCGTGATGCGGGACGAGCCCATAATTAACTCGGGTAAAAGTGATCCGTTCAGCTTATCAATAGGGTCCACCTTCATTCTATCTTTCTCTCCGCCAATCCTCCATCTTGCTTCCTCCCTGAAGGGAGGAACGAAAGTTTTGGCTCACGGAGCACCCGATCACTTGGGCCATGGAGTCTTTAAAGACCGACAAAACAGGCGATTCGTTTCTCCCTTCAGGGAGAAAGAAAGAATGAGGGTTGACATCCAAATGGACAGTAATTTCCAAAATATTTCACCATATACCCTAGATATGGGTAATGATTAGCCCCCGGGGTAGAAACGAACTTATTATTCTGACTGGAAAAGACAAGCTATTTTTTAATTTATCCAAATCTCCATTTTGTAGATTTTATATGTTCATTATATATCTACATTTAGGAGATTGTCAAGGCTATTTTTATGATAGAGGTGTAATAGGTGAAAAGCCCTTCAAAAAATATATTTAAGCAAAGATTAGTTCAACTCCGCGAGGAGAATAACTTAACTCAAAAAAAGCTTGCTGAAATTATTTATATGAATAATCGAACCATCAATCATTATGAGACAGGTATTCGAGAGCCGGATTTTGACACTCTCATCACCCTCGCCGATTTCTTTGATGTCAGTACCGATTATTTGCTGGGAAGAACGGAAAAACGAAAAGGATAAAATTTCAACCCTTAACGGGAAGCAGGGACTTACAATGAAAAATCTGCTGTTGAACCGGAATTTTCTGTCTTGGATATTGATTATCCCCATGGTACTCTTCGTTTCTTTCCTGGTGTTCATTGGGCTAAGCCAATACCGGCCCAAAAACAAAACCCCGCTCACGGTCACCCGCCAACCCCTCCCTGTTTTGCAGGCAGGGGAGCCCTTCTCCATCACCACTTTCAATATCGGCTATTGCGGCCTTGATGAGAGTCAGGATTTTTTTATGGACGGCGGGACAAGGTCGGGTTCGGGCAGTAAACCCCAAACCCTGGCCAATCTACAGGCAATTACCGCTTATTTGCAAACTCTGGACTCTGACTTTCTTTTGATCCAGGAAATTGATAAAAAAGCCAAACGCAGTTTTTACCTGGATCAGCTTTCTTATATGGACTCGCATTTTCCTGATTATGGAATATCCTTTGCCATCAACTATAAAGTCCCCTATGTACCCGTTCCGCTCACTCATCCCATGGGTTCTGTCCTTTCCGGTCTGGCGCTGCTTTCACGGTATGAAGCCGATTCCTGGACCCGGTATCAGTATCCGGGACGGGAAAAATGGCCCCGGCAACTGTTCGAACTGGAGCGTTGCTTTCTGGAAGTCAAAATCCCGCTGGATAACGGTAAAATACTGGTTTTAATCAACTCTCATTTATCCGCCTTCGATCAAGGCGGCAGGATTCGCAAACTTCAATTGCAGTTCCTAAAAGAGCATATTGTGGATGAATATCAAAAGGGTCATTATGTGATTGCCGGAGGTGACTGGAATCATAACCTGCCCGCCACCCATCCCGAAAACTTTCCCCATCAGGAAGCCGCTCCCTTTTGGTTGCAAAATCTGCCTGCCGACTTCACGCCGAAGGGATTCCGCTGGGCCTGTGATCCGGCTATGCCCTCCGTTCGGACGGTTGCAAAACCCTATCATCAAGGAGTAAACTACACCGCTGTCATTGACGGTTTTTTAGTCTCTCCCAATGTGGATATCGTGAAGGTCCAAGGCCATCAACTTCATTTCGCCAGCAGCGATCACAACCCGGTGACCGCGGAATTTCTTTTAAAGTGAAAAAATAAAAAATTAAAATCCCAGTTCCAGCTGTCTTCCGCCAGCGGCGTTGTTGATTCCTCCAATAATATCGGCCATTTGATACGCAATCCCATAGTGTTCGCATTCCTGCTGAAATAACCGGGATAACTTTTGATGGTGGGGCGAGAAGCATTGATAGGAATTGCCGAAGGCCTTGAGGTATTTCCATTTCAAACCGGGATAAAGCTTGTCAAGAGCACCGTAAAAATACTCACGCTGCCCGTCTCTTAAGGTCATACCCATCGAAGGATAAATAAATCTCGCTCCGTTGTCCGCAGCCAATCTCACGATCTCTAAAATATTTTCCGGGGTATCGGAAATAAACGGCAAAATAGGCGTCATTAAGATACCGGCATAAATCCCCTGACCGCTCAATTTTTTGACAGCCGCAAAACGTTTGGAAGAAGCCGGAGCCGCCGGTTCAATCCGCCCCGCCAATTCATCATCCGCCGCAGTGATCGTGATCCCAATGCCCACCGGAGCGTGCATGTTAATTTGTTTCAATAAATCAATATCGCCAACCACCAAGTCGCTCTTGGTGATGATATGAATACCGAAGCCGTAACGGCCGACAAGTTTCAAAGCCCCCCGAGTCAAGGCGCAGTCAGCTTCATGCGGATTATAAGGATCGCTCATGGCGCCGGTGCCGATTAACCCCTTATTTCTCTTCCCTTTCAATTCTTTTTCAATGATTGCCAAAGCGTTTTCTTTGGCGACAATCTCATCAAAATTTTCTATCCCGTAACAATCGCTGCGGGAATCGCAATAAATACATCCATGGCAGCAACCGCGGTAGATATTCATATTATACATGCACCCAAACCAGGATTCGGGATAGGAGGTCCGGTTGATGATGGTTTTTGCGGGGATGAAATTCATTGCCACCTCGTTCTACATTTTAATTGCAAACCTTGATAGCTTCCCCTAAACTTGACACGTTTTGCAATAATAAATGCTCCCGCCCAGGAACGTTTCTTTCATGATTAACGTCCCGCATTCGGGGCAGGGTTTGTCCACGGTTTTTTTACTGAGAATGGTTTTATATCCTCCGGGGCAACCGTATAAATCCCTCTCGGTATCCCGGCCGCCATTGGCGGTCATTTCAAAAAGAACCGATTTAACTGCTTTAAACATAGCATCCAGTTCCCCTGCTGATAACGAGGCCATTTTCCGCTTCGGATGAATCCGGGCGGTCCACAATATATCCTGCAGAACACCATTGCCAAGCCCGGGTATACGCTGTTCAGTGGCAAGAAAGGCTTTAGCCGACAATGATTTCAGTTTGGGCTTCACATCCTCCAGAAGCGAACCGAAATAATCATCAGCAAATTTTGCATCCAGCGGGGACATTTTTTGCTTGGCCCCTTGATAATAAGGATTATCAAATCGCCCCTCCGGAAAAGCCCAAAGGCCGCCATACATCTGTACCGAGCCAACCAGGGACGAAAAGTCCCCGAACTCAATTTGTAATTGATGCTTATCCGGCAATTTTTCCCCTGCGGGGTAATACCTTAGATTCACTCCATCGCCGAAAAGAATTCGCGCATCGCCCGCCATGATTTCAACCATGCCGCCACAAGCCGCCGCCTTTTCAATGATTTCTTCCGCCAGCAGCTCATGATAACGTTCGGGCGCCCCGTAAAACCAGGCAAATTTATGCGGAGACCTGTTGACATAGACATTCAAGACCCGCTTGCCTTGTAATTCCTTATTCACTTGTTCCGCCAATACCGTGGCCTCGGGTAATTCCAGCAAAACGAATTCCTCCTTTATTGTTTTTCATCCGGTTTCCTGCTTTATTGCCACTGAAAATCAAAAATTAATCGGCTTTGCTTGTTACGATTCCACTTGCAAAAATTTATTCGGGCCAACAGGTGTCCATGATGGAGCAAGGGGAAAAGGGGTGGGAAAAGCCTTACTCCTTGCCAGCCTAAACGATATGTATTCCCAAGGATATGCCTATGCTGTTATTGGCGGAGCCGGGCCGACTGAATTTTATACCAAAACCGTTGGGGCCGTTATCATCGAAGATTCCGTTCCCGGCATTTATAAGGGCCTGTTACGGTAAACTTGCCGAAAGCCCAAAGCAGCCCTTTTCACCGAGTAGCTTTTCGAACCGGGAACCGCGAATCGACCCGAAAACCCCAAGCCTAATCGTATCGTTTCAGCGCCTGCCGCATCCGTTCAGCAACGATTTTGCGGATATGCTCCGGTTCCAGAACTTCCACATCCGGGCCAAACGATAGGATATATCCATAGACCCATTCATCTTCGGGAAAACAGGTTTTCAGTTCCAGACTGCCGTCATCATTACGAATGATTATCTCTTCATTGTAATCATCCAACAACCTGTAGGCTACCCGGGGGTGAAACTTTAAATGCAAGTTCACGATGGCCTTTGGAGGCGGAGGACTTTCCAAATACGTTTTGGGATGGGAGTCATTCCTTGGCTCAAATTGTCGATCAAGCAATAGAACATCCTGCATCCGGGTGATTCTAAAAACCCGGAAATCGCTCTTCGCTCTACACCAGGCTCTTAGATACCAGGTCCGGGTTTTAAAAATCAGCTTCGCCGGTTCTACAACGCGGCAGCTTTTTTCCCCATCCGTCCCCGAATAGTCAAATTGAATCAGCGTTCGCGAAACAATTGCTTTTTGGATGATTTTAAAACGCTCGTTTTCCGAGGGTCCGCTTCCCCAGGGCGAAAAGTCCACCTCAATCCAATCCATGGCAGCCGTATTCTTAAACATACTGCCTAGCTTTTCCAAGACCTTATCAATCTCAGGATAATGTACAGCCTGCAATGCCTGCAACGCCAGTAAAATACTGCCGCTTTCCTTTTCCGTAAGCAAGGTCCTATTGAGAGTATAGTTTTCCATCAAGGCAATGCCGCCGCCATTGCCTTTACTGGCGTATACCGGCACCCCCGCCTGGGATAAAGCGTTGATATCCCGATAAATCGTGCGGGTGGAAACTTCGAAGCGTTTTGCGAGTTCTTCCGCAGTAACCTGACCTTTATTCAACAAGATCATGATCATCGCAATCAAGCGGTCGATTTTCACGGCTGTTTCACACCTTTATTTCAAGTATACCTCAAAAATTTGACAGCATATTGTCATATTTGAAACCCTTCGCGAGCAATTACTTTTTACGGTATCGCCAATAAAAAAAGCAGAGTTATCTTCGCTCCGCTTTTTAGTCCGGCCTATCATGATATTTTTAAACCGTCTGAGGATTTTTTATAAAACTTCCCGCCATTTCCCGGATACTCCGGAGAAGAGTTTCACCGGCGGGTGTTAAATTGATGCATTGCAAATTGCGCTCCAAAAAGGAACCGTCAAATTGATGATATAATCTTCCGATACTGGCATTCAAAAAAGAAACCGTGATTTGATCAATGTCGGCGAAATCAAGCGTAACCGGTCTTTCCGCCTTCAATGTTTTTTGAATCAATTCCCCTAATTCCTCGCCATCCCGGGAGACGCTTGCCATAATTTGGCCAATTTCACCCGCCACGTTTAAAACCACCGGTTTGTGCATTTGATTCACTCCTTTGATTTTAGTAATTTTCCTCCATGAAACTTCTTCCGCTTAAGTTTCTCTTTTTTATTTATCGGTGAATTTTAAAAATACATTAATATTGATTACAGATTATGGTTTAATAATTAACCCTAATCGTTTTGAAAGCTGAACCGCTTGAGATGGGGAAACAACCAAACCGCATAAATCTTCGCTTCCCACCCCCATTCCTTCAATCTGGCAACTACTGAAATCGATACCGGCAAGCTTGGTTCCGGATATCTGGACCTCAGTCAAATCCCCTTCCGTAAATAAAACTTCCCGAAAATTACAGTTTTGAAAATCGGCATTTCGAAAAATGCATCGTATAAATTGTGACTGTTTACAATCTAAAAACCGGAAAATTCCAAGCGAACATTGGCAATCCAAAAAACTGACACTACGGAAGGTGGCATCCGTGAATTTGGCGCCCACCATTTTGCAGCTGATGAATTCAACCCGATGAGCCATGGCCTCTCCAAAATCGGCATTCGACATATCGCAATTTTCGAATCGTACATCCATAAACTCAATTTTTGGAAATGAACTGCCGCGAAAAACAACGTTCCGGAAAACGCTTTGACAAACAACCATATTATAAATAGACAGATTTTCAAAGCTATCATTTTCAAAGGCCGATTCTGATACCTTGCTCTCGTCTCCGATGATCAGATCCGCCCGTTTGATTCGGGTGAACGCAATCGGTAATTTCGGAATATTTACTTTCATACTTTCTAATTTCTCCAGTCTGATTCCCTCCTATTTTTTGAGGCGGTTTTAGGCGATATGCAATTGACAGCCCCTTCCGGCTATGTTACATTAATTGCAAATCAATCATTTATGGTTAGGTAGGATATTATGAATAAAAACTATGGAAAAATTATCAAAAAACACTGGTTGAGCCCACTAATCATTGGTTTGGCCGTTACCGTTTTGGCCGGCGCTTCCATTTTGGTTCACGGCGCAAGCCAAACCACCCCGAGCCCGGCTCCAAGCGGAACGCTAAGTCCAACGCCGACCCCTTTGCCCAAGACGCTCCGGGCCACTCTCAAAACTTCTCTCGGAGATATTGAACTGGAACTTAATGCCGAAAAAGCTCCGGTTACGGTTCAAAACTTCTTGCAATATATCGAGAGCGGTTTTTATAAAGACACCCTTTTCCACCGGGTGATCCCCAAGTTCATGATCCAAGGCGGCGGCTTCACCAAAGGAATGGCTCAAAAAAAAGGGCAGCCCCCCATTATCAACGAAGCGGGGAACGGTCTTTCAAACAAACGGGGAACCATCGCCATGGCCCGGACCCAAAATATTAACAGCGCGACTTCACAATTTTATATTAATCTAGTGGATAACCCTTACCTGGACCACAAGGATAATATTGCCAAAAATTACGGCTATTGTGTATTCGGCAAAGTCACCAAAGGAATGGACGTGGTGGATAAGATCGCAGCCGTTCCAACCGTTGCAGCGGGTCCCTATCAAGACGTGCCCAAAGAAGACATCCTAATCCTGGATGTTAAAGTTACCAAATGAAGCCTTAGCGGAATGAATTTTCAGAAATTCGGCTGTTTTTTTCAATGCCGTTTGGGCGGACTCTTCACAATAATTTTCGGCATAAGGATCAGCAAAGCCATGTTTTCCGGGAAGTACGGATACAGTGGCTTTTTCTTTTGTTTTTAGGTTTTGCGTCAATTTTTCCAATCCGAAACTTTCCTGATCACCGTAAATTAAAAGCGCCGGCGGATTGGGGGTAATGTTTAAATAATCGCGAATTCTGGAACCGTAATATCCGATCATACCATCACACTCTTGGTTTCCTTCACTGCAAATCCAGGCGATGGTGGCCCCGATACTGAAACCCAACATAAAAATCAAACGGTAGTCGGGTTTCAATTCCCGGATTAGATTTTTCACCTCAAGACCGGCCGCAGCAAAACCTTTTTCTCGCATGAAATACCCATAGGCTTCCCCTTGCTCGCCGTAGGAAAAGGGAATATCCCTGGCCAATAAATCGGGACATGCGATATCAAACCCTTGTTGGGAATAATAGCCGCAAACCGCTTCGATATGCTTGTTGATACCGTATATTTCATGCAATACAATCAACAACCGGTCATGATGATTAAAATGGGTCAGCCTGTTTTTCATATAACCCGCCTTTTGATTTGACTTTGCCGGGAGCATTATTGAAACATTTTTTTATTATTCAGATACCGGGATCCCCGACAATTTTTTTTCCTTATATTGTTCTATGATCATCAAATCCGCCGCGAAAGCCAT
This sequence comes from Bacillota bacterium, assembly GCA_023429995.1. Classification (GTDB taxonomy): domain Bacteria; phylum Bacillota; class UBA4882; order UBA8346; family UBA8346; genus UBA8346. Next base: position 6,084 of record JAEZCE010000025.1, on the reverse strand, counting down.
TTCCGGCATAGGGCCGCCAAGGGGAACCCATTGGGTCGCTTCGATGTCATCTCCCGGGCATAACTCTCCGCCGGTTATTTTCCCTTCCAATACAATCACCAGTGAATGAACTTCCCGGGAAAGAAAATTGAAGGATACATTGATAATGTTTTGAACCTTCACATCCAGTCCGGTCTCTTCCTTCACCTCGCGACGGGCCGCAATTAAATAGTCCTCATCGAATTCCATAAACCCGCAAGGCAAACACCATTTGCCGCTTTGGAAATTCCCCGGTCCCCGCTTACAAAGTAAAACCTGCTCGTCTTCGACAATTAAAACCGATACCCCCGGGCTGGGATTCTTATAATAAATGAAACCGCAATGAGAGCACACCGGCCGGATTTTACCCGATTCTTCCTTAAAGTCATAGGGTTCTCCGCAACGGGAACAGTATTTAATCCCTGTAAGCCCACTATTACCTTGATAAGAATAGGTCGAAAAAATTTGCTGAAATTTCATAGTACCTCCAATTTTTTACTCCCAATCCGTGATTTATTCACGAGGGCAAGGCTTGGACGTCGTATCATTTTTTATTCCGATGGTTCAAAATGATTATACAAAATCTTGCGCGCCATGAAAAGTTTAAACGGAATATTCCCTAAAAAAGGTTTTTACTGCTTCTTGTACATCCACCCATACAAGTTTACAATATATCTGTATGCCGCATAAATATATACCACGCGCATTGAACTTACTAACAAAACGAGGTCCGGACAATGATAACTCAATCGATATCGAATCTAGATCTGTTTAAGATACTGGATGAAGAAACCCGTGAAATATATCATGGGTGCAACCAGGATTGGTATACCACGGTTTGGCAGCGCCTATCCGGATGCGGCCCATCTGTGGCATCCCACCTTATTTTTTATCTTTGCCGCGAACGGTTTACCGCCGAGCTGGGACTTAATCAGGTCAGTAAAAAAAGATTTCTTTCTCTGATGGAGGAAATCTGGGAATATGTTACCCCCACCATCAAGGGTGTATCGACAACGAAAATGTTTTTCGAGGCGGTGCTTTCTTATGCTCATTCCAAGGGGTTTGAGATCCAGCATCATGTATTGGACATACCCAAAAATAAAATCCATCGTCCATGCCTGGCAGAGGTCCTGGAATTCCTGAAAACAGCCTTATCCAACGATGCCCCCGTCGCATTTCTCAATTTATGCAACGGCGACGAAAAGGGTCTCGACCAATGGCATTGGGTTACAGTCGTTTCTATCGAATATGAAGAAACCAGCGGGCAAATCCTGGCCGATATTTTGGATGAAGGTCAGATTAAAAAAATCAACCTTGGATTATGGTATCATACTACCATCAAAGGGGGAGGATTTGTCTATTTTACGGCGTCCGCTTCCCGTTGACCTCTCAATCCCCCTTATTTTATGATTGAGCCTATGATCGAGGAATGTTATAATGAAATTGGATTTTTTTGACTGCAACCCGCTTTCAAAAAATTTTAAAACGCAATCTTTTATCAATACGTTCGATAAGGAGAGTCTATTTCATGAAGAAATTCGTTATTACCGGCCTTTTGCTCTTTCTGGTGGGCCTAACGATGCAAACCGCCGCAGGAGATTCATCTTTCACCAAAACTTTTTATGGACTTCAAAAAGTTTCCCTCTCGGTCGACGATTATAATGAAAAACGCATCCTGACTTTTCCGGATAAACCTTTAGAATTCGCATCCAAAGTTGTCTGGGAAGTTGCCTTTGACAAAAGGGGGCTTATCACCAACGACAAAGCTTCGGTTCTGATCGAAGTCGTCGGCGCCAATGGCCAAGCCGAAACGGTCGTTTCACTCAATCCCGAACACAAGGAATCCGGCGAACTGACTTTGCAGCCGGATCAAGTTTGCCGTTTAACGCTCTACGCCGGGAAATATAACAGCATCCTGAAAAAATATGGTTCGAGGCTGGACGCTCAATGTACATATCAAAGAAGCCAGGTATCGGTTCGCGCTATCGAAAGAAGCCGCCCGGGACAATTCGGCTTGAATGTGACCAGTATTCCGGCGGCCAACTGGATATGGACCTTACCGGACGGCAACCGGGTAAACAATACTACCGTTGAAACTACTTTTTCCCCCGGCTATGCCGCCATTCAACTTTTAAACCCCCAAACCGCGGATTTATTTCAATTGGATTTGCAGGTTCCGGAGCCCATTGAAGCCAATCCCAGCATTTCTCCGCTGGAAGGATATGAGGATTTGACCGTTCAATGCTTCGCCAACGCAATCAGCCATTACCAGTCAACTTCCAAATATTTATGGGATTTCGGCGACGGCTCCGGCGCGAAAACCACGGAACAAACGGAACACACCTACACCAAACCCGGGGTTTATCCGTTAAAATTAAAAATTGTCAACTCGCTGGGACCGGTATTCGAAAAAACCTGGGATATCCGGGTCCTTCCCTTTGCCATCAACAATTCAGCCATCATCACTCCGGGACGGGGACCGGTTCCCATAACATTCTCCTACAAAGCCACTCCTGATATTTTGGGTACGGAACCGACCTCCATCCAATATTTATGGAATTTCGGCGACGGCGCCACTTCAAACCTCCCCTCCGGCGAACATGTTTACCGGAAAGTGGGAGATTATCCCGTCCGGTTGACGCTGATTGATAAAAACCATCCCAATCTCAAAACCGAACCTTGGGTTTATACCGTAACCGCGATACCGCCGGTCCTGGACCTGGCGGCTGATGCTTCCCAATGGTCCGGATCGATTCCTTTGCGGGTAAGATTCCGATCCTCGCTCCGGATCCACGGCGGCCCAACCGATATCGACTATTACTGGGACTTCAACGACGGTACCTTCTCCAGGGAAACCAACCCCATGCATACTTTTATCGATCCGGGCCGTTATCATGTGCGGTTGGAGGTCACCGACCGGATTCACGGCACGGTGGTAACCAAACGCCTGCCGATTGATGTCAGGCCGCCCCAGTTATCGCTCAAAGTCATCGCCTCCCAACCGGGCGGCATTGCCCCCCTGCAAGTGACTTTCAGACCGGTTTTGAATATCGAAGGCGGGCCGACCCGTATTGAATATGTCTGGGACTTTGACGACGGCACAACCAACCGGACCTTTGATTCATCCCCGGTGAGCCATAAATTTTCCCGGCCGGGATCGTATACTGTCAGAGTGACGGCGCGGGATCGTATTTACCATGGCGCCGTTAGCGCCCAAATTAGAATAGAAGCCAAATCCCCAGAGGTTATTTCCGGACCAGCGCCGGGCCGGCCAACTGAAAAACCACCCGCACCTCCAGGTAATAAGCCGGGACCGCCGTTTGGAGACAGGGATCATCAGCCGGGTTCCAGCCCTACTCCAACTCCAAGCAAGGTCAGGGATACCAAAGCGCCGGAACTGGCGGTCAAACTTTCCCCAAACAAGCTGCTGGCGTCTGGAAACCAAAAAATGATTCAAATTACTGCCGATATCCAGGTTAAAGATGACCAGGATCCCGATCCCGATATTCGCTTGGTGTCGATTAGCTGTAACCAAAAATTCGATCCCGAGGTGGACATTAGCGGAGCATCCATCGGAACCGATGATCGGAGCTTCTTTTTAAGGGCGGAAACGGACGGGGCCAAACGGGAAGACCGGATTTATACGGTAACCTATTCGGCCACGGATATTTCAGGCAATTCCAAGACAGTAACCGTCACCGTAACCGTTCCCTTTAGCGGTAAAGATATCAACGACGATAGAAACAGAGGCGAGGGCCACGGCCCGGGCGGCAGGCCGAGAAAGTAATTCCCCCCTGTCCGGGTGTGAGGTTGTCTCAAAAGAAAAGGACATTTTCTTTTGAGGCAACCCCGCCGGTTCAAAGCCTGACTCATCCCGAAAAAATTTTCCAAAGGGAGTCCATGGACAATGAAACAACTCAACACCGTCGCCCTGATTGGACTGGGGGCTATTGGCTGTTCTCTGGCGCCTGGCCTGCTTAAAGCGGTCGGCCCCGAAAATTTCCGGGTAATTGCCGGCGGCGCCCGCAAAAAACGTTTGGAAACCGATGGAATCACCATCAATGGAGAAAATTATCATTTTAACATTGTTGATCCCGGCGAAAAGACCACCCCGGCCGATTTGGTTATTGTTATCGTAAAGTACGGCGCTCTTTCCACCGCGATCAAGGATATTAAAAATCAGGTCGGCGATGATACCCTCATAATATCCTTTATGAACGGTATCGATTCGGAAGAGCAGATCGCCGCGGAATACGGCTGGGAGCGGGTAATTTACGGCATCACCCGGAAATCGGTGGTCATGCAAAACGGCAGCTGCAATTATGATCCCCAATACGGCCGGTTTGTATTGGGCGAGGCCCGGAATGAAACGATTTCGCCGCGAATCGAAGCCGTGATGAATCTCTTTAGCCGCGGGGAAATCCCTTACAAAGTGGAACCCGACATGATACGCAGCATGTGGCTTAAATTCGCCTGTAATGTCAGCGAGAATCAATCTTCGGCAATTCTCGGCATTCCTTTCGGCGCCTGGCAGGTCAGCGAGGACGCCAATCACATCCGGGAGATGGCCTTTCGGGAAGTGATCGCCATCGCCAACCGAAAAGGAATCGCTCTTACCCAAGAGGATTTGATTCAGCAACGGCGACATCTGCAGGGCGTCCCCTATGCCAATAAAACTTCCATGTTACAGGATATTGAAAACGGCCGGACCACCGAAGTGGAAATGTTCTCCGGCATCGTATGCCGGCTCGGGGCCGAGCTGGGCATCCCGACTCCCATCAATGAACTGTTCTATCATAGTATTAAGGTCCTGGAAGAAAAGAATGCCGGGAAGATTTAGAAATTCCCTCACCGTTTCTGACGGCCTACGCCCTCACCCCTCTGTTTATTCAGAGAAGCGGCCCTCTCCCGTTTCACGCTATTCATTACCTACAACGTTTCCAGGAAATTCAAGTCTATCTCCGCCGCGGGTTAATTCGTGTTCATCGAACACGCCCACACGGCTAGGCAATTAAAAACTTTCTAAATCCCCTCCGGGGATCGGCTAATCTTTGCCACTCATATTGCTTCGAAGCATCACGGAGCCCGGTAAATCCAGGCTTTAAAACGCTTTTTGATACTTAGCCGTGGGGTTTACCCCGCGGTGGACGAAATCGCCTACAAACATATTCAGTTTCGCGATATTCATTGATATAATGTATTTGTTTTCCAGCGATGTAGGTAATGAATAGCGTTTCACGGGCGAGGGAATTGATCGCCTATTTTGTGCCTTCCCATGCTCCAGTATACGGTACGGGGGAAGGGCGGCTTCTTCGGGTAATCCCCGGAGATGGGGGCCTTATTTGAGCTCTTCCTTATTGTCGAGCACCTCCAGCATGATCAATGCGCCGAGCTTAAAACCATATTCAAAGGAAGCGTAAGCTCCATCACACTTGCTTGGCAATCCAAATCCAAAAGATCTTCCAGCGCTTGATAATCTCCAGCCGACAGTCTGGTTTCCAATATTTCCATGAGGCCGGATTTTTTCTGGTTTACGGAGTGGTATTCTGGATTTTGGGGGACGGTTTGTTCCAAGGGTATAGGTGGCCGAGATATAATTCTTCCAGAATGGGTTTCATGGGACAGGCCTTTTTTCTAACTATAATATCTTTCAATTGATACGTGTGATGATAGCCGAATTTAAGGCTGATGGAAGGCTGTTCTTAGGCCTCCTCGCGTTCAAGAATGGAACGCGTCACCCTCCAGGACAAAAGGGGCGAGGCGGCGAATAAAGCTTTATTTCTAGGGTGGATGAATGGTTTAAATGAACGCCGATTCTTATGGCCCAAGGATTTCACCGGCCGAGTCACTTTCTGAGCGGCCAGAAAGTAACCAAAGAGCCGCCGCGGAACCCATGGTTCCCGGTCCCTCCTTCATTCATCCCGGTTTTTAGCGGGTCTTCGGTCGAGTAGGCAGAGCCTCACGGCTCTTACCCCTCAAAGAACCGTGCTTGCACTATTAACGCACACGGCTCTACACTCTCATCATTTACACTAGCAGGTTGGAAACAGCCGACGTTGATAAATA
>JAEZCE010000094.1 GCA_023429995.1 Bacillota bacterium | reverse complement strand
AATAGTGCAAGCACGGTTCTTTGAGGGGTAAGAGCCGTGAGGCTCTGCCTACTCGACCGAAGACCCACTAAAAACCCTGGATGAATAAAGGGAAGACCGAAATCCGTAGGTTTCGGCGGCCTTTTGGTGACTTTTGGGCCGCTCCAAAAGTCACTCAGCCGGTGAAATCCGTGGACTATAATAATCGGCATTCATTTATCAAGAAATTAAAGATGAAAAAGACTTAAATTTCAAACTTCCAACTTAGCCCTTCGCTCTTTAAACTTACTATAAGGGAGGTACCCCATGCTCATCGACAAAGATCTCGGCATCCAAAAATTCATTCTCGACCGGATCACGCAGATCGATGAGGCCAAGGAGTAGATAAAATAAAAGTTGGGGCCGTCCCAAAAGGTCAAAAAACTTGATTAAATTGGAAAGATGAATCGCCATTTCCCGCGCTTAATCCTGCTTCTTTTGCGCCTTTAAAATTTCTCTGTAACGCTGCTCGCTAAGGGGATAAAACAGTACGATCAGCGCGCCGATTATAAAAATCCCAGCCGGAATCGGGCCGAACAGCAAACGGATTCCCAGTTGAGTCTGATGGCCCTGGTAGGCTTGGCCCGGCAGATACTGAAACATCTGAAGGACGCTCCCCATGATCAAAGCAGCCAGCGCTTGGCCGACTTTGGACGCAAAGGTCCAGATACCGTAATAAACTCCTTCCCGGCGCTGGCCGGTTTGGGCATAATCATATTCAACGGTATCGGGAATAAGAGACCAAGGAATCACATAGGTCGTTGCCAGGCCCATTCCGGCAAGAATCATCATCCCGAAAGCAAACCCCAAACCGAAGCGATGTCCGTAAAAAAAGAATATCAGGCATACCAGAGCGATAAGGAATAATCCTATAGCATAACAATTCTTTTTACCGATTGGTTTCGAAATGAGTACCCATACCGGGATAAAAATCATCGCCGAACCGAGTAAAAGCAACAATGCCGTAGTCGTCATTTCCCCGGCGTGATAAATGAATTTGAAGTAGTAAATGAGCGTGCCGCTGACAATGGTGGTGGCGGTCATATTGAATACCCATGGCAAGAGAACCAGTAAAAAGGGAGTATTTTTAAATGCCGCACCATACGAGGAGAGAATGCCGGCCGGTGAGAAATGGACCTCGTGATGGGGCTCCCGGATGGAAAAAAAAGTAATCCAGCATACCCCCATGATCAAAAAACCAAAACATGCTCCCATCCAACTGTATCCTTGATCGGCGCTTCGAAAAAGATGCAGAAAAGGCAATACGCCCCCCGCTCCAATCAAGGTTCCGATCACTGCGAAAGTCATCCGGTATCCGTTCAGCACCGTCCGCTCGTGATAATCGGTGGTCAATTCGGGAGTTAAAGCGGAGTATGGAATGTTAAAAACGGTATAGCTAAAACATAACAAAGTATAAGCTAGGGTTGCCCACCAAAACAGCAGATGGGGATCGGTTATTTTAGGGTTGGTAAACATCAAAATCATGGTCAAAAAAACAAGGATTCCACCCAGGAAAATATAGGGTCTTCTTCTCCCAAAACGGCTGCGGGTGCGATCCGAGACGAATCCCATAGCCGGGTCGGCCGCTGCATCCCACACTCTCCCGATCATTAAAGCAATTCCGGCCGAACGGGGATTGAGCCCTACCTGGTCAGTCAGATAATTCATCAACCAAAAGGCGATGATGGTGAATAGGGCATTCCCGCCCAAATCGCACACTCCAAAACCCAATTTTTCCTTGAAGGAAAGTTTTCGGGACTCCATCCAAAGGACTCCTTTCGTCACTTTTTTAGTTTTGGGACTTACTTTCTATTGTAACAACCCAATGATCTTCAAGCAACCTTTTCAGATATCAAAAGAGGAATAAATGCATCTATCAAGTTTAATCGGAGATCATCCGAAATATTAGTATCAAATAACTTGGAGCAAGCGATGTTCAGACAATTTAAAAAGAAATTTTTCCGGCGACAATTTTTAGTTCTTTTTATTAATATTATGGTGACATTTTTGGCCATATCTTTTATTTTACTGATGGTCAACTGGAGTTCCCTGGAAGAACAGCAATTAAAGATCGTTGAAAGTTACCGCAAATCAGCAGCGGCTGATATCGCTAGTTGGATTAACCAAAAGAAATTGAATCTGAAAACCCAGGCCCTCTTTTTAGAGAAATTGGGAGAAGCTGAACTAGGTTCCCAAGAAGTAAGGGAAATCATGGCTCAACAACTGTTAATTGATTCCGGCCTTGCAGATTTACTGATTATCGATAGTCAGGGCAATGCGATCATCTCTTTGAATGATTCAATGAGTGATTTTGATTTTCAACAATATGCCGCGTCCTTTTTCAAAAGAGGTAAAGAAGATTCCGTTGTCAGTGGTTTACTTAAAGGCCCCAATCGGCAATATTGTTTAATGATTGGCGAACCTTTTTATTTTAAGGGAGTCTCGCGCTATTTGTTAGTGGGGATTATTAATTTGGATAGGCTGGCCTATATTGTAGATAACTTAAACTGCGGAGAGCTAGGGCATGCATACTTAGTTAACCGGGATGGCCAGTTATTGACGCAAACACAACAGTTTGGCTATCGTCTGGCTGAAAATTTCACAGTCCATACTTTTACATCGGGAGATTCTTATGCGGTTGAACAAATTAACAAAAGAAAAAGCGGTAATGGGATTTATCAAGATGTGGCAGGAAAAAAAGTCCTCGGTTCTTTTCAATGGCTAGAGCCCTTACAAGCCGGTTTGATTATCGAATTCTTTGATTATCAATTGATGCAGCCGATATTTCGATTTTTTCGGGTGATAATTTTTTTAACGGTGATGGTTATTTTTATCGGTTTAGTTATGGCGTATATCGTTGGCGAAAAAATGACCCGGAATATTAACTTGTTAGTAGATGCCGCCTCACGCATTGCAAACCAAGATTATAAACAGCCGCTTCAAATGAAGAAGACCAATACTGAACTTGATATTTTAGTGGATAAGTTTAGTCAAATGCAGGAGGCTATCAAAGCCCGGGAAGGAAAATTAGAAGATGCCAATACGGAGCTAAAAGTTCAAAGGGCCGAAGCGCTGGAAGCCACAAAAATGAAAAGTCAATTTTTGGCCAATATGTCGCACGAACTTCGGACACCGCTTAATTCGATTATTGGCTTTACGGGACGGGTCATTCACAAGTGCGGTGCGCTTTTACCCCCTCTCCAACTGGAAAATTTAGAAATTGTAAAGAGTGAAGCCCAGAATCTATTGGCCTTAATTAATGATCTACTGGATTTCTCAAAAATCGAGGCCGGGCGGATGGAAGTTTTTGAGGAAGATTTTGATTTGGCGGAGGTTGTCCGGGAAGTCAGTCATATCATCCAGCCGCTTCAGGAAAGTAGATCAATTGGATACGCTGTGGATTTGGATTCAAAAGACTGCTTGCCCATTACCTGCGATCGGACCAAGGTGAAAGAAATTTTAATCAATATATTGAGCAATGCCTTTAAATATTCTGAAAAAGGAACGGTTACCCTTTCGATTCATCAAGAAAACGATGGTTACCGGATATCCGTAACGGATCAGGGCATTGGTATTGCTGCGGAAAACTTGAAAAGTATTTTTGATGAATTTCGTCAAATTGACGGAACTTATACCCGGAAAGTCGGAGGGACTGGTTTGGGTTTAGCTATTACCAAGAGATTTGTTGAGATGCTGAATGGAAAAATCACAGTCAACAGCGTTTTGGGGGAAGGTAGTACTTTTACCGTTTATTTACCAAGCCATTTAAGTCAGTCCTGGGCGACTTTAGAAACAAATGCGGCTTCGCCTGCCCCTCAGGATTCCTTATCGAAAATCAAGGTTGTATGTATTGACGATGATCCGAGTGTTTGCCGCCTATATCGACAGTATTTGGAGGAAAGTGGAATCGAAGTCGTCGCTTATAATGGCCAAGAGGACATTATTACTCAAGTCATTAAAGAAAGACCCGATATTATTCTATTGGACATCATTCTTCCTCAAAAGGATGGTTGGGAAATTCTGGCCGAATTGAAGACTACCGCTGAAACTAGAATCATTCCCATTGTGATGGTCTCTATTTTGAGTGAGAAGAATTTAGCCTATAAATTAAAGGCGGATGAATATCTGATTAAACCGGTCGGCCAGGAAGAACTCATAAGCACTATCCAACGATTGATTTCGGCTCATCATTATCCGGAAGTGTTGGTGGCCGATGATGATGAAAATTACCTGAAGTTGATGGGGCAGTATTTATCCGAAGAATCGATTCAATTCCGGTTGGCCAGGGATGGTGAGGAAGCATTAAGAAAGATCAATGAAAAAAAGCCGGATTTGTTAATATTAGATATTATGATGCCTAAAAAAGACGGCTTCGCAGTTCTTGATGAGCTCCGAAGGCAACAAGACCAGGAGGAAATGTCAATTATCATGGTAACCAGCAAGTCCCTTTCTAAAGAGGAGAGCAATTTTCTCAAAAATCGGGTCCGCCAGATCATCGAAAAATCCGGTACCCAATTTGATAAAATTATGGCTGCCATTTCCGAAATTATTCAAGCAAAGACCCAAATAAAATAATCTGATTAAAATAATTGCCAGTCTGCCCATGAGATTAGAGGGTTAAAAGGATAGCGAATATATTGAGTCGTTGTATAGCGATCAGTTCTATCGGTTCATGAATCCCGGTTGACCCGCAACCAACTACCAGCGTGGATTGAGATTTACTGAATATAAAGGAATGGACAGGAGAAATGAATCATGAACAAAGTATTCGTAGTTGACGACAATAAGAAAAATATTCGTTTGTTACAGGAAATATTGGAGGATAATTCATTTGAGGTTTATCCTTTTGAAAACGGTTTTTTGGTTGTGGATAAGGCGAAAGAAATCAAACCGGATATTATTTTATTGGACATTATGATGCCGGAAATCGATGGTTTCGAAGTATGCCGGCTTTTGAAGCAGGAACCGGAAACAAAAGATATTCCGGTAATCATGGTTACGGCCAAGGCCGAAGGTGTGGATGTCAAGAAGGCTTTAGAAATCGGCGCCTTCGATTATATCAAGAAACCCCTTGATGAAGTGGAAGCGCTTGCTCGAATTGATGCGGCCTTACGTTTTAAGAAAGACCAAGATTTATTGAAAGAAAAGGCCATGAAGGATAGCTTGACCGGATTGTATAATCATGCATTATTAGAAGAGTTTCTCAAAAAAGAATTTGTAAAAGCTGAACGGACCAATAATCCGCTGTCTTATGCAATGCTTGACATTGATTTTTTTAAAACCATCAATGATACTTATGGTCATAAAGCCGGAGACCATATATTAAGAGGGATAGCTTCAATTTTGAATCTAACGGTTCGTCAAAGCGATATCGTCGGTCGATACGGCGGAGAGGAATTTGGATTGATTCTCCCTGAGATTTCAATAGAATCGGCTTTTCAACTATGTGAACGGATTCGCAAAGCCATCGCCGAACATGTATTTCACTTGGATAAAAAAGAAGTTACGATTACAGTTAGTATTGGAGTATGTATGAAGTCGCCGGAATTTCCAGATTATAAAGAGATGATTCAAAAGTCGGATCAAATGTTATACGAAGCGAAAGCCAAAGGCCGGAACCGGGTGGAGCGCGGTTGAAAATTTTTTATTTTAGGGTCCATGAATAAAAAACAGCGGTGAGAATGTGGTAAAATAATAAAGTATTCATTTCTTATATGAGGGCAGCGTCATGTCAAAAGAAAAATTTCCGGTTACGGCTGGAGTACGTTTTTTGCGTGCCGAAAAAGTCGAATTTCAGGATTACCTCTATGAATATGAGGACCGGGGTGGTACAGCGGTTGCAGCCAGGGAACTGGGCTTTGATGAACATGCGATGATTAAAACCTTAATCATGGAAGATGAACATAAAAACCCTTTGATTGTTTTGATTCATGGTGATTTGGAGGTTTCCACCAAGGAGCTTGCCAGAATCATCGGAGTTAAAACCATCGCTCCCTGTGCGCCGGATATTGCCAATAAGCATAGCGGGTATCTGGTTGGAGGGACCTCACCCTTTGCCACCAGGAGAGCGATGCCGGTTTATATGGAGCAGACCATTCTTGAGCTGCCGAAGGTTTACATTAACGGGGGCAAGCGCGGGTATTTGGTGGGGATGAACCCCGGGGAATTAATTCGATTACTTCATCCCCAACTGGTAAAGGTGGGAATACCATCATAAAACCCTGCCAAAGTGAACCGGTTATTATCAGCGCCAGCCGCCGCACGGATATTCCGGCTTTTTACAGTGAATGGTTCATGAACCGTCTTCAAAACGGTTTTTTTGTGAAAGTTAATCCCTATAATAGTCGGCAACAAAAACCCGTCAGTTTGCATCCGGATGATGTGGCGGCATTGGTCTTCTGGACTAAAAACCCTTCTCCTCTGGCGCCTTCGTTGCCTTTGCTGGATAGCATGGGTTACCGTTATCTCTTTCATTTTACCATCAATAACTATCCAAAGGTGTGGGAACCGCGGGTTCCTGCCCTTGATCAGCGGCTCGCCACTTTCAGAAGGCTTAGTGAACACATTGGCCCGGAGAGAGTGATTTGGCGGTACGATCCCATCATTGTAAGCGATAATAACCCGGTGGATTCCCATCTTGAGCAATTTTCCCAAATTGCCGGTTCGCTTCGGGGCTATACTCATCGGGTCATAATCAGTTTGGTGACCTTGTACGATAAAGTACTCCTCAATATCAAAAGATCCGGACTTGCCCAACCGATTCGCTTGAAAGATTTGCGCGCTCCGGAGCACCGGGGGGAGCTTTGTTCTTTTATGAAGGAATTGGCCCGTATTGCCCAAGAAAATGGTCTAACGGCTTATTCTTGTTCTGAGAAGGTGGATCTCGCTTCTTATAATATTCTACCCGGAAGTTGCATCGACAGTCAATTGTTGAACCGCCTTTTTAAGCTCGATCTAAAACCGGCCAAGGATAAGTACCAACGGCCCGAGTGCCATTGCGCGCCTTCCATTGACATGGGATTTTACGATACTTGCCGGTTCGGATGCCTGTACTGTTATGCCAATACCAATATGGAAAAGGTAATCAAAAATGTACCCTTTCACAATCCCGCCTCTCCAAAGTTATTGGATCTTTAAATTTTATATGATTATAAAGATAAATCAGCAAACAATAGAAACGTTGCCGAAATGAGCGAGTGCGGCGTGATGAGCGGCGTATAGCGTCGTCAGTTGGTCGCTCCAGTCCTTCGCGTCCTGTGGACGCGCGCGTACATATTGAGTACGCTTCCGGTCTTCGCTTCCCGCCTTTCTAGCTCTACTTGCTCCTGACGCCGCAAGTATATTCGACGAAGTTGGCTCTCTCATTTCGGCAAGCTTTATCCCGGCGCGCCGCTGCGAAAGCGCCGGATGACATAGTTGTTTGGCTAAAGCAGGCCACTTTAGATTTACCCAAACGATTTTTGTATCTCTTTGTAAATTTGTATCGACTCTAAAATAATGCTGGTTACCCGAGTTTCGGCGCTATACCCAGATGCGCCGAGATGGACCTTGCCGGTTTGGTTGGGCCAACTTCCTTGAATAAACTTGCGGCGTCAAAAGCAAGCAGTACTAGGAGCGATTGAACGAGAACCGGAGGTGTACGCGCCTTCTTCGAAGGCGAGATGTACACTGAGGATCGGAGTGATTGAGTAACGACGTAA
>JAEZCE010000059.1 GCA_023429995.1 Bacillota bacterium | reverse complement strand
CAAGATAATGGACATACCAGCCCCCAACACCATAGCCAAGTATCTTTCTTCCATCCGGAAGCCGCCAAGTGAGAAATCATTGCAATCATGGAAGACCTTTCTTTCTAACCATCGACAAGGCATTTGGGCAATGGATTTTTGTACTGTTCCTACCGTTTTCTTTAAGGTCCTGTATGTTTTGGTCATCATCAGCCATGACCGCAGAGTGATAGAACATGTTGCAATCACTTCCCGTCCCACTTCGACCTGGGTTGCTCAGCAACTTCGAGAAGCGACGCCTTATGGGATACAACCAGAATACTTAATCCATGATAATGATCGTATTTTCGTAAGTAAGGAATTACAGGCATTTCTGACAAACACCGAAATCAAATCCATTCGAACAGGATTTCATTCCCCATGGCAGAACGGGATCTGTGAAAGGACTGTTGGTATTTTGCGCCGGGAATTGCTTGATCATGTCATACCGATTAGTGAAAAACATCTTGAACATTTGCTTCGTGGGTATATTCATGATTATTACAATCCAAGCAGGACCCATCAAGGTATTGGGCGGCAAACTCCGGTTTCATCATCAAAACTTGAGAAAACATCGATTAACGATACATCATTGATTTCTGAGCCGATTCTAGGCGGGTTGTATCATAATTACTACAAAGCTGCTTGAGCTAGTAATAAGAAATCACTCCTATGAGTGTTCATTCTGGGTGCTTATTTTGTCATGCTTACTTTTCAAAAACCTCAGCTGAAGATAGGATTTCTCTATTTTAATTACCCAATTTTTATTGAAAATATAAAAAATCGAAGCCTAACTTTTAAAGTTAAATTTCGATTTTTTCTCGGATGGACTTTTTGAAGCCTACAACAGGCTTATATGTTAATTTCCCAGTTCTTTAGGAATATTCATTTGGTAACGCTTTAATAGACCAATAAGAAAAACCTTTTCTTCATTAGTCAAAGTATCATGATAATAAAGGTACAAATTTCTCCCTTCACCTTTTATCTCCACAAATGATGCTAGGGAATATATCGCATTAAAGAACATATCCTCATCAGCTTGATTCCAAAATGTTGGACCCTTGCCTAAATCTAAAACCTTTACGTTATTAAGTAATATTGTTTGATTTTGCTTTTCACTGTATTTTAAGCTATCTGCATTTTCGATTAATTCTTTAATTAAAATAAATCCTTTTTCAATCGAAGGCATTTTTGCCCATTCTTCATCATCCCAGTAATCATCCGGTTTTGAATACTTATATAGATTATCTGGAACAGCGTAAACTATATCCCTTATTATATTATACAATTCATTATCATTCATTAAATTTCCCCAAAGTTTATACTTTTTCGCTTAACTCCCCGATAAACCAAAGTTCATTGATAGATTTGGAGTTTTCATCTGCAATTTCTTCTTTAAATCCTTTGATATTCAAATTTTCTGGAATTCTTAATTGCCATTCCTTTACGATATTTCTTTTCGGGGGCAAAGGAATCCAATTCTGAAACTGATCACTTCTATCAAAAAAACCATTATAATGTTTGTCCCCCCAAAAAACAACAATTTGAGACTCTGAAAGATTTGAAAGATTAATTGCAGCGACTACCCGTACTGATAAATCTAAGCTCGGCTTATTATGGATTAAATATATAACCCTATCTATTAAAGTTTGAAGAAATAAACGTCTTACTGAAGATGGCGTTTTTGTTGAATCAATAAATATTGGAACAATAGGCATATGAATGTGCGAATATCCGTATTCAAAATCTATTTCCGGAAATTCTTTTGTCCAAGCTTTAATGTTCTTAAGCATTATTTGACTTTTCCTTTTTGCCCCGCGCACTTTCCTTTTAATTGTTAAACTCATTTTTCCACTCCTAAAATTTTTCCTTTAATATTTCAATATTTTATAAAGCAGGTGCTAATTGCATAAATATTTTTGTAGCAATATCAGCTGCCACCTTACAACCATAGATAATTCCCGAAATAATTGCACTATCTTTTAAAATTTCATCCCCATCTATTTCAATTTTACGCAAACCAGGAGGAGAAAACTCTCCACGAGGTCCATGCCCCGGTCTTACTGCGCCGTTACGGTAAACATTATCATAACCTCCGTTAGGGTATTGAACATCCCAATGGTCTTTATGTAATGTATCAGGAACCCAAACGTTTCCATCTTTGTCAAGCCAACCTTTTTTGCCGTCTTTTGTTTTACCAGTTCTTGGTCCACCTTTTGGTGGCTCATACCCTGATTTTTTTGGAGGTACCTCTTTCGAAGTAACTTTTTCACCACTCTGACGTCCCTGTTCATTTGAGCTATTTTTGTTACTTGCTAATGTTGCATTTGGTGTAGCGTTAGTATGTCCATATTCATCTACCCATGTTAAATCATCAGTATCTACAGAAGGCTTATCTGTTGAATTTGATAAAGCTTCTTTTATCGCATCATCTATCCCGCTCAATAACAACGCATCGCCAGCACTAAACTTATATTCCCCGGTAGCCGCCAACTCTCCCATTGATCCATTAAACCATTGCCTGATTCGTTCCAATTCCACATTTCCGGTTGGAGCCTTACTTGCAGAAGACCCTACTTCAACCGAACTTAACCAATAACTTACTCCCGCACTGATCGCTCCCGTTCTGGCACCTGCCCAAAAACTTTCGTCCATGAGCGATGACATAATTCCGCCACTCAATGCTCCACCTACAGCTGCCGCTCCTACTGCCGTTAAAGAACTTGCCAGGTATGCTCCACACAATTCCCCGCAACAATAACCAACCGCTCCGGCAACCGCCCCTACGAAGGCTCCGATTAAGGGATTGCCTCCGTTCATATAGGCATCGATTGCTCCTGCCGCTGCCGCAATGATTACTGCATAAAGAAGGTCGTCCCAACCAAATATCATCCCTGTCGGATCAGTTCGTGTAATCCCGTTATTCCCGCAATAACTATACAGATTAGGATTATTCGGATCCGCCGCCGGATCTTCACTGATGAACCTGCCCAAGTCCGGGTCATACCAGCGGGCATTGTAATAATACAACTCCGTATCGCTGTCATACTCTTTTCCGGTAAATCCATGAGTCTCATCAAAGTCCCCGTTTGATACAAACTTCGTGCCGAACGCGAAGTAATCGGCATTAAAGACTGTCGTTCCGTTCTGGTCGGTGATGGCCCGGACCGTTCCTACCTGAT
>JAEZCE010000058.1 GCA_023429995.1 Bacillota bacterium | reverse complement strand
AACCGGAATACTTAATCCATGATAATGATCGTATTTTTGTAAGTAAGGAATTACAAACATTTTTGGCAAACACCAAAATCAAATCCATGAGAACAGGATTTCATTCCCCATGGCAGAACGGGATCTGTGAAAGGACTGTTAGTATTTTGCGCCGGGAATTGCTTGATCATATTATCCCTATGAATGAAAAACATCTTGAATGTTTGATTCGCGGATATATCCATGATTATTACAATCCAAACAGAACTCACCAGGCAATTAATCGGCAAACACCGCTCCCTTCATCAAAACCAGCTGAAACATCAATTGCTGAAACAAATTTGATTTCCAAGCCGGTTTTGGGCGGGTTATATCATAATTACCGCAAAGCCGCTTAAAGGAAAAACCGATCTTCTCCCAATTTTGAAGACTTGTTTTTCCATGCCATCTTGCCAAAACCCTGATCCCAACTTGAAAAATTCTTAATTCAAATCAGCCTACTTTTCAATGATTTACTTCAAAAAACAGAGCCTAACTTTTTGGTTAAGCTCCATTTTTGACCCGGATGGATTTATTGAAGTGTACAATTACTTGATACCTCAAGGCCACCTTAAAAAATACATTATTAAAAATTTTAATAAAATTCATTAATATTATTGTTTGCTGTCTTGAAATGTCGTATAATGTACTATGTAGTTCTAAACTTTTCCAAATAAGGGGGTGAAAAATGGACGAAGAACTTCTCACAGTCGACGATCTTTGTAAATGGCTAAAGATAACCCGTAAGACAACTGAACGATGGCGCAAAGAAGGTATGCCGTTTGTAAAGATCAAAGGTTCTGTGAGGTTTGAACGAAACGCCATCGAACAGTGGATCCAAGAAAAAAATAAAAATTAAAAGAAGTCCGTCTACCCACGAAAGTAACCGGACTTCCCCATCGAAAACACGCCTTGAAAGGCCTGCTTCGTCTTTCATTATAACAAAATCTTCCTTCTACTGCAAATCCCAAGTTGGCAGCCTCCTTTCAAGGTAAAAAAGGAGGATCTTTATGTTGAAAAGCTGGTATCATTACTTCAAAGAATTAATCATAAATCGGGTCATTGAAATTGACGATATGATTTTAAAAGATCATCCGGAATCTAAAGTTCTTGAAAACCAATGCATCATGATCTTTCAAAAACTTCTGGCCATTCTTCCCCCGGAACAGCGTTCGCTGATATTTGACTATGAAAGCATCCAAGCCAGTTTAATGAATCTCTCCAGTGAAATCATTTACCGGCAAGGGTTTATCGACGGTATTCAATTCGGAAACTTTATGGAACAAATCAAACAAGAGATGAATCAACACTAAAAATTAATATACGTTGATATGGAAATTGTCTCTTGAAAACAACTACGTTTTCATTGGCCCAAAACCTAAAATTGATAAGTATGGCTTGAATTGGGCCAATTTTTTTACTCATTTTTATACCAATGGATTTATTGAAGTCCACACGATCACTACTTCCAATCAAAATTACATCCAAAACCTTGACTTATGTGCTCAATTAACGTTACTTTTTCATTATTCTTAAAGTTCCATACTAGTAACTGTTGTCCATAAATATATTTCCAAGATGTATTCGCCTGGATTATAGCTATTTGTTGAGCATCAGGCGAAAACTTGTAATAATCTATCCCCACAGTTGTCTTGTATTTCCATTCTTTGTCCGTTTTTATCTCTCTTACGGTTAATTCGTCACGCGCAGTTTTAAAAACTATATAATTGTTATCAGCAGATAATTGAGGATCAAACCCTTTGTCGATTGATACTGTTTTTTTGCTTTCTATATCCATACGATAAATTACCATATTATCGCTATAGTAAAGTTTTTTACCATTCTTTGACCAAGCGTAATCTCCATCAAGTTGGGTCACAAGTCTGTTCTCTTTGGTAGTACGATTGTAGATATATAAATATAAATCGACCGAAGCGAAACTAATATTATTGGATTTGGGAACATATTTAACATTAGAATATGGTTCACCTTTAATTCCTTCTGTAATAGTGATAGTCTTTTTTTCATTAATGTTATATTCAACTATCGAACATTCACCAGTAATTCCTAGTATCTGGTCTTTATTCTCCGAGAAAGATACATCCCTATACATTTCGCCTTTTGCAATATATAAATAGTTATTGTTCTTAGGCGTATAAATTAAAACACCCTTACTATAGTCAGTATCACAAATATTTGGATTACCCATAACAATATCACCCTTGTAATTCTTTACAAGCAGGGCTTTACAGTTAATATTTAGAGGTAATAAAAGAAGTAAACTAATAATTAACAACACCTTCTTCATATTCTTATCCTTTCTATCATTTTGTAAGCTGCCAAACATGAGCATTTTCATACCATTTCATATTATCAAAAACCTTATTTGGTATATAGTTGTATTCACTATCATCATATTTGTACCCTCCGGCATTAAGTATTTCACCGACAACCTGAGTACAATTATGAGTCAAGAATTTGTATGTACCAGGATTATCAGTAATCGATTGGGCCATATTGTACATCTTTAGACCGTCAGCTGAGTCTACATCCATTCCGATAAAACGAGAGTATTTTTCAAATGATACTGTTTTATTACGAGTAGTAACATTAGGATTTAGAATCATTCCATCTTTGAGTAAAAATCTCGAGACTTCTTTAGGACTCATGTCCTTATATCTCATCTCACCTGGTACTCCTTCCACCGCCTTTAGATTTTTAAACTCAGGGTAATAACTATAAAACATACCTCTTCCATTTTTATCAATCAACAACATCCCATTGTGCCCAACAACACCATCAGGATTGTTTAAAATAACTACTTTGACTATATGTTTTTCGTCAAACTTATTATCAGTTGTAGCAGATGAGGTTGCCTTGTCGATCGCCTCTTTTATCTCTCCTTCAGCCCCACTCAAAGCCAATACATCACCGGCTCCGAAGTTGTAATTCCCCCCATTTGCCACTACGGCACCCATTGTACCGTTAAACCAATTCCTTACCGCATTCAAGTGTATATCTCCAGTCGGTGCATTGCTTGCTGAAGATCCAGTTTCAATCGAACCAAGCCAGAAACTTATTCCAGCGCTTATAGCTCCCGTTCTTGCTCCTGCCCAAGCATTTTCACCCATAAGCTCCGCCATGATTGATCCGCTTAATGCCCCTACTGCCACTGCCTCTAAAATACCCGCTAAATATGTTCCGCATAATGCTCCGCAGAACCAGCTAACTGCTCCGGCTACTGACCCTACATAAGCCCCTATTATAGGATTACCGCCGTTGCAAGCGGCATCTATGGCTCCAACAATTGCCGCAATCACTACTACAGCCCAAGCAAACTTTCCCGTCGGATCAATCCTACTAACCCCGTTATTCCCGCAATAACTGTAAAGATTCGGGTTATTGGGATCCGCCGCCGGATCTTCCGAGATGAACCTGCCCAAGTCCGGGTCATACCAGCGGGCGTTATAATAATACAACCCCGAGTCGCTGTCATACTCTTTCCCGGTAAATCCATGAGTCTCATCAAAGTCCCCGTTTGATACAAACTTCGTGCCGAACGCGAAGTAATCGGCATTAAAGACTGTCGTTCCGTTCTGGTCGGTGATGGCCCGGACCGTTCCTACCTGAT
>JAEZCE010000047.1 GCA_023429995.1 Bacillota bacterium | reverse complement strand
AACCAAAGGTTCTGCTAAGGAATATGTGAACATATTCCCATGGTACTTGTCGGGCGACCGGCTGGGAGAGTAAGTCGTTGCCAGGAGTAATTTTTTAAAAGACCTCGGTTTTTTTCGGGGTCTTTTGCTTTTTTATTCTAATGATGGGTTTTAAATATTTATGAAGGCGACGCAGGAATTTGAAAAAAGAAGTAGAAATCTAGAAGTAAGACTTCTTACCTTTTAACCATTGCTCTGAAGGAGATTTCATTGGATATTAAAAAAATTCATCGAAAAAAGGCCTGGGAGGAAGTATGTGACCAGATTAAGGCCTTAATAATCGCAGGTACTTGGCGCCCGGGAGATCGGTTGCCGGCGGAAATAGAATTAGCGGCTCAGTTTGGCGTCAGTCGCCCGACCTTGAGAGAAGCGCTCCGGCAGTTAAACTTGTTTGGTTTAATAGACATCCGTCACGGAGAGGGTAATTTCATTTCCCGTCCTAATGCCGAATCCTTTATGACTCCTTTGTTGCCGTTACTCATTGAGAATAAAGACAATATTTTATCCATTATGGAAGCCAGAAATATGATTGAAGTCAAAACAGCGAGTATAGCGGCTAGCCGGGCTAGTGAGAGCGAGATCGAATTATTGAACCATTATGTGGAACAAATGGTTGTTTTCAGCAATAATAAGGAGCAGTTTGCTAAAACCGACCACCTGTTTCATAAGCAAATTGCTTTGGCGACCCGTAATCCAATTATTATTAAGATGTATCAAGCAATCGAAGATCTTTTACTGGGGCAGCAATTACGGATTATTGGTTTGCCTGATGCTATCGAAAACGGTATTAGTGAACATCGAAAAATTGTCGAAGCCCTTAAAAAGCGGGATGTTCACATAGCCGGAGAAGCGATGCAAAGTCACTTGGAAAATACCATGGACCGTATTTTGACCAAGTTCAAAAAAGAAGGAACTTAAAAAAAAGCGAATATCATTTTGAATAGGGATTGGTTTTGAGTTAGAGGTAAGACGTCTATCTTCTGTTTTTCTTAACAGCTAAACGGCAAAATGTTAACTCATTCAAAAAAAAGAAAGGAATTGGATTCCATGGATAATGAATTGTCTGAACTGCGGTTAAGAGCTAAGGAGTTACGAAGGGAAATCGTGAAAATGATTGGGCCAAATCATACCGGGCATTTTGGAGGTTCGTTATCAGTCGCGGATATCGTGGCGGTTTTATATTTTCACACGATGAAATATAATCCGCAAGATCCTAAAATGTCGGGACGGGATCGTATAATTTTAAGCAAAGGACATTCGGCTCCTGCTCAATACGCAGCCATGGCCTTAGCAGGTTTCTTCCCGAAAGATGAATTGCAGACTTTAAAAAAATTAGGCAGCCGTTTACAAGGGCACCCCAATATTAAAAGTTTACCCGGAATCGAGGCCAATACAGGTTCTTTGGGACAGGGCTTATCGATGGGAATTGGAATGGCTTTGGCGGAAAGGAAAAAGAAAGAGCCGGGGCGGATTTATGTAATAATGGGCGACGGTGAGTTACAAGAAGGTCAGATTTGGGAAGCTGCCATGGCAGCGGCTAGTTTTCATGTAACCCGCCTTACCGCTATTATCGATCATAATAAAATACAGGCAACGGGCCCTATCTGCGAACGTTTGAAATTGGGCGAGCTTCGTCTTAAATGGGAGGCATTTGGATGGAATGTCTTTGAAGTTGATGGGCACGATGTCGAGGAATTAATCAAGGTTTTGGACGAAGCGGATAATCATCTTGATGGTCCTACCGCAATCATTGCCCATACCATAAAGGGTAAAGGAGTTTCTTTCATGGAAAATACGGCTAAATATCACAATGGAATGTTAAATAGCCATGAATATGAAAATGCCTTGAAAGAATTGAATTAAAAATAGCGATAAAATCGAGGTGGATTAAATGGAATCCTGTCGTGTTTGGTATGGAAAAGAATTACTGGAATTGGCGAAATACGATCAGAATATTGTTGCTCTCGATGCCGATTTATCCAAGTCGACGATGAGTACATATATTGAGCAAGAGCTCCCAGAGCAATATTTTGAAATGGGTATCGCAGAGCAAAACATGGTTGGAATCGCTGCCGGGTTGGCTTTAAATGGTATGAAACCTTTTGTTAATACTTTCGCCGTATTTCTTACAGGCCGGGCCTATGATCAAATTCGTCAGGTAATTGCTTATCCGGGAGTAAATGTAAAACTGGCAGGTTCCAGCGTCGGGTTATCTGATTTTGGCGACGGGGCTACCCATCAAACGATAGAAGATATCTCATTAATGCGGACTTTACCCAATATGGCCGTTATTGTGCCGGCTGATCATATTCAAACTAAAATGGCCACACGGTTTTTATCGGGCTATTCAGGACCCGCATATTTAAGAATCTCACGCACGGATACCGAACAAATATTTCCGGATAACTATCAATTTAGCTTTGGAAAAGTGGACCTGCTGGTTAGCGGAGAGGACTTAGCGATTATCAGCACCGGTACTTTGACCAAAACTGCTTTGACAGCCGCGCAGGAACTGCATTCCCAGGGAATTTCTACGGCAGTGATTCATGTTGGTACGATTAAACCTCTGGATCGTAAGGATCTTTTGGAAGCCATCGGAGGTATTCGCAAGGTGGTCTCTTTTGAAGAGCATAGTATTTATGGAGGCTTAGGGAGTACTTTGGCTGAGATATTAGTTCGGGAAGGGGAATACCGGTTAAAGATAATGGGAATTAACGATTCATTCGGCCAATCAGCGGAAAACTATGAAGAACTTCTGAAACACTATCACTTGACCAAGGAAGACTTGGTTGCAACGGCAATGTCGTTTTGATTCAGGAATATTAGAAGCTCCATAAGAGTTTTTTCGATTTTAAAAATGACGATAGAGGACGATAAAGGAGATTGAGCGACGATGAGATTTACCAACAAGGTTGTGATGATTACCGGAGCTGCCCAGGGAATCGGCGCTGAACTGGCGCGGCGGTTTGCCGCGGAAGGTGCGACTACGTGTATCTGCGATCTAAAAGAAAACGAAGGGCAATCGCTGGTTGATGAGATTAATGCAGCTGGCGGAAAAGCTACCTATATTCACCTGGATGTAACAAATGAGGTGAACTGGCAGGATGCAATGGAACTTGTTAAGAAAAAGAACGGGAAATTGGATGTGCTGGTAAACAATGCCGGATTAAGTATCAGAATGCCCTTTGAAGAATACCCCATCGACGTGCTGGATAAAATGATCAACGTCAATATAAAAGGGGTATTTGTTGGCATGAAACACGCCGTTATCGCAATGAAAGAGCAAAAAACGGGCTGCATTCTGAATATGTCTTCCGTCGCCGGCATGATTGGCCATAAATATTCAACAATAGCCTATATTGCAACCAAAGGCGCCGTTACAATGATGTCTAAAGGCGTTGCGGCCCAGTATGCTCAATACAATATCAGAGTGAATTCGATCCATCCAAGTACGGTTGAAACGCCTCTGGCTGCAGAACTGTTCAGTGACCCGGAAAAGCGAAAACAAAGGCAGGATGAAGTACCATTGGGTAGATTTGCAACTACGAAAGATATTGCCGAGGCAGCGCTTTTTCTTGCTTCGGATGAAGCTTCGTTCATAACGGGTGTTTCTTTGCCGGTAGACGGCGGCGTAACCGCTTGTTGATTGAATAAGAACAGGGCAAAAACCTGTAAGCAGTTAAGATAAAATTTATAATATCAACTCAAAAAAAGCGGAAGGAGAATTGTAATGCAGAAAATTGGTTTTATTGGATTGGGAATCATGGGAAAACCGATGGCGAAAAACTTGATCAAGGCCGACTATGATTTGACGGTTTATGATGTCAACCAGGAAGCCGTCAAAGAAGTGGCGGCGGTCGGCGCAACTGCCGCTTCATCTCCGAAAGATGTGGCCGCCCGAACAGAGATTATCATCACTATGCTGCCGAATTCCCCGCATGTTAAGGAAGTGATTTTGGGCGGGAACGGAGTGCTGCAAGGGGCGAAGGCTGGTTCGGTCATCATCGATATGAGTTCGATTGCGCCTTTAGCATCCAAAGAGATCGCCGCCAAAGCCACAGAATTGAATATCGCAATGCTCGATGCCCCGGTCAGCGGAGGCGAACCCAAAGCCATCGACGGGAGTCTTTCCATAATGGCCGGCGGACCCAAGGAAATCTTTGACCGCTGTTATCCCATATTGACAAAGATGGGTAAATCAGCTGTATTGTGTGGAGATATTGGGGCCGGAAACACTGCGAAATTGGCTAATCAGATTATTGTAGCCCTGAATATTGCCGCCCTTTCCGAGGCCTTGGTACTAGGCGCCAAGGCGGGAGTTGATCCTGAGTTAATTTATAATGCAATTCGCGGCGGTTTGGCGGGTAGTACGGTAATGGACGCTAAGACGCCGATGATCCTGAATGGAAATTTTAAGCCCGGATTTAAAATCGATTTACATATTAAGGATTTAGCCAATGCCATCGATACCGGACATGAAATCGGCGTAGCTCTTCCATTAACTAGCCAGGTGATGGAGATTTTCCAGATTCTAAAGAATGAAGGCAAGGGACAAGAGGATCATTGCGGAATAATCCAATTTTACGAAAAACTGAGCGGGATCCAAGCCCGCAAATAATGGACGATAGTTTTGGCATTCGGGCTTTTTATTGCATTGACATTCAGGAATGGCTTTAGATCGTTGCTTTTGGTAGTTAATTCAGCCTTTGACTGAATTATTACATAAAAAAGTAGGGAGGGTTACGATGAAAAAAGTATTGTCATTCATTCTTATTGCTATGATGGTGGTGGTTTGCAGTGTTAGTGGTAATGCGTTGGCCAAGGTGAAGATCAGTTTATGGCATATCCAAGTCAGTAAAGTCACCGGATCCGTTATTGATGCCGCAGTTGAAAGGTTTAAAAAAGACCATCCCAATGTTGAAGTAGAAGTGGTGGCCAATGAAAACGATCCCTACAAGACGAAACTGAAGATCGCGATGGGCAGCGGCAATCCGCCGGATGTTTTCCATTCTTGGGGCGGAGGCTGGTTGGAAGCTTTTATTAATGAAGGTAAAGTACTCGATATATCAAAGGAATTGAAAAAAAATGGCTGGAAAGACATTTACATGCCATCTTACCTCGATATGGCGAAATTTGGCGGAAAATATTATGGTGTACCGGCCAATATGAGTTCTACTTTAGTATTTTACAATAAGGAACTGTTTAGAAAGTTTAACCTGGAAGCACCTAAAACTTATTCGGAATTTCTAAAGGTTATCCAGGTTTTTAAGAATAACAATATTATACCGATTGCGCTTGGAAATAAGAGTCAATGGCCGGGCTGCTTGATTTTTGTGTATTTATGCGATCGTATCGGCGGGCCGGATGCATTTATGAATGCCTACTTAAGAAAACGCGGCGCTACTTTCGAGGATCCGACCTTTGTTGAGGCAGGTAAAAAGATTCAGGATTTGGTGAACATGGGAGCTTTTCCCGATGGCTTCAACGGTATTAATTATGATACCGGCGAATCACGCATCCTATTGTACAGCGGTAAAGCCGCAATGGAGATTGGAACCTCGGCATACCTTTCTTTCTGTAAAAGCGAAGCCCCGGATTTTTTCAAAAATAATATGGATATGTTTAATTTCCCGGCCCTCGAGGGGGGGAAGGGCGATCCTAGCAATCTGGTGGGAGGAGCGCATGTCTACTCGGTTGCCAAAGATTCCAAGCATAAAAAGGAAGCTCTTGAGTTGTTAAGGTATCTTTCCAACCAAGCTTACGGGCAAGACTGGGTTGACAAAGCAGGAAATTTGGCGCCGGTAAAAGGGGTTGATATAAAAGAACCCCTCCAGAAAAAAATGGCTGATTTAATGGCTAAGGCTAAACATACCCAGGCGTTTTTCGATCAGTTCCTCCCGCCGGCAATGGGTGATCTGCACAAAAATACCACCCAGGCTATTTTTGGAAAGACCATGACCCCTCTGGAAGCCGCCCGAAAAATGGAAGCCAAGGCCAAAGAAGATTTGGTGAAGAAGTAAATCATTTCGCTCGAGGTGGGAAATTAGGCCTGTCCCAAAAGGTTCTTTAAGGGAAAAGATATACAATATAGAATCTAACAATATATTGTATATCTTCCCCTAAGATACTTAACTTTGGATAAGTTTTTTCCGGGTAGCCTCGATTAACGATAGGTTTTGAAAAACGCTTGTTTTTTTAGGATACACCCCCGGTAAGGGCAAAATTAAGGAAAAGGGGTTTCCTATTATGAACCTTAAAATGATTAGCCGGGAATCGGCAGTTTCAAATAAACATATACAAACTAATTTTCAATATATATTGACCGTTACGTTTTTTTTGCTGCCAGCTTTGATTGTTTATGGGATTTTTAATATTTATGGCGTACTCTTGACTTTTTACTATAGTCTTCAAAAATGGTCGGGGATTAGTGATCATTTACAATTTATCGGGATCGGGAATTACATAAAATTATTACAGGACCCGATTTTATGGCATTCCTTCGCTAATAATTTGACTTTGGTGGTTGTCTCAATCTTGATCCAACTTCCCCTGGGTCTGTTACTGGCTCTGATAATCCAGTCCGGTTTAAAAGGAATGAAATTTTACCGGACTGTTTATTTTATACCGATGTTGATTTCTACTGTAGCCATCGGCATCCTTTGGTCTTTGATTTATAACCCCAATTTTGGGTTGATTAATTCCTTGTTGGATACAATTCATTTAGGCCAATTCAAAACCGGATGGCTTGGGAATGAAAAAACGGCGTTTATAGCGATTTTAATCACAATTTGCTGGCAGTTCACACCTTTCTATATGATCTTAATGCGGGCGGGGCTTGTCGGCATACCCGGCGAATTGTACGAGTCGGCTTTCATAGATGGCGCCGGGGGCTGGAAGATTTTCCGTTTTATCACCCTGCCGTTAATGGCGGGGACGATTAAAATTTCGGCTGTGTTGTCATTGGTGGGCTCTTTAAAATATTTTGATTTGATTTATATCATGACCAATGGCGGTCCAAATCAGGCCACCGAATTAATGTCGACGTATATGTATAAAAACAGTTTTGTGGATTTTAACATGGGATATGGAAGTTCTATCGCCGCTTTTATCTTTATCGTAGCGATTGTCATTACTTCGGTAATACAATTTACCACGAACAGGGCGAAGGGAGGTATATAGCCGATGCGGAACATTTTGAAAAAGTGCGGGATTTATCTTATTGCCACCATTTTTTTGATTATTAGCGGTTATCCGTTGTTATTTGTGTTTCAAAGTTCTTTTAAATCGCAAATGGAATATATGAGTTCGATATGGTCATTCCCCAAAAGCTTTTTTTGGGGGAATTACGAAAGAATTTTGCAACCGGACTTTTTAAGGTATTTTGGGAATAGTTTGGTGGTTACGGCTATTACCATCACGTTAGTAATTTTTATCGCTTCTTTAGCGAGTTTTGTTTTTGCCAAAATGAAATTTAGATTGAATAAATACTTGTTTGCCATGTTTATTGTGGGAATGATGGTTCCGGTACATACTACCTTGATCCCCGTTTATGTCATCATTAACCGGCTCGGCTTATATAATCATTTATTGGGCTTGATCGGCCCTTATATCAGTTTTTGTTTGCCTGTATCCATATTTATATTCACCGGTTTTTTTAGAGATGTGCCCCATGAGTTGGAAGAAGCGGCCCGGATTGATGGTTGCACGCATTTCATGGTTTATCGCAAAATCATGTTTCCGTTATCTTTGCCGATAATTGCCACGGTAGCCATTTATAACTTTATTTATGTTTGGAATGAATTTATATATGCCTTAATTTTAATCGACAGTGCGCAGTACAAAACGATTCCCCTAGGAATTAGAGAGTTTAGCGGCGCGGAAACCGTTAATATTCCGAGAATTTTGACAGCGATTGCTTTTTCAACCCTGCCTTTGATGATTTTCTACTTTGTCGCTCAAGAGAGAGTAATCAACAGTTTGACATCGGGCGCGGTCAAAGGGTGAGTCGCGTTCTGAGATCATCAGTAATGAAAGAAAGGGAGCTAATTATGGAAATGCTACGGGCCAAGGGAAAACAAATCGTTGACTCCAAAGGGAAGGCCATTCGATTAAGAGGTACTTGTATTGGTGGCTGGATGAATTTGGAGAATTTCATTAATGGATATCCCGGCGCTGAAACCCAGCTCCGGGAGACAGTAATGAACGAGATCGGAACCGGAAAGGGTAACTTCTTTTTTGAACGTTTATTGGATTATTTTTTTAACGAAGATGATATTCGTTTTATCAAGGAATCAGGGGCCAATCTCATTCGAATCCCCTTGAATTACCGGCATTTCGAAGACGACGCGACCCCTTTCGTATATAAAGAATCGGGTTTTAAACGGTTGAACCGGGTGATTGACTGGTGTGAGCAATATGAAATATATGTAATTTTAGATTTGCATGCGGTTCAAGGTTGGCAAAATTCGCACTGGCATTGTGACAACAACAGGGGGGTCAGCCTTTTCTGGCATAATCCCCATTATCAAGAACGGTTTATTGCACTATGGAAAGAGCTGGCGGGCAGGTATAAGGAAAAAGCGGTTATCGCCGGATATAACCTGATGAATGAGCCCTGTACCAATACTTCCAACGGCGACTATCCTTTTAATTATTTTTTAAATTACCGGCCGGATTTTGCCGTCATGAACCGGGTTTACCGAGAAACGGTTGAGGCTATTAGAAAAATCGATAATAATCATCTCATTTTTCTGGAAGGAGATAAATATTCAGTTCTTTTTTCAGGATTGGATGCCCCTTTTGCCGATAATTTGGTTTATAGCAGTCATAATTACCAACCGGCGGGTTTTGGACCAGGGCCTTATCCGGGAGAATTTCATAGTTACTCGACTGATTTGGAATATCAAAGCGGATATTGGGACCGGAAGCGGCAGTCAGAATTTTTTAAAGAATGCGAAGGATTTCAATTTACGGAAAAGCATCAAGTCCCGTTATGGGTTGGCGAATTCGGCGCTCAATATTACGGCTCAAAGGAGGAAATTCCTGACCGTTTAATGGCCATGGATGATCAAATTAGCGTTTTTGAAAAATTTGGCGCCCACTGGACTACCTGGACCTATAAGGATATTGGAGTTATGGGATGGGTGACCCTTGATCCCGAATCCGAATACACGCAGATGATTACGGGAGTTCAGCAGAAAAAACATGTATTAGGCGCGGAAAATTTTGTAAAGTATTTTCAAGACGATATTGTTAAAAATAAAATATCCGATCTGGCTGATTTGCTGGAGAAGGAAACCACTGGGTATGCCATAAATCATACTGACAATGTGATTATTTTAAGCGATTTGGTACTGCGAAATTATGCCGCCACTTTGCTGCAACCGGTTTATGCCAAGCTGTTTCAAGGAATGAGTGAGGAGAGACTGGATGATATCCTGAGTTCATTCGCGTTTAAAAAATGTAAAATCAATCAGCGATTAATGAATTTGCTCCAAAAACATCTGGGTTAAATTCTCCTCTTCTAAAGTTAGGAGAGCGCATGGCTTTCAATATGTAAAAGAAAGAAGCATGAAAACGGACTTTAGAGGGAAAATCAGGATGCATTTATTTTTGGTGAGGATTATGTTTTAATTTTTCCGATAAAATCCAGTAAAATATGCTTGACTAAAGAAAGCAACCTGTGTTATTATATATTTCGTCAGCTGAGCACGATGTTTTACAAACACTCCTCGATAGCTCAATGGTAGAGCACCCGGCTGTTAACCGGGTGGTTGTTGGTTCGAGTCCAACTCGGGGAGCCATTTTATATTGATTGGTCATGATTAGCCTCTATGTTAGAGGCTTTTTTATTTATTTGGCAAATATAACTCAGGTAGACAGAAAAGGCAATATCATATTACAAGGGCAGGAATAGGAAAAACAAATAAATCAATGTAAAAGTATTAGAAAGTTTAAACGGTGGTAAAATGGATACAATGATTTTTAAAGCATTTTTAGTTGCAAATGAAATTGATCTCAATAAAATCGCGGTAGCGTGCAATATCAGGAAAAAATATACCTGGGAAGAACCATTGATTCTTCAAAAGGAATTACTAGGAAAGATCTTTGGTTATGATTTAGCTCCCGAAAAATCAATCCTGATTTTTTCATTTGGTAGTGTAGTATTCATCAATAACACCCAGACTGAAGTTGATAACTTTTTTACATACCTGCGTCGTTTTCAACCCGCTATAAATCTTCAAAACATCCCGGTATATTCGGATGATTATGAGCTTAGAATCAATGATTCCTCCGGGTTGGAATTTACTGACCAATATGTGAATGTTCCCATGTTCGCTGAGTTTCATCCTGAATTGATTTCTACAGTTATTGCCAAGTCAGTGGCACTCGAAAGAATGGAAGAACGTCTGGAGACGATTTTGGATAAGGTTGAAGGGGTTATTGATCGCCTGGAAAAAGGGAAGCTCCATATTAGCGATAAGGAAGTGGCTAGGGCCACGGCTCAAATTGTCCGTCACGAATACAATACTATCGCCTATATCATGATCTTGGATAAACCCGATAGCACCTGGATCCACAGTCTGGCCGGAACATTTTATGATCAAATGGCTGACTTTTTTGAACTGAACGATAGATATGAAATATTGCAGCATAAAACGAATACGTTAAAAAATATTCTGGACGGATTCACTTCAGTCAGTCACTCTATCCGGATGTTTCGTCTGGAATGGGCTGTGGTTATTTTGTTTATCCTGGAAGTTGTGATTATGGTGGTGCAGGATTGGCTTTCGAAATAAGTATAATCATTTTATATTGATAATTGGCACCATTCTAAAACCATGGCAAATCAATGGTTTGTTTTTTTACGGGAAGGAAATTTTCTTCGCAGCTATATATATTGAATTAAGTTTTTTGGAAACTAAAAGATCAACCCACCCAACCCTCCCTCAAGGGAGGGCTTAAAGATAAGGACACCGGGGACACTCCGGTCCCCGGCAGGGTTTCCCTGCACCCTTATAAAAGCTTTTCAGGTTTAATTTTTTTCGCAAGTGCAGCATGCGTATGTTGCCGGGGTGCGGGGTGTCCCCGCAAATGATTGCTAATTCCCCTTCCTCGAGGAAGGGGTCAGGGGATGGTTGACCCAATTTTTGCCCAAAATCTTATTCAATTTATTTACTTCCACTATATAGTTAAAATTGGATTTTTAGCGATCTTTTTTTTTTTGCAGGTTTATATTCCACAATTGTGGAAATAGGCATACTGAAAAAGAATACTCGGAACAAACTATTGAATCAGTAGGAGTGATTTTTTTGCCTTGGGTCGCTGACTTACATATTCATTCCCATTTCTCCATGGCTACCAGTAAAGAATGTAACCCGCGAAACCTGCATCGTTGGGCTGGATTAAAGGGCGTTTCATTAGTCGGCAGTGGTGATTTTACACACCCTGGTTGGCGGAAG
Source organism: Bacillota bacterium (assembly GCA_023429995.1). Classification (GTDB taxonomy): domain Bacteria; phylum Bacillota; class UBA4882; order UBA8346; family UBA8346; genus UBA8346. The sequence continues at coordinate 162,293 of JAEZCE010000047.1, read as the reverse complement.
GAATTACGGGATACCCTTATACAGGCGGAGTCGGGTTTTTATAGGCTAAAAGAAACAGTATCCCCGGAGATTCCAGGGGGGCCGGAAGTCCGTTTTGTGATAACCGGTGAACTCAGTACCATATATAAAAAGAACGGTCGCGTGAGGAAAGTTCACCATTTAGTGGTATTGCCCTCCCTGGAAACAGCAGACCAAATCAGCGATAAGTTGGAACAGTTGGGTATGAATATCCGGGCTGACGGCAGACCTATTTTGGGGATGGATAGTCACCGTTTATTCGATCTCATACTCGGTGTCTGCCCGGAAGTAATCTTTATTCCGGCTCATATTTGGACTCCTCATTTTTCGGTTTTTGGATCCAATTCCGGTTTCGATGATATTACGGAATGCTATGAAGATTTGACTCAATATATTTTCGCCTTGGAAACCGGATTGTCGTCAGATCCAGCTATGAACTGGCGATGGTCGGCATTGGATCGTTTTACCTTGGTATCCAATTCTGACGCTCATAACCCAACCAATTTAGCCAGAGAAGCCAATCTTTTTAATGGGGAGTTCTCTTATCAAGGTTTGAAAGATGCCCTTCAGCACAAGGACAGAGAGCAATTTGCCGGAACTCTTGAATTTTTTCCGGAAGAAGGAAAATACCATTATGATGGTCATCGAAATTGTGAAGTCTGCCTCACTCCCGAAGAGACAATTTTAAAAGCCGGTAACTGCCCAGTTTGTGGGAGAAAGGTTACTGTGGGCGTGCTTCACCGGGTCATTGAACTTGCAGACCGCCCGGCTGGTTTTAAACCGGCAGATTTTTTTCCTTATGAAAGCTTAGTCCCCTTACGGGAAATTATTGGCTCGGCAATCCATAGTGGTGTAGCTTCTCGCAAGGTTGAAGGGTTATATTTTGAGTTGTTGCGAAGCCTTGGGCCTGAGTTAACGGTTCTGCGGGAAACGGAACTGGCGGACATCGCTAAGGTTTCCGGAGTTTTAGTGGCCGAGGGTATCCGGCGTTTACGAGTTGGTGAAGTTTCAGTACAACCGGGTTATGATGGAGCTTATGGAGTTGTTTCGGTACTCCGGGAAGATGATCGCCAAGCTTTGAAAGGCCAGGCTGCTCTTTTTGATCCAGGTACAGTTATCGAAAAACCAAAGGGACCTTTACTAGGTTCGATCATGAAAGAAATTGCCTCTCAGATTGAAAAAGAAGCTGACTCTGCTTTCAAAGCTCAATCTACTCCGGCGGAACGTGAATTGAGTCAGGAACAGTTGGCAATCATCCGGACCGATCAACCGGTATGCGTGGTTATTGCTGGCCCTGGCGCTGGAAAAACACGAACGCTGGTGGAAAGGATCGCTTTTTTAATTCAAGAAAAAGATGTGAATCCTGGAGAAATAACCGGAGTAACATTTACTAACAAAGCAGCTGCAGAGCTTAAAACTAGAGTAATAGCGCTTTTTAAGGGTGATAAAAGAGTCAATCGTTTAAATCTAGGTACCTTTCATAGTATTGCCTGGCGGGTCATCAATCAGAACCCGCAGTATCATACTTTCAAACTTTTAGACGAGTATGAGGCCAGGGATGTTATTGAAGAGGTACTGCGGCGGAACCGTGTTCCGATGACCGCCCGCGAAGCGGCTTTGGTGATCTCTTTGGTAAAAAATAAATATTTGTGGGACACTGAATTAACAATACCTTCGAAAGTTTCCGAGATATATCAGGCTTATCAAGAAAGTCTACAGCAATACCAGCGTATGGATTTTGATGATGTTTTGTTACATGCTATTGATTTATGGGAGCGAAATCCGGAATGGCTTCTACCCATAAAGCAGCAATTCCAATACATATTGGTTGATGAATTTCAGGACATTAACCCGATTCAATACAAATTAATCAAATTGTGGGCTGAAGACAATCAAAATTTGATGGTTATCGGCGACCCAAATCAGTCGATTTATGGTTTCCGGGGAGCGAGTGCTCGTTTTTTCAAGGAGCTTGAAACCGAAAAAGTTCTTCCCAAGGCTGTTTCATATCATCTTAGTCGCAATTACCGAGCTTCTTCGATTTTGGTTAAGGCGGCAAATTCGTTGATTTCCCAGCAATACCGGCAAACCCTTCCCCAAGATAACCTGGTTAATCCGTCCGTTATCGTTCATTTGGAAGCCCCCAGTGAAAAAGATGCCGCAAAGTTTATCGTGAATGAGATAAACGATTTGCTTGGGGGAGCAACCATGATCATGGCTCATAACCGAAGCGGAAAGGGAAGTAATAAAATATTCAATGCCGGTTCATGCAGCTTCAACGATGTGGCGATTTTGTACCGCACTTCAAAACAAGCGCTGGTCATAGAACAAGCGTTAGCATCCGCCGGTCTCCCTTACCGGGTAGTAGGGCCGACTGGAACATTGGAGGCTTCAACCGTAAAAGACTTCATAACATTTTTTCGGTATCTTTATGAACCGGATGATCTTTTTTTGCTCCGGGCTAATTTGCGGCAACCCCGTTGGGGTTTTAAAAATGCAGATGTAGATGAGTTAATAGACTTAATTAGGCATCAATCGACAAATCAATTGAGCGATCTATTTGCTGCCGAGCTGGCGCCCGAGAAGCTAAATCAGCTGCGGCAATTTCATGGTGTTGTACAATATTATAAAGATCAAATGAACAAGAAAACTTCTGAGATCGTTGATGATTGGGTATTGAGAATGGACCCGGTCGAAACCGAGGAACTGGAAAGGTTTAAAAGGATTTGCGAGAATTACCGGAGCTTGGATGAATTGTTTCGCTCCTTACCGCTTGCGCTTGAGGCCGATATTTTCCGGAAAGGAGATAAGGCTTTCAGCACCGAAACGATTACTCTATCAACAATCCATGCAGCCAAAGGATTAGAGTTTCCGGTTGTCTTTATTGCCGGTGTAGAAGAAGGTCTTTTACCCTATGGTAATGAGCCGGTTCCGGATATGGTTAACGAAGAACAAAGATTATTTTATGTAGGGGTGACCAGAGCTAAACAGCAGCTATATTTGATGAATTCGCAATTTCGGACTCGCTATGGAGAGCAAGTATCCGTTGAAGCCTCACGTTTTTTCAAACTCTTTCCTTCCGATGTGATGGAAAAGATGGTAGTGAAGAGTCATGAAGGGCAAGTCAAACAGTTGGAATTATTTAGCTAAAGAGGTGTTTACATGTCTGCTAACATTATTGATGGGAAAGCCCTGGCCTCCAAAATTAAAGCCGAGTTAAAATTGAGAATTACCGATTTGACACAAAAAGGGAGACAGCCTGGTTTGGCTGTGGTGATTGTAGGGGATAATCCATCTTCCCGTAAGTATGTCAATATGAAAAAGAAGGTTTGTGCCGAGTTGGGCATCTATTCCCAAGAACATGTTTTGGCGGGAGAAACCACTCAAGCTGAATTGATCCACATAATCGATGAGCTCAATCAAAACCCCAAAATTCATGGTATTTTAGTCCAATTGCCTTTGCCCGGACAATTGAATGAAGCTCAGGTCATCGAAAGGATTGCGCCATCAAAAGATGTTGATGGATTTCATCCGATCAATGTGGGTAAATTGATGATCGGCATTCCGGGTTTTATATCATGTACTCCGGCGGGAGTCATGGAACTTATTAAGTCGACCGGGGTATCAATAACAGGAAAAGAATGCGTCGTGGTCGGCCGCAGTAATATTGTAGGCAAACCGCAAGCGATGTTACTTTTAAGGGAACACGGCACAGTTACTGTTTGTCATTCTAAAACCAGCGATCTGGGGATGATTTGCAGAAGAGCTGATATATTAATTGCAGCAGTCGGTAAGCCCGAACTCATCAGGGGTGACATGGTGAAACCAGGAGCAGTGGTGATAGATGTGGGCACAAGTGTTAACGCTGAAGGGAAGCTTGTCGGAGATGTTCATTTTGATTCTGTTGCGGAAGTGGCTGGTTGGCTGACTCCGGTTCCTGGTGGAGTAGGACCGATGACGATTGCCATGTTAATGAAAAACACGGTGGAAAGTGCTTGGGGAATGTTATGATTGCTCGAAAGACCAGGCAAGGAAGTCACTTGAGTTCTTTAATGAACACCCATCTCATCGTCTTTCAATGTTTTGAGGACAAACAAGGTTAAATCCTTTTTTAAATCTTTTTCCTCCGGTTCCTTTATCAAATTACCGTTTCGATCGCAAATCATTTTAACTAAGGGCCGGGCTGGAAAATCTTTGGAGACATAGGCGACTATTCCTTTTTGACCGTTGTTGAGGAGAACCATGCTCCCGATTGGGAAAGGAGCTATATTTTCTAAAAAGGCTTTTGATAATTGGGGATCAAATTGATTTGGCCCTTGGTCACGAATATATTCAACCACTTCTTGGGGTAAGAACCTTTTCCGATAGATCCGGTCTGTTGACATTGCATCATAAACATCAGCGAGAGTCACGATTCGCGCGGGCTCACATATTTCAGTACCTCGAAGACCTAATGGATATCCTGAGCCGTCGAATCGCTCATGGTGTTGCCAAGCGATAAAAGCTTCTTCCTCGTTAATATTTTTACTTTGTTTCAGGATCTCATAACCGAGGGAGGGATGTTTTTTAATTTCTTCGTATTCTTTCGGTGTAAGATTGCCTTTTTTGTTGAGGATTTTCAAGGAGATCTTCGACTTTCCGACGTCATGAAGGAGGGCTCCGGTACCAAGTTGTTTTAACTGTTGATAATTATAACATAAGGTAATTCCGGTCATGAGGGATAATATGCAAACAGCAACATTGTGGGCGTAATGATAATCATTCATGGCCCTAATTTCTACTAAGTTGTATAGAATATCATGATTTTCAAATAATTCATCAATGACCCGGTCAATGACTTGGTGAATATCCTCTCCATCCCAGGTTTTGTCTTGGCGAATATTATCCATTACCTCCTTGGTAATTCGCGTTGCTTCATTTTTTGTTTGAGTTTTAATCAATTCATCAACTTCAATTTTTTCAATATATTGATCTGAAATGTAAACAGTGGATACACCGAATCGTTTTAATTTTTCAATAAAATGATCACTTAGGCGGGTTCCTGCAGCAAGTAAAGTATTTCCATCAGCTGAATAGATGTTTTTTGCCAGGTGCATCTGATTGGTTACGCTGTTGATTGACAAAATGAGCATTTTTTCTCCAAAACGTAAAAATTATCAAATAAAAAACAACATCAATTAGGCGACCCGGCGATCATAGTCTTAAAAAAACGGCCTTAGACCCGTAGTTTTGCGTCTCCGGTTTTCACCGGGTTTGCCTTTTTCTATTATGTTGTTGATTATATCTAATTTACTACCAATAGGAATGTTTGACAACAAAATTGCATCAATTTTTGATTTAATTTAACATTAATTCCGCTGCTGAATAAATTTAATCAAAAGTCCCGAATTGGATTGAGGAATAGGTTAAAACTACCAAACCTTATCGACAAATCGAGGTATCAAAATGCTCAAAAGATCTCAAACTCAAATGCAATATTTGGTTATTTTTTACAATATTCTCGAAGCTTTTTTCGCTATTTTCTTTGGTATATTGTCGCAAAGTATCGCTTTGATCAGTTTCGGTTTGATAAGTGTGATTGAAACAATTAGTAATTTCATTATGGTTAGGCGTCTTCGTAAAGTGTTGCAGAAAAAATCCGCTTCCATAGGAATGGCCCTAAACAAGCCGATGGTATCTATAGCAATTGTTTCATTTTTTGGAGGCTCTTGGGTATTAATTCAGTCGCTCAAAGTATTGATTTTAGACACACCCCCTTTACGGTCGATGGCTGGGATTATCGTCGCTTTTGGTTCGTTAGTGCTTATGCCGGCATTAACCTTCTGGTTTTACCACAATGATGATTCACCTAAATCTACAATTAAAACGGGTTTCTATGATATCCGGTTTTATATGTTGATTTCAGTGAGCCTGATCTTTAGCCTCTGCCTCAATTATTTTTTTGGCTATTGGAAAGCCGATCCAATTTTTTCTTTGTTTATTAGCGCTTTTTTGTATAAAAAAAGTTTTGATTGTGTCATCAGTAAAGGTGATGGTGGGGGTATGCAATAATTATATAGAATATGATTCGTTCCTGGGATATTATTCATATCGAGAATCATATTGAAATGTCATGAGAAATATGTAAAGTGAATAAATAGGAAAATGTAAAAAAGAAGCTGAAATAAGTACCTATACAATAATTAATCGGGGATGTTCAACTAAAAAAAGTTGCACGAATTGGATAAAAATGTTATACTAAAAAGTGAGTGAGGACTTACTTTTTTGTTTTGTTCAATGGGTTTATCATGGGGAGCAATGAATGAATAATAAAAAAGCGGAAACCCAAGAGAAAATTTTAAATGCAGCCATAAAGCTGATTGCTTTGAATGGTTTTAAAGCCACAACCACCGCTTCCATAGCCAAAGAAGCCGGGCTATCGGAGACGATTATTTTTAAGTATTATCGTGATAAACCATCGTTATTAAGAGAGATTGTGCAGAAAGCGATGGGCCAGTTACTGGATAATATCCAGATTACACCGCTTCTTGAAAAGGTGGAAAAATCAAAAGATTATCCAACCCGGGATTTTTTGAAAACCATATTGGTGGATCGTTTAGAATTCTTGGAAAATAATTTTGAATTGGTTAAAATTGTTTTGATGGAAATGCAGTATAACGATGAATTAATGATTTTAGCCAAGAATAAGTTTTTCGGGAAGTTATTTGAACTTATCGATATGATTGAACAGCTAATAGCAGCCAAAATGGGAATCCCAATCGAAAGGGCTCGCACAATATTGAGGATTTGCGTTGGCGACATGGTCACCTTACTCTTTCAAAAACATTTTTTTTCGTTCCCTATTGATTGGGACGAAGTTGAAAATGAAATGGAACGGGTGCTTGATGTTGTCGAACAATCGGCAAATCCAAGGTTACACGCAAATTAGAGAAACATTTCAGCGCATTCGATAAAGGGTAAGAAATTCGCTACTTTCGTAAGTGGTTACTTGAGTTTTGGGATTAATTAATAGTGAGTTATACAAGTCACTCAGCTGGAGGTAAAATTGAATCATGAAAATCGGCATTCCATCCGCATTACTTCATCCGTATTATATCAGTTTTTGGAAAACTTTTTTTGAGGAACTTGGACAGGAGACCGTTCAGACCCCGTCAACCAATAAAGCCATACTTGATAAAGGAGTACGCCATTCCGTTCCCGAGATCTGTGTACCGATGAAAATTTATACCGGTCATGTCGTGGAATTATTGGACCAGAAAGTCGACTATGTTTACATCCCACGTTTTGTTTCAATTTGGAAAAGGGATACTTTTTGTCCGAAATTTTTGGGGCTTCCGGATATGCTTCGCCAGACTGTTCCTGAACTTCCGGAGAGAATGCTGACCCACTTTATCAATGCCAAAACTGATGATATCTCTGAAAGTCGTGAATATATGGCTATCGGTAAACTTTTTACGGATAATCGCCAAACAATCAAGAAAGCGATTCATCATGCCCGGGCAAAATGGGCGGATTTTCGTGAATATTCGCTTTTGGAAGGATATGATTGCAGGCAGGCCAACGAGCGAATCCTAACAGGGAAAAAATGTTCTTCTATGAAAAAGCCGCTAAGAATAGGTGTTATCGGTTATGTCTACAATGTTTATGATAACTTCATCAGTATGGACATTTTAGATCGGCTCCGCGGACTTGGAGCCGAAGTGGTTACTTTTGAAATGCTGGATCAAGATGGAATCCAAAAGCAACTTAAAAGATTTCCCCGCACCCTTTTTTGGACTTTTTCAAACAAATTACTAGCAGGTGCTTATCATTTCTTTGAAGATCCCAGTTTTGACGGTGTAATTCACGTTACCGCTTTTGGTTGCGGACCCGACTCATTTTTAGGCAAAGTATTGGAACTTGATTCGGCTAAGTATCAAAAGCCTTTCATGACGGTCCGGATTGATGAACACACCGGTGAAAATCATTTACAAACCAGGGTGGAAGCATTTGTTGATATGATAGCCAAGAAGAAATCGAAAACGGAGTGCGCTTAAATGAAAATAACCTTTCCTTATATGGGTTCGACGATTATTTATCATAAAATTTTCGAACTCTTAGGTCATGAAGTCATTGAGCCGCCCAGGCCAAGTCAACATACAATACGTTTAGGAGTGAAATACAGCCCCGAATTTGCTTGTTTCCCTTATAAAGTTGTCCTAGGGTCCTATATTGAGGCTTTGGACATGGGCGCCGACACGATTGTAACTTCCGGAGGAAACGGACCTTGCAGAGCGGGGTTTTATAATGAGGTCCACCGTAGAACCCTTCAGAGCTTAGGCTATGATGTAAATATCATCGTATTTGATAGCATTTTTGATGATCCGGTCCGATTTTGGAAAAACGTCTCATTACTAAAAGGAAAAAACTCATGGGCCAAAGTTGCTAATACCCTTTATACGGTTTATCGGATGGCCCAAGCCGTCGACCGTTTACAGAGAATAGTAGAACAAAATAGGGCCTATGAAGTGAAAAATGGTTCGTTTACCAGGGCTTTTGACAAAATAACTCAGTGTTTTTATAAGGAAGCCCAAAAACTACGGGATGTGCGGCGGCTCTATCGGGATGGCTTATCAATGCTGAAGGCAATCCCCGTCAGAGAAGTTCCGGAAAGCCAAAAGATTCGCATTGGGATTGTTGGTGAAATATTCGTGGTTATGGAGGCGTCTATTAATATGAACATAGCTGAAGTAATGGGCGACTTGGGCTGCGAAGTTTCACGATCCATGTGTATTTCAACATGGATTGATGATAATATTCCTAGACCCTTTGGAAAGTTTAATGCCGGCATACTGAAAGCAGCTAAACAGTACATGGAAATTCCCATTGGCGGGCATGAAATAGAGAATGTCGGTTCTATTGTCGATTATAAGAAAAAGGGTTTCGACGGAATCATTCACCTGATGCCTTTTGCCTGTTTACCGGAGTTGGTAACCCAGAGTATTGCTCCACAAATCTCCCGGGATCATCAAATTCCGGTTTTAACATTGGCGCTTGATGAACAATCAGGTATTGCCAATAATTTGACCCGAATTGAAGCTTTTATAGAATTATTAAGAACGAGAAAAAAACAAATCACTGCCTAGGAGGAATAAGATGACGAAGGCGTTTTTAGGAGTTGACGTTGGCTCGGTCAGTACCAATATTGTCGCAGTGAGTCCGGAAAGTGTAATTTTATCGCAGCAGTACATACGGACCAATGGACAACCTTTGGAATGCATAAAAAAAGGAATCAAGCAACTTCAGAACGAAAAACCGGATCTCCAGATTCTTGGGGTTGGCACAACCGGCAGCGGGCGGCAACTTGCCGGGATAATTATTGGGGCCGATATTGTGAAAAATGAAATTACGGCTCATGCTACAGCAGTGACCCATTATTATCCGGACGTTAGGACTATTTTTGAAATCGGCGGTCAGGATTCAAAAGTTATCTTACTCCGGGATCAAATGGTTGTGGACTTTGCGATGAATACTGTTTGTGCCGCAGGAACCGGCTCGTTTTTGGATCATCAAGCCGAACGGCTCAAAATTCCCATTGAACAATTTGGAGATCTGGCTCTTTCATCCACCGAAAACATCCGGATTGCCGGCCGATGTACCGTATTTGCGGAATCGGATATGATAGCCAAACAACAATTCGGTTTTTCCAAGGCGGACATTATCAAAGGACTTTGTGAAGCCTTGATTCGGAACTACATAACCAATCTATGCCGGGGAAAAGTACTGGACCCCCCCTATGTTTTTCAGGGTGGTGTGGCTGCAAATAAGGGAATTGTGGCTGCCTTAGAAAAAGAATTGAAGCATGAAATCATTATTCCAAAACATTTTAATGTAATGGGAGCTATTGGCGCAGCGCTTCTTGCCAAAGACTACATTGAAAAAAATAACGCGCAAAGCAACTTTGCCGGATTTGACACGGCAGATTTGCAATTTACGCCAAAAACCTTTAATTGCGACGGTTGCCCCAATGCTTGTGAAGTCATTCAAGTGGATTTAGAGGGAGAGCCCATAGCCCGCTGGGGTGATAAATGCGGCAAATGGGCTAACGCCCTCGCCGGAGGAACAAGTTACCGGGGCAGCCAAAAATCAGCGCAAGTTTCAGCCTAAGCCGCGTGGATGGTTGAACTCAATAATTTCGCAGTTCAATATTGCCGCTAATATTCCGAACTTTTACCAACGGGCCCCCGCCATTAACATTTCCCCTGGCGGTTGCCCGTGCAAACTTTCTTTCAACCATTACTTCAAAGTCGGAATTGATATTTCCCGACAGGCTTTGAGCATCGATGGAAAACTGGGCGGCGGATGGCAACCCTAATTGTATATTGCCCGACTTAAGATCAAGGTAGCAATCATCGCTAATTTTAGCAAGATTGACATCCAAATTGCCGGATTTAAGTTCGATATGGACCGGACCTTCGCATTCCGTCAAGGTTACATTGCCGGATACACTTTCAATGCGGGCATTGCCTTTGACTTTCTTTATATTGATTTCGCCAGCTTTGGTAGTGATTTCAGCATCCCCTGTTATATTCCCGACAGTCACATTTCCAAACAGTGTGGTCAATCTCAGGTTTCTGTCGGCGCTTTGAATTTGGACGTTTCCGGATTTTGTTTCGACATCCAGATTTCCCGCAATTGTGGCTACTTCGATATCACCGGCGGTGTTTTCGATGGATACGGATAGTCCCTCGGGGATATTCAAGACAATATCGGAATTAAAATAGCGATTAAAACGGTCAGATCTCCAAGGGAAATCTAATCTTATTAAAAATTTATCTCCTCGAACATCCCCAATGAAGTTAAAATCATTTTTTGAAAAGGATTTTCGGCGAAATTTCACCCTAATTTGGGCTTCTGCCGATATTGTACCGTTGTTAGAACTATTGATCCGGATATCACCCGATTGATTCTTGATTTTGATAGTTTGGATTCCGGGCGGAATTTTAAAATCCTTATTAACGATGATTTGAGGCCCTTGATCCCGGTCAAACCACCCTTTTTCCCAATGATCGAAATACCTAAATCTTGGGATGTCGAATAGTAAACTATTAAAGAAAAAATTACCAATTACACCAACGATCGTAAATAGAATAAGCAAAGTAACCACCATGGGACTCGGTTTGGTGAATAATGAAGAGGTCCGTTCGGTATTGGTCAAAATAAAATCGAGACCGAGTAAAATAATCAAAAATGGGTACAATCGCAACCCAAAACCGATGATTTGTAGACCTAGCGTTTGCTGAAAAACATAACAAACCCCGAGTCCTATAAGATATACACCTAAACCGATTCCCGACAGACTAATATGGCGTTTCATTTAACGATCTCCCTTCAGTAAGCCGGTGGATCTAGCCAGTAAATAGCCTCCAATTAAAATGAGCGCCACCGGCCAGCCGTATTTAATTAGTAAATGTAGTTTTAAGCCGAGTAAATTGAGAATACCCAACAGGCCGATGACTATCAGAACGGCGCCTAAAGCTATTGCGGCTTCTTTGGTCTGAGGTTTGGATATAGGATTTTGAGCCTCGGCAGAGGTTTGATTGGAAATCCGCTGGGCGCCAATTGCGCCGTCAATGATGCTATAAAGCCAGAGGCCAAAGTAAATCAGGGCTGAGGTAATGATTTGCATGATAAGCATTGTTGGAGGAAGATTTGAACCACTCATCATCTCATTACCCATTGAAATACCGCTATATACGATGCTGATAATAGAGGCAATTGCGACAGTAATTAAGATTAGTCCCTTGCCGTATTCTTCATTATAAAGTTGTCCCGCACCCGGAAAGATAAAGGAAAGGAATGCGCTGATTAAAGGATGCTTTTTGCGAAACTCATTCATGTTTATTCTCCTTATCGAAGTATTTATTTTAATTGTTGAAGATCCATGATGAATTTTTTCCATAAGATATTTTGATTCAAGGTGGCGCCGACGATCTTTGAATGAATCAATTCTGTACCCGTAAGTGATGCTTCCATAAGTAGAGATGGTAAAACTTGCAGACTTATAAAGATGATTACCCCTAATGCGGCTGCAGCAAGACCATTACAGATTCCATTGAACCAGATTCGACAAAATAACTGATCTGGCTGAGGTTGTTCCAACAACAACAGTTTTTGATTCAGCTGTTGAATGAATTCACTATCGGATGATATTTCATTCAAAGGATCAAATTTAAGCAGGGCATTAATTTTTGTTTCCAAATCTTCATCGAGCCGCCAGTTTTGCACGGTTTTCATCCCCTTTCCGGTTAAGATCGTTTCTTAGTTCTACCAGGCCACGCCGTATCCAGGTACCAACAGTTCCAAGAGGAATTTTCATAACCTGGGATATCTCTTGATAATCAAGTTCTTCAACATATTTGAGGGCGATCGCCATCCGGTAGTTGGGTGGCAACCGGAGCAGCGCCTCGCATAATGCCTTTTTTTCTTCGGAGTCGATAACGATGTCGGTGACATTTTTATTACCCCCGGCTTGATGGAGAGTGTCATCAGGAATACTTTCCAGATAGATAGGATTTCTTTTATACCGGCGCAGATAATCCAAACACAAACGGGAGGTAATGGTTAATAACCAGGCTTTGAAGGAACCGTCATGATTGGGGGTGAATTTAGGGAGAGCTAAAAAGGCCCGGATAAAAACATTTTGGGTAATGTCTTCTGCTTCCTGAAGATCGCCGATGATACGATAGGCCAACCCACAAATATTCTTCCTGTAGAAAAGAGCCAGCTCTCCAAAAGCTTGTTTATCACCATTTTGAGCCCGGATAATATATTCAGATTCATTTTGAACATTTAAACTCAAAACAGATACCTCCGAAAAGTGGACCAATGTAATTCATTTCGTATAACGTAATGTTATAAGTATTTCTTTCAAAATAAGACATTTTTTTGGATTGAATTTAAAAAATGAGATTTGTGAAGGGTTGGGAAGATATGCTAAAATTAATTACCGCTCAATTTTTCCGGAAGATGAGAAGTTATTAAATGGACAATAAAAGCAAGATGAGGTGATATGCACTTAGAAATTGATGGACGGGATTTCATTGGATACTGGAGGGCTGTGGCGGGAACAATCGTGATAAATATGAATGTCCAGGATCCGACGGATGCGGACATTCCCGAAGGAGCAATTAAGCTTATCTTCGGGAATGTTTTTTAGTCCCAAAGCCCGGACAAGACCCTCCATCTGAAATAACCGGAGAGAATGGCGACAGAGGGTGAAAAATAGGTTAATCAAAGGGTTGGTTGATTGACTATCTCTCGCTGCCTCGCCTGACCTTCTTTCAAGGTACTTCCAGTCCTAACGCCGCCTGTTTGATTTGTTTGTCTTCGTCTTTTAAATAACAACCGATAGCCGGAATATTTTTGGTCCGGTAATAATCGGGATCCAAAAAGCTCACCTCGGAGAGGGGTTTCAGGGCAATCATTCGGCTGCCTTTTTTGGAGGCGAGTACCTGGACTCCCTGGGAGTCCCGGGTTGTTTTGGCGTTGATGGCCGCGCTGTTAAAGAGCAAAACCTTATTAATGCTGCTGTAAGCGACGAAATCCAGCTCCTGTTCCAAAAACATCATCTTCACGAGGGGCGAAAGATCCGAATACGCATTGGCCAGTCTCCGGCGATTAGTTTTGGTGGCATATCCTGCTACTTCAACCTTGGCAATCTTACCGTTTTCAAAGGCAAAAAGCAAGTTGCCGTGGTAATCATCGGTTGCTACCAAGTAAATAATTTTTTCATCACTTTCCAGTTCCAGCAAGTTGGTAAGATATTCACCAAGGCTGCTGGCTTTACTGTCGGTGATGTCATAGATCTTAAGTTTATAAACCGATTGTTTATTGGAGAAGAGGAGTAAATCGGCCTTATTATGGGTTTCTACTTCTTGAATGATCCGATCATCCTCTTTTAATTTTTGTTCGGGATTGGCCCGCAGGGAGGTCAGAGCGACTTTTTTGAGATAATTTTGTTCCGTTAGGAAAATCTTCAGATTGTAATCTTCGATCAAATGCTCCACTGTAACCTGGGTAATATGTTCTTCTCCGATAATTTCGGTGCGGCGGGGTTTGCCGAATTTTTTGGCGATTTCCGCCAACTCATGACAAATTAAATTCTTGATTTTTTCCTCATGACTTCTCAAATCCTGGAGAGCAGCGATTTCTTCTTGAAGTCCGGCAATTTCCGCCACCCGGTTTAAAATGTATTCCTTATTCAGGTGGCGAAGTTTGATTTCAGCGATGAATTCCGCCTGGGCCTGATCAATGGAAAAGCCTTGCATGAGATTAGGAACTACGGCGTTTTCCTGTTCAGTCTGGCGAATGATCCGGATCGCTTTGTCGATATCGAGCAATATTTTATTTAAGCCTTCCAGTAAATGAAGCTTTTCGGACTTTTTCTGAATGTCAAAGGCAGTCTGCCGCTTGATGCACTGGATCCGGAATTCGGTCCATTCACTCAACATCCCCCGCACACCGAGAACTTTGGGTCTGCCATGAATGAGAACATTAAAATTACAGTTAAAAGACTCCTGGAGGGGCGTCAACTTAAACAGCTTGTTCATTAAGGCTTCGGGATCGGCGTTCTTCCGAAGATCAAAGGTTACTTTGAGCCCGTTTAAATCGGTTTCATCCCGGACATCGCTGATTTCCTTTATTTTTCCGCTTTTAACCAATTCGATGACTGCGTCGATAATGGCTTCCGAGGTTGTATTGAAAGGAATCTCATAGATTTCCAGACAATTATTTCCCGCGTCATAACGGTACTTAGCCCTTAGTTTGAAACTGCCGCGGCCGGTTTCGTAAATCTCCCGGATATCCCGTTCGTTAAAGATTAACTGCCCGCCGGAAGCCAGGTCCGGAGCCTTCAGATACTTGGTTAAGTCCACATCGGGATTTTTCAAGTATTGGGCAGCGGCATCACAAACCTCCCGTAAATTAAAGCTGCAAATATTGCTGGCCATACCCACAGCGATACCCTGATTGGAATTGACTAGAATATTTGGGAAAGTCGTCGGCAGTAGGGTGGGTTCTTTGAGAGTGCCATCGTAATTATCAATAAAGTCAACTGTATCCTTGTCCAAATCCTTGAAGATTTCTTCGCAAAGCTTGTCCAGTTTGGCCTCGGTGTACCGGGGTGCGGCAAAATGCATGTCCCGGGAATATTGTTTACCGAAATTCCCTTTGGAATCGATGAAAGGGTGAAGCAACGCATCGTAGCCCCGGGTCAAACGGACCATGGTTTCATAGATGGCCATATCTCCATGGGGATTGAGTTTCATGGTCTGCCCGACAATATTGGCGGACTTGGTCCGCCCCCCGGTAAGCAAGCCCATCTTGTACATGGTATAAAGCATTTTGCGGTGGGAGGGCTTAAACCCATCAATTTCCGGAATGGCTCGGGAAACGATGACGCTCATGGCATAAGGCATATAGTTTTGTTCCAGGGTATCGATAATCTTTTGTTCGACCAAATTAGAAGTTGCCAAAAGAAGGCCTCCGATCGGTAATTACTTATTAAGTTATTGGTTGCTGATATTTCGGGCTAAATTGGCATGCTCTTGATTGACAATAGGATATTTATAATAACTATTTTCGTATTTTCTTGGATACTTGGCAGTTCGGCAAATAACAAATAACTAAGAACAAATAACTATTCTTTTAACTCACATCCAGCATGTCCAAATATTTATCGCCGTTTTCCTCGATAAAGTCTTTTCTGCCTTGCAGGTTATCACCAAGCAGCAGATCGAAAACCTGCTCGGTCCGTTCCACATCATCGGGCAGCACTTGAATCAGCCGGCGGGTGGCGGGGTTCATCGTGGTTTGCCACATCATTTCAGGCTCATTTTCGCCAAGCCCCTTGGAACGCTGGATGCTGTGTTTGCCGTTAATTTTGGCAAGGATGGCCTGCTTTTCTTTTTCATTATAGGCAAAATACGATTTATCTTTGACGGCAATTTCAAATAACGGCGACTCGGCAATATAGACTTTGCCGGTGGAAATCAGCGTGGGCGTCAACCGGTAAAGCATCGCCAAAATCAAGGTGCGAATTTGAAAACCGTCCACATCGGCATCGGTACAAATGATGATTTTGTTCCAACGCAAATTATTTAAATCAAAGGTGTTGAGATCCTTATTGTGTTTGGATTTAATCTCCACGCCGCAGCCGAGCACCTTTAACAGATCAATAATGATTTCGTTTTTGAAAATACTGTCATACTCTGCCTTGAGGCAGTTTAGAATTTTACCCCGAACCGGCATGACGGCTTGAAAGTCGGCATCCCGCCCCATTTTACATGACCCCAGGGCCGAGTCTCCTTCCACGATATAAATTTCACGTTTGTTGATATCCTTTGTCCGGCAATCGACAAATTTTTTGACCCGATTGGCAATATCGACGCTGCCGGTGAGTTTCTTTTTAATATTAATCCGGGTTTTTTCAGCTGTTTCCCGGCTTCGTTTATTGATGAGCACTTGGTCCAGGATTTTTTCACTGTCAATTTTATTCTCAATAAAATAAATTTCCAATTGTTCTTTAAGAAATTCGGTCAGCGCTTCCTGGATGAATTTATTGGTGATCGATTTTTTAGTCTGGTTTTCGTAACTGGTTTCGGTGGAAAATGAATTGCTGACCAGAATTAAGCTGTCCTGGATATCGGCGAAAGTAATTTTGGCTTCATCTTTATTATATTTGCCTCTGGTTTTTAGGCATTTATCGATTTCATACACGAAGGCGTTTTTGACTGCTTTATCAGGAGCTCCGCCGTATTCCAGAAAACTGGAATTGTGGTAATACTCGAGCAAATTGATTTCATTATTAAAACAAAATCCAACTTGCAGCTTAACCCGGTATTCAGGCTTGTCCTCACGATCACGGCCCCGAGTTTGAGTTTCATAAGATTGTATCTCGGTAAAGCCTTTATCTTGGTTGATTTCTTTGATGTAGTCGGTGATTCCGTTTTGGTAACAATATTCTTGGGTGTCATTCAGTGTTTTATCATGAAACTTAAAGGAGAGGCCGGCATTGACGACTGCCTGCTTTTTAAGGGTTGTTTGATAGTATTCCGGGGGAATTTTGATATCGGTAAAAACCCTTAAATCGGGCTTCCAATGGATGATGGTTCCGGTGTGTTCGTATTTGTTTTTTTCCTTTTGCAGCCCGCCGATATTTTCTCCATTTTCAAAATGAAGGCTGAATTTGTATCCATCACGATATACCGTTACATCCATGAATTCGGAACTGTATTGAGTGGCGCAACTTCCCAGACCGTTAAGGCCCAGGCTGAACTCGTAGTTTTCGCCGCTATTGTTTTTGTATTTGCCTCCGGCATACAGCTCACAAAAAACCAATTCCCAGTTGAAACGGTTCTCTTTCGGATTGAAGTCCAGCGGAATGCCGCGTCCTCGGTCGATGACTGTAATTGAAGCATTGTCATGACGGATGACTTCAATGATATCCCCATATCCTTCCCGGGCTTCATCTATGGAATTGGAGAGAATTTCAAAAAATGAGTGTTCACAACCTTCAATACCATCCGAACCAAAGATAACTCCCGGCCTCAGGCGAACCCTATCGGATCCTTTCAGGGATGAAATACTGCTGTTATCGTAGATGGCGTTGTTTTTAGAAGTCGGCATCTGGAAAAACTCCTTTAGTTGAACTTGAGACAGAACTATATTCAGTAATCGGTTCTTCGATGGCAGAAAGCCAGAAATTTAAAGCCAATCCATAATATTTTCTTTCTTTATCCTATACCGAACTTGCGTTCGTGTCAAGAATCTTCCATAGAATAAGATACCATATTCCGGGTGGAATGGCGAGGGGAAAAATCGGGTCCATGTTTTAAATCCCGAATGAATCGTGATGGTCACTTTTTTTACAGGTATGACTATTTAATGGACATGCCGGTCAAGTATCTTCATCCACGATTCAGTGAATTAAATGAGCTAAAGATTTGTTAAACATATGGATTTAATTGTTGAGAGACTCGTCTAACTTTAACCGGGAGGGATTAAAATTTTGAACAAAATTGACGGGATGATTGGGGAATGATATATTATCATAGGAAAATAAAGTTTTACAATCTGCTGCATTGGTTACTGTATTTAGGAATTTACTAAAACTATAAAAGGATCCTTTGACAAATATGCTGTTCATTAATTTTTTTGAATATGCCGGAACAGCCGCCTTCGCTATTTCCGGGGCGCTTTTGGGATGTAAAAAACAGCTTGATTACTTTGGGATCGTTGTTTTGGCGATCGTGACTGCAATTGGCGGAGGCCTTATCCGCGATGTGTTTATTGGCGATTATCCTCCTAATGCTTTACGCCACCCAATCTATATTAACATCAGCATCATTGCTGCTATTGTGACCATATTGTTTCATCGAAAGTTTTCTTATTTGGGGAATATCATATTATTATTTGATGCTCTCGGATTGGGTGCTTTTACGGCTCTTGGCTCCAATATGGCCTTGCAACACAAAATGATGCAACCCCAAATTGTGGCAACTTTTGGTTTGTTGACGGGAGTGGGAGGAGGAATTATCCGCGATATTTGCGCCAATGAAATTCCTTTGGTGTTTCAAAAAGAAATCTATGCCCTAGCTTCTATTGTTGGAGCTTTCGTTTTTTATTATGCTCATTATTGGATTCCGGGAATTCATCCTCTTTATATCTGCTTTGCGGTAACATTTATCATTCGACTGGTGGCGATTATTTATAGCCTTCATCTTCCGGTGATAACCAATAAGATGGAGGGAAGTTGATTCCAAAGCCGTAAATAAACAATCCAAACTGTCTTTTAGGAATTTAAATCAGCAAGATAATCTTAAATGAACATTGATGGATGAGTAAACGATTGTCGATCCATGATATGCTCATTGTCTACCAGAATTAGCTCGCTTTTAACTTTTTTTGATTGTAGCTTTTAAAATGGAAAAACCCGCTCCATATAGGCAGCGGGTTTTTGGGATTTGATGGTAATCATAACCCATTGTATGAAAGTTCATCAGCATGTATGAATTCAACTGCAAATCATGGGGTGATAAATTGGGTATTGCCACAACTAATATATTAGTTTAATATATTAGTGCAAAGTAATTAAAAATTCTGTAACAAAAAAACCATAAGAAAGGAGGCGATTGCAGAAATAACGACAGGAACATCGACTTTGGGGATATGACTTCATTAAGACTTAAAGGGAGGAAGAATATTGTGATTAACATGATTAGCGGTATTTTATTACTTGTTACATTTATTGGCTTGATTATTTACTGTATGAAAGGCGGAAATCTGCTGGTGGGTTTCATAGCCACCGCCATCGCCTGGTGTATTATTGGGCGGGTACCCATGGACGCCGTGGTAACTGATATTTTTCAAACCTCGGTGGAAAATTACGGGAAAACAATTGCCATCATCGTATTTGGAGCCTGGTTTGGACGGATGCTGGTTGATACCGGTATTGCCGGTTACATCATTAAGAAAACCGTTGAACTGGCTGGTGATAAACCACTTTTCACCATGTTGCTGTTAAGTATTGTTTGCGCGTTGATTTTTACCAGTGCTTTCGGGGTTGGCTCGGTGATGGCTATCGGTATGATTGTATTACCGATTCTGTTCTCTTTGGGTGTTGATAAGAAAACGGCCTTGGGCGCTTATATGCTGGCGGTTGCGGCCGGTATGTACCTGAATATCGCTTATGTCAACCAATTTTTTGGAGTATTTCCTCATGTAAAATATGATGACCATTACATCCATTTTGCGGTTATCGCTACCATTGTGCATATTGGAGTCATGATTGCCTTCATTCTTTTCAATTATCTGCGTAGCCAAAAAGGTAATCGCGCTCGGGCCTGGGCTGTAAGCGGCGCTCCAGAGGTTCGCGATGCCAAACCGCTGGGTTGGTACTGTATGATCGTGCCGTTTGTGCCGATTATTATGGTTTCATTCTTCAAATGGCAGCCGGTTCCTTCCTTCTTGCTTGGGATCTTTCTGGGATTGCTCTTCACCCGGAATCTGGTTACTTACAAATTAGCTGTGGAAAAGATTCAAAAAACCCTGTATGACGGCATTGCCGACAGTGGCCTGTTGATTGGAATGTTATACAGTGTGAATATATTCCAGGCTGCTGCCAAACAGGTTTCTCCGATCTTACAAAGTCTGCTGGGCGGTGTCATTCCCACTACGCCAATGGTGATCTTAATTGCTTTCTGTGTATTGGCCCCGTTGGCGTTGTTCCGGGGTCCTCTCATGATTTGGGGTTCCGGTATTGCCTTGTTATCTATCTTTCAAGCGATGGGCGTTTTCAATGAAATGTTCCTGTTTGCTTTGTTTCTGATTCCGCCGGTTGCGATTGTGGCCAGTGCCTGTCCTACTCAATCCTGGACTATGTGGGGCCTCAGTTACGCAAAGCTGGAACCGAAACAATATATTAAAACCAATCTGCCTTGGGCATGGGGTATTTTGATTATTGTTGAAATCATTGCCTTTATGATGATCGGCAAAGGTTGAATCCAATTCCGGGAAGAATCGGCTGGGAATTCATGAAGAAACCGGCCGGTTCTTCTTCGAAACACAGATTTTGAAAAAGCGCACCCAGAATAAAATTCCCCAATTGAAGAGGTAACGGGCGCGTTTAAACACTGGAGGATTTAAACAATGAACAAGAGAGCGATTCGGATCGGGATTGATGTGGGTGGGACTCACACCAAGGCCGTGGCCATTGATAATGATACCAATGAGATTGTTGGTAAAGGTTCGGTGATGACAACCCACCACCACAAGCAGGGGGTGGCTGCCGGTGTAGTGGAGGCTTTTCAGAAATGTCTTGCTGAAAACGACATCCGCCCCGAGGAGGTTATCTTTATTGCCCACAGCACCACGCAGGCCACCAACGCCCTGTTGGAAGGGGATGTAGCCCGGGTCGGGGTAATCGGTATCAGTGGTGGGGGACTGGAAGGTTTCCTTGCCAAAAGGCAGACGAGGATTGAAAGTATTGATTTGGGTACCGGCAAGTTTATTGAAATCGACCATACCCATTTGAAAATGAAAGAGATGTCGCCTGAGGTTGTCAAAGAGACCATCGGGAAAATGGTTCAACAGGGCGATCGGGTGATTGTAGCCAGTAAGGCGTTTGGCGTTGACAATATGAGAGAAGAACGGATTGTAGCTGAGGAAGCGGAGTCTTTGGGTATTCCCTGTACGGTAGCATCCGATATTACAAAGTTATACGGCCTGACGACCCGCACCCGCACCGCGGCTTTGAACGCTTCCATCCTGCCGAAGATGCTTGACACGGCCAATTCAACTGAACATAGTGTCCGTTCCACGGGTATCGACGTACCGTTGATGATTATGCGCGGTGATGGCGGCGTTATGGAAATCAACGAGATGAAAAAACGTCCGATTTTAACGATGCTTTCCGGCCCTGCGGCCAGTGTTATCGGGGCTTTAATGTATCTGCGGGCCTCCAATGGTATTTATTTTGAAGTCGGCGGTACCTCGACCAACATCGGGGTAATCAAGAACGGCCGTCCAGCGGTTGACTATTCCATTATCGGTGGACATCGCACTTACGTCAACAGCTTGGATGTACGAGTTTTGGGGGTGGCCGGCGGCAGCATGGTGCGGGCTAAAAAAGGGGAAGTCGTTGATGTCGGGCCTCGTTCCGCCCATATTGCCGGACTGGGTTATGCCTGTTTTACTGAAACAGCCCTTTTTGATGGCGCTACATTATATTATATCAAGCCGCGCGAAAACGATCCTGCCGATTATGTGGCGATTCGGCTCAATAACGGCGAAAGCGTTACCATCACCAACACTTGTGCAGCAAACGTCCTGGGAATTTTGGGGGAAAATGATTACGCGCGTGGTAATTACGAATCAAGCTGTAAAGCCATGCAACTTTTAGCCAGTGAAGTGGGCATGTCGATTGAAGAAACCGCCAAAGCGATTTTAACAAAATCCTGCCAGAAGATTGTCCCGGTAATTGAAGATTTGATAACGAAATACAAAATTGAACGCGAACAGATTGTGCTGGTGGGCGCCGGGGGCGGTGCAGGTACGCTGTTGACTTTTACCGCCAATATGATGGATTTTAAATATCAGATTCCGGAAAATGCCGAGGTGATTTCATCGATTGGAGTCGCTCTGGCGATGGTCCGGGAAATGGTGGAGCGGACGATTCCCAATCCTACGGCAACCGATATTGCCCAGCTGAAAAAAGAGGCCAGGGAGCTTGCCATGAACAGCGGCGCCGTGGGGGACAGCATTGAGGTGTATGTGGAGATTGACGAACAGGCTCAAAAGGTTACCGCGATTGCCATGGGTTCCACGGAGGTAAAGACCAGCGATTTGATGAAAAATTGTACCGCGGCAGAAGCTGTTAAAATTGCAGCCGATTCCATCGGGGTCGACCAAAACGCTGTTAAAATGGAGGCTTCCAACGAATTTATCTTTGTGATAACGGCTGAAAAAAACGGGAAAGCGGCCTTACGGGTTGTGGATAAAAAGGGCTTTATCAAGATTCAGCGCGCCAATGGCGCCGTGGAATCCACCTCCATGAAAGATGTCCCGGAAACCCTAAAGCGAATGTGGGATCACGCCAGCAATTTTTCAAGCGAAGTGCGGATCAATCCGGATGTCTATGTTATTGCCGGTTCTCATGTACTGGACTATTCCGGTATTCCGGAGCTGGTGCAGGTAACCGGTTTGATCGAAGCTGAGCTTTGTGATGTCGCCCCGGAAGACACTTTAATATTAGTACTGGCCCGGAATGAATTGGGATGATATCCTTTAAATATGATCAGAATGCCCTTCGGAGCTCGGTGAGGATGGCTCTTGATTGGGAAGAAAGTTTATGGTACCGTAGCATCCTGCGAAAGGATGTTTGCGGCTGTGCACTCAGCAATGAGGAAGAGCAAAGGGTAGTGAACGGCGCTGTGAGAGCTGCTACCGATATAGCACAACAAATTAAGGCGCGATCCGGTTTGGTATCTCCCCAAGAACCGCTGGAGGACTCGCTCTTAAAGAGTTTAGGTTTACGATTGGTACACACTACCGAAGATTTGGCGGATCCTTTCTTGTATATCGGACTTTATGAGCCGGACCGACGGACAATTACTATGAATGATAGTGCGATTTTATTACTGCAACAGTTTATTGGGGAAAACGGCTTGGCTGAGATGACTCCGCCGGGAGATATCATTCGGATTGCGTTGTTTCACGAGATTTTTCATGCCCTGGAGGATGTAATTCCGGACATTTACACGCGCAGCCGGGTGGTGGAACGCAGGATGATGGGGATATTTCATTACAAGCGCGGTCTTGACAGCGCATCCGAGATAGGGGCGGTGCATTTTTCAAAATGCATGACGGATGTCGCTTATTCTCCCTGTATTTACGAACGCTATTTATTGCTGGCCTTAGGCCGCTTATCAATTGATTTTTTAACGCCGAACGTGTAGAATAAAAAAGAGTATAACCCTTTCGTCTGAAACATTATCGATGCCATCTGCGGTTATGCCTCGATACAGCCTAGAATTGCTCATGAAAAGGGCATGTAACTGTATTAGTTTATGGCAATGTTGCCGTCAACTTGAAAAGGAGAGCTATTATTGCAGTATGACGATGAATTAACGCCCTTGAAAGAGCAAGCTTTGAATGACGGCGAGGTATATCCGGTGCTGCGCCGGGCTATTGTGGAGTTATATTTACAACCGGGCGCAATCTTGAGTATCAAGGATATTTGTGAACATTTTGAAATCGGCCGTTCGCCTGTGCGTGACGCCCTGATTCGCCTGGAACAAGAGGGCCTGGTAACTTTATTGCCGCAACGGGGCACGATGATTTCGCAAATCGACCCCCTGCGAATTGAGCAAGAACGTTTTTTACGCCTTTCGGTCGAAGAAGAAGTGATGAAGCTGTTTATGGCTTGCCATACCCCATCTGACATTACATTGCTGAACGAGGCATTACGCAGACAGCAGGAACTTATCGGCCCTCAGGTCGATATCCGGGAATTTCTGGTTCGTGATGATCAATTTCACGAGGTGTTTTATAGTGTGGTTGATAAACTCTTTTGTTGGCGGGCCATTCAAAATGTATGGGGACATTATCGCCGGATGCGTTTATTAACTTGCGGCGATGGCATGAATTTGCAGGAGATTTTAAACCAACACAACGCGCTGGTTGCAGCGTTACAAGCCCGCGATACCGATCAGATGTGTAATATTTTTCATTTTCATTTGCGAAAGCTGGATCGGGAAGAGCTGATTTCGTTAAAAAAATATCCCTATCTTTTTAAAGGGAGTAAGGACCACGAGTCCACCAGTCCCCTCTGGAAAGTGGATTACCTGCAGACTTTAAAAACAAAAGGTTAACAACATTATATTAAAGTAAGTTTATTATGAACAAGACCTTTTCAAAAAGATGAAAAGGTCTTGTTTTTTAAACCGTAAAATTAACCTAACCTGAAGTTTTCAATACCCATTTGCTTTAAAGCTAATGTTTCGAGTGATGCAGAATAATATTTGTTTATTAAAGCTGCCAAAGCGCGGGTACAACGGAAGGTTCCCAACCAACCAGGGAAGTGTGGGCTTGAAGGCATTTGTAAGTTAGTCCCTGGTAAGTAACGAGATCGCCGACTTTGTAGGATGTATTGGCTTGCCATTCAGCCGCTGTGCCACTTCCGTTTGAGGAGACTGTCACCGTAAGGGTGGCGCTGGAAGTCGTGCCATAAGCATTGGTTAAAGCAGCATAATAAGTGTAGGTCCCGGCGGACTTACCGCTCACCGTATAGATAAAGGTTTGAGCCGATGAAGCGTTGGCGGTGAGAACTTGAGTCTTAACGGCCGTATTATTCTCATAAAGCGTCATCGAAGTTGCCGTATTATTGGCCGGTACGGAGATAGTCACAGCATAACTTCCGGTGTTAGTCGCGCTATTCACGCTTAAAGAGGCGGCGCCAGGAGCAGTTCCGGTATTTCCCCCGCCGCTTGAATTGGTAACATTGACGGTCACAGCGCCGCTGCTGGTTGTTCCATACTTGTTAACCAGATCGATCCGATATTTATACGTTCCATTGGCTCTGCCAGTTACATTATAAGACGCGGTTTGGGAGTTGGGAGAATTACCTTGAAGAGCCGCTGAATAAATCACTTGGTCATTTTCGTAAATTTTCCAGGAAGTCCCGTTGTTTCCCCACCACATATTGAAATTAATCACATAATTTCCATCTCCGTCCCAGTTATCAGCGGTGATGGAGGGAGTTCCCGGAACCCCCGAGGGAGTGCCCGAGTCGGTTCCATCCGAAGAATCGGAGCCGGACTTGACGGTAACAGTCATGTTAGAAGTGGAATTTGTACCGTAAGCATTGGTCAATGAAACGTAATAGCTATAAGTTCCGTTGGTTTTGCCGCTTACCGCATAGGCGATAACTTGATCTGTCGCCGAACTTGCAGTTACGGATTGGGTTTTAACAGCAGTATTGTCTTCATAAAGCGTCATCGAAGTCGCGGTATTTCCGGCAGGTACGGTAACAGTTACAGTATAAGCGCCGGAATTGGTGGTATTGTCAACATGAAGGGAAGCAAGTCCCGGAGCAGAACCGCCCGGATTGGAATCACCTTTTAAATCCGACCACAGTTTGGATAATAATTGTCCCTGATAATCCTGATTATACTGCCAGAACATGACGCCGCCCAGACTGTTGGATTTGATGTAAGAGGTTTTGTAACCCAGGGTTTCAACATCATCATAGGTGATAAACTCACCATTTTTTAGCAGGTAGCAGGTTTTGGCCTGATCATCCCAATAACGGACCCAACCGTTCAGATTAATGTAATTTGCGGTTAATTCAGCGAAAGTCGGCCAATTACCTCCATAGCGTCCGTAGAAAGGAACGCCCATGTTGATTTTGGCGGCAGGAACACCAGCTGCAATATAATTTTTGATGGCGGTATCACAACTTATACCCGAATTATAACTGCTGGATGAGTACAAATTGGCATTATGGGCATAAGCGCCGAAATCGTATGTCATGATGTTAATGTAATCGCAAATCAAGGCAACCGAACGGAGTTCGGTGTTACTGATAAATTCCGATCCGGCGCCGCCGGCAATGGAGAGGATTTTTCCGGTACCGATCTTATTGCGGACCGCCTGCAATAATAAAGTAAAATTCACTTTATCCTCAGGACGGCAACTAATCTCGCCCCATCCCCCGTTAACCGGATATTCCCAGTCAATGTCGATTCCATCCAGGTTATAGTTGGTAATCCATTGCTGACAGCTTGCCGCAAAGGATGCCCGTGAGCTATCCGTTAATGCGGCGTCGGAAAATCCGTCCGCGCCCCAGCCTCCGATAGAAAGAATAATCTTTAAATTGGAATTGGCCGATTTAAGCGCTGTAAGCGCTGATAAATCAGAGGGTGTGGCCACGGATATCTGGCCATTTACGATTGAAGCAAACGCGTAATTGACGTGAGTTAATTTTTGGGCATCGATATTATTATTTGGCGTGCCATATACGTAACCGATGACCTTATATGACGTAGTGGAAGAAGTCGAGATGGTGTAAGTGGCGCTGGCCTCCACCGAGTCATTCATTCCCGCGGCAAATGCTTTTGCTTTGATCGTAGTGGTTGTGGAAACCGTAATCGGTCCCGAATATACACTTGAGCTGGAAGTTGGTGAAGTCCCATCTTTAGTATAGCGGATTACCGCGCCTGTGGTCGCGCAGGAAAGGGTGATCGATTGGGCATTGGTATAGGTTCCGCTGCTTAAGTTAAAGCTCGGAGTTGCCACGGTTACTGTTCCGCCACCCGTTATCAATTTATTATAAGCTAAATTGGTAAGGGTAAAGCCGGCATCATCGCCGGAGATTTCCCAGACGATTAAGCCGCCGAAACTGTTGCTGTTGATATAATCGCATTTGGTGCTCAATGATGTCTCATCCTCATAACTGAGGGTCACACCGGTGGAAGCATTGTAAAGCCAGGGAGTCATTGCATATTGATCCCGGTATTTCACATAGCCGCTTGCATTTTCCATAGTCTTTAATTCGAAATAGGGATATTGGCCTCCGGGTGAAGCCGCATTGTCCCAGCTGCCGACGGGGGCGCCGGAAGCATTTGCAAACATGCCGTTGGTCCCGCCGGTTACGTTTTTCCAACCGCGGGAATAAAACGGAGTCCCCACGTTGAGTTTACCAGCGGAAATGTGATAATTATCCCGCAGGTTCCGCATTGCATAATCGACATTATATTTGTTTTTTATATCCACCGGAGAAGTCGCCGAGGGGTCATTGGGATTGACGTAAAGAGGTGTTGCATGATTGGTTGTGGTTTCCCAAGCCCCGTGGAAATCATAAGTCATAACATTGAACCAATCGATGTATTGCGCATAAATATCCGGTTCCTGCAACTCCAATTTGTCATAACCCGCTGGAGCTGCAACGGTAATTAATTTGGAAGATAACGCGTTATTATTGAGACCGCTACGAAGCTCCTTAAGCAGGGAGGTATAATTGGCCTTGTCTTCGGGACCGCCGGGGCATCCTTTATCATACTGATCGTTGGGATCGGCCGCCCGATTGACACCCGGATATTCCCAGTCAAGATCGACACCGTCAAGGAACGGATATTGTTTTAAAAAGTTCACCACGCTTTGAATGAAAACTGCCCGGTTGGCAGCGGTCAAGGCCATGGCGTGGAAGTTTTGACCACGGGTCCACCCTCCGACTGAAATCAGGACTTTCACATTAGGATATTGACTTTTGTAGTATTTGTATTCTCCAAAATGTCCCCGGAGATTTCCGGTGTCCCAACCTTCGGAGTGGTCGAACCATTTGTCATAATCCGCAAATGTATCGGTTGATGCCAGTTTGTAACCGGAGTCGACTTCAAAAAAGGCATGATTGATAACTGTCACTTTGCTCCAGGGAATCATTCCAACCGTCATATTCTTATGGGCTGCGTTATAAGTTCCCCAGTTTGGAAAATAGACAATTAATCGCTTGGATGGGGTTGTTTCCGCGTTGGCGATATTCATGATGAACAAACTTAAAAAGGCCATCGTAAGCGATAGGAGTTTCCAATTGCGTTTCAATTTGTTTCTTAAAGATGAAATCATAAAAGATCAACCTCCTTTTTCTGTTAACAAACGCGCGCATTCGAGTTTATATTTTAAGCAGGTACCCTTAGGTTAACAAATTCTCTTTCCCCTTTTTTACCAACCCACCCGGATAATTACGCCTTTGGGATCCGGTACTGACAAATAAGCAGCTTGATTGTTTACATCGTCATAACAGAAGCCGTATGCCAAACCGTTAATACTGTGGGTATGCCAAAACTTGGAATAATAGTTGGCAGGGGCTGCGTTATAATAATCTGTGACATTATTCCAGTTAGACTGATAATAAACATGCCGGTTGAGCGCGGCGCAGTTATCAGCGGAAATATCTTCACCCAGCAGGATTTGCCGTGTAGACCAAGTGCTGCAATAGCCGGCGAAATAGTTGGAATAAGCTCCTCCCGGCATAAAGGGTCCGTGTTTGGGAGCGACAATCCGGTAAGGCGCCTGCAGCGTGCCTAAGGTTTGAAATTCAGTGGGCACTTCATTGGGGTACTTGGAAAACAAACCGGAGCGGGTTTCCGATTCCAATTCACCTACGGTCTGGTCGTAATTGCCCTCCTTATTGATTAACCGGTGTTGTATCGGGAACCCAAACATGTCCACCCTGGTTACGTTGCCATGATAACCGAGGTTATCAACTGTGAATTCCATGAAATCAAAATAAACATTCAAATTGGGGTCCGAAGGGTTGTTCAGATCCGGGCCGGCGAATCCGTTATCAGAGGTTTTGATGTAACAGGGGCTCCCTACACTCAGATACATCCGGCCAGAATCCATCTTGGGCAAGCTAAACCATTGTTGCTGGCTGATGGTATGGTAAATGTTGGCGTAATTGATATTGTTTCTGGTCAAATGACCGGAAGCATCGTTTAAGGCATTGGAAATCGGGATAAGATTGCCATTCAAGTCCAGGTAGCACCAGGCTTTGGTGGCCGGATTGATGCCGAGCACCGCCCAATAAATCTGACTATCTGAATAAGCGCCGTTTGTTCCATTCATGACTCGGCAGGTCATGACACCGCTTCCTGAGGGAGAGGGTATGGTCGAAGCGTTAACTGAATAGATTGAATTACTTCCGGAAGCGCTAATAACAACAGAAGACATTTGATTATTGCAGTCCGCTCCCACATAAGAAGTATCCGCTGTAAAGGTCCACTTGGTCCCGGCGAAGTTATCATTTTGATAAACAGTAACTACATATCCGCTGGGAACTTTCACGGAAGACATCCAGTCATTAGGGATGCCGGCAGCTTGTAATTGAGTCAGCGTGTAACTCCCCAAACTAATGGTTACGGCGGTCCCGCCATAATTGGCATCCTGATAGAAGGTCACCCCTGAGGAGTCGCCTGATTCAGAACCATTCGATCCGACTGTATAGGCCTGAGAAGCTGAATCATATTGGGCCCCGTTTTTATTATAAGTATAACTGTAGGTAATGGT
Source organism: Bacillota bacterium (assembly GCA_023429995.1). Lineage (GTDB taxonomy): Bacteria > Bacillota > UBA4882 > UBA8346 > UBA8346 > UBA8346. The sequence goes on along the minus strand of JAEZCE010000047.1, from coordinate 132,671 downwards.
GTTTCCCGACGATAAACCACTGACCGGGTATTCCCATTGCATGGTGTTGCTGTTGTAAGTCATATACACATTTAGTTGGGATGCCTCGGAAACTTTGTAATGCAGGATGACATAGCCTGCAGTAAATCCGCTTGGTTTGAACCAGAGTTGTACTGAAGTTGAACTGGATGCCGTTACCCCCGATGTATAATCAGAAGCGCCCCAAACGGATGAATACCCGAACATGCCGATTATCGATACCAGGAACAGTATCAACCATAAACCTTTCCTTTTGTTCATTGGTTCTTTCCTCCTTGTTGAAAGTGTTCAACCATTTTGCAATCGTGATACCCCTAACTTTTTTCTGTTGGCCGAAAATCACCCCCCTTCAAAGACTATGTTGATTGCGGAAGCCGCCGGTAATTTTTTTTACCTGGGCTTCCTAGTAAAACGTTCTCTAAATAACTACTCACTGATTGTGAACGTTTTACTTTAGTAGAGCGTATCTTCTCCATGTCTGATTACTATTAATTTACGATACGCTCTACTAGTCTTGATTACATCTTGAAGCAGTATGTCTGAAGTTGCTGTTTTGAATTATCCAATAGCTTGCCAGAGCGCCGGAACATTCAAAGGTTCCCAACCGGTTAAAGAGGTATGCGCTTGAATGCATTTGTAATTATTGCCGGTATAGGTAACGATATCCCCGACCCGATACGCAGTGTTTGCTTTCCATTCCGGGTAAATGCCTGGAGTGGGCGTTGGAGTTGGCTCTGGAGTCACGGTCGGCGAAACGGTCGGAGTTGGCGTCCCGTCTCCCGGCAAATTATCCAGATGCGGGCTAATTGTATTGGCAAAGTTATAGCCGTTGGATGCATCCCAGTTGATGGACCAAGTCATAGCGCCGCGAATTGCGGGATAGGTATGGGGCGGTTTAAACGTTCCAGCGTTGGCGCCGGTGGCCAGACAATCAAGGGCCGCATTCACAACGGAAGGAGCAACATAACCACCTCCGGCGGCGGAAGTGGAAGCCGGTAATCCTAAACCGACCTGGCTGGGAAGTAAACCATTTTCCAGTTGGATCGTAGCTAAAGCGGTAAGAAATTCCTTTGTTCCCTGATAGTATACTTTACCATCGTAACCCAGCATCGAGCCGGAGTTGTAATACTGCATATTGACGATGGTAAGAATATCTTTGATACTTAAGGCCAACTGGAAATAACCGTTGCCGGTCGATTGCATATCGATGGTCTGCGGCGCCAAGGTGATAATCAGGTTGGAACCGGCCAGGGATGATAGCTGCCGCAATGCTTGAGCCATGTAGGTAGCGTTGATACCGTTCTCCAGGTCGATGTCGACGCCTTCCAATCCGTATTTGGTCATTAACGAATAAATACTGTTGGCGAAGTTTACCGCGCTGGAGGAATTGGATACGCTGATCGCGCCGTTTTGTCCGCCCACAGAGATGATTACATGCTGTCCCCGGGCTTTGACCGTTTGGATGTCTCCAATGAATTGGGCCTCCGTATAACCGCCCAGGGCCGCTGCTAATCCCGGGTCAATGGTGAAACTGACTGCGCCGAGAGTCGTTGTGGCGTCGGCAAAGGCTATTGCAATAATGTCGTATGCGGCCGGCACATCACGGATACGCAAACAACGGGCGCCATTATTAAAGTTCTGCCAGTAACCGGTTAATAGATGGGTCGGCAGGGAAGTAACTCCCGCACTTTGTATCAGGGGTCTAAAAGTGGCGTCTTGTTTGTCGAGAACACTGGAAATCGGAGTTCTCACTAATAAGGAATTTTGATGACGGAGATACTCACCCGGATAATTATAGGACTCAAAGGAGGTCAAGTTGCTGTCCGCCAACCCCGCACGCTGGAACCAAGTTGCGTCGGCTGCGAACAGGTTGGAACCGTCATAGCTATCCAGCCAAATTTCACCGTTGCGATGCCGTAAATAACTGCCTGGATAATTGACGGATTGAAAAGAGACACCGTTCGCGTTAGCCAGACCGGGAACCAGCTTGAATTGGGCATCCTGATAGGGATTGACGACAGCGTCGATTCGGCCCCGGCCATTCTGGTGACGGATAGTATTTCCCGGATAATTGTAGGTTTCGAATTGGAAAATCGTATCGCTATGGGTTGTTTCTTCGGCTATGATGGTTGTATTGCCAATCAGTAAGCCTATCATCAATGCTGCCAGCAGAAACGGCGTGATGAACCGTGAAATTTTCTTCATGATCAGAATCCGCTCCTTTCAAGGGATTTTGGTGCAATGCAATTTTTTCTAAAATGAAATTCGATATCTCATGGAATTTAAAAATATTTCCCTACAGCCCCCGGATGGGTAGCTGTTCATTGATAGACTTTGACATAGTCTACATACATATAGCAGGGGAAATTGGCTTGCGCCGGATCGGTGGGACCGGTAAAAGTACCGCTGATGGCTAAATTTAAAATAATGAAGAAAGGCTGACGAAATTCTTCTTGATTGGAAGCCGAGATATCCTGAGTTTTTATCACCGTTCCATCCAAGTAATATTTCATGATGGTGCCGTTCCATTCCATGGCATAGGTATGCCACTGCGTTTCATCGACTCCGGTAGTCCAGGTTGGATTGTTGGCTGTCGTACCACTGGCCCAGGGGTTTACTCCTATCCGGGTATCCCAAAATAGATTGCTGCAAAACTGAGTCTCGGCGTTCCGGTGCTCCATGATGTCAATCTCACCGCAACTGGACCAATTGGTAGGTAAAGTATCATATCCGCCGGACGCTCCGTTTACCGTTGTATCACAGGCGTTCCCCATCATCCAAAATGCCGGCCAAGTTGAGGCGATAGTCGGTACTTTGATTCTGGCTTCGACTCTTCCGAATTTCCATGAGCGGAGCCCTTTAGTCGTGATTCGGCCGGAAAATTGATACCAGTTACGGTTGGCAAACACATAAGGCGTACTTAAATATTCCCCTTTGATCACCAGATTGCCATTGGAAAGGGAAACATTATCCGACCGGTACCATTCCCATTCTCCGTTACCCCAACCGTCAAAGGAACCTGCACCGGGATTGTAACCGTTTCCGATTTGATAGTTCCAGTTGGCGCGATCCAGAGCACTGCCATCAAAGTCGTCCGACCAAACTAAAGTGTTATACATATAATTTCCGGAAGCGCGAACAATTACGGAAGACATTTGATCATTACAGGCGGCCCCCACATAAGATGTATCTGCTGCAAAGCTCCATTGGGTTCCGGTAAAATTATCATTCTGATAGACATCGACCCCATATCCGCCGGGGACTTTTAAGGAAGACATCCAGTCATTGGGGATGCCGGCAGCGTTTAATTGAGTCAGAGTATAGCTCCCGGGACCAAGTGTCACCGCTGTTCCTCCATAATTGGCATCCTGATAGAAGGTAACTCCGGTAGGACTACTCGATCCGACCGTATAACTGGCCGTAGCGGAATCATATTGAAGTCCGTTTTTGTTGTAAGTATGGTTGTAAGTCATTGTATTGCCCGAACGCAAACCGCTGAGTGAATATTCCCATTGCGCCGTGTTGCTGTTGTAGGTCATATAGACATTCTGTTGGGAGGCGCCGGAGAGAGTGTAATGCAAGATCACATAACCGGCAGTATAACCGCTGGGTTTGAACCAGAATTGTACTGAAGTTGAACTTGACGCGCTCACTCCCGAAGTGTAATCGGAGGCGCCTTGGGCACCGGGAATTCCAATGATTCCAAAGGTTAATAAAAATACGATGGTCAGCCACAAAAATTTTTGGTTTTTCATTTTTTGTTTCTCCATTTTAAATTTTTTGCAGAAAAATTGGCCTACAATTAGACTGAAGACATTCAAAATTTAGGCTTTTACCCGTGCATGATTTGCCGCTCACCTCGCTTTGTTTCTTAGTGAAAATAAGTAAAGTAAAAAAATCCCAAATTCATGGTATTATTATACCATAAAATTTCCAGAAAAATTATTAAAGTTACAAAAAACCAAATAACAAATTTTAATGAACAAAATAAAATTAATAAGAATAGTGACGATTATTTATGTTTGTTGTGTTTGGTTTAACTATCATAGGTGGATTTGTTTTCAAAGGTCTGCGATTTTAAATTGGGGGTCTTCCGGGAGAGCTCTTTTTTTGTTGCTTTTTTACGGAGGGTGATTGATCGAAACGGAATAAAAAACCCGAATTCTATTGGAATACGACATAGGGATTTTGAATAATATGGTAATTTTATAGGGATATCCAAAGACTTTTGGGGAGGTATCATTCATTGATGGATGTTCAATTGATTCCAAAAGCGACCGACAGAAGATTTTCCGTATTACGGATATATTGTTTAGGGGTATTTCGCGTTTTAAGGCCAGGAGAACATCAGGCAATCGGAACCATCAGTAAACATAAAATGTGGTTATTGTTTAAGTATCTGATTGCCCATAAAGGTTCGGCGGTTCAGACAGAAAAAATCATGGAGCTTCTTTGGCCCAAAAGTCTCCCAAATGATACAACGACTTTAAGGACAACAATTTCCAGGCTGAAATCATTGTTGGAACCTGCTCGCGCCGGTTATCAAAGATCGTCATATATTATTTATTCCAAAGAAAGTTGCGCCTTTAATTTGCATACATCGTTCTGGCTGGATGTTGATGAATTTGAATCTCTATGCGCCAGTGCTCATCAACTAGGTAACAGAAATCGTTCCAAAGCAACCGAGCTTTATTTACAGGCCCTATCACTGTATCAAGGGGACTATTTGGCGGAAGATCCCGACTTGGAATGGGCCCTTGTACCGCGAGAATATTACCGGCGTTTATTCATTGACGCTACTGCGGAAGTGGCCCAATGGATGCTTGAAAATAAAGAATGGGATAAAGCAGAAATAACGGTTAAACAGGCCATTAGAATTGATCCCTATACGGAAAAACTACAGATCTTATTAATGAAGGCTTTTCTTGGATTGGGAAATCTGAAAGCCGCCGCCGAGCATTATAGTTATTATTCCAGTTTTCTTTATAAAGAACTGGGGGTAAAACCGTCGGAGGAATGGAAGAGACTTTACAAACAATTGCGCCATCCCAACGCAGATTCACCTGGAAATCGTATCCTGGAAGGAAAGATTGAAATGTTTGTTAAAGAGAATGGACCTATGGTTTGTGAGGTTGATTTTTTCTGGAATTATCTTTTATTTGAACGTCGCCGTTTGGATAGGAATGGCGGAGAATCAATTTTAGTCATCATTGGACAAACCCACCATAGTCTGGAAACTGGAAACCAAAATCAGCCCGCCATGATCGCCGGGCTTGAATTGAAAGTGTATCAACGGTTACGAAAGTCGGACCTCATTTGCAAGTTGGACGGGATACATCTCGCCTTGTTGCTGCCTTCAACCGGACGGGCCGGAGCCGAAATCATCATCTCCCAAATTAAAGAGAGTATTGCGCGTAGCGATGATGTCGCGTATGCGCCACACGTATGCTTGAATAATATCGAGATAATTATAAAGCCTATCAAGCCAATATAAATATAAATATAAATATAAATAAATTCAATGGGACACCCTTCAAGCCCTTAAAGCTAAAAGAGGGCTTTTTCATTTTCACCTTGTGTAACTGGGCGTTAGGGAAACCGGGTGGGCTAGTGTAACAATCCAGAAACAAGAATGGATAGAATATGAGGTGGAAATGTGAATATAGATAGATATTAATTTGACCTCAAAAAGCCATAATCGCCTTTAGGCATTAAGGGATTTTTCAGCATGTTATATTTTTGCCAAATAGGGTGATTATAGAGAGTATACGAACAGTACAGCGCATCAACATTGGAAAATTCCCGGCTGCTTCATAAGCAGTAGAAGAATATATAGCACCGGCTCGGAAAACCAGTGCAATGAATGAACGGGAATGATAGTAAAGGAGGTGATAAACCGTTTACCTTGTTTCTCATATAAGACGAATCCCATGCTGAAGTTTTTGCTACCGCCAAATCAAAGGTGGCTCTGCTTTGATAGGGGATCAAGATGAGAAAGAGGACGGCTGACATATAAGTGAGATATAAGAAAATGAATGTATTCAATACCAAAAAAAACTGGAGGAACAAAAATGAAAAAGTCAATGCTTGTTGTGTTAGTTTTTTGTTTAGCGCTTGTAGTATCGAGTTCAATTTTTGCAGCAGAGGGGACAGTGGGAACAACACGGGATTGGACTACTGGTCCACAGGATACTGTTAATTTAAGCGCTTATGTAGGCCCATATGCATCAATTTCTTTTGGGACTCCGACTCAACTTGTTTTTACCGGAAAACCGAATGAGCAACAAAGCGCTAAAGTTGATTATGTGGTTGATACTAATTGCGACGTTTATGCAGATGGACAGGGCACCTCTTTCAAAGGCGCAACTTATGGTGATGTGTTAGCTACCGACTATCGTTGTGTCGATCCGAAGGATTACAATTATCAGGGCTGGACCCCCGCTGGTCAAATTAATTATGATGCATTTGATGCCACATTTGGTGTTAATACATATCATCTAGAATATAGAGCTACTCTTGGAGCTAACGCTATTTCGGCACAACGCGCAGGTAATTACAGCGCTAGTTACACCATTATCCTTTGGAACCCTCATAATATGAATTAAACTTATTTTAAAATCGCAGCAATGAGGGAAAAAATGTCGACAAAGTTATTGATTGGCTTTGTGATATTGATAGGAAGCTGTTCAATTTTAACAGCCTCCGGCCGAAGTAGTTTGATGAATATCGCTATTAACTGGGACCATATTACCGCCTTGAATTTTCGGGGAATTCCCAACGAAAGTCAGATCGGTGAAGCGACTTATACGCTTAAGACAACCAAATTAAAGAGTATTGCGATCCAAATTACCGGAACAAAATTTACAAACGGTGATAATTGCTTGGATACAACATATCAATCCGGTAATTGTCAAACATGGTATAAAGCGGGTGAACCGTTTGTAGTGACAGTCATTCCCGGTCAACATAGAGTAAGATATCGGGTGGTTTCGGGGCCGAGGATATCATCTCAGAATGCCGGAGCATATAACGCAAAGCTATCAATAAAGGTGCTCACAGAATAGTAACACTTCGGTAGCAAATGAGAAATTGGGTAATAGGCATACTAAGGCGGGCTTTTAAGCTCGCCTTAGTATGCACTCGGCATTATTTTTAATTATTGTATTTTAAGGAGACAGAGCTATGAAACGTTTAATTCTCACATTGTTTAGCGCATTATTTCTTTTAATATCGCTGGCTTCGACTTCTATTGCAGTTGGAATTCAACCTTTGGAAGTCAATATCAAGGCAAAAGCAGGGTCAGTGGTACAATTTAAAATTCAACTTAAATCCACCGAGAAACAGGCGGAAATCATTAAATTTTCGATGGCTCAACCAATTCAAAGATTGGATGGCGGATTTGAATTCAAGCCCATTGATCCGAAAGTCTTTCCAGAAATTAAATGGATTAAATTCGATGCTATGAACGTGACAGTACCAACCAATGGAGAAGAATACGTTACCGGATCCGTTAATATTCCAAGGGATGCCAAAGGTTCTCATATGTATGCCATTATGGCGGAGCAGCCGCCGGTTAAAACCACCGGTCCATTAGTACTATCAGTAGTTTATGCGATTAAACTCATGGTAAATATTGATGCCCCGGTTCCGAGGCTTACCGCTCAGATCAGCGATTTTGTAATGGCCAAGGGACCTAAAGGGGAACCCTGTATACAATTCAAACTCAATAATAATTCTCTTGAGGAATACTCAACGAACGCTTGGATTCAAATTAGAAATAATCTGACTAAAAAGCTTATAGAAAAAGTTCAGCTTAAACCGAAAGTTTATGTGAAAAATAATTATGATCCGGTTATCTTGCCAAATTCCACAGTATTATTTTCTGGATTTCCTAAGGAAGCGCTTTTACCGGGGAAATATGACATACAGCTATTTCTTCGATACGGCGCCTCCGGGCAGATTTTGTTAACCAAAACAGTGGAGGTTAAAGCAGGGGACTATAGGTATCCGGCTGCGAAGTTAAGAGCGATCCGGCTCGAGCCAAATCAAATAAATTTGACAGCGAAACCAGGGGCATCCGCCATGAAGGGAATTAAACTGGAAAATATGTCGGATAAAACCGTTAAAATAAAGCTAAAGCTGATGGATATTAATACGGATTATCCGTACTCGATTCTTAATAATACGAGTGTTGAACTTAAAAATGGCCGGGAATTTACTATCGGACCGGGACGGATAGCTGTTGCGATATTATCGGTCAAAGTTCCTAAAGGGGCTCCGGCGCAGGGCAATTACGGATATATTGGGGTAACTGCTTTTGCTGCCGACGGAGATGACTCCAAGCCTATTGAAGAATTCGAAATTAATGTCGAAGCGGTCACTTTAGGCAAGCATATCCTGGGCGCTGAAGCAACCGACATAAGCGCGGCTTGCGATAATGACAAATTTTTGTTGTCAGCAGTAATTAGGAATACGGGGAATATTAAAGTTGCTCCGAAATGTATTATTTATCTAAAAAATAGCGAAGGTAAGTTTGTTGATGCTGTGCAGCTGGAGACGCAAAATGATAACGATACGGTGTTACCCAACAAATTAATCACCCTTACAGGGGTTACAAATGGAAAACTCACTCCTGGTAAGTATGATGCCGAACTTAAAATTACTCAAGAAAATAATGAAATAGGAAAGACTATCTTAGATCTACAAATAAAAAAATGATGATGAAGGAGTTAGGTTTGATGAAAAGTTTTTTTCGGCAAACGGTGATTGGGCTCATTATGTCTTGTTTGTTTTTGGGACTCATCATCACGGCAACCGCTGAGACCGAAAAAGAAAATATGGGACCATTGGTTACGGCAACTTTTTTCAATTCAGACTTACGTGAGTCTCTCAATGAAGTGTCTATGCAAACAGGGGTTACGTTTGTTTGTGACGAGAATGTCAAAGGGATAATTACCATGGACCTGAAGAGCATTCCCTTAGAAAAAGCATTACGGATGATGATAAGCGGTGGGGGATTTGTTTTTCGAAAAGTAGATGATTATTATATTATTGGTTTACCAGATCCTAGAAACCCTTCTTTTTCTATGCTGTGTGATACGGCAGTTTATTACTTTAATAACCTTAGTATGGAATCTGCCAGATCCTTAATACCGGATAGTTATAAAGATTTCATCAAACTCGATCCTGAAAAGGGAATGGCGATAATTAAGGCTCCTTCCAGCTTAATACCGGAAATTTTGGACGATTTATCAAAAATCGACGGTCAAAGGGCTCAAATAAAAATTAAAGCATTGGTTACTGAGATTCGAAATGAGGTTCTCAAAAAATGGGGTATGAATGCTTTGGACATCGATTTTGGCGCTAAAGGAACCACTGGAGCTAAAACTTTTGCCTTGGATCTTGCGGAAGGAACGCTCAAGGGTAAAGGCGAGAGCAGTTTCGGAAATTTTTCGGCAACTCTCAATGCTTTGGTAAACGAAAAGAAGGCTACGATTCACGCCGATCCGGTTTTACTGGTAACGGAGGGCAAGAGCGCCGATTTATTTGTTGGCGAAAAACGCACCTTAATTCTATATTCAAAGGGTACTGACGCAACGAGCTCTAGCACGGAGAATGTGGAAGCGGGTATTACGTTTAAAGTGACTCCGAAAATCGTTGGCAACCAGATCGAATTGACTGTGGCCCAAAAAGTTAGCGATTTTCAGGATAATACAACAGCTGAAATCATCGTGAAAAGCAGGGAATATAGTTCAACAGTCCGTTTTCTTCCTGGTCAGACTGTAATGGTGGCGGGACTCACAGATAAAAATGATAACAATTCCACCGTAAAGACTCCTATTTTAGGTGATATTCCATTGATTGGATACTTATTCAAACAAAAATCAAAAACTAAAGAAGATAGTGAATTATTAGTCTTTCTTACCGCCGAGGTTATGAAGTGATGAGGTTTTGGAAATCATTATCAGGGGTTGCCGCCCTTTTGATCCTTGCCATCGGGTTGATGTTCATGAAGGCAATGGCTGAAGATGTTTCCGGTAAAAAGGTCTCGGTTGCTTTGTTTCAAAAATCCTTACAAGCAATCGAAGATAAATTTCAGATCCAAATCATTGCCGATCCTGAGCTCCAAGGTCCAGAAATTAAAAAGGTTCCCGGAAATTCCGGTGAAGAGGCATTAAAACGAATTCTCGATCCGTTAGGTTATTCCTATACCAAAGTTGACAATTATTATTTAGTTAGCGGGCCCCATTCCCCATTGACTGTGATGGCGCAATCGGATTCAGCCGTTATCCCGGTTGGCTTTTTGGATCAAAACCTCAAGGAACAATTGGATGATTTCAAGCAATATCTTACGTACAATGAATCTCTTGGAGTGGTTTATGTTAAGGCGCCAACTTCCATGCTGGATAAAATATTAACCAAACTTGGGGAACTTTCTAAAACTGCCGGGCAAATCTCCATCTTTTACCGTTTGAAGATTATTGATATTGGAAGCTCAGCGGATTTAGATTTTATGTTTTCCGGTTCCTATGATCAACAAAACGCCAATCAGAAAGAATTCATGATGACTCCGGATCAATGGACCATCCATAGTCATGCAGAATGGGTAATCAACCAAAAGATCGAAACTTATTCCCAGAGCGTGGCCAGGCAGCCTTGGTTAATTACGATTCCGGGAAAACCGGTTGCGCTTACTTCCAGCACTCATTCTATAAGTGATGAACTGGATACCAACCGTTATTTTACCATTCGAATAACCCCCTTAAAAGTTGATACAGAAACCGGCGAAATCATTTCGGATGTTCATATCGAAAGGGATATGGCAAATGAGGCTAACTTAAACCAGAATAGCATTGTAAAGAAAGTCAGCGAACCCGTGGAAAAGGTGGCGACAATTGTCCGTACGAACTCGGGGAAAAGTACTGTTTTAGCGGTGGTTCGCCAAAATCAAACTTCCGGCCAGGATATCATGGGCGGAGTAAACCAGGAAAGATCCAAAAATCATCGTGATTTTATCGTCCTAATCTCGGCGACCCCCATCAATATCCAATCAACGCTGGCTACGAAGTCCGGATTCATCCCAGTGGCTTCCCTTGGAGGATTTGAAAGATTGATGGATGAGCCGGATCCCCAACTGCCCAATCGGTCTAATCTGGAATGGGGAATTACCGGAACCCACGATAATGACTCCGTCAAGGGTTGGTTAAACTTTACCACTTCTTTTGGGTTAAATAGCTTTATGCTGGATTATCGAAGGCATGATTGGTATTCGGCTGGATTTTCTATGGGCTTGGATTCGGAAACATCCTTTGAGTTCCTGGCGGGAAGGGGAATCGGTCCGGATGATCAGGATGCCTTTATGTTTGGGCTGGGAGATATAACCCGTCCAAATCGTTATCTGAGTTTATTTGCCAAATATTATCCATGGTCTTATCTTTTTGATTCAGAAAAGATATCAAAAAATGGAGTCTGGGAAGTCGGAACCCGCATAGCAACGGAACGTTTAGGCGTAGTACTCAGTGCCGCCGGAGATCCGGATTATGATGGCTGGCTGTTTCGATTGGATTACAGTCCGAAAAAAAGCGCCTGGATCCTTGAAGTTGATCACAGACAAGATAAACCTGCATATTCTTTGGGGATAGGGATCCATTTTTAAACACCCGAATGATTTGACGTTTTTTGGCAAATATCCGCGAATCGATCATTTTTTTGGTGTCTTAAACATGAATAAACATTATGAAAACTACTATGAATCTACAAATAACCCAGTCTTTGTTTGGTATAATTTGAAAACGTCGGGCAATAGATTGTATGTGGATTAAAGGGAAGCGGGAATCGGTAATAAACAGCTGAACAATGATTAATGGAGGTCGTACCGTGATTGGTGCTCAAAGTGAGGATGTTACGGGAAATTTGGGTTTATATGATGGGATCCGAGTCATTCGCAAACATAGCGGACTTATAGTAACTGTTTTTTTATTTTCAGTTTTTGCTGGGACAGCGGTGAGTTTTTTGATGCCTCCAACTTACGAAGGGGAGGCGACGTTGCGAATAAAACAATCTAAAAGTTTGGATACCTCTTTATTATCTACCGCACCGCGCTACGATTGGGAACTTCAAAAGTTGCTTTCTACTTATGCCGAAATGATTCAAAGCCGTACCATAATCGATACGGTCACCGCTAAAGCCCATCTTCAAAAAGTCAGCTACGATAAAATGATTTCCCGGATTCATATCGAGCCAATGAAAGACAGTGAAATTTTAAAAGTAAAAGTTCGCGACCATAATCCGAAAAGGGCGATGTTGCTTACCAATACTTTAGTGGATACTTTTTTGACGCGCTTAATGAAGTTGGTTCGAACGGAAGATTCAGCTGTAGGCAATTTTATTGATCAATATTTAGTGGGAGCCAAACAAAACCTGGAACAGGCCGAACAGGCTTTGGAGAGTTTTAAAAGGGATAAAAAGATAGTAGCTCCGGAGAATGAGACCAAAGCATTGGTGGACAGACTTTCAAGTATGAATCAACTGAAGGCGGAGAATAACATAACCCTGGCTGCTGCGCAAGCGAAACTAGAGGCTGCCGATAAAGAATTATTCCGGAATAAAAATGAGGTACCGCAAGATAGCCCTTTAATTGGGCAATATAAAGCGAAACTGGCTGATCTGGAAGGGGAATTCGTCAAATTACTTCCTAACAGTAACGATGGTAACCCGCAGGTAGCAGCCGTCAGGGCAGAGATTGAAGAAATCAGAACCAAACTCAATACGGAAATCAATAGAGTCGGAAATAGGGAAGAAACCTTGACAAATCCGGTATATCAAAACTTGTTGCAAGGGAAATTGCAAGCGGGTGTCGATATTGCAGTGGCCGGCGCTCAGGGAGTCGCTTTAAATAAACTAGCGGCTGATGCGGAAAGGGAAATTGGCAAATTGCCAGCCAGAGAACAGGAATTGGCCCGATTGATGCGTAATGTCTCTTTGGCGCAAGAGATTTATATGATGCTTTCGAAACGCCGTGAAGAAGCCAAAATTAGTGAGTTAATGGTGCCAACCAATGTCCAACTCATTGACCGGGCTGTGCTTCCGGACAAACCCATTTTTCCCAATAAAACTTTGAACATTTTAATGGCTGCATTTTTAGGCCTCTTTACCGGTTTGGGTTTTGCATTTGTATTGGAGTACTTGAATACCACAATTGATACGGCCGATGATGTAAAGAATTACTTAAATCTGCCGGTTTTAGGGAACATCCCCGATTTTAAAGAGTCCGCATAATAGGTATCGACCATGCTATAAATTTACAAATTTTTAAAGCGAGGTCTTCCAATGTCCTTTCAAGATCAATTAATCGTCAGAAATCAAAAATTATCTCCGGTGTCCGAAGCTTTCCGAACCTTACGGACCAATCTTCTATTTTCAAAAATTGATAGTAGCCTGCAGTCCTTGATTATTACCAGCGCCGGACCTCAGGAAGGGAAATCGACCGTGGTTGCAAATACTGGCGCGGTGCTGGCTGAATCCGGTAAAAAGGTTATCATTGTTGATTGTGATCTGCGTAAACCAACCCAACATCGAATTTTTGGCCTTAAAGAGCGAGGTCTAACAAATTATATGGTTGAAAGAACTTCCATTGATGAATTATTACAGTCAACAGGTATCGAAAATCTTCAAGTGCTCACCAGCGGGCCGGTTCCATCCAATCCTTCGGAACTTCTGGTTTCCTCTCGGATGGCTGATTTATTGGTATACTTGCAATCCTGCTTTGATTTCATTCTGATGGATACCCCTCCCATTATAGCGGTTACCGATGCTTGTGTCTTGGCTTCCCGGGTAGAAGGAGTCGCTTTAGTCGTCAGGGCTGGGTTTACAAGACCGGAAATGGTTCGACAGGCTAAAGATTCCATCGCGCGCGCCAATGGAAAGCTATTGGGAGTGATACTCAACAGGGTGGAGATTGAGGGACAATATTCGAATTATTACTACTATTATGGGACAGATAAACGGCGGCATGGATCGATATAACAAAATGGTATCAAAAGGGATATCCATATGAAAAAACATATTCCATTCCTTATCGTGCTGATGCTTTTTATGAGCGCCATCGATTGTGAAAGCAATCAGAAGGTCTTTTTCACCCATATAGCCCGTTTTTTCAGGGGAAACCTACCAACATTGGCAATGGAAAAACCGCGTCTCAAATCAACCGGTTCCTGGGGAAACGGGGAAGATAATTTGCTAAAACCCTCTTCCGGTCGGAGTTTTAATGTACTGGTCCTGGGGATCGACGCCCGGGATGATCATGCTTCGCGCGCTGATATGATTATGGTCGCCAATGTCAACCCCGGTAGCCGCTCCATTCATCTGGTAAGTGTACCCCGTGACACCAGGATAGCAGTCAAGGGAATCGGCTATACAAAAATTACCCACACTCACTGGATCGGAGAAAAACAAGGCGGCAACCGCCAAGGAACTCAAGCCACATTAAATGCCGTCGCCGGCTTATTACATTGCCGATTGGATTATTATATTAAAGTCGATTTTAAGGGATATGTGAGTTTCATTGATACTTTGGGAGGGCTTGATATCGAATTGCCGCAAGCAATCCGGCTTACCGAAAAAACAGTAATCCTTCCCGCAGGAAATAATCATTTAAATGGTGATATGGTGCTGGAATTGACCCGGGAACGTTTCTCGTTAAGAAATGGCGATTTCGGTAGGCAGCGAAATCAATTCATGATCCTCAAGGCCATCGCCAAACAGACATTTCGATTGACAAATCTGACCAAATTGCCAGATTTAATTGCTCGGGTTCATCATGATGTGCTGGATACCAATTTAACAGATTTTGATTTGCTTTGTTTGGCCTGGACAATCAAACAAGTACCGGAAAATAATCTGAAATACTACCAAATCGGAGGAAAGGCCGAAAGCAGTTTGGATCCCTTAACAAAAACGGTGGTATTTTATTGGAGGCCGGATTTGGAGGGCATTGAGAGGATACAAAAGTATTTTCAATAAAAGAGCGTAATTTGTAAAGAGTCCCCGAAGGTATGGAAGCAAGGAGTTAAGGAGGGTGGATTACCCATTATGCTCATAATATCAAGTTTAATGCTAGGTTTTATTCTTCTTACGGTGATCTTTTTATGCTGTTTTGTATTTTTTGCATACATTTGGCCCGTCAAAACTAAAAAAGAAAAATGGTCCATCGGAATCTACACGGGGATTTCACCGTTAGCATTGAATCCTCCCGCGCAATTGACAAATCCGGTTCTTACGGCCGGGGATATTCGGGGCATGGATGCCCAATTCATAGCGGATCCTTTTCTTATCAAAGAAGGAGCCATCTGGTATCTTTTTTTTGAAGTCTTTAATAATTCAACCCGAAAAGGGGAAATTGGACTTGCTGCAAGTGAAAATGGTTTTGAGTGGAACTTTCAGCGGATCATTCTGTCCGAACCTTTTCATTTATCGTACCCTCATGTTTTTAGGTGGGAAAATGAGTATTACATGATCCCTGAAAGCTATGAAGCCAAATCCATACGCTTATATAAAGCGGTGGAATTTCCTTTCCAATGGAAATATGAAAGCACATTGCTGGACAAAGAGGCAGTGGATGCTTCTGTTTTTTTTCATTCCAATCGATGGTGGATGTTTGCTTCGAACCCCCATCATAATAATCAGCTTAACCTGTTTTTCGCCAAGGAGTTATATGGCCCATGGAGGGAGCACCCTAAAAATCCGTTAATCAGGAATAATAAACATATAGCCAGACCCGGTGGAAGAGTTACCTTTTTTGAGGACAAAATCATTCGTTTTGCGCAAGACGATTGGTTCGTATATGGTAATAAAGTGAGGGCCTTTGAAATCATTGAATTAACCGAAACCGCTTATCAAGAAAAATTGGTTTCTAAGGAACTCATCGCCTCGAGGACCGGTTTTGGCTGGAACAGAAGTGGAATGCATCATATTGATCCGCTTCAAATCGATAAGGATCTTTGGGTTGCTGCGGTAGATGGCCTTGGAGCGGTTGGTAAAACCCGGCGCATTCAAAGGTGATGGTCTCAACTACCGGGATTCAAAATTTTCGTTTCAGGTGGTGGTTCGGGCTGTCCCAAAAGAAAATATTCCGGTAAAGAAATACAATTTATAGAAAGCAACATATTCGATGAAGTCGTGCGCGTGCATGCGATATATTGTATTTCTTATTGATTTTGAATTTCTTTTTAGACAGCCCCAAAACAGAATTCCCGGGCGCTTTTGCTCCGGGGATTTTTTGTGATGCCGCAGACTTTGGAGAGTTTAGAATAATCCGCCAGACGCAAAAATAAGCCGCAAAAAAAGTTGGCCCTTTGGTGAATGCTTTGTTGCAACAAATCAGAAACAAAAATATGTACAATGAGTAATACAAAAAGAAATTTTTCTACCCCAATATCCTATGTTCTGGAATGAATAAAAAGTACATATAATTTTTCAGATATTAAAATGGCACTTTAACGTGCTTTTTAGGAGGACTTCGGGTGTCTATAAAGAGTTTGCAAACACTCCGGCATCATAATACGATTTCGTATTATGGGATGAACAGGTTTGTGAATGGACTGAATCATTCGGAAATCCCGCAAGTTCAATCCATTTCCCGGCCTGACTTAAAACAATCCCTCCGAAAGTATCTTGGGCTATGTATTTTAATCGCCGTTGATTATCATGGGAGCTTGTTGGCATTACAAAGCGCCGTTTTAACAGAGGCTTTTCTAACATCGCAGCCGTTTGCGGGCAAGTTTTTCTTGGGTCATATTTCCCCCAATTTTTTTTGGGTCATTCCTTTATTCTTTATGGGAGTCATCTGTTATGAGCGACTTTATCAGCGTAGAATGCCTTTTTGGGAGAACGCCGCCAAACTGATTAAAGCATGTACTTTTGCAACGCTGTGCATAATCGGAAGCCTTTTTTTAATCGGTATTTCCGAATTGCTGTCGCGGTTATTTATTGGGTTTATATGGTTATATTCCTGCCTTTTCTTAATCGGTATCCGTTACCTGACCCAACGGATGCTGGTCGCTACCGGTTTGTGGCATCACTCGGTGGTGATTATTGGCAATCAAGATGGAATCGCAGTTATAAAAGAAAGTTTTGCCGCCGAACCCAACACCGGTTATCAAATCGCGGATATCATTGAATATGCTCCTGATCCAAGGAATTCCAAAGAGTTTCCGTCTGTGGAAAAACTTGAAAATTGGAAACAAAAAATTATCGACAGTGGTGTGTCGGAAGTCATTATAACCTTGCCTGAAGTGAAACGCCCAGATTTATTGACCTTAATCTATTGGGCGCAACCTTTTGTAAAATATGTAACGATTATGCCCGATCTGCTGGGAATGCCTTTAAGCAATTTGGAGACTGACTTTTATTTTGACCAGCAAACAGTGATGCTTCGTGTTTGCAATAATTTGCTGATTTACCGCAATCGGCTCATCAAAAGAATTTTTGATTTGGGACTGGGAACCCTGTTTTTTATGTTCGCTTTGCCGGTTATGGTTTTGATTGCGGTATGGATCAAACTGGATTCACCCGGTCCTGTGGTTCATGCAGGGAAACGTCTCGGTAAAGACGGCCGGAATTTTAAGTGTTATAAATTCCGGACCATGTATGTTAATGAACGGAAGATACTGCGGGAATATTTGGCAAGTCAACCAAAAGCAGCGAAGGAATGGCTTGAATATGCAAAACTTCGCGGTTTTGATCCCCGCGTCACAGGAGTTGGCAAATGGTTACGTAAATTTAGCCTGGATGAACTGCCCCAAATTGTGAATGTATTGAAAGGGGATATGAGTTTGGTAGGCCCCCGGCCTTATCTGCCCAATGAACAACAACGCATGAAGTTTTATAAGAAAACCATTTTAGAGACTGTGCCTGGGATAACCGGATTATGGCAGGTAAGAGGGAGAAATGATATTACTTTCGAAGAGCGGCTTGTGCTGGAATCCTGGTATGTGAGAAATTGGTCGGTCTGGTTGGATATCACACTGCTCATTCGAACCGTAGGAACGGTAATAGGGAAAAGAGGGGCATACTGACAAAATCGGGCCGGGGAATATGGAACAAAAATATGAATCGAGAAAAAAAGTTTATTAAGAATATTCTTATTTACAGTATTGGAGATTTTGGTTCCAAAATATTAGGTTTCTTACTTTTGCCGTTTTATACTTTTTATCTTTCCGTCAATGATTATGGTTATTTTGATTTGATCACTACCAGTTTCATGTTACTTTCGCCTTTAATCACCTTGCAAATTACTGACGGTTTATACCGGCATTTATTGGAGGCGACGGATAAAGCTCAAAAAGACGCTGTGATTTCCCGCTCACTGGGTATTATCATTAGAAATTTAATCGTTTTCAATCTCATTTGCATATTCGTTTTTATTTTTACAAATTTTAAGTTTCAATATCTGATTTTAACGCAACTCAATTTGGCGGTTATTTCGTCGGCCTGGATGCAAATCAGCCGGGGATTAAAAAGAAATCTGGAGTTTTCAATTGCGGGGATGATAACAACAGGATTAACACTAATCTGCAACATCATACTGATTGGTCTTTTTACTCTGCGGGTTGACGGCTTGATTATTGCCAATATGATTTCCACCATGTTCACCCTATTCTATTTAGAAATTGTGATCAAAGTCAGGAAATACATTACCCTTAAAAAAGAAAATTTTGGAATGGATCAAATATTACTTTCTTTTTCCCTGCCGTTAGTCCCCAATGCTTTGGGTTGGTGGATGATGAATGTGTCCGATCGCTATATCCTGAATTATTATGAAGGTATGGCTGCAAATGGAATTTATGCAATCGCCAATAAGTTTCCGGCAATGATTATTATGGTCAATAGCATTTTCAATTTGGCATGGCAAGAAAGTTCGATCATGGAATACAATTCGCTTGATCGCGATCAATTCTTTTCCAAAATGTTTAATCAATATATGGCGCTTCAATTTACCTTGACTTTTATTGTACTGGCTTTTACGAGACTTTTCATGTCTTATTGGGTAAACGCGCATTTCGGTTCTGCTTGGCGGTATGTTCCGTTTTTATACTTTGGCGCGTTGTTTTTATCCTTTAGTTCATTTTACGGCACAGGCTATTTATGCGCCAAGGAAACCAAAGGGGCCTTTTCGTCCTCGGCATTCGGCGCTTTGTTAAATATCATGCTCAACCTGATTGGGGTCCCTCATATTGGAATTCAGGGCGCGGGATTATCAACGATGATAGCTTTTTTGGCGATGTGGGTTTGGCGGATTATTCAGACCAGGAAATATTTTGCGATCCATATCGATATACCCAAATTTTTGCTGCTGTCAACTATTTCTATCGGTATGATTGGGCTATATTATACCAATGTCTTTTATATCCGGATTTTGACGGTATTATTTTCTTTGGTTCTATTTGCAATATTCAATAAGAATATCATTCGGAAAGGCTTTCAGTTGATAAAATACAGATTTGCATAATTTGGCATAGTTGGTGATTGTTTGTGAAAAATATTCAAGAACTGCGGGATCGAAATCAATGTACCGGGTGTTGTATGTGTACAGCCGTGTGTCCGCAAAATGCTATTACCATGGATATCTCAGAGTACGGATTTCTGGAGCCCCAAGTTTGTCGGGAACGATGCAATGGTTGTGGAAGATGCGTCAATTTTTGCATTGTCAATCATTCGGGTGTTCTTGAGAATATCCGGGATAAAGTGATTTTTTCTTATAAAGCCCCATCCAATCATTTAAAGTTATTGTGTTCATCGGGAGGATTTTCATTGGCATTGGCCTTTACCTATTTACAGAAAGGATATTTTTTCATCGGCGCGAGTTTCGCGAATGGATTTAAAGATATTCACCATGTTATCTGCGAAAATCCTATGGAAATATTTAATACCATTGGTTCCAAGTATATCCAAAGCGATATGTCGGACGTGTTGTCTAAAATTTGGAATCGGGGTACCGGGAGTAAATATGTGATTGTAGGAACTCCATGCCAGATTGCCGGACTCCGTAAAGTCATTGATGAAAAAGGCGCGAGCAATCAGTTCGTTTTGGTTGATTTTTTTTGTCATGGTGTTCCTTCTTACTTGTTATGGTGGAAATATATCCGTGATATTGAAAGAAAAATCGGTCTTTTAATTCATTATGAATTTCGAAATAATTTTGAGTCCTGGCATGAATTCAGAGTGCGGGCAATAGGCGAAAAAGGCTTTTATAGTCAATTCCATCAAATCGATCCCTATATGTACCTGTATTTGAAGAATTTTTGTTTTCGTAATGCCTGTTATTCCTGTAATTACCGGAACATGAGCGCTGCGGACATCCGAATGGGTGATTTCTGGGGGCTTCAATTTCAAGACGACAAGGTTGGGGTGTCCATTGCAATCCCTTTAAATGAAAGGGGAACGAAAGTATTTAATGAAGTAGCGGGTTTTAAAGAAAAAATAGCAGACCGGAAATTTGAAACAAATGTTGATTTTCAAAAGCCCCCCATCTATGAGCAGTTTTTAAACGAACTAAAAAATAACGACTTTCAAATGATCCTTAAAAGATACCATACTCCCATGTTAAAAAAGCGAAGTATCTCAGGAATACTCAAAAAAATCAGTGGAAAACCGGGATAATCATTGCCGGTTGAGGAGGGTAAATGATGAAAATACGAATCGGTCATATTAAAGATACTTATAATAACGGTTCACTGATGATGGCGGTCAATACGATTGAGTATATCGGTCAAAATCTAAATAAAACCGGGGAGGTTATGTTTTTTACCGATGCCCGGGGAGAAAACAATATCCAAAGAATCAGGAATTCCCTATCGTGTTTTGCAATATCCGGCGTTGCCGAGGGAAAAAGTTCTTATTGCCCCTTAAAAAAAAAATCAAAATCAATCCATCCCTATATCGAATCATCAAGTTGATTTATAAACCCATTTGGTTCATGGGCAATATTTCAGAATTGCCTGGGTACTATTTTTCCATCCAAAAGAAGCTAAAGAAGGAAAATTGCCAAGTATTCATCGCCTTGGGCGGGGACGATTTTTCACCGTATTACGGGTATTTCCAGCTTTTTAAAAATTTATTGGAAATTAAGCTTTATTCGAAAAAAATCCCCACCGTTCTCCTTGGGCAAACCATCGGACCTTTTCCTACGGCAGTAAGGCCGATGATTCGCTGGTTTTTGAAGGAAAGCTATCTTTCCATTCGGGATGAAATCAACTTTCATTATGTCAAAGAGGCGCTTGAATTGAGACAAGTTACTTTATCAGGCGATTTAGCCTTTTTAAACTTGCCGTTTCAGGACAACGCGGATGAAAAGAGTTTTATTTTCACTCAATACCCGCTCGTGGAGAATCAATACATTTCCGTTGTACCCTCCGGGTTGACGCAAGCCTATACCCATAATGAACAGAAATATATTGAAAACTACGTTGAGATTATCAATTTTTTAGCAGGTTTTCAAGAAACCAAGAATCTTAAACTCGTTCTTTTAGCGCACGTGCTGCAAAACGATAAAACCGACGACCGGATGATTATCCAAAAAATATATTCGAGTTTAGAAGGGACAGTTCAAAAGAAAGCGGTTTGCGTTTTGGAACCTTTACTCCCTTATCAACTGCGGATTATTCTCGGAAGCGGTCGCTTTACGATTACGGGTAGAATGCACGCGGCGATTTCCACGTTCCAGATGGGCAAACCGGCAATATGTTTATCGTATAGCATCAAATATTCCGGCGTAATCGGCAAAGGGCTAGCGATGGAAGGCTTGCTCCTAGAATGCGCAGGGGCAAAATATTGGGAAAATCATGAGGTGAGTCGTAAAATTATCGCTCTTATTCAAGAACTTTTTCACTCCTACGGAAACACCTGTTTTTCGATAACGAGGAATTTGGCGGATCTCCAAGAGAAAATCAAAAAAGAGATTGACCATTTGTGCTCTTTTTTACTTCAACTTGGATCCGGCAAGTAACCCAAAAGCGTAGTCGTATATAAACCAGCCGGAGCGAAGTTCAAATAAAGCAGAAAGAAGAATCCAATGTCTATCCAAAAAATCCTCCAGACTAAACCATGGGTTATATCCTGTGTCGCCATCCAAATATGTTTTTTAAGCGCGGGATTATTAGTGAATAAGCCGATACTTTGTTTTTTAACTTTGGCGGTTTTGGTTGCGGCGCTTATTTGGATTGATGATAGTTTCGGCGTATACCTCATTCTGGTCAAGAATTTGTTTTTTGGTTTTTTAATTTCCATGTTTTCCGTTCCCAATCAGTTGAATTACATAGAGGATCTCGCAATCCTGATACTATTGGTCAAATGGGTGATGAATAAAAAAAGAATCGATTTACCCTTGGCCTTTAGAAGATTCTTTTTATTTTTCTCAGTGCTGTTCTTTGGTTTTACGATTGCGGTCGCATTCATTAACCATTTGGATATCATGGGCCTTATGACCCATGAAAGATTATTTTTACGTTTTATTCTCCTGATCATTATATTTTCGGATTTACGTTTCGACTATCTCTGGAAAATCTTAAAAATTTGTTATTTCACTTTAGTGTTTCAAATTCCGCTGGTGTTATATCAATACGTTTTTATCGTCGTACGGAAAAAAATAGCGGTTCCCCAATTATGGGTCGGAAATGCCTATATGGACAGGACGCTCAATGATTATGTCGGAGGGATTTTTGGTTACGATGCCTCTGATGTGCTTGGAATATCGGCTGTAATCTGCTTTTTAGGAACAATCATTTATCTTTCATTGAACTCCAAGCAGATCGGTCTTGCCAAAAAGGTGTTTTTCTTTCTATCTTGCCTGATTTTTCTGTTCATGCCTTTTTTAAGTGATGCCAAAATCGCTCTGTTGTTCATTCCTTTGGGAGTGTTGACGGATGTTTTTTTCAGTAAAGAAAAGGCATCCCAAAAATCTTTCATGGTCTTATATTTGGCGCTGATTGTAGTTATCGGTATGAGTATATCCGGAATCATGAATATATCGTTTGAAGATACTTTCAATAACTTCATATTATCGGCTGAAGCCCAATTTAAACCCAATGAGATGATTCAAAGGGGAGAAAGTTTGGTTTACTGTTTCGATTATCTTTCAAAACGAGGCTTGCTTCTGTGGGGGCAAGGGATGGGTTCCCATTTTAATCCGCAAATCAAATTCACGGATTATCGGATTGGAATCTATAATTATCAAGCCAGTTACCTTTTGCTTGAAATTGGGCTCTCCGGGGTGATGATGGTCCTTGTTTTACTGTTGTGGATTCCGTATTGGATAAACCGAAGAGTCAAGATACCAGAGAACAATGAGCAAGTTTTAATTCACAGGATGTTTTCCATGGTGTCGCTTTTTAGCATCATTATGTTTTTCTATACCAATTTCTTTTATAACCCTGCCTTAACTTTTCTGTACGGTCTTCTCACCGCGATGGCCATCCGTTCCAAATGGCCGGCGAGGATAAATTGGAGAGGGTGCGGATATGGGAATATCGGTCGTTATCCCCTTATATAACCGTGAAAATTATATCGGAGAAACCATTGACAGTGTTTTGAAGCAGAGTTTTACGGAATTTGAACTCATCATCGTGGATGATGGTTCGACGGACAAAAGCGTAGAAATTGTTCAATCATTTCACGATAGTCGAATTCAATGGATTACCCAATGCAACCAGGGCGTATCCTGCGCCAGGAATAACGGTGTAAAGATAGCCCAATATGAGCTTATTGCCTTTTTGGATTCGGATGATCGATGGGAAAAGAATTTTCTCTACTGGATTGATTATTTGTCCGGAAATTATCCCGAGGCGCGAATGTATGGAACCAATTTAATGTTGAACTACCAAAATACCGGAAAGTTGATGAAGCTCCGGAATAAACTCCCGGATGGTTGGGAGGGCTTAATCCATGATAACTTGGGCTATCAAAAAATGGGGATCGATTTATATCCATCGGCATTTGCAATTCAAAAAAAGACTTTTGTCGAGAGCGGAGGATTTCGTGGAGGCGATCAACTGGCGGAAGATCTCACGTTGTTTTTTAAAGTGTTAAATCATCATCCGCTTGCTTATAAAAACAGCTATTTGGCAACAGTTTATAAAGATGTTGAGGGGCAGGCCACATCCAAAAACTTTCATCTTTCCCAAGACGGGTTTTTAAATTATCTGGCGGATGCGGGAACAAATCTGGGAAAAAACGAGCGCCAATTTTATGAACGGACTTATGACCGAAGATTAATCGCATTGGTTTTCAATAACATTATGGCGCTAAAAGAAATCAACCAAGATTGGCTCAAACGATTCAAATCACCCAAAGGGAAAATATACGGGGGTATCTTGCTGATTTTTTCCCTCTTTCCTATAACGCTGGTAAATCATATTTATCAAGTGGCCCGTAGGATAAAGAAAAAGTTGCGGGCCTGATCAAGAATTCATCCTCATCACAAGATGACCAGGCTATTTTGGAGACGGGCAGGGGATTGAAAATGAATGTTCCATTACTGCAAAAAATATGGACCACCGATATGGTAAAGTTTTTTTTCTGTAATTATTTCATCAAGACCAAAATCACCGGCAGCGGGATACTGCTGCCTAAAACCAATAGTTATTATAAGTTTGGTAAGAATGCCAGGATGATTATTGAAGGGAAATTCATCACCAATGACAACTGTGTTACCGGAACCAACAGGGATACGATGGTTCGAATTGATGACGGCGGGGAAATATGGGTTAAAGGTAGATTTTCCATTTTCTATGGCGGCGATATCATTGTTTTTGAAAATGCAAAACTGGAACTGGGAAGCGGATTTTGCAATTCGAATGTCAAAATCCGATGTGCGCGGAGTATTAAGATCGGCAATAACGTGGCGATTTCCCATGATGTAACCATCATGGATTCGGATGCCCACGAAATACTGGCCGAAAATTATTCCATGACCAAACCGGTGGTGATTGAGGATCACGTGTGGATAGGGACCAGGGCCATAATCTTAAAAGGAGTAACCATTGGCAAAGGCGCCGTTGTGGCGGCGGGCGCCGTAGTTACAAGAGACATCCCGGATCATTGTTTGGCGGCGGGTGTACCGGCCAGGATAATCAAACATCGTGTCCAATGGAAATCGTGATCGAACGAATCAAAGGGCGCTAAAAAACGATTGGATAGTGAGACGATGATGGACCCATTAGAAAAACAATCATGCACCGGGTGCAATGCCTGTTATAATGTTTGCCCTCGCGATGCGGTAAGGATGGTTCCGGATGCCGAAGGATTTTTGTATCCCTTCACCGATCTTGAAAAGTGTGATCGCTGTGGTTTGTGCCTGAAAAAGTGTCCCGCTCTATCCGGTTTAGAAAATGCCCATCGGCGCCTTCCCCGGGTTTATGCCGCATGGAATAAAGATAGCATGGTTCGATTGAGTAGCACCTCCGGGGGGATCTTTAGCGCGCTTGCCGCCTACATCATAGGGATTGACGGTTATGTCGCGGGAGCCCGGTATAACGAAGACTTTACGGTTTCCCATGCCATGATCGATCATCTCCAAGATATTGAAAAACTTAGGCAATCCAAATACGTCCAAAGTGCTCCGGGTTTGGTGTACCGCGAAATCCAAAAACGCATCGATTCCGGAAAAATCGTTTTATTCTGTGGAACTCCCTGCCAAAATGCCGGTTTAATCGCTTTTTTGGGGACACAAGCGCCCAATTTGTTTTTGTGCGATTTTATATGCAGGGGTGTAAATTCTCCCAAAGTATATCAAAAATATCTTGAAATGCTTGAAATAAAATATCATTCCCAAATAAGACAGCTCCAATTTAAAAATAAATCCTACGGCTGGAACTGTTTTAGCACCCGGGTTGAGTTTGAAAACGGAAAACAATATATCCGCGATCGATATTCCGACCTGTATATGCTCGGTTATCTTGAATATAATTTGTATTTACGCCCATCCTGCCATCATTGCCGGTATAAAAAATTGCCGCGGATTGCGGATATCACGTTAGGTGATTTTTGGGGCATTTCCAATACCAGACCCCATTTGGATAATGATGAGGGCACCTCCGTTATCCTGCTGAACTCGTCCAAAGGAGATGAATTGTTGAATGGCATCAGAAATGACATTTACTACGAAGAATGTAAATTAGATGAGGTAATGGCGAACAATGAATGCCTGCATATGTCGGCGCCGGCCGGAGAATATCGGGAGGATTTCTTTAAGAATTTACCGGGGGCGAAATTTGATATCGCCTTGAAAAAATCTCTCAAAGCTATTAGCTGGGTAAAATTTAAAAGTATCGGTTTTCATTGGCTGAAAATGAGTTCAAGGTTATGCGCGTTATGGAAGAGTCGCTGTAAAGTAAGAAAATCCAGATATCGTACGCCAAGGGGGTTGATTTGAAATGAAACGGAACTTATACGGCTCTATCATCATTACCTACCGCTGTAATGCAAAATGTAATATGTGCGACTGCTTTAAACATCCAACCAAACCTGAAGAAGAAATTTCGCTTGAAATTATCAAAAAATTGCCCGAAATGGCCTTCGCCAATATTACGGGCGGGGAACCTTTTATCAGAAAAGATATCAAGGATATCGTCGGGGAAATACGGAAAAAGGCCCGCCGCATCGTGATTTCGACCAACGGGTATTTTTCCGAAAGAATTCTGGAGCTTTGTGACGAATTTCCCGAGGTTGGGATTCGAATCAGCATCGAGGGGTTACAAGAGACCAACGATGCGATACGGGGTTTGAAAGACGGCTTTCAAAAAGGCTATGGGACATTAAGCGAATTGGTAAAACGCGGCCATAAGGACATTGGGTTCGGAATGACCATTCAGGATTTGAACGCCCAGGATGTAATCAATCTTTACCGGATTTCAGACCGGCTGGGTATGGAATTTGCTACGACAACGCTCCATAATTCATTTTATTTCCGCAAGACCGACAATCATATTCGGGATTGCGAAACGGTATCCCGGGCCATTGAGTGGCTGGTCAATCAATTGCTGCAATCGCCTTCTCCCAAGAAATGGTTTCGGGCCTATTTCAACCACGGTTTAATCAATTATATCTATGGCAACAAGCGATATTTACCGTGCGAAATGGGTATGAACGGTTTCTTCGTCGATCCTTACGGTGACGTCCTTCCGTGCAACGGCATGATTGAAAAACAATCCATGGGCAATTTGCATGAAAAAACCTGGGAGGAGATCTGGCATTCCCGGCAGGCTGACCGGGTTCGGCAAAATGTTAAAAATTGCCCCAAGAACTGCTGGATGATCGGCAGTGTCTCGCCGGCCATGCATAAAAGGATCTGGATTCCCGCCTGGTGGGTATTTCAACATAAAATTACGGGCAGAGGGTATTCCCTTGAAGAAAACTCATTTTTCAAAAGCAAAGATCACTCCGGGAGCTGCAAGTATATTTCGAAATAGGGGAGATTGATTGAAATGAAAATTTTATTGGTGAATAAATTTCTCTACCCGAATGGAGGCAGCGAGAGGTATCTGTTTGACCTGGCCGAAATCCTGAGGGCAAAGGGGCACCAGGTTGAATTTTTCGGGATGGACGACCCGCGAAATATTGTGGAAACACCAAAGGAAAAGCTGGTAAAAAATATCGATTTCCATAAAAACTCGCTGTCAACTTTGTTATATCCCTTTAAAATCATCTATTCCAGCGAAGCCCGTCATAAAATCCGCCGAATCATCCGGGAATTCAGGCCCGATCTTGTTCATTTGAACAATTATAATTTTCAAATCACTCCCTCGATTATTTATGAACTGAAAAAACATAAGATACCCGTTGTCCAAACCCTTCACGATCCCGTTTTGGTCTGCCCGTCCCATCTATTATACAATGTAAGAACCGGGAGTATTTGCGAAAAATGCAAAGGAAGAAAGTACCGGAACTGTATGCTCACCCAATGCATTCACGGCTCCTTATTCCGAAGCGTGCTGGGAATGTTTGAGGGTTATCTGTATTACAAATTAAAAACCTACGATTATATTGAAAAATTTATTTGTCCCAGTCAATTTTTGGCTGACAAATTAATTGATTTTGGTGTCCGGAAAGAAAAATTAACGGTGATTCCCAATTTCATCCATTCCATGCATTATAGCGACAGGCCCCGGGAAAGGAATTATTTCTTGTACTTTGGCAGGATCTCCCGGGAAAAGGGAATGGTTACTTTAGTGAGCGCCGTTAAGGCTCTTCCAGGGATTCAATTTGTTTTTGCCGGAAGCGGGCCCCTGGAAAATATGCTCCAGGGGATCGACAATGGAAGATGGGTTGGGTTTAAACAGGGAGAAGAACTGAGAGATTTAATCCGTGGAAGCATCGCCACGATATATCCGTCTGAGTGGTATGAAAATTCACCGCTGTCAATCCTTGAATCATTCGGTCTGGGGGTGCCCGTTATCGGTTCCAATATCGGAGGAATCCCGGAATTAATTAAAGATCAATTCAACGGCCTGCTGTTTGAACCCCAAAATATTGCCGATCTCGTGGATAAAATTAAATATCTGGATGAACGAAAAGAATTGCGGGATGAGTATGCGCGAAATTGCCTCGAAAGCTCAAAAAGTTTCTCCAGGGAAAAGTATTATCAAAGTATTTTCAGTCTCTATCGGAAAGTAGTTTAACTCTCGATCCTGCGATTTCTTCATGGATGGGATTCTGAGAGTCGCTTGCCGGATGGATGTTGAAAGGGCGCGTTACAGGTGGAAAAAGGAGGAGCGAAATTGGATTGAGTACCGTGAAAATCGTCAAATCAAGTCCCCATCATTTTTTCTATTATCTGTCGGGAATGAGTCTGTTAGGGATCAATAGGATTCGCCATGCCATTCAGGGATATAAGGCCCCCCGGACTTTTCCCATGGACGATATCGGACAAGCGATCCGCTATGATTATGGCGTTGTCCAAAATTGGTTGAAGTTTTTGGATGAATACTCGGGCCATCCTTTATCCCTGAAGGGGAAAACCATCCTCGAATTGGGTCCGGGGGCGGATTTAGGCGTTGGCGTTATATTGTTGTGGAAAGGCGCCGCCAAATACAACGCCCTCGATGTGAACCATCTTATCCGGTCGGTTCCGGACCGGTTTTATCAGGAACTGCTTGATTTTCTAAATCTTCAAAATGATTCCCCGGAGGTTAGCCCGGAATTTTTAGGCGGCCAGTTGCAGGCAACCTATAACGGCCGGAACGATAAGCTTAATTATGTCTGTGACCGCTCTTTCGACGTTACAATTTTTAAGGGGGAAGACATCGACTATATTTTGAGTCAAGCTTCTTTTGAACAGTTTGATGACGTTGAGAAGACGCTGAAACAGTTGAGTGAAATTTCCAAACCGGGAACGGTTTTTCTTGCGGAAATCGATTTGGGTACGCTAACCCGGTGGATTCGGGATATCGATCCCCTCAATATCTATCGGTATCCTGATTGCATCTATCATGGGTTCAAATTTTTAGGTTCACCCAACCGGTTAAGGCCTTTTGAGTATGAAAAATTCTTGAATCAGAATGGCTGGAGGGATGTTAAAATTTTTCCGGAAACCGTTCTTGAGGAAAAATATGTTCGCAAAGTACAAAATCATTTATGGAAAAAGTTTCGCAAACCGGTCAATCAAATGGATTATCTCAGTGTAGTAATTTGCGCGACAAAGGATTGACCCCATGGATAAGGGGAACAATCGATGATCAGAGTGGCCATCATGGGTACCAGAGGTTTCCCAAACATTCAAGGGGGAGTGGAAAACCATTGCCAAAATTTAGCGCTCCGATTGGTTCAATTAGGATGCGAAGTCGTTGTGTTTACCCGTAAACCTTATGCGGACAAGTCGATTACCAATTATCAGGGAGTGAGGCTCGTACCGCTTCCGACCCTCCGCCATAAAACATTGGAAGCCTTGATTCATACTTTTTTAGCGATTGTGGTTTCCGGCCGCTATAAACCGGATATCGTTCATATTCAGGGAATTGGCCCGGGCTTTTTTGCCGGGCTTGCCAGAATCCTTGGAAACAAGGTGGTACTCACCACCCATGGCGCAAACTATCAGCATTTAAAGTGGAACCCTTTGGAAAAATTTATTTTGCGCTTTTTTGAGCGGGCATCCCTCCGATGGAGCCATGGGGTTATTGCTATTTCCGCGCCGATTGCCGAAGAATTGCAAGCCAAGTATCACCGGAATCCGATGGTAATTCCCAACGGTGTCAACATCATGGAACCGGCCCGTACGCAGGAAAAACTTCGGGAATTAAACATTCAAAAGGGAAAGTACCTGTTGGCAGTGGGAAGGCTGGTGCCGGAAAAGGGGTTTCATGACTTAATCGAGGCATTTTGCGGTTTGAAATTAGCCGGCTGGAAACTGATTATCGTTGGGAGCGCCGATCATCCATGCGATTATAGCATATCTTTGCAAAAGAAGGGACAAAATAGCGGCGCCATTATATTTACCGGTTTCCTGACAGGGGTCCCGCTTTATGAATTATACACCCACGCGGGCCTGTTTATATTACCCTCCTATTATGAGGGGTTGCCGATCTCGTTATTGGAGGCCATGAGCTTCGGGTTGACATGTATCGCCTCCGATATTGAAGGGAACAAAAATATCCATTTGCCTCAGGAGCATTATTTTGAGGTTGGCAATATTGATAGTCTTAAAGCGGCAATCTTGCGGATGCTCAAAGGGAAGCCCGCCGCGGAGAAATCAGCGCAAATCCGTTATATAAAAGAGAATTACAGTTGGGACAGAGTAGCCCGATCCACCCTGGAAGTTTACCAAAAAGTATTGAATGGAAACGGGAAATAGCTGATGGTCCGGATTAGGTCTTTGCCAAATGGAATGATGGCTGAAATCTTCGCCGCGGGCGCGGGGCTGTCCCAAAAGGAAATTTGACGATCAAGAAATACAATATATTGAAACCGACCTATTCGATGAATCTATATATTGTATTTCTTATTGATTTCGAATTGCTTTTTAGACAGCCTCGAAGAGCCAACACGGCTAAGGGTATAACTGCATTTAAAAGCCCAGTTTCACTGGGCTCGGTGATACTTCGAAGTCTATTTTGCCGATCCCCGGAGGGGATTTAGAATTCTTTAAATTACTTAGCCGTGAGGTTTTAACCCGCGGCGGACAGAATAACCACTAATGTTTCCTGTGTAGTCTATCATTTGTTAGAGAAATGGGTAATGAGTAGCTTTGGCCGGTGGTAGGTTGAGTCGTCCGCCGCGGCGGTTTAAAAATGATCAAATTACGGTAAGGATATCCATGAATACGGGCACCCGAATTTTTTGTAAAACAGCCCTGACATTTCTACTGGCGGCCATCATCGGTTTTCTGGTTTACACCTCCATCGACCCCCGCTGGGGTGGAGGTTTTTGGGATCGCTTTGTGGCAACCCATAGCCGTCTGTCGATTCCAACCATCTCTGCGCTGGTCTATTGGTTTCGAAAGAGTATGCATTTTTTGGGCTATGGAACATTATCCTTATTAACCTGGTACTATTTTTATCTATGGGGCTTTCAAAGATCTTATTGGCCTGGAATCATATTGGCCGTTCTGATAGCGTCTTTAGACGAATATCTCCAATCCCGGGTTCCTTTTCGAAGTGGAAAGCCGGAGGATGTATTGCTGGATATTTGTGGAATTGTAATTGTCACATCATTGACGAAACTTTTTTTATGCCGTTTTCGACTGGCGAATAGGGATTGATATCACTTTCTTTCGCCTCCCCAATGGATATTAATCAGCTCCGAAGGACTTGGCAAGTTCCCGCTTATCTTTGGCAGTCCTTTACTCTATCCCCGGAATCTTTAATTCAACCAGCAAATCGAGAACTCCTAGCCCTTTTCAAGTATGTTCCCTGAGATTGGAAAAGATATCAAACCGGACGGCGCTCAAAACCTGGCCTTCCTTTAGAATATCTTATCTCCAACAAAGCAGGAAATTTTCTTTTTGAGAGGAATAAATATAAAAAATCAAATGAGGGTAAATGGCTTGAATCAAATCTTAATCCTGCCCAATCCGCTGAAAGAAGCCGCTTTACAGTTGGCCGGCAGTATCATACCGGTTTTGGAGCATGTTGGCTTTAAAATCGCGCTCGAAAAAAAAGTAGCCTATCAGCTGGGCCGGCCTGGCTGCGGCAGGGAAGCCGACGGGCTATGGGAAGACCTGGATTTGGTATTGGTGCTGGGTGGAGACGGCTCGCTTTTAAATGCCGCCCGGCGGATTTATCCCCGGCAAATTCCGTTGCTGGGGGTCAACTTAGGTCAATTGGGTTTTCTGGCCCGGATTGAAAAACATAAAATTGAAGCCGCCATTGATGATTTGCGCCTTCATCGATTTCAGCTGGAAGCCCGTTCAATGTTGAAGGCGGTTGTGAATACGGAAAACGGCCCCCAGGAGTTTGTGGCGCTGAATGATTTTACGATTACCGCCAATTCGGTAGCCCGGATGATCCGCCTGGATCTTTGGGTTGATCATGAGTTATTCGCAAACTATCCGGCGGATGGGCTGATCGTGGCGACGGCCACCGGTTCAACGGCCTATTCTTTGTCCGCGGGAGGACCGATTTTGGATCCCAGGTTGGAAGCGATACTGGTTACTCCGATCTGCGCGCATTCGTTGTATGCAAGGCCGGTTGTTTTCAACCCCGGCGCCCGGATCAAGATAGTCCAGCATCATCAGACGGATATTGAAGTCTCTTTGACCGCCGACGGCCAATCCGGGACGGTCTTGCCGACCGGTTCGGGAATTTGCATCGAAAAGGCGCCCTATGTAACGCAATTAATCCGTTTTGAAGGACAAGGGTTGTTTGAAGCCTTGAAATCAAGGTTTAAAGAAGGACGGATTTAAGTTTCAAAAATCGCGGAGGAATGAATGAAAACAAACCGGCAAGCCATGATTGTCGCCATTATAAAAGAGCAAGTAATCGGCACCCAGGAAGATTTGGGCGAGGCCTTGAAAAACAGGGGCATCCTGGTCACTCAGGCTACCCTGTCGAGGGATATCAAAGAGCTTGGCCTGATCAAGGTACCGACGGTTGAAGGATATTACCGGTATTCCCTGCCTGCCGACCGTACCCCGGGAGATTTGGTGCGGCGGGCCCAACGGATGCTGGAGGATGCGGTGGTATCCTTTGATTCGGCCGAGAATTTTATCGTGATTAAAACCATGAGCGGTACGGCCCAGGGAGTAGCCGAAGCCTTTGACAACCTGGAATGGCCGGAAGTACTCGGCACCGTGGCCGGCGACAATACCATTTTGGTGATCGTCCGTAGTAAAGCGCAGGTTGAAGAAGTTTTATCGAAGCTCCACCGGTTAAGGGGGTAAAGGGATTTGTTGCAAGAAATTACAGTTAAAAATCTGGCTTTGATTGAGGAGATTCATTTGGATTTCAGCCCCAGTTTCAACGTGCTTACAGGAGAAACCGGAGCCGGAAAGTCAATTATCATTGATGCCCTGGGCCTGGCTTTGGGAGGACGTTTCAGCGCGGAAATGATTCGGAGCGGAGCCGAAACCGCCCTGGTCGACGCGGCCTTTTTGATCGGGAACCGTCCGGAACTTCTTGAATATTTGACGGGGATTGGAATTCAGGTCGGTTCCGATAATATGTTGATTATTCAAAGGGAAATCAGCAACACCGGAAAAAACCGCTGCCGGGTCAACGGCCAATTGGTGACGGTGTTATCCCTTACCAAGATCGGGGAATTTCTCATCGATATCCACGGGCAGCATGAACACCAATCCTTATTGTTTGCCGAGAAACAACTGGAACTGCTGGACCAATATGCGGGGGTTCATTGTATGAGGCTTCGTCATGAAGTTGCCCAGGTTTTCAAGGAATGGCAGACCCTGGATAACGAATACCATACCTTACAACAGAACGAAACCGATTTAGCCCGGAAAGTGGAATTGTTAAAATTTCAAATCGAAGAGATCAACCAGGCGAAATTGGTGATTGGCGAAGATGAGGATTTGCTGAAGGAGCGGGAGTTACTGGCAGCCTCCGAGCGGCTGTATGAAGCGGCCAATCAATCCTATCAGGCCTTGTATGACGATGCCAACGGCAATGCCGCAGTGGAACTCTTGGGTACGGCCGAACGCGCTTTATCCCAGGTCGCCGCGGTTGACCCCCGTTTGGAGGCGATCCTGGAGACGCTGCGGGAAGCCGCCTGTCAGGCCGAGGAAGTATCCCGGGAGCTCCGGAGCTATCAGGAACAGATTCAATTTGATCCGGCCCGTCTGGCTGAAATCGAGGCCCGCCTTGATGAGCTGTCCAATCTGAAACGGAAATACGGCGCCAGCATCGGCGAGATTTTAGTGTTTGCCGAACGTTGTGAGCAGGAATTGACCGGTATTTCCCACCGGGAAGAACGTTCGGCCGAGCTTGAGGGGGAACTTGGGAAATGGAAATCCCGCCTGGGGGAACTGGCGGAAGCCCTGTCAAAAGAAAGACAGGCCGCGGCTGAAAAGTTGGAAGTGGCCATCATGGCGCAACTAAATGATTTAAATATGGCCCAAACCCGCTTTAAAATCAATCTTTCGCAAACCGAGAGCCCTTCCGGGATGGCTTTCCAGGGGAAAACCGTGGAGGTTAGCGGCAGCGGCGCGGATAAGATTGAATATCTGGTGGCTCCCAATCCGGGCGAAGGTCTGAAACCAATGACCAAAATCGCGTCCGGAGGAGAATTGTCCCGGATCATGCTGGCTTTGAAATCGATTCTGGCCGAGCTTGACGCCATTCCAACCATGGTTTTTGATGAAATTGACGTCGGAATCGGCGGCCGGACCGCCCAGGCTGTCGCGGAAAAGATATTGTTGATCGGCCAATCGCGGCAAGTTTTGTGTGTTACCCATTTGCCGCAAATCGCCTCGCTGGCCCGGCGTCATTTTTACATCGAAAAAAAGGTTGTCGGCGACCGGACGGAAGTCAATGTCCGGGAGTTAACCACCAGCGAACGGGTGGAGGAATTGGCGCGAATGCTTGGCGGAGCCCAGGTGACCGATACCACCCGTCAACATGCCAGAGAAATGCTGATGTTGGCTGAAAAATTGCGTTTAACCAAGGTGGGGCAGGTAATCACCGAATGACACCGTCCAAGGCCGGCAGGGGGTTATTTTCATCGCAGAGATCCTTACGATCGAAAAAATATTTAGCCCGGGGAATACGCTACAAATCAATTTTTCGGTGGAAGTCGGTCTGGTTAAATCCTTTGAGGCCACGGTGGTGACTTTAAAAGAAGAGGGCCTTTTCGTAGCCACCAAAGAAATGGAATTTATCAACCACCTGGAACTGGGGACGGAGATTTCCATTACTTATGTTAACAAGGACGGTCAAAAATACAGGTTCGGCACTTATCAAGTGGCTCATATTTTGCGGGAATCTCCGGTGTTGATTTTGGCTAAACCCGGAAAAGTAAACTATTCTTTACTCAGGCGCCACTTCCGGTTCCATCTGGAGATGCCTTTATATTATTTATTGCATGGCGAGGTACATATTGGCCAGATAATTGATTTGTCGGCTTGCGGCGCACTGGCAATCGTGAGTTCCGATCCCCAAATCGCCATCGGTTCCCAAATTGCCTTTCAAATTAAATTCCCCAATTTCGACCCCCTTTTACTCAAAGGGGAAATCAAGCGCACCGAGTACTTGGGTGAAGGTAAGGTGGAGGTAGCCCTTGACTTCCTGAATGCTGGGGAAGAGCTGCACCGGGAAATTTCCAAGTGCCTTTTACAAAGTATTTATCAACCACCGGAATGAATTATTCGATGGCTTTTTTTAATGGTTGCCTTTGAAATGTGTTATTTAATTTTTAAAACCTCGAAAGCAAATTTTGAGGTTTTTTTAGCAATTACCGGCGAGTTTTCGATTATACTCCATTTTATAATAATTCTTAGATAGTCATCCACCCCGGCCTACCGGGGCGCATTAACGGATGAAAAAAGGCCGGGATGGCTGTTCGACTCAGAATCCTGGTTAAAAGTACTTTCTGAGTAGACTCAAATGGTTGAATACTTATAGAGCTGTCAATGTTTATCAAATTGGAGAGGGTTTTCATGATACCCAAGATTTATTTAAATCACATCGGTTTTTTGATTGATTCCAGGAAAAGAGTAATTGTGGAAGACTCGTCTGCTGAAAGATTTGAAATACAGGATATGGCTATATCTACCAGTGAATCTTTGGGGGAATTTGAAAATTGGAAAACAATTTTCACGGGCTCCCTTGAGCGACAAATAACAGATATGGGGACTTTTCTCGTCGGAGATTTTAGCGAATTGACGATACCCGGTATTTACCGCGCAATCATTCCGGGATTTGATTCGCCTTCCTATATCTTTCAAGTAAGTGACGGCGCATATGCGTTGGCGCCTCATTTGTTTTTTGACTTTGTTCATTTATGGCGTTCCGGAGATTTTGATCATCCGTACCGGGGTAAGACCCACCTGGATGACGGTATCCGCGCCGATAATGGAAAAGAGCATATTCTCCGCGGCGGGTGGTACGATGCCGGTGATTTGAGAAAATGGATGACCCACTCAAACCTTCCTGTGCTGGGATTTTTGGATTTTGCCAAGCGGAAGGAATTTGCCGGTACATCATTAATAAAAGATGATTTTAGTGAAAATGATTGGATTACTGAAAGCGCCTGGGCCATCCGTTTTATTCTATCGATGCAGGACCCGGAGACCGGAATGTTTTTTGAGGAAATCGGCGGAGGAGGCGAAGCGCGCCGCCAAGCTCATATGACCTGGTGGTATGAGAATCATTCCGGGTGTTATGCCGATAATTCTCAAAATTACTTTACAGACAATATCAAAGGTTCGGGTGACGAACGGAAAATCCGTACAAGTTATAATCCTTTGATTCAATATATTTCCATTGCCATCTTATGCAAATTTGCTCAGGCTATTGTAAGCGATAAACCAGATTTAGCCGAGAGATGTTTGGATTCGGCCAATAGAGCATACGAATTTGTAGAGAAAGTCAGAAATACCGATCCGCTTCATCAATGGACCTCGGTTCGGGCCTGGAGATTATCAAGCCAAATGTCCTTGTTTGCTTTTAAGTTATGCCAAAAAGAAGATCTTTTTCGCTCGTTTGAGGAATTAACGGAGTGCTTTATTGACGAGCTCGGTTTTTTTTCGATGGGAAAGAATGACTCCACTCCATACCGGGGAATTATACATTCGGCACAACCCGTATTGGCTCTTTGTGAATGGCTGGTTTTGTTCCCAAGCAGCCTGGCGTCGGATAAGTGCCGGACTTTACTGAACTGGATTTTAGAACAATATGTATTGCCATTGACAAAGACCAACCCATTCGGAATTATTCCTTACGGATTATATACCGGAAAAGAAACCAAAGGGGATTTATTCCGTAATTGGAAAAATGGATACTACTATCGCTTCTTTATGCCGGAACATGCCGAACAAAAGATTAACCACGGTCTTGCCGGTCATTGGACACAATGGGCCCATGCCCTCTCATTTTGCGCTCAGGTACTTTCCAGACCGGAGTTGAAAGATATTGCCTGGGATCAGTTATACTGGTTGTTCGGCGGTAATCCTTTGGAAGTTTGTATGGTGAGCGGTATGGGTTATAATAATCCGATGCCCCATTCACGCTTTTTTGGTGCAGTACCCGGTGGATTTATGGGGGGACCCCGGGGAAATGCCGATGATGAAATAAGGGTTGATTTAAACCGGAGAGCAGAGTGGAATTCCACGGAATACTGGAATTATCCGCTGGCTAATACGCTACAAGCTTTTCACAAGTTATTTCCGGTGTTGTTTGAAGAGGAAAAGAAATTAGGAAGATCCAGGTCCGGGAAATCCTATTCGGATATTATTACTTAACCTAAAATGAACATATGTCAACATTGGGGTTTTTCGCGACCAAAGGGAGAAAAATGAAGTAAATAATAGTAAATTTTTATTCTCTCCCAGGGGCGTCAGCGCCTTTTGGCGTTGCGGGCGCTCATCCCGTGAAAACCCACTCGCCGGTTCGGTATCCATACTGGGTCGTTCGGTATGCATGCGCAACGGTCGGGTGAACATGCGCGACGGTCGGGTGGACATACGCGACGGTCGGGTGAACATACGCGATGGTTGGGTGGACATGCGCGACACTTCAGTGGACGAGATTCACAGGATTAAAAAGGATAAAAATGAACAAATAATGGATGGCTGTTTTTATCCTGGTTCATTTTTTTTATGTCCTCCTGCCCCTCCTAAGCCACGATTGCTGCAATGACGGTATTTTCAGGCAATGGGTTACAAAAAAGGGAGGGGAACCCCTTCCGTGATCATCGTTTGTCGAAAGAAAAGCCTGGCGGGTAAAGGGTTGGTGGGGTAGGAGGGGCAGGAGGGGCATGAATTCAATAAAAATGAAAGGCGTTTTTGGGGTGAATTTTCGAAGGGTTTTTTTATTGAACGCCTCACCCAAGGGTGGGGCAACGGGTTGAAGTATGGTGGGGATTGGGT
Source organism: Bacillota bacterium (assembly GCA_023429995.1). Taxonomy (GTDB): domain Bacteria; phylum Bacillota; class UBA4882; order UBA8346; family UBA8346; genus UBA8346. The sequence goes on along the minus strand of JAEZCE010000047.1, from coordinate 94,132 downwards.
TTGGGCGGGATGTGGGGCAGAGGGGGTGTTGTATGAAAATATATATGTTTTTTGTGGATTTGGAGGGTGCGGTTTGTGATAACTGGCGATAGGTTAATCCGGATAGGGGTTCGGGTGTGAAAAATGAGGAACATGGGTTGCGGCGGCGGGTTAGTTTGTTCATGGCGCATGAAATGAAAGACCAATATTGGGGCCCACGGATTTCACCGGCTGAGTCCCTTTTGGAGCGGCCCAAAAGGAACCAAAAGGCCGCCGGGAACCCGTGGTTCCCGGACTCTCCTTTATATCTCCTCGCTTCCGTGCTCGGAGTCGGAGTTTTTGATTGGACTGGGCACTAACATCCATGTTAGTGCCTTCTTGGGTTGTTTTGAATGCCGACGGCTAAAAACGTCCTGTTTTAAAGCCGCGCCGTCGCCATCCCTGGGCGACGGGTGTAAGTTCAGACATACTGTCATGCTAGAGGAAGTCTACAGTATCATCATCATTTTTGGTTTTTGGATTTTGTGATACCGGCTTGAAATGAATGTTACATTTCCGGCCTTTTTTATTTTTTGAAAACCGGTTTGGGTAGGCAGGAGATGGGGTGGGGTTGTAGCTTTTCGAAAAAAAAGGGGTTCTTTTAAACGGGGAGAAGTATTATTTATTTACATTGGAAACCGATAATGTAATTAAATGGATACACTTTTATCTATAAGTAGGTAAATGGCACCAAGAAAAGAAACTATCCAAGAGGTGTTAGTGAAAAAATAATTTGACCGATGATATATTTGGTAAGGTTTAGGCAGAGTGCAAAGAGCAATTTTATGATTCGATATTAATATCAATTTCGAAATTAAATGCGAACAAAAACTTTTTATAACGAAATTAGTTTAAGGAGAAAATATGAACTATTTAGTCGCAAAGAAAATCGAAGAATATGAGAGAGTTTCCAATCGAGTTGAAAAAGTGATTAATATTAATTATTGTTTGGAGTTTATAGTCATTTTCTATTCTGTAATATTTTACTCATTTACAAGGACTAAAAATTTAGTTAATAAGGATTTGATAGAACTTGTATTAACTAAATTTCACAAAAAAGAGCCTTTGCTTGGCTCATGGATTAAATTATTAAGAATTTGTATAGATCTACAAAAATTAGAACTTGCAAAGTTTGATTCTGATATAGGAGTAAAAATACAAATAGCAGCAAAAAGTTTTTTGCCTGATTCATCAAAAAAAGAAATAAAAACAGAGACAACAATTAAAGTAGTTCTTGAATCTATATCCCATATTCGGAATAAAGTGTTTGCACATTCAAATTCTATCCCATCGGAAACAGTAGAAACATTAATACAAAACCAATATGAAAAATTACCATATATTTTAAACGATTATTTAGAAAAACTTATAAATGTAAAGATCTTAGTAGCAGAAAATATATTTCAAAATAACGATGAAGATCATGATTTAGCTCATACATTTATAGATATATCTGATAATATTGCAAAGAATATATCGCTTCTTTCATCGGAAATTAAAAATTTAGAAGAACTTACATCGAAACATTTGTATTTGTATTTTCCTGAATCCGAACAATTTATATCAACATCACCATTTTTAATTTATAGGGATGAATGTTATTTTTATTATAATGGTATTGATAATAAGTCCCATCCAGTTTATACTGATATTTTTAATTCTACAAAAAATATTACAATCAAGAAATACGAGAATGCTTTTAAAGAGAGTATTCAAGATGACATTAACATTTTAAATTCTATTGACTTACCTATAAAACTTTGTACAGAAAATGGAGTTAAGCATAATTTGCCAACTCCAACATTTGAAAAATTTATAGGACGTACAGAAACAATTATGAAGGTAATAAAAGCCCTCGAAAATAAAAGAATATTTCTTATTGGAATAAGCGGAGTTGGAGGAGTTGGTAAATCAGCATTAGCAATTAAAACTGCAAGAGACTTAATTGAATATAAAAAAATTCCTTTTTCTTATATCATTTGGGTTAGCGCAAAAAAGACATATTTGACACCAGAAGGAATTAAAACAGAAACTCAAGTTTTTAGTAATTTAAATCAACTTCTCGACCTAATACTTAAAATAACTGGTTTTACCGAAGGACTTAATTTGAGTTTTCTTGCAAAAAAAGAGTTTTGTTTAGATGTTTTGTCACTAGAGGATTTTTTAATTATTGTTGATAATTTTGAAACTCTTTCAAACCCTTTGGAATTTTTGACGTTTTTTGAGGATATTGCCGACCATTGTAATAATACTAAGATAATAATTACGACCAGACATCAAATGGGCTCATCTGAAAAAATAATCGATTTAAAGGAATTTTCTATTAATGAATATGAAGAGTTCATAAATTACTTATGTTCAACAAAGTTTTGCATCTCTTATCAAATCAACCAAAATAATATTAATAAATTATGGAATTTTACTGGTGGTCTTCCATTAGCGACCGAGTTTATTATTGGACAGATATCGGATAGGAATCAATTAGATAAGATTTTAACTAAAATTGAAAGCGCTGATATTACTAAAGATAATATGTTAGCATTTTCATATAATGAATCATTTGTATTATTGAATGAAAATGAAAAGAAGGTTTTATTTTCTATTGCATTAATTGAGAATCCTAAATTGAGTCCCATATCGTTTTTAACGAATTTAGATGAATTTGATGTTGAGGAAGTAATAAGTAAACTTAAATTAATATCATTTGTAAATGAGTATTATGACAATGATGAAACATTTTATTCAATATTACCCTTAACCCGCATCTTTATAACAAAAAAATTAGAAGATAATCAAAATTTGTCACAGGAATTACAAACTAAGTATCAAGAATATAAATATATAATTCAGTTCTCAGATCAAGTAAGGGAAAGTAAATTTATTTCTGATAGATTAAATAAATCAAAAAATATGGCATCTATGTTTGCAATAGCGGCATACAATTCTGCTAGTCAAGGCAATTTTCAGAAATCTGAAGAATATTTTAAAAAAGCAATCGAGTATGATCCCAAAGAAAGTCTAGTATGGTTTTATTGGGCTAAAGCAGAACGAGATTTCTCCCATAATATAAGAGATGATTACTTTGAAAATGCTGTAAAGTTTACCGATGATGAAAAAAATCGAGAAGAGATTCTACTTGAGTGGGCTAATACATTGAGAGATTTTAATAAACATAAAGAAAGTATTAATAAATACAATATGATATTAGATAAAAACCCTGATGATAAAAATATTTCGCATTTAATTGGTAAGACATACTATGAATTAGGTAGGAATTTGTACCAAAAAGGAATTAGGCATGAAATGAGAGATGTTTATACAAAATCAAAAGATGCTTTTGAAAAATGCTTATATGAAACCCCATTTTCTTATTTTGAAATGAATCATAATGCAGTTAGTTATTATTTTCTTGCAAAAATTTCTCGATTCCTTAATAAAATTGATGATTCGTTAAAATATATTCAACAAGGCCTTGAGATACAACCGAATAATTTCCGATTACAGGAATTTAAGGATGACTTAATAAAAATCAAAACTGAAAGAAAACAAAGCGTTAAATTATAAAGTATTTTTTATTTGATGGGACTTTCTGGTTCCATTTTACATTCTAAAAATTAGATTAAATTATTGATTTCATCTCTTGCCAGTTCTTCCAAGCAAATAATCAATGGATATTTGAAAGAAGTCCGCGATCTTCACCAAATCAGAAAACTCCGGTTCACGATCATTGTTTTCATAGTTGGATATGGTTTGTTTGATTACGCCTAACTCCTTAGCTATTTCTGGTTGGGTTAAGCCTCGTTCTTCCCGCAATTGCTTGAATCGTTCGCCAAATGTCGTGGGTGTTTTCAAAGTATCTCCTCCTAAAAAGCTTTAAAGAGATTAAACTAAATTGGTAATAATAGAAAATTGTAATTGACAGTCTACTAATCGTGGATTATAATTAAACTGTAAATATTCAGAAAAGATATTTTTTTGAAATTAAAGTCCACTATTGAAACACGGATAGAAATAATACTGTGCTATTTTTTTCCAATCACTTCATTTTACCATAAACGCCCTTTTCTCTCAAGGCGCGTATAAGGCTTATCCTTTTTATGCCCATTTAAAGGGAGGTTTTATATTATGAACTCCCACGACCACACCGTCTATTCCATCCTGAGCAACGGCAAAAAAGTCCCCATGATCCGCCTGTCCGGCCAGTGGCTGGAGCGATGCGGTTTTAAACCCGGCTGCAACTATACAGTCAGCGAACATTCAGGATGTTTGCTGTTGATGGTGGACAAAAACAAAAAGTGAAACACGAATTTGTTTTTTTATTTTAAGGTTTTAAAGCAAATTGGCAACTGAAATAAGCCATGATTTCGGCCGGGATTTCCACATACAAAGATTTTTCGTCGTCTTCAAGGAGGAAGACGAGCGACGCCTCTAGTCACGGATGAATAACGGCGGTCGCCCCCGGAAGCCTCATATAATTGCCAGTCGAAAGGCCAGGATGGCGAAGACGTTCAAAAAACCCTGGATGAATAAAGGGAAGACCGAAATCCGTAGGTTTCGGCGGCTTTTTGGTGACTTTTGGGCCGCTCCAAAAGTCACTCAGCCGGTGAAATCCGTGGACAATAATAATCGGCATTCATTTAATCTCAAATACATTTAAAGACTTTTGTTTTAGGAGGTATTACCCCATGCTCACCGACAAAGACCTCGGCATCAAAAAATTTATCCTCGACCGACTGGACCAATTCACTGACGAGGCTGAAGCCGACCCCGAATACAAAAACTTAGGCGAACGCCCAAATCAGTTACTGGAGCTGGCCGCTGCCAAATTACCACTGGAAGATAAAGCATTGCTGGAGGAATACGACGACATCTGGTTTGCGCAGATCTGCCGCCGGGATGAGATGATCTACAGCGCGGCGCTGATGGACGGGATATTGATTGGATATTGGGTGGCGCTGGTAGCACGGGGAGTGGAAAAGTTAAAAGTTTGAAATCCCCGACTCACCCCTTCAGGAACCTGATCGGCCAGAGAAAACGGCAGCAATTCCCCTCCCTTTGACTGATAGCTAAAAAAACTGGGAAAGGGAGGGGAAGGTCAAGATGATACAACATATAGCGACATTTTTTGATTGAAAAGTCTTCGAGGATACCTTGAAGATGACCAAGATTTGGGCCCTTTAGTAAACCTGTAATATAACGAACTTCCCCTCCCTTTCACGTAAATTGTGTCCGGCAGTCAAAGGGAGGGGAGAAGCAAACAGCTAGCTACCGGCATTTAAGTAACTGGAGGGGAGAGTTGGGAAAATCCTTTTTTATTGCATCCCCAGAAGTTGCAAAAAAAGAAAACAATCGAAATCGATTCCATATTTGAATCGAATGTACCTACCGTCACTGATTTTAAAATCCGTTTCATCCGTTAAATCCGTTTAATCCTGGTTCAGACGATTGTTTAGGCAATAATAAAAAGCCCCTGAAATAGACCCGAAATTGGGAGAGAGTAGGGGCTAGAAAGAAGGCATGTCCCATGAAATCCATTCTGGAAGAATTATTTTACGGCCATTTCTTCCCCTTCGAACGGATTGTTCCCCACGACCCCGGATACCGCCCCTTAAACCAAAAAATATCCGGCCTCAAGCAAAAGTTGCAAGCTAAACTCCCGGCTGAAGATTATCAAACGCTGGCAGAACTTTTGAATTTGAGTTGCGACTCCAGTGTGATGGAAGCATATGCTTCCTTTGAATATGGTTTCAAGCTTGGTGCGCTAATCATGTTGGAGGTGCTGGGCAATAAGGGAGAGCTGGTTGAATAAAAAGTCTGATGTCGGAAATGAGAAGATGAATGAAATTATTTCAGGGTGTTTGCTGTTGATGGTGGACAAAAATAAAAAGTGAAACAACGCATTTGGTTTTTTATTTCAAGGTTTTAAGCCAATGATTTCGGCTTATATTTCAACATACAAAGATTTTCTGCCTTTAAGGAGGAAGGCAGGCACCGCTTCTTTACATGGATGTAAAATAGCGGTTGCCATCGGAAGCCTTTGCTCAGTTGCCAGTCGAAAGGCCAGGATGGCGAAGGCGTTCAAAAAACCCTGGATGAATAAAGGGAAGACCGAAATCCGTAGGTTTCGGCGGCCTTTTGGTTCCTTTTGGGCCGCTCCAAAAGGAACTCAGCCGGTGAAATCCGTGGGCCATCAAAATCGGCATTCATTTAATCTCCAATATAAAGAAAGAAAGACTTTTTTAGGAGGTATTACCCCATGCTCACCGACAAAGACCTCAGCATCCAAAAATTCATTCTCGACCGGCTCGCCCAGATCGATCAGGAGATTGTCCAAAACGACCCCGAATATAAGCAACGGAGCGAGGGCGCGCGCAGCGCTACGGTGAACTGCTGAAACTGGCTGCAGCCAAATTTTCCCCGGAAGATGGTATGCTGTTGAACGAGTATGTCAATAACTGCTTTGATCAGATTTGCCGCTCACGATGAGTTAAACTTGTTAAATAAAAAAGTGAGAAAAATTCTCACAAAAAAGTATTTTTTTAATAGAATCTGGTATACTTAAAAATAATACTGTGAAATAAACTCACAACGAGGTGGTACTATGTTATGCCAGTTTTCTGTCAAGAACTTTAAGAGTTTTCAAGAAGAAGCAACGCTTGATTTACAAGCAACCAATATTACCGAGCATAAAGAAAATATCATAATTAATCCAAAGGATGATGAAGAGTATTTACCGTTAGCGGCTATTTACGGTCCCAACGGAAGTGGTAAAACTAATATGATATCGGCTCTTTATAGTCTTCTATCGAAAGTAAAGAGACCTATTTGTGCTGCTTGCAATAAAAAAGATTGTTCAGAGTTGCTGAAGCGAAAAGAAGATATTACTCCTTTCAAATTTAATTTAACAACAATCGGGCAACCTACAGAATATGAGCTTTTTTATAGAACTAAACAAGCAGAATATAAGTATGATCTTTCGATTAAAGATGAGGTAGTTGTCTTTGAGAGTTTGTTTATGCGTAATTTGAATGAGACAAGAATAATAGAGATATTTCAGAGGAAAGCAAAAGCAGATCCTGAGATAACGCTAAACAAAACCATTTTTGAGAATATTAGTATTTCTCAAGTAACTGATACATTACCATTATTGTCCTACTTCGGAATTTTACATAAAGAAATGAACATAATCTCTGATGCTTTAAAATGGTTTGAAAATGGAATAGAAATCATAAATTATGGAGATCCACAAATTGAAAATAAAATATTCATTTTGAAATCAAAAAATGATAAGAAATTGTTATTACAAATGATTAAGGAAATGGATATCGATGTCACGGATTTTAGAATTGAAGATGAAAAAGATGACAGAGTAAAAGTTTATACTAAACATATTGTAAATAATTTAGAAAAAGAACTGGAATTATCGGAAGAATCTAGAGGGACGATTAAATTGTTTGGATTGTTACCGGATATTTTATATAGTTTGCTTACAGGTTCAACCTTGGTTGTGGATGAGCTGGATTCAAAACTTCATCCTAAACTATTAGAATATATTATAGAGCTATATCGAAACTCGAAAAAAAATAAAAAGGGTGCGCAACTGATTTTTACTTCACATGATCTGATGACAATGAACTCAGAGTTATTTAGGCGTGATGAGATTTGGTTTGTTGCCAAAAATGGAAATCAATCGTCACAACTTTATTCGTTGGTTGAATTTAAGAAAGACAATGGTAAGCAACCACGTAAAGATGAAAAGTATGGAAAACAATATTTGGAAGGAAGATATGGTGCTGATCCATATTTAAAACGTATGATTAATTGGGAGGAACAATATGAGTCCCAAGAATAATCAAGACTGGAAAAAACAAAGAAAAATTGAACACTTAGCGGAGATAACCAATAAATTTTATATTTTTTGTGAGGGTGAACAAACAGAACCAAATTACTTTAATGGTTTTAAGATACATATAGAGCATAATTCATTATATAAAAATCTTGTGTTAATAGAAGTAGAGGGAGTAGGAGCTGATACAGAGCGGGTTATCACTCATGCAATAAATTATGCTAATGATAATAAAATTAAGAATGCTCAAATAGGTGTGTATACGACAAAGATAGCTTTCCTCCGGAGTCTTTTAATAGAGTATCGGAGCATGCATTGAGTCTTAATAAATCACAAAAAAATGTAACATATCGTGTTGCATGGTCGAACCAATGTATTGAATATTGGTTTATTCTACATTTCTGTTATTATGATTCCGATAATCTCAGGCAATATTACAAAGATAATTTAAATCCAAACTTTAAAACTAAGGGATTACCACCATACAAAAAGAATGACAAAGATATATTTGAAAAGTTAACCCAATTTGGGGATCCTAAGTTAGCCATAAGGTATGCAAAGCGACGCATTACTGAATGTTGTGGAAAAAGTAACGCAAATTCATCACCTGCTACAAAAAGTATATGAATTGGTTGAAGAATTAGCAAAATATTTACCGGAAGATATTAAAGTTAAATATATCTGATGCCTAAAAAAGGGAAATAATTCTGAGTTCGATATTTGAAAAATCCTCCTTCCCCATACTCGCCGTCAAAGACCTCGGCATCAAGAAATTCATCCTCGCCGTTTTCAAATCGAAATTATCTACCGACGCACTGATTTTAAAATCCGTATAATCAGTTAAATCCGTTAAATCCTGGTTCAGACGATTGTTTAGGCAATAATAAAAAGCCCCTGAAATAGACGAGCCAGACTCCCGGCGGAAGATTATCAAGCGCTGGGTGGAGATGGCAAGATGAATGACAAATGATCTTGAATAACAAAATGAATATCAACGGGAAACGATCTCGAATAAGAGCGGCAGCCTAAATATGGGCAAATGTGAATTCCCTTGATTTACCAAGCGATATATTATTTTATATACTTGTAAATTAAAGTATAATAGTAACAAATTCACATTCAATACATATTTAGGAGCTGGTGTACTATGGATTCCAAAGGACTTATTATCATGATCGGCGCTTTACTCTTTTTTTTCATCCCGACACCAATCATTACTTCAATTTCACCCGGTAGTGGGACAAACAGTGGTCTGGTTCATGTGGTGATCAATGGGGAAAAGTTTGATGAAAACCTTACCGTTAAATTGACCATGGAGGGTCAGGAAGATATTGAGGGCCGGAATGTACAGGTTATTTCTTCCAATAAAATTGCCTGTTCTTTTGATTTGAAAGATCAACAAGTTGGGAAATGGAACGTGGTCGTCCGTAACAAACTGATAAAGTCGGCCGCCTTGAAAGGCGGTTTTACGATAACCGCTCCTGCTCCCAAGGTTAGGGAGATTGTTCCGAAACGGGCTTATCATAACACTACGGTGATTGTGGAGATCAAAGGAGCCTCTTTTAAAACCGGGGCGGCGGTGATGCTTATCAACCGGCAAATGAATATCGGGGCCGCTAGTGTTACAGTGGTTTCCGATTCCTTAATTACCTGCGAATTTAATCTAAACGACGCCGTTATCGGAATTTATGATGTGAAAGTGGTTAATGGCGACGGGGCCTCCGGGATATTGGCCAATGGTTTTAGTATTGAGGATTTGCCAAAGCCGGTGATCAAAGTGAAACCGGTGATCGAAGGGATTGACCCGGATAGAGGCTTTAATAACGGCATGATTTTAACGAAGATCGACGGCGGCAATTTTGAACCCGGCAGTACCGTTAAATTGAGCCGGGATGGCCGGCTCGAAATCCCGGGTTTAAACACCAAAGTGGTGGATTCCGCCCAAATAAGCAGTTTCTTTGACATTGCCGGGAAGCCGGAAGGACAATATGATCTCGAAGTGACCAGCCCTTCCGGACAAAAAGCCATTTTAGAGAAGGGGTTTACGGTAGAACGCTTCACCCCGAACTCTCCGGAACTTAACAAATCATTGAAAGCAGTCTATTTTGAACTCAATCAAGCCGAGCTGCGCCGTGATCAGTTTTCTTCTCTGGATGCAGATTTGGCGATATTGAAAAAATATTCCGCGTTATATATCCTCTTAGGCGGGCATGCCGATGAACGGGGGAGTACCGGTTATAATCTCGATTTATCGGAGAGAAGGGCGAGCGCTATCAAGAAATACTTACTGGAAAAAGGAATTGCTCCGAAACGAATTACGATTTACGCCTATGGGAAAGAATTCCCGCTTAAAAAAGGCCATACCGAATCTTCATGGTGGCAAAACCGGAGAGTTGACGTCATGGTCTGGGAAGCGCCGCCCACCAAAGTGCAAGGGCTCGAAGGAATTGACGAATCCGGCGGGAAAAAATAGAACAGCAATGAATTGAAAATAGTTTGAATCAACAAAACGGCCTGCGGGCCGTTTTTTAATTCAACGGTTTTTTCAATATAATTCCATTATCCGGAAGGATTTTGTATGAAAATACCGAATTCAAAATGAATTAATTGTTTTTTGGAGGTTATCATGTTCGGCTTAACGGTGAGACAACGGATAGCTGCGCTGATATTACTCATTTTTCTGGCTGCCGGCGGGTTGTTGATGTTTATCAGCGGCAATAAGGGCCTAACCCAAAAATATGAGGATGATATTTCGGTTAATTCCATTTACGTCGATATCCGCGGAGCAGTGGCCAAACCGGGGTTGCTTTGTCTAAAACCGGGCCTGCGCAAATTTGAAGCCGTCGAAAAAGCGGGCGGAGCCCTTCCGGAAGCTGATTTGGAATCGGTTAATTTAGCCGAATTCGTCGAGGATGGGGAAAGGATTTATATCCAGAGGAAAGGCGAACGGCTGGAAGTAGTGGATAAGCGGCGCGGCAAAACCAAAATAAAAACAGCCCAATCCCGGTCCATCCGCAACCAAAAACCTCAGGGAATATCCCTGCCATCGGCGATGAAATGGCCGATTGATGTCAATAGCGCCAGCCCGGCGCAACTTGAAAACGTCCCGGGCATCGGACCTTTTCTGGCGGCCAAAATCGTCGAGTACCGCAATAAAAACGGAAATTTTAAGAACTATGAAGATCTGGATAAGGTAAACGGCATTGGGGTCAAAAAATTGGACAAACTTCGTCCCTATTTGGTAGTCAAATGACCGGTATCAAAAGCCTTTTGGTCTTGGTTTCCGTAATAGCCGGGATTTTAGCCGACGCATGGATTCATGCAAACCCGCTCTGGTGGTTGCTGCTATCTTTGGCAGCGGTGACCGCCCTTTTGATTTTTTTTGTTTTGAAGCGGCGGATCGGAGGCTTGCTGATCCTAAGCGCCATCTTTTGCCTGAGCGGATTTTGGTACAGTATGTTTCATCAGCGGTATAACCTCTGGTTTCACACCAGTCAAACGCACCATCAGCAAAAGGTCAAGGTAACAGGGGTCCAGATACAACGCACTGAAGCCGCCCTTCACGGGGTGCGCTTTTTGTTGCAGACGGATTCCGGGGCCGGAAACGGTCCTCGCGGCAAAATCATGGTATATTACCGTGGCGCTTTGCCCGAAAACACCTATGGCCGCAAGCTTCAAATTTACGGTAAATTCAAGCTCACTACCATCCCCCGGACCAGATTCCCCAATTATCCCGAACAACAGGGCATTACCGGCAATTTGTCGGCCGAAAATCCTCCAATTTTAATAAAAGGCCTGGGGTTGCCTCATCCCTATCTTTGGGCGGAGCGTATCCGGGATAAGATGATGCGGTCCGGGAAAAAGGTTTTATCCCCCGTCAATTCGCGGTTGCTCCATGGCATGATTTTTAATGATGATTTAAGCGACGCGGCCGGCGACAGAAAATTGGCCAATGAATTGCGCCGCACCGGGACGATCCATCTGATGTCGGTTTCCGGATTGCATGTGGGATTTGTGGTGATCGGCCTGACCTGGCTTTTGGGACTCCTCAAAATTCCCAAAAAAATTCAAATTATACCCTTGATCCTGGGGGTTGGTTTTTATATCATGATGACCGGCATGGGGCCGCCGGTGTTGCGGGCTGGAATCATGATGGTGATTTATGCGGTCGGGAATCTAATCGGCGCCGAAGCCAAGGATCAAGTCAACCGGCTGGCCTTGGCAGCCGTGGTGTTGCTAGGGTGGAATCCCTACTATTTATTTCAGGTCGGATTCCAACTCTCTTTTCTGGCAACCTTCGGAGTGGTCTGGCTTTTTCCGGCGCTGAAAGAATGCTTTCCAGTCCGGGGCCGGTTGGCAAAGCCTCTCTGGGAGGCCGTGCTGGTTTCATTCGGAGCGCAACTGATGGTGACTCCGCTGATCGTTCACTATTTCCAACTCATCGCCTGGTGTAGCCCGCTGGCGAATTTGTTATTCTTTCTGCCCGCGGAATTTGTGATCATCGGGGGACTCTTTGGAGAAGGATTGGCTTTACTTTTGCCCGGAGCGGCTCATTGGATTTTGGTTGCGGTCGATTGGAACCTGACCGTCATCCGGTGGCTGGCCCATATTTTGGCCGGTCAAAGCTGGGCGGCATCCTGGTCCCCGGATTGGCCCTGGCCCTGGATCATTGCCTATTATTTAGCCTTGGTGTTGATTCTCGATCTATCCCAACCGAATATGTTGACGAAAAAACGGCTGGGGAATGCGGCATGGGTGATCTTAGGAACATTATGTCTGGTCAATTTGATTGTCTGGGCCGGTTTCTTTCAGCATGGTCAAAGCCGGTATTTGGAATTTACAGCCATTGATGTCGGACAAGGAGATGCCTTGTTTATCCGGACGCCCGATGGGGTGAGCTTGTTGATGGATGGCGGTGATGAGGGCAAAGGCATTTCCAGGGTGATTCCATTTTTGCGTTCGGTTGGGGTTACCAAGCTGGATTTGGTGATTGCATCCCACGGACACTCCGATCATATCTGCGGCTTAGCCGAAGTGTTGGAGGAGATCCCGGCCGGGAAATTGTTTTTACCTGTCAATACCGGCACGATAGAGGTTCAAGGGTTTTTAAGACGGATCAGGGCGGCCCGTGTGCCGTCGGAAAAAGTTTTCAGCGGGAAAAAATTCAAATTGGGAGCGGAAGTGACCGGAATGGTTTTGAACCTGCCGGGGATGGATGATGAAAATGATTGTTCCTTGGTGGTTTTACTCCAGTACGGCAAAAACAAATTGTTGTTAACAGGAGATCTGAGTGAGCAGGGCGAAACAATAATGGCCCGAAAATATCCGGCCATTTTACGGGCCTCGGTCTTAAAGGTCGGTCATCATGGCAGCAAGTATGCCAGTACCCTGGGTTTTATTTCCCAGGTCAAGCCGAAGGTGGGAGTTATTTCGGCGGGAGCCGGAAACCGGTTTGGGCATCCGACCGTCAGTACCCTGCGACGGTTGCATTCCTTGGGGATTGATCTCTACCGCACCGACCGGCAGGGCAAAATAACCATCCGGTTGTATGGGAAGGGTTTTACGGTTACGACTTATCAATAGCCTGACCGTGCTGTTGGTTTCCGGCTTAATTAAACCTCGATCCGGCAAGTTTAAATGTGGGGTTACTTGCCGGATTCAAGTTAAAAAGAGTGGAAGGTGGCTTTGGATGACGCGGGCGGATTTTGTGAAGCAGGTCACGGAAGGCCGGTTGTTGCCGGTTTATTTGTTTTTGGGAGAAGAGCGGTTATTTCATGAAGAATTGTTGAAGTCGGTACTTAATAAAATCCTCTCCCCCGAAGATCAACCATTTAATTATATGCGAGTGGACGCGGGAGAGGTAGAACCCGGGGAACTCATACGCCATCTGGAGACTCCCCCTTTTTGGGGAGGCGCCCGCCTTATTTATCTGGATAACTTGGAAGACGGGGTATCCGGTATTGAGGAAGCGGTCTTAAAAGGCACCGGCAATATGGCCGACGGTGTTTATTTTATCGTATCCGCCAAAAAAATGGACGGCCGTAAAAAGGTTCACCAGGAGATTCAAAAACGCCTTACCGTAGTGGACTGCAATAAACTTTCCAAGGGAGATTTGCCGGTTTGGACCAAACAACGGGCCGAAAAGATGGGGCTCAAACTAACCCCGGCGCAGATAACCAAAATTGGACAGCGTTTAGGTCCGGATTTACTGCGAACCCGCACCGAATTGGAAAAGATCAAAATGTTTATGGGAGCAAACCTTTATCTGGCCGATGAGGATCTGGACCGGCTGGTTCCGGAAACTCCCGAACCGGATATCTTTGGTTTGATTGACGCGGTCGCCGATAGAAATCCCCGGCTAGGATTGCCGCGTCTGGAAGATTTATTAAACGCCGGGGAGAACGAGCTTAAAATTTTGGCGACCCTCTCCCGCCAGTTCCGGAATATCACTGCGGCCTATGAGGGGAGGAACCAGGGGTTGAATGCCAAGATGCTCGCCGCGATGTTGGGGATAAACCCCTATGTGGCGGAGAAAAGCTTTGCCCAATCCCGACGGTTTACTCTGAAGGAACTGGCTAGAATCATGGAAAGACTGCTTATGGCCGATTTCCGCATGAAAACCGGTCAACGGGAACCGCGGCTGGAATTGGAACTGACCGTGGTGGAGATTTGTATGGGCCGGTGATGGAGGTGTCTTAATTTCCCGTGAGTCCCTATGAGAACATTAAAAATTTTTTGACATCCTTTACAGCTACAGCGATATCGGGGAATGTTTTTGCGTTTTCCCCGTAAAATAATAGGAGTCTCACGGTAATGCGGACCAATTAGTCCCTCTTTGAAGTCTATCAGTTTGTAATCCAACGTTTTTCCCCTCGCTTTTTCGGATAAGAAGTTTGCGAACCCACTAAGAATAATAAAATCATTTAAAAATCCCAAAAATAATAAAATCATTTAAAATCTCTTTATATATAGGAAAAGTTTTTTTATTTACTTTATGCCTAAATTTATCCTCATAAATTCCGAAAACTAAAAGGTAAAGCTTAGTGTAATTTGCGATTTAATTATTGATTTTTGTAGAAATTAGATTTAAACAATTTATTTGCACTAAAATTTAAATATTTAGAAAATAACCGGAGGATTATAAATTGAAATTTCAAGCGCTAAAAAAGTTCGTACAGGATGTTTTAAATTTTGTAATGACCCCATTGCGGAATTTATTATCGAAAATGAAAGTATTCCATCAAATTTTACTTATTATTGCAGTGATGGTCTTTTTTTTATTGCTTGAAGGGTATCTGGGGTTAAGAATGATTGGACAAATGCGGGATGTAACCCACAACGTATTCCAGGCAAGCCTAACCGGGTACCAGAGTATCATCGGCGCGAATCAGGATGTCGATCGAATCCGTCAACAACTTGCCGATAGCCTGATAAGTCATCAAACGTTCATTATAACTACCAACACTCTTGAAACAGTGGTTAATGATTATTCAAACTTCCCAAATGAAGTTAAGCAAATTAATACCTCACTCGATGCGATAAAGGGATATTCGGGGCAAGTCTTATCACCGGATAGTTACATAGATATTAGCCGTTCTTTGCATATGATTATTATGAGCTTAAATTCAATTCAAGCACAAGTATCGACTGACGCGATCCAGTCGATGAATAGCGGGAATGCCTTTTTTCGTGACTCCCAGTTCAGCACCACATTGATTTTAATTATCAGTATCTTGATCTCTATTACTATCGGACTACTGGCTGCAGCTATGATTTCCGGACCTTTGAAAGAGATGGCGGTCAAGGCCAGGGCCTTAGCCACAGGTGATTTGACCCAAACTTTAAACACCAAGGGTTCGCAGGAAATCAATCAAGTGGTGGAAGGATTTAACCAAGCCTTAGTCAGTTTACGCCGGTTGGTCGGCGACATTAATGAGCATGCCCAAATGCTTTCTTCGGCCAGTAATGAACTCCGGGATGCTTCAATGAATTCCGGCCGGGCTGCCGGAGAGGTGGCTGCGGTAATCGAGGAGTTGACGAAAGCCTCTTCCGAGCAGGCCGGTCAAGTTGAGCAAACGGCTCATACCATTAATGAACTGGGCGAATTGGTGAGAACCGTGTCCGGGGATACTACCCATATGGCTTCCATGTCGGAAAAAATAGCCTCCTCAGCCAATGTTGGTCAGAAAGTGACCGGTGACATAGCCTCGGAAATGAACAATCTCTATGAAAACACCCAAAAGATTAATGAAGTGATGAATGAAATGAATCAGGCTTCCGCCGAGATTAATGAGGTTGCTTCGCTAATTGGAAATGTTGCAGAGCAAACCGCATTACTATCTTTAAATGCGGCGATTGAAGCGGCCCGCGCAGGAGAACACGGGAAAGGGTTCAGCGTTGTTGCCACGGAGACCGGCAAATTGGCTGTTCAATCCAAACAGGCCTCCCAAAAAATCAGTAATTTGGTGAAGCAAATGATCGATCGGAGTGAAAATGCAACGGAGGTTATCAAACAAGGGATTGAGAGGGCACAGGAGAGCCGAACCCTAACCACTCAAGCAACCGGTACTTTTGGATCGATTTTCAAGGAACTGGGCGAGGTCTTAAACGAAATCAATAAAGTCGCCGGATCGGCCCAACAAATGGCGGAACGAAATGAAGCTATGATTGGCGCCGTAACACACCTGGCTTCAATCAGTGAAGAGGGTTTGGCAAGCACCGAAGAAGTCGCTGCTTCCGTAGAAGAACAGAGCGCCGGTGCTGAAGAGGTCGCCTCGTTGGCTGAAAATTTAGCGACTTTGGCGGATAATTTGAAGCAATCGACAACGACGTTTCGAATTTGATTTTCATGAGGTAATTCATTGAAGAGCCTGTTCATTCAGAAAAGCAGTATTCATCACCGCTTAATCATCTCCTACTTTCTTTTAATCGGGATGATTGTCGGCATCATTGGAATCACCCTTTATAAGGGGTCGGAACTGATTATTGAGCAACAGGTTGGTCAATCCAGGTTGGAAGTGTTGGAACAAGTTGGGCGCAATTTAAATGGGATCATTGGTGAAATTACTTCTGCCTCCAATCTTTTGTATTTTAACGATGATCTTAACAATATTATCCGTAGGCCGCCTTCCGGAGACTCTTACCAGCGGTTGACCGAGGCGAGTCGGGTTTTGGAGATCTTTTCACAAAATACCTATTCCTTTGATACCTTGGATTATTATACGGTGCTCTATTCCTTTAAAGGCAAAGCATACACGTCTTGGATTAATGACCTTTATAATTTTAGCAGCATCAGCAAATATCCCTGGTTTTCTGAAATCAGCCGGAAAAACGGCAAAATTTTATGGGTCAGCACATTTAATGATCGGCTGGGTTATGGTGAGGATAAATATGTTTTTTCAGCAGCCCGGTTAATGAAAGATTATTATAGTGACAAACCCATAGGGATACTGTTATTGAATGTGGATGAGAAAGTAATCCGGAATACCTATCAAAGCGCGTTAGGGGAAGGTCATCACATTTATGTGGCGGATCAATGGGGAAAGATCGTTTCTGACTCTGACTCGGTTCGACTCGGCAGGAATATTAGCGGAGAAGGAAATTGGCGGCGTGTCGGAAAGCAGCGGTCTTCCGGCAATTTTACCGAAGTAAGAGGAAAAAGCAAATTACTCTACAGTTATTTACCGATTCCTAAAACCGGATGGTTTTTGGTGGAAGAAGTTTCCGTGGATCGCTTGTTGGTTCCTGTGAAACAGAAAATGAAATATTTAATTCTAGGATTGTTGATCTTTTGCCTGATGTTTGGGTTTGTTTTTTCTTACGTCCAGGCGCGGCGGATTAGCCTGCCGATCCGGCAATTACATTATGCCATGCGGGAGGTTAAAGGCGGGAACTTACAGGCTGTGTCCGAAGTTCACAGTAGGGATGAAATCGGAGATTTGAGTGATGGTTTTAATCAGATGGTGGATCAGATTCAACACCTGTTAAAGGATTTACAAGAACAGAGCCGCTTAAAGCGCCACCTTGAATTGGAATTCCTACAGGCAGAGATTAATCCCCATTTTTTATATAATACCTTGACTTCCATTCGTTTCATGGTTGAAATGGGGGAAAACAAGGGCGCTCAGGCCATGTTGCTGGCTTTGGGGCGTTTATTACAAAGGACCATTGGCAATAGTGATGAACTCATTACGCTTCGGGAAGAATTAGCAATTTTAAAAGACTATGTTTTAATCCAACAAGTGCGCTATTCGGATAAATTTGAGCTCGAGCTGGAATTTCCCGAAGAATCACTTGAATTTCAGATTCCCAAATTGATTTTGCAACCCATGGTTGAAAATGCAATTTTCCATGGAATAGAACCGAAGGTTGATAAAGGCCGGATTGTAATCACTGGCAAACGGCAAGATAATGATTTAATTATAGAAGTCAGTGACAATGGGGTAGGGATGACGGAAGAACAACTGAGAATATTATGGCAAATGGGAAAACCGTCAGAGCGGACATTTAGTAAAATTGGGGTTGTGAATGTACATCAACGGCTGGTTCTCAACTTTGGCCCGGGGTATGGGTTAAAAATCGGCAGCGTGCTGAACCAGGGAACTACAGCAAGGTTGCGTTTACCCGCGCTAGAGATTCCCCCAAAGGACGGTGGCTTTTTTGAAAATCATGATTGTGGATGATGAGAAACCGATTCGTCAGTGGTTTCGATTTTGCATCGAAAAGAGCTCCGGGGATTACCAAATCGTCGGGGAAGCTTCGAATGGCTTGGAAGCCCTGAACGTTTTCGAAGAATCTCATCCTGATCTGGTGATAACCGATATTAAAATGCCGGTCATGGATGGTTTTGAATTCATCAAGAGGCTGAAAGCCAGAGCCCCAGAAACGGATATTGTCATTTTAACTTGTTATACTGAATTCAATTTGGCCCGCGAGGCTATTAAACTTGGAGCCTTTGATTATATTCCCAAAGTTGAAGTTCAGGATCAAGATATCCTGGAGTTATTGGAACGGTTGGAACAAAAACGCCGGGAACAAAACAGCAAAAAAAATGGCCGAAAAGACATTTTTTTGCTCTTGGATTCCCCCAAAGACGGAAGTCAGGAAGAAATCAAAGATAAATTACTGCAAGCCGGCATGGATCTTACAAACCGGACTTACGCGGTGTTTGCTGTTGGTTTAGGTCAAAAGTTGGCCGAATTGGACGATGCGTTCATCAAGCAAACCATCACCGGAGATTTTCTCCGGATTAAAAGCGGGCTCAATCAATGGTGGCTGCTGGGAATCATTAATCAAAATTTAGCGACTTGGGAGAAAAATCAATATATAGAAAAGCTTCAAGAAAGATTAGGTTGTGCTGTTGGAATGAGCCAGTCCTATGCTAATCTGGATAATCTGCCCAAGGCTTTCAAAGAAGCTTTTCGTGCCATGGAGGTTTGTTTTTTTCATGGTCCAATCAGGTTAGTGAAGGACAATATGCAGTCGAAGGGGGTTGGGAACGAGTTTCAAGACCAAATTGCTGAATTGCAGAAAAATTTATTGCAACAGGTGAATCAGGGAAATGGCACCGAGATCCTCAATTGCATCGCTTTCATTTTGGAATATTTACAAAATGGATCCGCGGAAGATCTTCGTTATCTGCGCCAAGTTTGCAGTGAAATTCTAGCGATGTTGTCAGCAAGAGTGCGTTCGGCAGGGAACGGCCATCAGATTGGTGAAATGGATTTGGAAAATCTGATGGAAAAGGGCTTTTTTGAAGATCTTCAACAGGGAGTGCTCGAAACTTCGGGAAAACTGGTTAACCTGATGGTTATCCCGGAAAATAATTATTCAGCCGTTGTCAAAGACACCTTGCGCTACATCAAGGAACATTGTTGTGAAGGGATATCACTCCATGAAGTCGCTTCAAATGTTCACGTCAATCCTAATTATTTATGCCAGCTTTTTAAAAATGAAACCGGGGAAAATTTTAGCTTTTACCTTACGGAGCTGAGATTGGAAAAAGCCAAAGAATTATTGAGTTCGTCTGATTTAAAATTGTACGAGATCGCCGAACAAGTGGGTTATCCCAATATGAGCTATTTTTCCCGTATTTTTAAGAAGTTTACGGGTAAGACACCGGTTGATTACCGAAATAGCTTCCGGCAACTGAATATAAGTAAAAAAATCTGAAATTTTGAATACTCCGGTAGGGTTTTAAAAGAAGATCTGAAAAAAAGTAAAAAAGACATTATTATTGTTAATTCCATTTTGCGATTTTATTTTTTATAATGAAAGCAATCGAAATTTGATTAGGGAGGCTTATTCGATGGGAAAAAGAAGATGGGCAATGCTGATTGTTGTGATGTTGATTACACTGATCACAGTTGCAGGATCCAGTATCACGAGCGCAGATAATCAAATCGTACTGAAGTTTTGGAAAGGTGGCAATGATGTTATCTGGCACGATTATTACTTGAATTTATTTAAAGAATATGAAGCCAAACATCCTAACATCAAGATTGAATTTGCTGAAGCTCCCTTCGGGAATGCCATTGATACCAAACTGAATACTGCTTATGCCAGCGATACCAGCCCGGATATTATTCATCATGCTTTGAACTCCATAGCGATACGCGCTGAAAAAGGACAGTATGAGCCCTTAGATAGTTATATTTCCCGGTGGAAAGACAAAAACGACATTTTAGACAACGTCTATGAAATGGGCCGTTATAAAAAGAAAATTTATGGTTTGGGCATTTACCCGACACCAGCCGTTTTTGCGTACCGGAAAGACTTCTTTAAAGAAGCCGGCCTGAATCCGGAAAAGCCCCCCACGAATTGGCAGGAACTGGCTGCTGATGCCGTAAAACTGACCAAACGCGATGGCAAAATCGTTACCCGCGCCGGTTTAAACATGCCGATTGATGAAATTAAATTGTTGCAGCCCTTTGCTTTTCAAGCCGGTGGAAATTTTGTGGATAAAAACGGCAATCCTACTTTTGATGACGCCGGATATGTCGAAGCTTTGACCTATCTCACCGACCTCTTTAAGAATAAGCAAGTTGCGATCGAACAAACCAAGGATCGTGAAAACCAGCAGAGTCTTTTTGCCGTCGATAAAGCGGCCATGTCGATTGTTCAACCAACCTGGATTGCCCAATTGCTGAAAAATGATCCGTCTTTGAAAGATAAGATAGGTTTCATCAACATGAAAAAGAAAAAAGCCGCTATCTGGAGCGGCTGCGAATTACTCTTTATTAGTTCCGAAAGCAAACATAAAAAAGAATCCTGGGAACTGATCCAGTTCATTATGGATAAACAGGAGATGTGGAACCGTTATAAAACCACCAAATGCCCGGTGGTCCGGAAATCCTTACGGGAACAGTATGCTAACGATGATCCATTCATTAATAAGGTGCTTCTGGATGCGATTAGCGTCGGGCAAGGCGCTCCCAAAACCATGTGGTCTCAGTTATACGTTTATAAATATCTACCTCAGGCGCAACAGGAAGCTTTTTACGGCATGAAAACTCCGAAACAAGCATTGAAGGATAATTTGGCTTTGATGCAAGCGGAGATTAAAGCTTCAAACATGAAGTAAAGTCAAAAAAGTGGGGTATTGATGGAAAATCAATACCCCACAAAAATTAAATGAGGGATTAACAATGCGAAATGGAAAAACCAAGAATAGACGTAGATCTGCCGGCGCTTTTTGGATGATTTTCCCTAGTTATTTGATTTATTTTGTCTTTGTTTTTATTCCACTGGTGATTACGGTGTATTTGAGCTTTACCAACTATGATTTGTATAAAACCCGTGAGTTTGTGGGTTTTGCCAATTATGTCCGCCTGATTCATGATCCGAACTTTTTGATAGCGGCTAAGAACACTTTTATCTATGCTGTGTTTGTAATTATCCCGCAAATCGCATTAGGATTAATTATAGCGGTTTTGCTAAATAGGAAGGTATTTGGACAACGGTTTCATCGGATTGCCTTTTACATGCCCAACGTGACTTCGATGGTTTCAATTTCAATTGTATGGCTTTGGATTTACGATCCGACATTGGGTTTATTTAATCAGGCTTTGAAGTATGTGGGATTGCCGGGTCAACGTTGGTTGTTTGATATGAAATTAGCTTTGCCCAGCATTATTTTTATGAGTGTCTGGAAACTTATCGGGTATAACATGATTATTTATTTGGCAGGATTGCAGCAAATCCCCGATTACATATATGAAGCGGCCAAGATTGACGGCGCTTCAAGCATAGGACAATTTTTTAAGATCACGATTCCAATGTTAAAGCCAACCACTTTTTTCCTGTTCGTCATTGCGTGTGTCCAGTCCTTTAGTGTATTTGATCAAGTGAACGTCATGACCCAGGGGGGGCCTTTGAACGCAACCACGACGATTGTACACCAGATTTTTGAACGGGCTTTTTCCCAGTTCCAAATGGGTTATGCCTCGTCAATGGGTACGGTATTATTGATTATTTGCGTAACATTAACTTTTACCAATTTTAAATATGGCAACCAGGGTAACGACCTGGGAATGAGCTAAAGGATGGATGGTTATGAAACATATTAAATGGAGCACTTTGATCTTGGGTCTGGTATTGTTGGCCTGTTCTTTGATGATGTTGGTTCCGTTTTTAATGATGATTTCGACGGCCTTGAAAAGTTCCGCCGAGGTTAATTCACCGGTATTTCATTTCATTCCGAAAGAATGGCATTTTGATAATTTTGCCAAAGCAATGGCTTCCGGAAATTGGGCCCGGTATATGTTTAATTCGCTTTTTGTTACAACTGTGGTAACGGTTTTTAGTTTGTTTTTTAATTCCATGGCCGGATACGCCTTTGCCCGAACGGAATTTCGTTTCAAAAACGTTTTATTTATGAGTATAATGTTAGGCTTGATGCTTCCCGCTCAAGTCACCATGGTTCCGGTTTTTTTGATTATGAAAAATATTCCCTTCGCCGGAGGAAATAACTGGTTGGGAATGGGCGGTACCGGATGGATTAATACCTATCCCGGTCTGATGATTAACCAGATGGCCGGAGCCTTCGGCATCTTTTTATGCCGGCAATATTATTTGAATTTTCCCAAGGAGTTGGATGAAGCCGCAGAGTTAGACGGCTGTTCTCTCTGGAAAACTTATTTTAAAGTTTTTCTCCCGTTGAGCGGCCCGTTATTTGCCAGTCTGGGCGTGATCAAACTGACTACGGTCTGGAATGATTATATTTGGCCTCTGGTAATCACCAACTCTGAAAATATGAGAACCGCTCAGTTGGCATTGACGATGTATAAAAACGAAGTTGTCCAATGGGAATTGCTGATGGCGGCTACTACAGTCGTTATCCTCCCTCTTATCTTGTTGTTTATCTTTGCCCAGAAGTTCTTTATCAAAGGTTTGGCCAGTTCCGGAATTAAGTAATAATGGAAAGGAGTGAGAATAAAAAGATGCCGCAACCTAATATTATTTTTATTACTTGCGACCATTTACGGGCGGATTTTTTGGGTTGTTCCGGAAATCCCGTGATCCAAACTCCACATATTGATTTTTTGGCCGCGCGGGGGACCCGCTTTACCCAAGGTTATTCTTCGACACCGGTATGCATTCCGGCCCGGCAGACGATTTTAACCGGACTTACCGGGCATAGTCTGGGGTTAACTTATTATCAGGAAGGCTTTAAGATTCCGGTGCGTGAGACTTTACCCCGTTTGATGACGGAAGCTGGTTATCAAACTCGGGCGGTTGGTAAGATGCATGTCTATCCGGAACGGGATCATCATGGTTTCGAAAGCATGTTAATTTGCGAAGAAGGCCGTCGCTTGGGAATAACCCAAAATGAAGACCGCGGTTATGGCGATTATGAGGAGTGGCTGGCTGAACAAGGGTATCCCGGAGAAGCCTGGACTTGCGGCATCGCCAATAATTCTATCACCATGAGACCCTGGCACCTCCCCGATCATTTACATCCGACGGAATGGATTGGACGCGAGGCGTGTAAAGCCATTAAACGGCGGGATTGGACTCGGCCGCAGTTTTTGTGGGTTTCTTTCACCTCGCCGCATCCGCCATTTATGCCGTTGTTACGTGATTTGTACATTTATGAAAAAGAGACTATGCCGGAGCCGCTATTCGGAGATTGGGAGAAAGAATATCAGCCTCTGATGCATCAACGAATTATCGCCGAATGGAGTAGCGAGAGCCAGACACTTCAACGGATCGACCAAGCGTATCGTGGTTATTTCGCTTTAATGTCTCAAGTTGACCGCTGGATCAATATCATAATCGGTACCGTCCGTGAAGCCGGATTGCTGGATAATACCTGGTTTGTCTTTACCTCGGATCACGGAGACTGTATGGGGGATCATGGCTTGTGGGCTAAACGCAATTTTATGAAGGGTGCTTGTAATGTTCCTCTGATTATCACGCCTCCGCCCCGGGGTGATCTGGATCAACTGATAGGGACCGGATGGGTTCCGGGACAGAGCAATAGCGCGGTGGTCGGTCTCCAGGATATCATGCCGACGATTTTAGATATTGCCGGGGCTGGCATTCCTGGAAAAATCGACGGTTGTAGTTTGCTGCCGCTGGTCAAAGGGAGTCAAGAGAAGGTTCGGGAAGTATTTTTGGGAGAACATGGAAGAGTTGGAGAGCGTTTATTCATGCTCACTGATGGCTCCTGGAAATATATTTGGGAGGAAAACACCGGGAGTGAGTTGCTTTTCCGGATTGCCGACGATCCCGATGAATTACACAATTTAGTGTCGGTTCTGCCTCAAATGTTAAGTAATTGGCGGAAAAAATTGATTCAGTTGTTAAGTGAAAGAAAAAGTGATCCGGCAGTTCTTGAGGGACAGTTAATCTCGAAAGAGCCGGGACGTAAAATGACTGAGTTGGAAAAGGCAAGAATTATTAATGATTTTAATGTTCGGGGCCTGCACTAACGAGAGTGAATTGAGTGGGTTCGCATATACCAATAAAGAAATTTAATATATCGCTTTTGCGAAAGCCTCCGCAAGAGATGGTTTGGGATGACCCCCAAACCATCTCTTTTTTTATGGGGGAAAGAGTCTATAAAATTTACTAAAGTAACTAAAATATTTTAGATAATTTAAGTTACTATATTGTAAAATTTACATTAATGAATTATAATTAAAAATGAAAAGTAACCATCTTATTATAATTATAAAGGATTTTTTATAATCTCTTGACAATCCTTTTTAAATAATTTTAGTTATTGGATCGTTTGTTTTTTTTATCACATTCCCAATTCTGAATAAAGCGAAGAACAACCATCACATTTGGATGGCCTTTTAAATCATACTGAAAAAAATCGTATCCTGGAGATCATCGATAGGGGGTGGTTAGAAAACTGTTTTGGTTTCATCTGCAGAATTCGGTAGACTAAAAACATTTAGGAGGGAATCACTTGAAAAAAAGTTCTATTTTATGGATGGTTGGTATTTTAGTGATTGGTTTGTTGGCTTCAATTAGCTTTGCAAAAGCTACTTCCAAGTTGGTTGTCATTATTACCCCTTCTCACGATAATCCTTTCTTCAAATCGGAAGATGTTGGCGCGGCAGCAAGAGCCAAAGCGTTGGGTTATCAAACCTTAAGCCTGGTTCATAACGATGATGTCAACAAGCAAAATGAGCTTTTTGATACCGCCATTTCCAGAAAAGCGGCCGCCGTTATTTGCGATAACGCTGGCGCCGATGCAACGATTGCTCCGGTAAAACGCGCTAAAGCCGCTGGGATCCCTACCTTCCTTATTGACCGGGAAATTAACGCCACGGGTATCGCGGTTTCGCAAATTGTTTCCAATAACTATCAAGGCGCTAAACTTGGCGGTGAAGCCTTTGTGAAGTTTATGGGTGAAAAAGGCAATTATGTTGAACTGGTTGGCAAAGAATCCGATACCAATGCCGGAATCCGTTCCAAAGGTTATCATGATGTGATTGACCAGTATCCCGATTTAAAACTGGTAGCCCGCCAAAGCGCCAACTGGAGCCAAACTGAAGCTTATTCCAAAATGGAATCCATCATTCAAGCGAACAAGAACATCAAAGGTGTAATTTGCGGCAATGACACCATGGCTATGGGTGCGATGGCCGCATTGAAAGCCGCAGGTATGAGTCAAGTCATCGTAGTAGGTTTTGATGGCAGTAATGATGTGCGGGATTCCATTTTAAGAGGCGAGATCAAGGCTACTGCTCTTCAGCCGGCTTACCGGATCGCTGAAATGGCGGTCGAACAAGCAGACAAATATTTGAAGACCGGTTCCACCGGACTGAAAGAGAAACAACTAATGGATTGCATTCTTATTACAAAAGAGAATGCAAATAAGTTAGAAACATTTGCAATGAAAAAGTAAGCATGAAGTTTTCCGGAAGCAGAGATGGTTTTTTAGAAACCGCCCTGCTTCCGTCTTGATGGAAAAGGGAAGATTGGATTTTATTCTAGGGATGTAGGTGAATTTGATGAAAAAAGTTTCACTTTTAACTTTGACGAAAAAAGCTGTGCGGGTTGGGATATTCGCGGTACTAATAGTTAGTTTGCCCATGATGTTATCAGCTTGCAAATTATATACGGTGGTGAAATTGGATCAAAACGGATCGTCCACTCAAGATAGCGGTTTTAGTGCGGGTGGGAACAGTAATTTTGATGGTGATCACTATGTGAATTCTATTTGGGATCAAAAGGTTGTCCCTTTTATTAGCGAAAAAGCGGTTGATGCCGCTCGAGTTTTAAAGGCAATGGGGCAGAACGCGGATGAAGCCGGGAAACAATTTGGGATCAGAGATAATGCGGAAGGAAGTCCCTGGAATTTTATAGTGAAAGGCCGGGGTAAGATTATTGCCGTCGATACGGCCTCACGGGCGGGAACTGCCGACATTGACTTGCTTCCCTATGATGGCAAAAAGGATTTGGTCCTGCAAATCGGGCCGGTTATTAAGGGTTCATCCATTCGAGATTCGCTTAGTTTTATTTCATTTGATGATTTTGAAAATCAGATAGTCTATGCCCAATTAGGAAATTCTTTTAATAAAAAAGCTTATGAACTGGTATTAAGCAAAGTTGAATTTGCGAATTTTAAAGGGAAAGAAATCGAATTTAGCGGCGTTTTTACCGTGGGGGATTCGAGTGATATCTTACTAACTCCTATTTCGCTGAAGGAAAACTAAGGAGGGGAATTATGAGCAATCAAGATAACGCCGGGGACTCGATCCAGAATGAAGCAATTTGCTTGACTGCCAAAAATATCACCAAAATCTATCCGGGTACCATTGCTCTGGATAAAGTGGATTTTAATATCTACAGGGGAAAAGTCAATGCCTTGATTGGAGAGAACGGCGCCGGCAAGTCTACCTTGATGAAAATTTTGGCCGGAGTGGAGCTGCCGAGCAGTGGGACCATTCTTTTAAACGGCAAGGAGATTCGCCTTGCCGGTACCCGGGATGCCACGTCGAAGGGAATCGGCATCATTCACCAGGAATTAAACCTATTTTCCAATTTAACAGTGGCTCAAAATATATTCATGGCCCATGAAAGCGTGAAATATGGTTTCCATCTTGATCAGAAAAAACATTTTGAAGCCGCGCAACGATTAATGGAACATTTGGAACAACAAATATCTCCGGATGCCTTGGTCGGCGATCTCCGGGTCGGCCAGCAACAAATTGTAGAAATTGCCAAGACGATGGCCATGCAAAACCTGGAAGTGTTGATTATGGATGAACCGACATCTTCCCTAAGCGCTCCGGAAGTGGAGGTTTTGTTTAAAATCATCCAAGAGCTTACGGGGCAAGGCGTATCGATTGTATATATTTCACACCGCTTGGAGGAAATCAAGCGGATCGGTGATTATATCACGATTTTACGGGATGGACACAAAGTGGTTGAGACGAAAGTCGCCGATATCGATGTGCCCTGGATTGTTAAACAAATGGTGGGGCGTGAAACGATCAAAGTTGATAAAACTCACCAGGTTCACAAAGAACGGGAATTGATGCGGGCGGAATCCCTCACCTTGCCGAGAATTGGCGGGGGTTATACTCTGGATCGCGTCTCGCTGAAACTCCGGGCTGGAGAAATTTTAGGAATCTACGGGCTACTCGGAGCCGGACGGACGGAGTTCATTGAAACTTTAATGGGTTTACATCCCGAGGCAACGGGTGAAGTTTATATTGAAGATCAAAAATGCAAACTAAACGATGTAAATTGCCAGATTAAATTGGGTTTTGCACAGATTCCCGAAGACCGGCAGCGCGAAGGCCTGATTCAAGTAATGTCGATTGAGCAAAATCTTACTTTGTCCAGCATGAATCAACACGCCAAAGGATTCCATCTCATTACGGCTTTGCTGGAAAAATCGGTGGCCCAAATGATCCGGGAATTGGCTATTAAGGTTGCCAACCCGAAACTTTCCATTAATTCCTTGAGCGGCGGTAATCAGCAAAAAGTTGTCATCGGTAAAGGGCTACTCACTAATCCTAAAGTTCTTTTGCTGGATGAACCGACGCGCGGCATTGATGTGGGGGCTAAGGCCGACGTTTTTCAGATTATGGACCGTTTGGCTGCTCAAAATTTGGGCGTTATTTTCGTGGCTTCGGAACTTAAAGAAATCATGGCTATATCGGATCGGATTATCGTGATGTCCAACGGAAAAATAACCGGTGAATTTGAAGGGATGAATATTACCGAAGAAGCCTTGGTAGCGGCATCCTCGATTGGTCACGGCACCAGTAAGATGAAAAATATAGTTTAAGTTAAAGGGGAATGTTAAAATGACTAAACTGCAAGAGCTTGTCAAACCCAAATTGTCTAATAACAATGTTACCCTGGGAATGTTGTTATTGAAGCTGCGGACTTTTATTGCATTAATCATTTTACTTATTATTTTCAGCATCATTACTCCTAATTTTTTATCGGCCACCAATTTTGTAATGATGTCCAAACATGTTGCCCAATATGCGTTGTTGGCAATTGGTATGACCTTCGTCATCGTCAGCGGCGGTATTGATTTGTCGGTCGGTTCGATTGTGGGGCTTTCCGGGATGATCGCCGGCGGCCTGATTTACCAAGGATTGGTTTTACCCATGTTTGGCGTGGCTGTATTTTTTAGTGTGCCCGTGATTATTCTGATCACCTTGATTTTGGGGGTATTGATCGGGGCTGTCAATGGAATTTTGGTCAGCCGTTTGCATGTGCCCCCCTTCATTGCAACATTGGGTGTTATGTATATGGCTCGTGGTTTTGCCCTGATCCGTTCGGGTGGGGAAACGTTCCCCAACTTAATCGGTAAACCGGAACTGGGCAATACGGGTTTTCCGATTATCGGCTCCGGCCTTTTTTGCGGCATTCCTCTTGCGGTATGGACTCTTGTTGTCATTGGCATTATTGCAGTCTATATTTTTAAAAAGACACCAATTGGAAATTACATTTACGCGATTGGTGGAAATGCCCGCGCCGCCGAACTCTCGGGAGTCAGAGTCAAACGGATTACCATGCTGGTATATATGGTTTCCGGTTTTTGCTGCGCCATTGTGGGATTAATCGTATCCTCACAACTGGTCGCTGCGCATCCCGCCACCGGTGAAAGCTGGGAAATGAATGCCATTGCGGCGGCGGTATTGGGCGGCACCTCGCTATCAGGAGGGATCGGAACGATTGGCGGTACCATCATCGGCGCGTTCGTGATCGGCATTTTAAGCGACGGCATGGTCATGCTGGGGGTATCGGAATTTTGGCAAATGGTCATCAAAGGGTTTGTCATTGTTCTGGCGGTTGTTGTCGACCAAATCCAAAGAGATTTGCAAAAGAAAGCGGCCTTACAAAGTAGAAACGCTGCATGAGATAACCGGATTGCCGAGGCCTCGGGTTTTGATGAAATGAGATCGCTTCAATGGAAGCGCGATAATGCTTCAAAACTCTGATAAGTGTTTTGTCGGAGAGTATCTATTCATTCCTTGATTATATTACGCCCAATGAAACGGAACTCCAAATTTTAACCGGGATGGAAGCGTTTGATGAAAGTCAGCTGTATCGCGCCGCCTTGAATCTGCTTTCCCGGGGAGTCAAAACGGTTATTCTTAAGAACGGCAAAAAGGGCGCTTATTTGATTTGGGAAGACCCGTCTGCTTATATTCCGGGATTCAAAGTGGCAACTGTCGACACGACGGCCGCCGGGGATACTTTTAACGGCGCTTTCGCGGTGGCGCTTGCTCAAGGATTACCCCCGGAAGAATGCGTCGGCTTTGCAAATGCAGCGGCAGCTCTCTCCACAACGGGTAAAGGAGCCCAGAGCGCTATGCCGCAAATGCAACAAGTACAGTTTTTGTTAAAACACGAACCGGAAACGTTTTCTTAAACTTAAAGTGACGGATTATCAATAATCAGCTTTCGTTACCATGATTGTACGGGTATGAAACATCGTATTTAATTCGTTCAGCAGAGAGGGGGATTTCATTTGTACAGCATTCAGGAATTACGGAAAAAGGCAGTAGAACGTCGAATGGATCTCGTTCAAATGATTTATGACGCTAAAACCGGCCATACAGGCGGAGCTTTATCGTCTCTAGACATTTTGGTAACTTTATACTATGAAATGATGAATGTTGACCCCAAAAATCCGAAATGGGATGACCGGGATCGCTTCGTATTAAGTAAAGGGCACAGTGTGGAAGGATATTATGCCATCCTGGCCGATTTGGGTTTTTTCCCGAAGGAAGAATTAAAAACTTTCAGCCGGTACAAATCGCGCCTTATCGGTCATCCAACCGTTAAGGTCCCGGGAATTGAAATGAATTCCGGGGCCCTTGGACACGGATTATCGACCGCAGTTGGAATGGCGCTGGCCGGAAAAATGGATGGCAAGGCATATAAAGTTTATGTGTTGATGGGTGACGGCGAACAAGCGGAAGGATCGGTCTGGGAAGCGGCGATGGCGGCCGGACATTATCAATTGGATAATTTAATCGCAATCGTGGACCGTAACCGTTTGCAGATCAGCGGCAGTACGGAAAATGTCATGCATCTTGAGCCTTTCGCCGATAAATGGAAAGCTTTCGGCTGGGAGGTGCGGGAAGTCGCCGGGAATGATATTGCCAGTCTGGTTGAACTTTTTCGAAAACTTCCCGTTGTTTCGGGAAAACCCCACATGGTAATCGCCAATACCACCAAAGGTAAAGGAATTTCGTTTATGGAGAACGTCCCCAAATGGCACCATGGAGTCCCCAGTGATGAACAAATGCAACAAGCTTTGAAAGAACTAAGGGAACAATGGGAAGAGGTGGCAAACTCATGACCAATACGATGCCGTGCCGGAAAATTTTCACGGATACTCTTTTGGAGCTGGCGAAGAAAGATAAAAACATCATCGTGTTGACGACGGACGCCCGAGGTTCCGTGACTCTTGATAAATTTGCCGAAGAACTGCCGCGACAGTTCGTGGAAATAGGAATTGCCGAACAGAATTCGGTCGGAATCGGCGCCGGGCTTGCAACGTGTCATAAAAAACCCTTTGTTTGCGGACCCGCCTGTTTCCTATCAGCCCGTAGTCTTGAACAGGTGAAAGTTGATGCTGCTTATACCCATACCAATGTTAAATTAATAGGAGTGAGTGGTGGCGTAAGTTACGGCGCCCTGGGGACGTCCCATCATTCACTGCAGGATGTTGCGGTGATGCGCGCGATTCCGGGAATAACAGTTGTCTTGCCCTGCGATACTTATCAGACCCGGAAACTGGTTGAAACATTAGTCGAATATGATGGGCCTGTTTATGTGAGAATGGGTCGGAACGCAGTTCCCGACGTATATACCGAAGATAACGTTCCGTTTCAATTGGGCCGCGCCAACCGGTTGTTGGATGGCGGCGATATAACGATTATCGGTACGGGAGAAACCGTGCGGATCGCTTTGGACGCCGGAATGTTTTTGCAGGAAAAAGGAATCAAGGCCCGGGTGGTCGATATGCATACCCTGAAACCTCTGGATGAAGAAGCTGTTTTGAAAGCGGCCGCTGAAACCGGCCGGATTATTACCATTGAAGAACATAATATCCATGGCGGATTGGGCGCGGCTGTCGCCGAGGTGGTAGCCCAAAACAGACCCGTACCGATGAAAATATTGGGTATTCCGGATGAACCCACTGTAACCGGAACGTCTGCCGAAGTATTTAACCATTATGGATTGACTGCCGAAAATGTTGCGGCCATTGCCCAAAAAATGGTGGAGGTGTAATGAAGAATGGCTTCCTTCGTTTTGGCAATCGACCAATCGACTTCAGGCACCAAAGCCATTATCTTTGATGAATCGGCCAACCTGGTTTGCCGTTCGACAGTGGAACACCGGCAATTTTATCCCCATCCCGGTTGGGTTCAGCATGATGCCGCCGAAATTTATCAAAAGACCTTACAAGCTATCCAAGAAGTTTTGGAAAACAGCCGCATTAACAAAGATCAGCTTCGGGCGCTCTCGATTACCAATCAACGGGAAACCGCGCTTATCTGGGATAAAAATACCGGTATGCCGGTTTATCCTGCAATCGTATGGCAGTGCCAAAGGGCGGGAGCGATTTGTAACGATATAGCCGCCGGAGGGTATGCCGGAACCATCAAAGAAAAGACCGGACTGATTCTTTCCCCTTATTTTTCGGCGCCGAAAATGAAGTGGATATTGGATAATGTCGCCGGGATCAGGGAAAGAGCGGAAAGCGGTTCACTCCTTTTTGGAACCATCGATAGCTGGCTGATATGGAATCTCAGCGGCGGCAAAATTCATGTCACGGATTTTTCCAATGCCAGCAGAACCCTGTTATTCAACATTCATGATTTGGAATGGGACCGGGAGTTATTAGACGTCTTCGCTATACCGCGGAGTATGATGCCTGAAGTTAAGTTTTCCGATGAGGTGTTTGGGTATACATCCTGTAACGGGATTCTATCCGGAGAGATACCGATTTCAGGGGTCATGGGTGATTCCCATGCCGCGCTGTTTGGTCAGAATTGTTTTGGAAAGGGAATGGCCAAAGCCACTTATGGAACGGGTTCGTCAATCATGATGAATATCGGTGATACGTCCCTGAAGTCGGAAAGCGGGATTGTAACTTCGATAGCCTGGGGAATGAACCGCAAAGTGGACTACGTATTCGAAGGAAATATTAATTGCACCGGCGCCACCATTAAGTGGCTGGTGGATGATTTGAAATTACTTGGGAGTTCTAAAGAAGCCGGCCCTATCGCAGCCTCGATCGAGGATACCGGGGGAGTCTATCTGGTTCCGGCTTTTGTGGGTCTCGGCGCGCCTTATTGGGATAGTGAGGCCAGAGCGAACATTCAAGGGATGACCCGTGGAACGGGGAAAGCCCACCTGGTTAGGGCGGCTGAAGAATCGATTGCTTATCAGATCAAGGACATCATCGATTTAATGATCCAGGAATCTTCAGCTTCCCTTGGTGAATTGCGGGTTGACGGCGGGCCGTCTAAAGATGACTTTTTGATGCAGTTTCAAGCGGATGTGCTGGGAGTTGATGTTGTGCGCAACCGCATCGAGGAACTATCGGCTTTAGGAACGGCCTATATGGCAGGCCTGGCAGTGGGGATGTGGCGAGATCTGGCGGAAATCCAAAGTCTGCGGATTCAGGATACTGTATTTCACAGCCAAATGGATGAGATTAGAAGAGCAAAACTTTATCAAGGTTGGACGGAAGCTGTTCGTCGGACTTTATCAAAGGATTAAAAGAATTTTTGGCCATTTTCTTAACTCTGCGCCTGCGTCACCAAGGTGACGGTGTCTTTGCGAGAGAACAATTATAACTGAGGAGGATACTTATGAAAAAAACAACTTTTGGCGTGATTGTCAGCAATCGCAGCTTTTTTCCGGCTCATCTAGTTACCCAGGGCCGTGCGGCGATAACGGCGAAACTAAAGAAAATGGGTTATGACGTGGTAATTTTGTCCGAGCAGGATACTCCTCTGGGCGCTGTGGTTACACTCTCCGATGCTAAAAAATGCGCGGCTTTATTTCAAAAAAACCGTGAGTTCATTGACGGTATTATCATTTGCCTTCCCAATTTTGGCGAAGAAATCGGTGTTGCCAGCGCTATTGAAATGTCAAAGCTGGATATTCCCATCCTGGTGCAGGCCTGTGATGATGACCCCGATAAGCTGGACCTGGCAAACCGTAATGATAGCTTTTGCGGCAAGTTATCGGTGTGCAACGCTTTATATCAACGGGGAATTAAATATACAACGACCACTTTGCATACTTGCGCTATCGAAAGCAAGGAATTAACCTGTGACATCGAGCGTTTTGAGAAAATCTGCCGGGTTGTAAATGGAATCCGCAATGCCAGAATCGGAGCCATCGGTACCAGGCCGAATGCTTTTCAAACCGTCCGTTATTCGGAAAAATTGCTTCAAGCTTCCGGGATTACCGTATCGCCTGTTGATTTATCGGAAATTATCTTTGCCGCCCAAAAGATGACCGACAATGAAATGGTTGGTAAACGGGTGATTGAAATTAAGGCTTATGGCAGGATTGATTCCAAGGTACCGGAAGAGAAAATCATCAAACAGGCAAAATTGTCATTGACACTTGAAAAATGGCTTGAGGAAAATGAATGTGACGCCAGTGCCATTCAATGCTGGGATTCCCTTGAAAATAATTATGGCTGTGCGGCGTGCCTTTCCATGAGCATGATGGGGGAAAAAGGGAGTCCTAGCGCTTGCGAAACCGATGTCACCGGAGCGTTGACTATGTATGCCCTTTATCTGGCCTCGGGTCAGCCTTCCGGTTATCTGGATTGGAACAACAACTTCGGCGATGATCGGGATATTTGTATCAGCCAGCATTGCTCCAATTTCCCCAAGAGTTTTTTTGGAACTGAATTTGAGATCGCAAACCTGGATATTTTGGGTACTACGATCGGGACGGAAAAATGCTTTGGGGCACTAAAGGCCCAGGTAGTGTCCGGACCGATGACTTTCGCCAAAATATCCACCGACGATATCCATGGGAAAATCAAGGTTTATATTGGCGAGGGGGAATTCCTCGACCAAAAAATCAATAGTTTCGGTGGCTTGACATTGTGCAAGATACCGGGATTGCAAAAGCTAATGAATTATATTTGTCAAAATGGTTTTGAACATCATGTGGCCATGAACCGATCTTTGGCGGCAAAGATTTTGGAAGAAGCATTGGGAAAATATATGGGCTGGGATGTATATGTTCATTCATAAGGGAATTTAGGATTGATTTTTAGTAAGAATTGTTTACAATAGGATTATCAATCGCGCGTGTGCGCCATAGGAGTCGTTCATTATGCCATTACGAATTAAAGATATAGCGGATGAACTGGGTATATCGCCGGCAACCGTCTCTTTAGTGCTTAATAATAAGCCTGGAATCGGTGAAGAAACCCGACAAAAAATACTGAAGCTGGTTGAGGACAAAGGCTATACAACCAATTTACTTTCAAAGCCGGCTTTTAAAAATAATCGTAACATCCGATTCGTAATCTATAAAAAACATGGAAAAGTAGTTTCGGAAACTCCGTTTTTTTCGGAACTAATGGAAGGTATCGATAAAGAAGCCCGGGAAGAAGGATATAATGTTCTTGTCTCCTATATGAATGAAGTCGATAATACCAAAATGGATGTATTACGTATTTTAGAGGAAACATCGCCGGATGGGATATTGTTGCTTGCTACGGAAATGGAACAGGAAGATATTGAACCCTTTAAGCAATTGTTCCTGCCTATGGTATTGCTGGACAGTCATTTTGAGTATGAGCGCCAATTGGATATCGTAATCATCAACAACCGGCAGGGCACATACGAAGCGGTTAAGTATCTTGCCGAACAAGGCCACACTGAAATCGGTTATCTTCACAGTTCGGTCTGGATCAATAATTTTGATGAACGGAAGTCGAGTTTCTTGAATGCCTTAAACCATTGCGGCCTTAAGTTTAATAAGCATCATTTGTTGGAAATTGAGCCTACGATGGAAGGTGCTTATAATGGTGTACTAAAATACCTGCAATCAAAGGTTTCCCTTCCTTCGGCTTTTTTTGCGGACAACGACATCATTGCCTTTGGCGCGATGAAGGCAATGAGAGAACAAGGAATCAATATTCCCCAGGATGTATCGATCATTGGTTTTGATGATATGCCTTTTTGTGAAATGATTGATCCCCCGCTGACTACCTTGCGCGTTTATAAACAGAGAATGGGCCGGATTGCCGTGAAAAGGCTCATTGAAAAAATCGAACATAACCCGGAGGAAGTGATGCAAGTTCAGGTCAATACTGAACTTGTAGAAAGGAAAAGCGTGCTTAACAAGTTGAAATGACTTTTGCTTTTACGTCATTAATTCATGAATGGGATAATAGGTTGTGTTTGCCATTTAATAATCAAAACTTCATGGAGCAATTATCCGTAAGCAGTCATCTCCCCAGCTTTGCGCGACTTGCATTTTAAGCCGAGGACGACGAAGTGCGCACAAGTGCGTGTGAAAATACGTTGGACTGGCTGTTCTAATCTATAATCTAGGTTGAATGCATTTTCTAGGAGGGGTTAAAATGAGGCGAAACAGATCCATATGTATTTTACTCGGAATGGTTCTAGCGATTATGGTTAATTGGTCTATCATTTCGGCGGAAGTAGACGAAAATAGTTCTGTTTTAATTGGCGATTTTAGCGATGGTACAGGTTGGCGGCTTAAACAAAACGAAGGAGGAACCGCTGACCTGACAGTATCAAACCATATAGTCACAGCGAAGGTCAGCAACCCCGGGAGAAGGCCATGGTCCGTTTTGGTAGAGCATGGCGGGCTAAGCTTTAAAAAGGATTTGGTATATAAAGTATCATTTGAAGCGCGCTCGCAAGATTTCGGGCGAATTCAGATTGAGGCTAAGATGGATGGGGCACCCTACGGTCATTCCGGATGTCATTTCTTTCCATTAAACAATGAATTTCATCAATATTCTTTTACATTCACCATGCGGCAGGCTACCGACAACAATGCCCTTGTGACAATATCGCTCGGCAGATTGGGTACAGGCAGCGTTGATATTGCCAACGTCCGTGTGACTTGTACCGGCCCCCAAAAAGATACGCCACTTGCAAGCGATTTTCCTAAACCATTCGCCGATCGAATAATGCGCGGCATTACTTTCGGCAATACACTCGATGCCCCGCAAGAAGGGGCATGGTCACCGGAATTACGGGAGGATTATTTTGACCTTATTAAAGAAGCCGGTCTTTTTGATCACATCCGCCTCCCCGTCCGCTGGAATACCCACGCTTTGACGAAAGCGCCTTACGCCATTGATCCTGAATACATGCATAGAGTGGAATGGGTAGTGAGCCAGGCGCTGAGGAGAGGATTTTATGTGGTACTTAATATGCATTATTTTGATGAACTCGCTGACAACCCGCCGGTCTATAAAAAAGAATTCATCGCTCTTTGGGACCAAATTGCCGAACATTTTAAGGATTATCCTGACAACCTTTATTTTGAAATTTATAATGAACCGCAACGGACGTTTAATTCTTATTGGAATACCTATTATCCCGAGGTTTACGATCGGATCCGTATGACTAACCCCGCCCGCAAGATTATTATCTCTTGTCCGGGATGGGCTAACATTACGACAATTGATCAGCTGATTCTTCCGAAACGGGTTAAAAAAGACCCGAATATTTTGGTGCAGTTTCATTTTTATTACCCCAACGAGTTTTGTTTTCAAGGATCCGTTGGCAATGGGTGGCCGGATATTCGCGGTTACCGGTGGACCGGAACTGAGAGGCAAAAGAAAGAATTGACGCGTTTAGCCGATAAAGTATTGAGATGGTCGAAACAAAATGGCGATGTAAGGTTATGGAATGGCGAATTTTGCGCCCATGCGGGTTTCTCGCTGGAAGAAGATCGCTTACGATGGACGGCTTTCGTTATTCGGCTTTGCGAAGAACGGGATATCGCTTGGGCTTATTGGGATTTTAACGGGGATACCAGCAAGATTTATGACAGTGATACCGGGTATTGGAATAATTCGCTGCTTGAAGAAATGAAAAACGCCGCCAGGTTCTTAGAGCATTAGAGATAGACTCGGGAAATTCCAATTTGAATTGCTTGGTTGTGTCAGTAAATCAATGAACTTAATATTAAAAATTGATATAAAATTAAAAGGTTCTCTGAAACAATGGAGAGAATCTTTTAATTTAAACTCGATCCGGCAAGTCATGCGTGTTCTAGTATGTGCGCATGCTAATGTATTTTCTGCTTTGACGCAGAAAAATTGGTCGGAATGGTTCATTTACTTTACAATCACACTTGGAGTGATTTTTATGCATACTTTGCCGCTTGCGATTACCCTCTTTTTTGTACTGGACCCTTTTGGAAACCTTCCGGTGGTGCTGGGACTTCTAACTCATGTCGATCCCAAACGCCATCTCAAAATCGTAATTCGTGAATTAATCATTTCCCTGCTGCTTTTAACGGTTTTCTATGCGGTGGGTCCGTGGTTTTTAAATCTCCTGGAGATTGGTCCTTCGGATCTGAAGATCTGCGGGGGCGTGGTTCTGGGGATTATCGCCTTACGGCTGGTATTTCCGGACGAACGCCTTACCAGCGCCAAGGAGGAGCAGAGTGAACCCTTTATAGTACCCATGGCCATACCGTTGATTGTCGGTCCGTCCGCTTTGGCTACGGTGATGATTATGGCCGCCCAGTCGGCAGCCCAACCTTTTGTGGGGTTAACCATGATGGGGCTGGCTTGGCTTGCGACCGCAGTTCTTTTAGTGGTGGGAGTCTTTATGGGGACATTAATCCCGGCTCGGTTATTGGTGGCGCTGGAACGTTTATCCGGTCTGTTGTTGGCTGTAATCGCGGTGCACATGGTAATGACCGGAGTGCAGAGTTATTTGTTCAGGTAGAACAAAGAATTATTTCCCTGACTCAGTCCTGTTCGGTCAAGATTACCGGACCATTTTTGGTAATGGCGATAGTATGTTCATATTGGGCCGACAGGCTGTGATCGGCTGTTCTGGCCGTCCACCCGTTTAAGTCGATTGTCAGACCGTAGGCTCCAACATTAATCATGGGTTCGATGGTAAAAACCATTCCTTCCTTGAGTATGATTCCCCGGTTAGGATGGCCAAAATGGAGGACTTCCGGGCCTTCATGCATGGACTGACCGATGCCGTGCCCAGTATAATCCCGGACCACAGAAAATCCATTGGACTCCGCATGCTCCTGCACAGTATGGGCAATATCGCCGAGGCGATTACCGCTGACAGCTTTTTGGATACCGAGGTAAAGACATTCTTTGGTAACCCGAAGAAGTTTTTCAGCCTGGGATGATATTTTCCCAACCGGATAGGACCAGGCGGAATCGGCCATCCAACCATTAAGGCTTACAACCATATCAATGGTGACGATATCACCTTCCTGGAGCGCTTTTTGGGTGGGGAAGGCATGACAGATTTCATCATTGACTGAAGCGCAAGTAGCGAAGGGATAGCCGTGATAACCCTTTTGCTCGGCTTTTGCCCCGTGGGAATGAATAAATTTATCGGCAAAGTCATTAATTTGCATGGTGGTGATACCCGGGCGGATGTATTTGCGCAGCTCCCGGTGGCAGGCGGCCAGGATTTTACCGGCCTTAGCCATGAGCTCAACCTGTTCGGGGGTTTTTATGATGATCAATTGTATTCCTCCTTGAGAAGCGGAACCGGAGTGTTCTTTGAAACTATAGCGGGCCCGTTGTTTTGTTATATTATAAGATAGGTGCTTTCTTTATAAATGTTCCATATGCATTATATACTATGTTTTAGAAGTTGACAAAGTTAATTTAATGAGGATTTGCTTCGTCCGTTTGTCACTAAAGGAAAGTGCGCCGGTTAAAAAATTTATCCAATCGATATGACGGAATTATTTTCTGCAAAAACCAGATAGTCCCCTGGTGAATTCATCCCCAGCCCATTTCTTCTACTCAAGCTGCTATAGCAACAAAACCCCACTCTAGCGTGAATTGTTTTTTATATCAAATTATATTTTGTATTCAAAACAAAAAGGATTTAAACATTTTTTGTTAACATTGTGTTGACTTTTGATTAAAAAAGAATTAACATAATATATGGAAAATAATGTAAAATTAGCTTCAATGATTAATAAAAATTTAAGGAGGGAAAAATCTTGCATAAATCATGTAAATTCATCGGGGTAATGCTCTTTTTATCTTTGCTGGTCTCGATTTTTGTTTTGAAGCAGGACCGGATTAATGCTGCCGACTCGGTGACCAGGCCGATTGGCTGGACGGAAGAAACTCATGGCAAAAGCGGAGCAGCCAATTATAGTTTGCTATTTTCAGATAGTCAGGTACTTCGGTTCGATATTGTGATTAGCGCGGCCAATTATAAAACCATGGAAGATGATTTGGCCACCTGGAGCATGCCG
Organism: Bacillota bacterium; assembly: GCA_023429995.1. Classification (GTDB taxonomy): domain Bacteria; phylum Bacillota; class UBA4882; order UBA8346; family UBA8346; genus UBA8346. The sequence goes on along the minus strand of JAEZCE010000047.1, from coordinate 53,820 downwards.
ATGACGGGTTCCGCCCGGGATCCCGTATATGTACCCGCGACGGTCAAGTTCAATAACCTTACCTGGTGGGACGTTGGGATTCGTTATAAGGGGGAAAGCACTTTATCCGGGCCCAAAATGAGCAGGAAGCATAAGTATCCTTTCCGGCTGAATTTTGATAAATTTGAAGACACCTATCCGGAAATTGAGGATCAACGTTTCTATGGTTTCAAAGAATTGATTTTCAATAACAATTGGTATGACTCTTCTCTTTTACGGGATAAGGTTTGCGGCGACATTTTGCGCTCCGCGGGTATTCCGACGCCCCGCAGCGCCTTTGCCAAGGTATACATTGACAGCGGCAATGGTCCGGTGTACTGGGGACTTTATACCATGTATGAGGAGCCATCCAACCAGATGTTGAAATCGCAATTTGCAAATGGAAAGGGGAACCTGTACAAAGGATTGCAAGTATCCGGAGCTGATTTAACCTTTTTTAACCAGCAAAGTTATGAGAAGAAAACGAACGAAGCTGCCAATGACTGGAGCGACCTACAGGCTCTGGTTACAGCCTTGAACACCTCGAGGAGTAACGCCGCCGTTTGGAGGACCGGTCTGGAAGGAGTCTTTAATGTTAACTTGTTCCTGCGCTGGTTAGCGGTGAATACTTCGATTATAAATTATGATACTTACGGATGGGTAACCAAAAACCACTATTTGTATCAGGACTTGGCCAACGGGGGGCGCTTGACCTATATTCCCTGGGACTTCAATTTATCCCTGGGTGGATATAATATGTTCAATATCCCCATACCGAGTCTTTCATTAAGCGAAATCTCCAAACAATGGCCCTTAATCCGGTTTTTAATGGATGATCCGGTTTATAAAAACATTTATCATCAGGAAATGCAAGCCGCACTGAATGGCTGTTTTAATCCAACGACCGTTACAGCTGAAGTTCGTCAGTTTCATGATTTGATTCGCCCATATGTAGTGGGAACGGGAGGAGAGTCGGGGACTTACAGTTATCTAACCAACGGGGCGACTGAATTTGACAATTCTTTTACAACTTTATTGAATCATATCGGCGTCCGGAATACAGCCGTTCAAAATTATCTGGCGTCGGTCATTGTGACTCCGACACCTTCCGTAACTCCGACACTTACACTTACACCTACACCTACACTTACGCCTACGCCAAATCCAGGGTTTTATGCGGTGGCCTATGAACAGAACGATTGGGGCGACGGCGCTACGGTGACGGTTACCATCAAAAACAACAGTAGCACTGCAATGAATGGCTGGACTTTGGTTTGGTCATTCCCCGGTAATCAGAAAATCACAAATCTATGGAACGGCAGCTATAATCAAAACGGCGCCACTGTAACGGTTAGTAATATGGCCTATAACAGTGTAATCTCCGCTAACGGTTCGGTTAATTTCGGATTCAATATCAGTTACAGCGGTACTAATGCCAAACCCACCGGTTTTACCCTGAACGGAACCGCTTGTCAAGTGCAGTAAGGTCCCTTCAAAATACTATGATTGAGAAGAGGCTGTCCACGGAAGGGAAAATCCGGACAGCTTCAATATTAGAAGGACTATAATCTGGAAGGGAGGTTAAATAATGGGCGGTAATAGCACTATGGTCGTGCGGCGCTGTGAAAAGAAATTTGCAATTGGGCCGGAAGATCATGTCCGGTTATTACAAGCTTTTCATACATTGCTTACTCCGGATGTCAATGGCGGAGAATTTGGTTATACCGTGCGGAGTGTTTATTTTGACACGATGAGCAATACTGATTATTTTGATAAAATTTATAAAGCCCGTGTCCGGAAAACCATCAGGTTGCGCACGTATAATTCCGATTCGTCCGTGACCAAACTGGAGATTAAATATAAATGGGGAGAAAACCAGGTTAAAAAATCGGTTGTGATTTCCAAGGAAGATGCCCGGGCCCTTATCGATCGAAACTGGGAGGTTCTTTTAAAGTATAACGATTCAACGGCATTTGACGGTTATCAAAAATTAAAAGCCGGAGTATACCGGCCGGTATCATTTATTCAATATGATCGCAGGGCTTTTACACATCGGGATTTCAATACACGTCTGACTCTGGATAACCATGTCCTTTTCAGCAATGAGTCTTTTAATTTATTCAAACCGGATTTGGACTTTTGCACGCCGGTCATGACCCATAACTCCGTACTGGAGGTTAAGTATGAAAGATTTCTACTACCCTTTTTGCAAGATTTAATTCTCAGTTGCGAACTTTTGGGTAAACCCATTAGCAAGTTCGGCACTTCCCGCCGGATTGTCCAAAGGTATTATTGCTAATGAAGTAAATATTGAGGGGATGAGTTGGTAATGAGTATATTTGAAAATCTCGGTTTCCTCGCTAAAGATTTTCAGGCGGTCGGAAGTTACCTTTTTAATGGTGAAGTCATTAGAAATCCCTGGTCCTTGATGAATGAACTGATATTTTCGACTATTTTAGCATCATTGATGTATTTTGTCTATTATCGTTCCTACACGGCCCTTGCGTATAACAAAAAGTTTAATATTACCCTGGTTATGATCGCTATTGCCTCAACCTTTCTGATGCTGCTCATTCAAGGGGATATCGCAGTGTCTTTCGGAGTTATGGGAACTCTTTCGATAATCCGGTTCCGAACTACTGTGAAAGATAATCGCGATATTGGTTTTATTTTATGGGCTTTGGTGATTGGATTGGCAGTTGGAACAAGCCATTTTGTGATTGCCTTGTTATATTCATTTACTATGACGGTCTATCTCTTAATTACCAGGGATTGGAAAACGACAGCCAAGACTTATCTGTTAATCGTCAGAGGCAATGTATATTCCCAGGAGTTAGAGGAGTTCATCTGTGGTTATGGCAAAAATATCCGCCAAAAAGCCAAAAGTCTCACTAAAGATAACTTTGAGCTGGTGTATGATATTAGAACCGGAGATTCTCAAAAAGAAAGCCAATTGATAGAGGCTATTATGTCCAAACCCAACGTAATCTCCGCCAATCTTTTATCACCCAATTCAGAAATGGAATGATCCATAAAGGCTTTCTGGGAAAAAGTTGCAGATGGTTTAGATAGTGACGATTGTAAATTTTAAATAAAGGGTGGGCCTAATATGATCAAGCAAAAATGCTTTTACGGATTGACTTTTATTTGGATTGCTGCTGCTGTTTTAGTCTTCGGACGTTCTCCACACCCGACTCCTCCTGGTGAAATAAGTCACTCGAATACGGTTCCGGCCACTGGCGCAATCCAAGTCGCTTTTTCACCTCAGGGAGGAATTACCAACATGGTTGTTCAGGAACTGAACTCTGCCGAGAAATCCATCGAAGTCCAGGCTTTTAATTTTACGAGTGTCAGCATTGCTGAAGCACTGATAAATGCCTATAAACGAGGGGTTAAAGTACGGATCATTTTGGATAAATCACAATCCACCAAAAAGAATCCCTCAGCAGCTTATTTTACCAGGAACGGTATTCCGACACATATCGATCGCGCTTTTGCCATTGCCCATAACAAGATTATGATTGTCGACTGTACGGATGTGATAACCGGAAGTTTCAATTTTACTCAAGCATCGGAAAATAAAAAAGCGGAAAATTGCCTGATTCTTAAAGGTAATCGGCAATTGGCCAACCTTTACGAGAAGAATTGGGAATGGCGCTGGAATGCGACAGAAGCGTCAAAGTAATGACTGGATAGTCGATATAATAAAAGCAAAATAAAAAGATTGCTTAACACATCACTACAATCTCATAGGGGGTTGTTTGAGCTGGAATACTTCTGGTTGTAGGCCCGTAAATCACAATAAGGTCGCGCTCTCCCGGGTATCCTGTAAAAAGTTGCCCGTTTTCCAATACAATCAGAGTTTCCTGGGAGATGTTTAATTTTAAGGTGCTGTCACTGCTCAATAAAAAACTGTTGAAATGATCGACTTTCACATTTTGCCCCTGTCTCGCTCCGGCCATCGCAATGGCTATAAGTTGCGGCGGGTAAATGAAAGGCGCCGGAGCGTTTCCATCGTAAAATCCGGTCACTTTTTCACCCGCCAGCATCATTTGATGATTGACAAAATAGGTGGTTGGCAGAATGACAAAATTTATGGTCCTGCCCTCGGCATTTTCTACGGACATTAAAAGGTTACAGCTTTCTTTTCCATTCATCCCAATCCCCATGTTGTCAATTCGCGATATCACCCCGGTAAAAGATTGAAAGTTCACCACGGTTTTCCCTCCAGTGAAATAAGGATATCTATGTTTATAGTATATGTTTAAAGGAAGGAAGTGTTTAAGAACGGAAATGGCAGGAATCTAATTCAAAGGATATAAAATTTTACCTGCGAATTTTGGGATATTTCTATGTTAGAATAATCATACTTTGTAAATTTATTTGATTATCACGGGCTGCTTTTTTGAATCGATGCGAGCTGCCCTATTCTACCATAGAAGGTGTGTGACTTCATTGACGAAAAAAAGAGTAGTACTGTTATTAACTGCGGTTCTTTTGGTTTTGGCAGCGCTACCCGGTCTGAAAATTATTGCCGATGGATTCATTAAAAAACCGGCCTATCAATTATGGGTGGATGGGGAAAAATGGTTCACCCTTTCCCGAAGAGATTCTCTGGAAAAATTATTGGAACAGTATAAACGGAACTACCTTGCCAATGTTGATAAAAATGCCCGCATTAAGAGGATTGTTTTTTTTCAAAAAGTTAACATTGTTAAAGCAGCAGTAAAGCCGGAAGAAATCGATACCGTAAAAGAAGCCAAAGGGAAACTTTATGCTCTTGAGCAAGAAGCGATAGTGATAGAAGTCAAAAGAGGGGATAATCTTTGGAATCTCTCCAAGGTTCATCAGATAACGGTCGATGATTTAGAGAGGTTAAATCCGGATATCGATCCCGATAAAATGTTTCCTGGTGAAAAACTGGTCATTAAGCCTCTCGATCCCAAATTGGATGTGGTTGTAGAATTGGAAAATACGGTTTTGGAACCGATTCCGTTTACAATCGAATATCAAAAAAGCAATACCCTTTATAAAAACAAAAAGAAGATCCTCCGGGAAGGAATCGAAGGGCAAAGGAAAGTTGTCTATCATATTACCTTGTTGAATGGATACCAAACTTCTCTGAATATCAAAGATACCCAAGATTTGAAAAAGCCAGTCCATGGGATAGTCCAAATCGGGACCAAATTAACGGTTTCAAAGAGCAGCAGGCATGATTACGGAGTTGTCAGAGGTAAAAGGATATCCAGCCGGTACGGTACAAGGATTCATCCCATCACAGGACGTAAACGATTTCATAGTGGATTGGATATTGCTGCGGCTTATGGAAGCGCTGTTTATGCCTATACTGACGGTAAAGTTGTTGAAAGCGGCTGGAATGGAGGGTACGGTAAATGTATTCTCCTTGACCATGGAAATGGTTTGAAAACCCGATATGCCCATTTATCCAAGATCAATGTCCGGATAGGACAAAGGGTTGGCACCGGAATGAAAATTGGCGCGGTTGGTTCCACGGGCAGCAGCACCGGTCCGCATTTGCATTTTGAAGTTATTAAATGGGGCTGGACCAAAAATCCGCTAAATTATATCTAACTTTAGGGGCGTTGCAAAGAAAAATATCGCTAGGGATATTCTAAATAGGAGTTCTCCATATTCACCAAAGGATATCGCATTGATTAAATTCTTTTGCAACGGCTCTTCTTTGTTTTTTGAAAGCAGTTTATCCATAGGATTAGCCGTTGTATTTAAAGCTTTTTTCACATCACAACGGTCACCTCGTCCACCGGCCGCCGCGGCACTTCATTAACCTCGACCTCACTGACGGGGTAACCCACCGGGATCATGGCAACTGGTCTTAGGCTGGTTTCTAAACCGAGCTCTTCCCGAACTTCCTGTTCATTAAAGGCTCCCACCCAACAACTTCCCAAACCATATCCCGTAGCAGTTAGTAATAAATTTTCAACGGCCGCGGCTGTATCCTGTAAACAATAAAGATTAGCTCCCCGGTCACCGTATTTAGCCGCCGAGCGGTTTGGTTCCGCGCAGACCACAATGCATACCGGGGCTGAACGGAGCGAGCTTTGTCCATAAGCAGCTTCAGATAGTTTTGCTTTTAAATCGTCCTGCTTGACTACAATAAATTTCCAGGGTTCCAAGTTTCCGGCGCTCGGGGCTAAATGGGCAGACTCCAGTAATCTTCCGATGGTGGCGTCGGGAAGTTCCCTTTTTTCAAACTTTCTGACACTACGCCGTTCCTTAATAGCATCAATTATATCTTTCGTCATTCGCCAAATGCTCCTTATATGTCTTTTTTTCCTTCAATCCATGATTTCAATGAACCGGCATCATAACCATTGGCAACTTGTCCAAGAAAATTTTGATTTAGGTGTATGTTGCCCTTATTTTATGGATTTATCAGCTTTTAAAAAGCCTTTATCGCAATGGGAAACAATGGAATTCGGCAGGAAAATCCCGCCGGGGCATCGAATGGATTAGAAATTCTTTTGGAGTTTTCCATCCGAGTTGAAAAGAGGAAAAGAGGATTTTCAATGAAAAACCATTTAAAACCGATGGGGACTAGAGATATTTTGGATAGTACTTTTACGATTCTGCGGGAAAATTTTTGGTCGTTTCCAGTGGTTTTTGTAAAATCATTTTTACCGGCGGTCCTGATCCTTTTATCCGGTGTGATGGCTGCAGTTGCCTACTTCATGGTGCTCAGCTACAGAACCCATATTCCTATCGGTAACTCGATGTTTTGGTCAGAGTTGGGTCATAGTTCGGTAATGGTGATTGTTTTAGGAATCATATTGATGCTCTTGGTGCTGATTGCTTTTATCGTTTCGATATGCATTGGCGGCATCTATTATACATATGGTAATTTCCTAATCTTTAGAAATGGTTTACATGATCAAAAGACTTCGGTTAAAGAAGTTTTTCAGGGAATAAAAGGGAACCGGGGTCGGATTTTTTTGGTTCAATTTATCTTGGGATTGTTGCTCTATATCTTTGCGCTTCCTGGATTCATCGTATCCTTAATAGCCAGTATTCATGGCTGGGTTGTAGGAAATATCATTATTTCCTACGCCAATAGTTTCCTGCAGATTTTGGTGGGTTTCTTTTTTTGTATGGCTTTACCGGTAGTTGTTTTTGAAAAGATAGATGCGCTGGGTTCTATCGGCCGCGGCCTTAAATTAATGGCAGGCCATCGCCTGCGAATTTTATTGTCATTATTCGTGGTTTATTTATTGGGGTATTTGATGGGCGGTATAGCTTTGGGAATCCTGATTATACCCATTGTATTGGCTATGGTGCTGAAAAATATGATTGCCTATATTATCGTTGGGCTCTTTAGCCTTTGCGGTTTATTTGTGCTGACTTTCTTAGGCGCCTATTTCTTTGGACCGTTGACTTCAATTTATTACGACTTACTCATCCGGAAGGAAGGCTATGATATTCAATTACAACTGACGGAAGATGAGGGGAACGCCTCTTCGAAATCTGTACAAATTTAGGGTATAGGGAGAGCCATTTTCTTTGAGAAAAATTTTGATTGGGCTTATTTTGGCTTTTTGGTTCGGAATGTTAATTTTTACAGCCCGGGCTGCCCAACAGGGAACTGCTTCCATTGATAAAAGTGACCGGAAACAGATTCTCTCTTGTCAAATTAGGGATCTGCGCCATAATATTCGAGTGATTATTAGGGATAAACATTTTGATTACCCTGACCGTTTCCGCTCGCTGAAAGGATTATGGCGCCAGCTCGCTGACTGGATTGGTAAAACCAAGTCCGTCAAAAGGAAAATTGATGATCGGTTTTGGTCAAAAATCTTTCGGGGCTTAGGTTTGGCGAGTTTGATAGCATTGCCTTTTTTGCTGGTATATTTCATTCCCAAAATGTTCATTCGTTCGGGAGCATTGAAAAAGTCTGGTGGAACCGATCATCAAAAAAGCATTGGTAAAGCGGTTTGTGATTTAAAATACCAAGCCCAAATCCTGGCGGAAAAAGGTCAACTTAAAGAGGCGGTCCGGCTCTTGTATTTAGCGGGGCTGGAATTTCTGCAAAGAAATAGAATCTTGCCCGATAGTAGCCTTAGCCTTTCGGATAAAACCAATTTACAAATTGCTTGCCGTTCCTTTGGACCCAATCATCCGGGATATCGCGCTTTTTCGGAACTGGTTTTGGTATTTCAAGAAAAGTGGTTTGGTTTACGGAGCTGTCGGATCGAAGAATATCATCGTTTAATCGAGGACTTGAAAATAATCGAATCGACCATGGGTAATCCACATGTTGAGAAATAAGTATTTTATTTGTATTTTAGCTTTAATCCTTATATTATGTGTTTTGCTATTCTTAAGCTGGGTTGCGCTTTCTGAAAAGAAATTTGATGTCTATGCCCCGGATAGTTACAGTCCTGAAGGACTGAAAGCCATCCATCTTCTGCTGGCAAGGTCGGGGCGCCACGTGTCCGTCGCCAATAAGCTCCCGGAAAGCCGCCGGGACTTATTGATCGTAATCACCACCAATTCTGGACGTGGAGACGGGCCAACGGAACATCAAAAACGATTGTTGGATTGGGTAAGACGCGGGGGAACCATCCTGGAGTTGAGCGCTGGGTTCCCTAGCATTCTGGTGACTGGAAGTAAATTATCGCTTTTAAACATTCAAACAGGCAGGACTTTTCATCCAAATCGCCAGTCGGCCTTCTTGCCGGATAACTTGAAATATCACCCCAATAAAACGCAAATAGCGGTAATGAAACACCCTGAAGAGGGGTTTTATGGCGCCGGGGATCGCTTTTTCATCTATCGGCAGTCCTTTGGAGCGGGACAACTTATTTTCTGGAATGATGTAGATGGCTTAACCAACCATTTTTTGAAACGTCATCCTGATAATGCGGTAATTTTCGCCGCAATCGTCCGGGAATTTTCTCCTTCCGGCGGGATTGACTTTTATAACCTGGCATTTAAGGCTGAGCATTTCAAAGCCATCCAGAGACCCAAAATAATATTTAACCATTTTTGGGTTGGTGGATTACTGCTTATTTTAACAGTGGTTATAGCTATTTGGAAATCAGCGGCCCGTTTCGGTCGCCCCCGGCCATTAGCCTTGGCCCGCGGCCGTTCTTATGACGAGTTTGTTTATTCCTTGGCAGGCCTTTTTGAGCAAGCGGGAATAAGAAGGTTTGTCCTGGATAATTTATGGCGGGATTTAATAAAAACTATGGCCGATCTCGCTCACTTGCCCGTGGATGCGCCCCCCGAACAGTTGATTTTGGCAATGAACCGGCTTAGCGGTAAAGAATACGGCCCGCTTCTGAAATTACATTCCAGTTTTAGCGATTTATTTGATAAGCCTGAACGTGGAGTGCGCACGAAGCTTTCCCCAAAACAGTTTTTAGCGATCGCATCCCAATTGGATGAATACCGAAAGGAGTTTCGCGCATGGAAAAAGTCCAATCCTTTTGCAGCCAAATAAAATCAGAACTCGCCAAAGTTGTGGTGGGTGAGGAAGATGTGATCGATGGCCTTTTAATCGCCCTCTTAGTGGGAGGACATATCCTATTGGAAGGACCGCCCGGGGTAGCCAAAACACTGATTGCAAAATCATTTTCCCGAGTCCTGTCGGCTGATTACAAAAGAGTACAATTTACTCCGGATTTAATGCCGCTCGATATAACCGGCACCAATATTTTTGATCATCAAAGGCAGCAATTCTCGTTGAAACCGGGGCCGATCTTCACCGATATATTGTTGGCGGACGAGATCAACCGCACACCGCCGAAGACCCAAGCAGCCCTTCTGGAAGCCATGGAAGAAAAACAAGTGACGGTCGATGGAGAATTAAAGAGTTTATCGCCAATTTTTATGGTTTTGGCGACTCAAAACCCTTTGGAGTTTGAAGGCACCTATCCGTTGCCTGAGGCCCAACTGGACCGTTTCCTTTTAAAACTACAATTATCTTATCCTGACAGCATTACTGAGATTGAGATATACCGGCGTTATCAGGGGAAACTGGTGGGAGACCTTGATTTAGAAAAAATTCAGCCTGTAACCGATAGAGGCGGAATACTGGAAATGCGGCAAATGGTCGCCAATGTTACCGTGAGGCCAGAAATTATCGATTATATTTATCAGATTGTCCGAGCGACCCGTGAAAATCCCATGGTAACTTTGGGCGTAAGTCCTAGAGCGGGAATCTATTTATTGCATGTTGCAAAAGTTTATGCCGCTTTTAACGGCCGGGACTATGTTATTCCCGATGATATTCAGGAAGTCGTTAGTAGGGTGCTCCGCCACCGGGTTTTGGTAAAACCGGAAGCTCTCATTGACGGTAAGAATAGTGACGACATTTTGAAAACAATCATCAATAATTTGAAAGTGCCGAGGTAAATATGGTTTTCACTTGGTATTTTATTGGACTTTTGTTTTCGTTGGGAACTGCGGCGCTTTTTTGGCCAAGTTGGTATATTGGTTATGCCTTCATCGTCTTGATTCTGGTTTGGCTGGGAGATCGTTATTTGACATTGAAGCAGCCCTCGATTATGGCGAGACGGGCGTTTGCGAACCCAAACTATCAAAATCAACAGTTTATAGTGGAAATTATTCTTACCAACCCGGGACGTTCAGTAGTAGTGCGGATAAAGGATGAACCTCCGTTTGTGGCAAAAGCCCGTCAGTGCCATGGCCTTATCAGTCTGCCCGCGCAGGGGGAAGGTTTTTTTTCTTACCCGATGATTGCCCCGGCGCGAGGCGTTTTCGATTTTGGCGATCTCAACCTGCGAATCAACGGGAAACTGCAGTTATTTACCTATCAGTTCAAGATACCTTTACCGGAGAAACTTAGGGTTTATCCGGACTTAGAAAAATTGTTCTCCCGGTCTCTAGGTCAATTAGCGGCCAGCGCCGAACTAGGACGTCATCCTATTAGAAGAATCGGCTCAGGCGGTGAATTGGCGGAACTTAGGGAATATACTCCGGGGGATGATTACCGGAGAATTAATTGGAAAGTTTCCGCTCATCGGGGTAAGCCGGTTATTAACCAATTTGAGCCCGAAAAAAATCAAAATGTTTTTTTGATTCTGGATACCGGAAGAGTTCTGTTTGACCAAATCACCTCCGAAACCAGCCGTTTGGACCATATTTTGGATTCCGCCATCCTCCTGGCCTATAACATTCAGGAATATGGCGATATGGTCGGAGCCTTAAGTTTTAATAGCCGGATCGAGCATTTCCTGCCGGTTGGAAAAGGGAAAACCCATATTCAAACGTTTATTAATCAATTTTTTAATGTCCAAGCGGAAATGGTTGAAAGTGACTACCGTAATGCCTTTAATTTTTTGCAAGAGAAATTGAATAAGCGGAGCCTGATTTTTATTTATACCGATCTATTGGATAAAGAGTCTTCCAAAGAATTGATTCAATATTTGCAGATATTCAGCCATCATCACCTGGTTATTTGTGTGCTTTCAAGGCAAAAATCTTTGGACAGGCTCGCCGATCTTCCCCTTAGGGATGTACGAAGCGCTTATTTGAAAGGAACAGCATTGGAGTTGTTGAAAGAGCGCGCGCTCACGGTAAAATATTTGGGCAATTATGGGATTCAAGTGATGGAAGTTGATCCGACCACCATTCGTCAAAGCGTAGTTGAACATTATACTTATTTAAAAAGAAAAGGCTTGTTTTGAGCATGATGGGGTTTAAAATAAAGCCATAATAGAACCCCGGTAAGGCCGGCAAACATCAAACGGCCGAATTCAGGAATTACGTCCGTGGATACCGTGCTAAAAAAGCCTTCAATCAATCCGGCGACAATCAGCATGATCACGGTCCCGGTAAGTAGTTGGACGGCTTTGACGCCCGAGATCCTCAGGGCGTCGGAGCGTTTGAAATCCCCCGGGAACAGGATGGCCCTGGTCAATAACAAACCGGCTGCCGCTGAAAGACTAATAGCGGTCAATTCGATGATCCCATGGGGTAAAATCATGGCCCAAAAGGACAGCAGATGACCCTGTTTAAAAAAAATCGCCGACAGGACCCCGAGAATAAATCCATTGAATAAAATAGCCCAACAAGTAAGCGTTCCGAGTAACATCCCCCCTCCAAAGGCGCTAATCGCCACCCGGATGTTGTTGTACATAATAAAAGATGAAATGTAGGGACGGGAGACCAAGGGATCATTAAACCACGTTTTTTGCTGGTAACCTTGGAGAATTTTCCGGGTGAATGTATCAGGCAATAATCCTTGGATGAATTTGGGTCCGGTCAGATAACCTAAAAAACCGGTAAGCCAGCCTATCAATAAAAGGGCCAGTGAAAACAGGATTATCAGTCGGTTCTGGCGAAACAAGGCAGGGAAATCCGTAGTGATGAAGTCACGAAATTGCCGAAGCGTTGCCTTCTCTGTCCGGTAAATAAAATGATAGGCGCGGGTCGTGATATCATTTAAAAAGTGTATGAGATCATCCGGTTGTTTTTGGGTTTTGGCTGTAACTAAATCCGTGGCTGTCTGACGATAAAGCACCGATAATTCTACCAATTCTTCCTTGGAAAAAGAAGTTAATTTCATCTTTTCAGCCTTGATTAGCAATTGTTCCAAACGGTTCCAGCGTTTTTGCCGGGACTTCAAAAATGAGATTGTCATGGAATAGCTCCTATTTCACATGATTGAAAGGATCCTAAAATGAATGACACCTATAAAGTAGTGACCCCGGAAAATATTGAACTTGATTATGAAATAGCCGGCATTGGCTCCCGCTTTTTAGCTATCGCATTGGATACTATTATCCAGTGCTTGATGATCGGCGGAATCCTTAGCGCATTAAATATGATGAATCTAAATGACCTTCAAAGCAAAATTACCAGTTGGAGTCATTCATTAACCGGGGCGGTGTTAATCGGGTTGATACTTGTAATTCTCATTGGCTATCATATCATTCTGGAAACGGTGATGAATGGTCAAACCGTTGGCAAAAGAGTAGTCAATATCAGGGTCCGTCGTGAAGAAGGCTATGCCCTTTCCTTTTGGAATGTCTTATTGCGTAATGTGATCCGGATGATAGATTTTTTCCCTTTTTTTTATGGATTAGGACTCCTGACGATGTTTTTTAATAAAAAGGCCAAACGGCTTGGCGATTATGCCGCAGGGACCATAGTGGTTAAGGAATTGTCCCGCCGGAAAGTCAAAAGCTTTTTGGAGAAGCAAAAGATTTCGATTGCCAATTCCCCGGAAGAGTCTTTGCGCATCCTAGAACAATATCCTTGGCTGTCTACTATGATGCTACGGCTGGCGCCGAAAGATTATTTATTGATGAAGGATTTGTATATGCGCCGTAATGAACTGGTAAACATTCAACAACTGGCCAAAATTTCCCTTCAAAAAGCTGCCAGGGATATGGAAGAAGTGAAACTACTAAAGGATAATGATGCGCTAGTTGTTTTGACGGAAGCGCTTTCTCTTTATGAAAAACAATAATCAAAATTCGTCTCGTGATCCCAAATTTCCTGCCAAAGTAGAGGCCTGCCGCCCCAAAAGTAAACCCGCGTGGAAATGTATGCATCTGTAATAAGATATCGATTTTATTTCGTAGTGATTTTTAATAATTTTTTTTAGAGCCTCCTGTCCGAGATTTGTTACTGTTTAACAAATCCAGTCTTCCCAATGAAATCTGGATCATTTCGTAAACCTTTCCCGCCTCCAATCTAACTTTTTAAAGATATTTAGCAAAAAAACTCGTAAGTGGAAGGATTTTCCCAAACGGCAGAGAAATATTTTATCCGAAAATGCTAAACTTTGGGAGAGAAATACCGATTATCTTGGTATAGTCTATTGGAGAGGTGTAAAATATGTGGGCAGATTTATTAGACAGCCGGAGCAGTAAGCTTCTTGAACGTTCGATGGATGCCTCCAACCTTCGGCAACAATTATTAAACCAAAATTTAGCCAATGTAAATACTCCGCATTACAAAAGACTGGATATTGATTTCAAAAGTCTATTGGATAATATTACAAAAGATGAATTGGAAATGGTCAAAACCCATCCCAGACATATTGCAAATGCCGTCCCCGAGATCGGACCGGTTCGAATCGCCAGGGAAACCAAAACCCTTAGCCGTTATGATACCAACAATGTGGATCCCGAATACGAAATGGCTCAGGTTGCGGAAAATTCATTGTACTTTCAGTCCCTATCCGAACGCTGGAAAGGAAAAATGACGAGTTTAAAAATGGTTATTGAGGGGAGATAACGTAAATGGATTTATTTCGAAATATGGAAATCAGCGCATCGGCGTTGACCGCTGAGCGGCTTAGAATGGATTTGATCTCCGATAATTTGGCCAATGTTAACACTACCAGGACTAAAGAAGGCGGGCCTTATCAAAGAAAGGTTCCTGTATTTGCGGAGGTGCTGGATAATTACATATCTGATAACGGACGTTTGATTGCTAAGCCGGCTGGGGTTAAAGTCTTAAGAATTGAGCCGGATGGCAATCCGCCGCGAATGGTTTTTGATCCTTCAAATCCCGATGCCAATGAAGACGGATATGTATTTTATCCGGATATTAATCCGGTGAGCGAGATGGTAAATCTAATTACCGCCAGCCGTTCTTACGAGGCCAATGTAACAGCTTTTAATGCTGCAAAGACAATTTTTAGCGCTTCGCTTGAATTGGGAAAAATTTAAAAACCAATTAGTTATTGGTCATTGAGTTATTGGTGAGTATACCAATAACGAATTTCATTCATAAATAGCAAACTAATAACCGGAGGTATTTCATGGACATTACGAACCGTCCCGTTGCACCAGCATCGGTTTTGAAATCTTTAAGTTCAAGCAATCCGACGAAGTCAATCCATAGGCCGGATGAGATTTCCGGTTCGGTCTTTCAACCCTTGGGGGTTTCAAATTCAACACCCGATGATAATCCTTTGGTCGCTGAATCATTCGAAAAAGTTTTGTCGAGAGCCCTGGAACCTGTTAACAATCTTCAATTGCAATCCGCAGAGCTTGATGGACAGCTAGCTCAAGGAAAATTGGAATACGTGCACCAGGCAATGGTCATGGCCCAAAAAGCCAGTTTGGCGTTGGACATGACCATGCAAATTCGCAATAAAGTTGTGGAAGCATATCAGGAAATTATGCGTACCCAGGTTTAACGGAGGTTATCCGGTTTAACTGAATTTATAAGGATAATACTTGGAAATTCAGGCGAAAGGTAACCTTGATTTTAATTTTTTTCAATGTAAGTGCCGGAAAGAATAGTTGAAATACGATAGGCGTGGGGCATGAGGCCGAGTAATAGCCTAACGGATTAGGCTTTACCTAGAACCAATGGGGTATTCGTTAGGAAAAAAATGAATTTGAAAATTTCAAATTCCCGGCTTTAGCTTGCATGCCTATCCTGCTTTATCGTATATGCTTGATGGATATTGGGTTAATCCCGATTAAAGTAGGCTCGTTATGATTAAACATGCAACAGTGTTTGATGTTTGAACCGATAGCTGCATTTGGATACGAATTTTAATTTTATTCAATATATAATCGATTTTCATTAAAGTAACATCTTTAGAATTAAAAAGTTGCTTCAAGATTGTAAATAGGTATAAAATATAAATGGCAGCTACTTTTCGGAGGATCAAAAGGTAAAGTGAACGAATTTCTCAACCAAGTTAAAAATTTATGGAATAATATGAGCCGCAAACGTAAAATCACCATTGTAGCTCTCACGGTTGGCTCTTTAATAGCTATAGCTTTATTGATATGGGTTGTAGGCGCGCCAAAATACGAATTGCTTTACGCTAGATTAAACGAGCAAGATCGTAGTGAAATTATCGCTAAATTGGATGAGCTGAAAGTTCCCTATCGTACTTCCGTAACCGGTGGGATTGAGGTTCCTAATGCTTTGTCGGTGCGCGCGAATTTGTTAAAAGAGGGTATTCCTCACGGTGGTGTTGTCGGATGGGAAATTTTCGACAAAAATTCTTTTAGCACCACTGATTTTACAAATCAAATCAACCGCCAGCGGGCAATATCCGGGGAATTAACCCGAACCTTACAACAACTCGACGGTATCTTGGATGCTAAGATTTTACTTAATATGCCGGATCAAAGCGAATATGTATTTGCAGATGATAAGCCGGTGGGAACCGCTTCGGTCCAGTTACAACTTCGGGCTCCGGGAGTACTATCCCAAACACAAGTTGAAGCAATCCTCAATTTAGTTTGTGCCAGTACCGGACTTAAAAATGACAATGTAACCATTATTGATAATTTTGCCAATGACTTAACTGCTGAATTAAGAACCAAACGTGGTTCGAGATACGGCATCGGTGGAGGAGCCGACGGAGCAGCCGATAGCTTGACTGCTAAATTGGAATATGAGACAACGGTTGAAAAACGAATCGAGAGCATGCTTGCGAAAGTTTTTGGTTTCAACAAAGCTGTCGTAAGAGTCAGTGCTGATTTAGACCTTGATTATCAAGAATTAAAAAGTGAAACTTATGCCGATAAGGGTGTACCCCGGAGCGAGCAGGAAAAAACCGAAACCTATGAAGGCACTGGAAGCTCGGCCAATGGAATCCCGGGGACTGATTCGAACATTACCCAATATAAAGCAACCGATTCGGGAGTAACCAATTATAAAGGGGAAAAAACCGAGCGCACCACGAATTATGAAATCAGCAAGGTTGAAGAATTTCGAGTTGCGGCCCCAGGGAAAGTTAAACGGATGACGGTAGGTGTCTGGGTTGACGGTAATTTGGTTGCCGCTAATAAACAAAAAGTATATAACACTGTTAAAGATGCGGTGGGTATCGCTGAAGAACGCGGTGATCGCTTGACTGTTGAAACGATCAATTTCTCAAAGCCGGCACAGATGGAACAGCAGCCGCAGACTCAGTGGCCGACGATTGCAATATCTTCCTTATTGGGCATTTTGTTATTGACATTGATCATTCTGGTGATTGTGAAGGAACCGGTTCCGCCCAAAGTTGAAGTACTTAAGGCTGACAAACAAAAAGACAAAGAGAAGAAGAACGCAGAAGACGGTGAAGAGTTAGCGACAATTGCCGAGGTCGAAGAAGAGGAACAAGCAAGAAGAACCAAAGGAAGGTTTGGCAAGAAGCGCCGTAAGTCAGAAATTGAAGAATTGGAAGTGGATGAGATGCCGGTCCCGATTATTGGTACTAAAATCGATAAGCTGATTGAAGATACCGCACAGCAGGAACAGGAAAACGGCGGGACACCGGAGCTAATGGTTGATCTTGAGCAACAGCAGCAACCGATTACATTGGAAGATCGGGCCCGTAACGAAAGACTGGCGGCAATTGAAAAGATCGCCCGTGAGAAACCTGAGGAAGTTGCTGTTTTGTTAAAGGCCTGGTTATCGGAAGAACAAAATTAAATTTGAATATATCTAAAACGGAGTGACTCTTTTGTCAAAGACATTAGAACTGACCGGAAAACAAAAAACAGCAATTTTATTGATATCTCTCGGATCGGATGTTTCGGCGGGGATTATGAAACATCTGCGTGAAGATGAGATTGAAGAGATAACTTTAGAAATTGCCAATTTAAAAAGAGTTCCGCCCGAACTGAGAGACCAAGTGATCGAAGAATTTCATCAGCTTTGTCAGGCGCAGGAATATATTTTGTCGGGCGGTATTGAAATGGCTCGGGAAATATTGGATAAAGCGCTTGGCACCCATAAAGCCGATGATGTCATCGAGAAACTAACTTCGTCCCTAACGGTCCGGCCTTTTGATTTTGCAAGAAAGACTGAACCCAGCCAATTGTTGAACTTTATTCAAAATGAACATCCCCAGACGATTGCTTTGGTGATGGCTTATTTGAAATCGGAACAGGCCGGTATCATATTATCGGCGCTTCCACCGCTTCAGCAAGTGGAGGTGGCAAAGAGATTGGCCACGATGGATCGTACTTCACCTGAAGTTTTGCATGAAGTTGAAGTCGTTCTTGAGAAAAAGTTATCTTCTTTTGTGATGCAAGATTTTTCGATTGCCGGTGGTATTGAATCGGTAGTTAGCGTGTTAAACCGGGTGGACCGCGGTACTGAGAAAACAATATTGGAGGCTTTAGCCGAGGATAATCCGGAACTTGCCGATGAAATTAAACGGCGGATGTTTGTATTCGAAGATATTGCTCAACTCGATGCCAAAACGGTTCAGCGCGTCATGCGTGATGTGGATACCAAAGATCTGGGTATGGCCCTCAAGACCGCCAGTGAAGAAGTTAAGAATTTGGTATTTAAGAATATGTCTAAACGGGCAGTGGATCTGTTAAAAGAAGATATGAACTTCCTTGGGCCGGTTCGTTTGCGCGATGTTGAGGAAGCTCAACAAAAGATTGTCAATGTTATTAGGCAGCTTGAGGATTCCGGCGAGGTTGTGATCTCGCGTGGCAGGGAGGATGAATTGATTGTCTAAAATCATCAAGTCTGAACAATGTGTCGAAACCCATCCGCGTCAATTACCCCCACTTGATGTGGATTCTTTTTTTATTATTGAAGAGGAAGAACGGCGGGCTCTTTTCGAAGAAAATATCTCAGGAGAGCAAGGGGCTTTAAGATCGCCCGATCAAGATGAAACCACGGATGATAAAAATACCACACTCCCAACCGGCGATGAGGCAAAGCCGGCAGATGAATCTAAAACCGAGATTGAGGCCCCATTCCTATCGGTTGGTGATCAGGAAAAAAAAATGGCAGACGATAACAGTGATGACGAAATCGTTGTCAATATCAATCAAAATGACCGGAAGCGTTTAGCTACGGCTTTAATGGATTATCAAGAAAATCTGGAACAAAAACCTAAATCGCCAATGCGGAGTGAAAAAAAATGGATTCCGCAGACAGCGGCAAAACAAGAGAGCGATATCAACAAACCTGCCGGCGGGAGTGTGAATCTAGATCATATCGCAGATGTGGCAGCCACCCTTGAAGCTCTACTTTCGGTTGGCAAAACAGAGACTACGCCTTCTGCAAAAGCTTCCACAACTCCTGAAGAAAATGAGCTAAAAAAAGAACCAAGCGTGAGAAACCCTTATCAACGGGTTAACAGAGATTTTGTTGAAGAGGAACAACCTATCGATAAAATGCTTCACAATGGGAAACAAAAAGCAATTATCGAGGAGGCTGAACATCAGGCGGATACGATAATCCATAATGCCAAAGATCAAGCGGAACTTATCCTGGAAGGCGCCCGGCAAACTGCGGAAAAGTCCCTTGAAAAGAGCAAATTGCAGACACAACAGGCTATTGCGGATGCCGATCAAAAGGCAGCTAAAGTTCTGGAAGAGACCAATCAAAAAATTGCCGATATGTTGGAAGAGGCCAATCAGCAAGCCGCCGCAATCAAGGATGAGGCTTATCAAGAAGGTTTAACTGCCGGTCGGGAGGCTGCATTGGTTGCTGCGAAACAGGAACTTGTTGATAATTTTAATCAAGCGCTAAAGTTAATTGGAGAAATTGAAAGTGAGCGGGTGGAGCGAATCGGTTCTTCCGAGCCTGAGTTACTTAAAT
Organism: Bacillota bacterium; assembly: GCA_023429995.1. Lineage (GTDB taxonomy): Bacteria > Bacillota > UBA4882 > UBA8346 > UBA8346 > UBA8346. The sequence goes on along the minus strand of JAEZCE010000047.1, from coordinate 34,263 downwards.
TGGCCGTAAAAATTGCGGAAAAAATTATTGGCGAAGAGATCCGGCTTGAATCGAACCGTAAGGTTCAGATTGTTCGAGAAGCCTTGTCCAAAGCTTCTACAGCCGATTCAATCATACTACGGGTTCATCCTGATGATTTACAATTAATCCGGGATAACCTGCTCTTGCTCCAAAGCGCCTTTACAAGTCCCAAACCGGTTGAAATTAGGGAGGATTTTAGTATACCTGCGGGGAGTTGTTTTATCGAGACAGACCGCGGTAACTTGGATGCGCGGATTCAATCCCAATTAGAACAAATTATGAATGAACTTTTAAAGGTTGGGAAAATTCAATGAGTATTGGGAGTGTGCCTGATTTTCTGGCTGAAAGATATATTACGCTGCTTCATAACCTTGATCCGGTTAAAAAGATCGGAAGAGTCAGTCAGATTGTGGGTTTAACTGTAGAAGGCGACGGACCGGCTGCTGATCTTGGAGAGCATTGTTTAATTACAGTGAAGGGCTCACCGGAACCTTTATCAGCGGAAGTGGTTGGATTCAAGTCGGGCCGAGTTTTATTAATGCCCTTAGGGGAAATTGGCGGAATAGGCCCAGGAAGTGAAATCATCGCTACCGGGCAAAAATTGCAAGTTGAAATTGGGCCAGCCCTGTTAGGCCGGGTCTTGAATGGACTTGGCCAGCCTATGGATGGAAAGGGTCCATTGTTTAGCGGGGAATATTATCCTCTTAGTGCGCCCCCTCCGAATCCTTTAACCCGGAAGCGGATTACGGTTCCTTTATCCATGGGCATCCGTGTGATCGACGGCTTGTTAACCTGTGGCCGGGGACAGCGTGTCGGTATATTTGCCGGTAGTGGCGTCGGCAAAAGTACATTACTGGGGATGATTGCCCGGAATACCGAGGCCGATATCAACGTTATCGGATTAATCGGAGAACGGGGCCGGGAAGTACGGGACTTCTTAGAGCGGGATTTGGGTGAGGAAGGATTAGCACGTTCGGTGGTGATCGTCGCCACATCAGATCAACCGGCGTTGGTCCGGATAAAAGGGGCGATGGTGGCTACTGCGGTAGCGGAATATTTTAGGGATCAGGGCAAAGATGTTATGCTGATGATGGACTCAGTGACCCGGTTCGCCATAGCTCAGCGTGAAGTGGGGCTGGCAGTAGGGGAACCGCCTACAACCCGGGGATTTACTCCTTCGGTATTCGCGCTTTTGCCTAAACTTCTGGAACGTTCCGGCACTGCGGATAAGGGAACGATAACCGGATTGTATACTGTACTGGTGGAAGGCGATGACATGAATGAGCCCATCGCCGATGCGGTACGCGGTATTTTAGACGGCCACATTGTCCTGTCGCGGGGACTTGCCCATTTAAACCACTACCCGGCGATTGATGTTTTAGCCAGTGTCAGTCGTTTAATGAGCGAATTGGCTTCGGAGGAACATAGGGGGGCGGCGGGAAAGTTACGGAGTTTAATGGCAACATATCGTAATAATGAGGATTTAATCAATATTGGCGCATATGTAGCCGGAAGCAACGCCCAGATTGACGCCGCAATCCGTATGAGTGGGCCAATTAATGAATTCGTATGCCAGGGAGTTTACGAAAAGGCTCCATTGAACGAAACTCTAGCCAAATTGGAAGCGATGATGGGAGGCGGCTAATTATGGCGAAATTTAAGTTCAAACTCGAAACCGTATTAAAGGTAAAGATCCGGGTGGAAGATCTCCGTAAACAGGAGTTGCAAGTAGCCGAGGTACAAAAACAAGAAGCCCAAAACCGGCTTTCGCAACGTGAAAATGAATTGGCTGATACGATTCAAACCTATCGCCAAAATTGCCAGCAAAAATTGGACCTCTTTCAAGCCATGAATTATCATAAATTTTTGATTTGGCGGAACAAGCAAGTGGAAATTGCCGGTCAGCATTTGCAAGTCTGCGAAAATAATGTGAGGGAAACTAGAGATCAACTATTGGAAGCCGCCAAAGAGAAAAAAACGGTTGAAAAATTGAAGGAAAAAGCTTACGAAGCTTATAAGGCCGAAGAATTAAACCGGGAAATACTGTTCTTGGATGAATTAGGAACTGGGCGCTTTACCCGGAATGAAGATAAAAATCAAGAACCGATAAAGTAACCCGTTTTGCTTTTGTGGATATGGGAAATAGGGAGGATTAGCAATTATGAACCAGCTCTTAGGGCTACTTAAAGGAATTTTTGTTATTGCATTGATCTTTTTTGTTTTATGGGGTCTCAACCAGTTTGGGATCGTTGATACCAAACAGCTAATTCTCCAAGCAGCCAGCTTGTATCCGGGCCTTCAGGATTTGTCGAAAAGCTATGAATTAGGTGAAAAGCGTGGTGAAATGTTGGCCCAAAGTGAACAAGAATTACGGAGCCGTGAAAAGAAACTAAAAGATGCTCAGGACCAATTGGAGGCAGACCGCAATCAATTTGAAAATGACAAAAATAAATGGCAAAATGAGCATCCGGTAACGGCTGGCTCAAAATATACTCCCACACCGAATTATGCTTACGTGAACCCCCCGATGCCGGGGAAATTTTCTCCACCGACTTCGGACCAAAAGTTGAAGGATTATCTGACCCGGGTAGGCGCCATGAAGCCCAAGCAAGCGGCTTTAGTTATTCAAAAATTACCGGAGGAAACTGTGTTTACTATTTTTGATCAATTACGGCCTTATCAAGTGACCAAGATTATGGAAAATTTGCCTGAAGATTATTTGGCAAAATTAACTCAGGATCGCTTAAATAAGTATCGAAATCTCTAATCTATTCCTTCCTTTCTGTCGATATATAGATCATAGTAAAGGAGGTGAAAGAATGTCAAACTTAACGATGTCGCCGGTAGTTACAGTACCTAATTCCCAAGGAGCCGGTAAAATTCTTACCACGGAGGCCAATTCCGGGGCGAGCGCGCAGAATTCAGATTTTAGTAAAAAATTAAACAAGGCAATGAACTCCTCGTCCGGTACGACTCGGAAGAAATTATCCTATACCAAGGAGAAAGATATACCTGCTTTTAATAATCAAGCTAACCCCTCACAGGATTTAAGACCGGCTTCCAAAGGCATCCAGCCTCCAAAACCACTGTCGTCCAAATCGTCAAAGTCCTTCGACAAGCAACAACCCGATTTGAAACCGGACACTCGGACGGTCGAGGAAAAATCCGCCCTGCCAAAAGATGACTCAGAACCGATTGGGGATTCTGATGAGGGCAAAAACAAACAGAATGGTAATGATCAAGCAGCAATGACGGGGTCACCTTTGATAGCGGCTGCTTCAGTGGAACCGATAGTGGTAAATCAAGGAGAACAGCCTGATAATAAGTTAATGGAACAACAATCCGGTATTGACGCGATGATCGCTTTGGACAAACAGACGGCAAACGCTTCTCCGAGTTCCGCAGACACCGGAGTTATAGTGGGAGCTGCAGAGAGTACTGCCAATCCAACGGACATGATTCACGATCTTAATGGTGGAACGGCATTTTTTAAACAATTTATGAGCGCCGATGATTCCAAAATTTTGTCTCCTGCCTTATCCGGCAATGCTACGGAACTTTCTTTAATGCAGAATCATGCGCAAAGCGGAGCGGGAGAATCCAGTGATAATTCTTCGGGGCAACAATCCTCCGGAGTATTTCAGGCTCAGTCTCAAAGTCTCTTAAGTCAACAAGTGCCTTTAGCTGAGAGCATTAAATCGAATGGGACCAGTGAACCGGTAGCCGAAGGACAGGATAACACCAAAACCCTTGACATATCCAATGGGAAAATACAAGCACCGTTTACGGCTTTGAAAACCGGTGATGACTCCCCGGCGCTTTCATCTTCAAAAGTCGCCGGTGCAGCGATGCAGAATTTAGATTCTGACGTCCCCCAGCCAGATTCGGATGAAACAGGAATCAAGTTTAATGATTCATTAGTTTCCAGTCAGATAGCTTCCAAGAGCGGAAAAGGTCAGAGTCTGAATTTGCCGCTTATTCAAACACAACTATCCGTGAATAATCAATCCGATAAAACCCGGGCTGATAACACTGGGGCCTTTTCGGTTGAGCAGCCTCCTATGGCAAATGAGCTGGCTAAATTTAATGCCACTGCCGGTACTTCGGAACCTGTGAACAAGGATGACGTCTTCGCTCAGATTGTTGAAAAGGCCAAGGTGTCCTTGAATCATGGGAATGGAGAGATGGAAGTCAGTTTAAAACCAGCCCATTTGGGGAAACTTCATTTAAAAGTTTCCGTTGAAAATCAACTGGTGACAGCGAAGTTTGTTGCCGAATCCCAGCAAGTCAAGGAAATTATTGAAACCAATTTGAATCAGTTGCGTCGGAATCTTCAAGATAACGGTATTCAAGTGGATCAATTGATGGTATCGGTTGGGCAACATAACAATGAAGGCGCTTTCCAAAATGCATCCCATAATTCCGGAGGGTTTACCGGTCAACCTGATAATACCCACACCGGAAACCAAGAAATATCTTTCAAATCAAAGGAAAATCCAGTCCAGCCTAGACGTTCCAGGGGGGAAACCGCCATTGATTTGATTGCTTAAATCGATTAAAGTTAATTAAATTGCATAAATCGCAAAGAAAGGAGTTGAAAACCATGTTTGTTTCAGGGTCAACAGCTACGGCGGCTCCATCCAACGTTCGTGCGGTAAGCAATAATTCACTGGGGAAAAATGAATTTCTCAAGATTCTGGTTGCGCAAATACGAAATCAGGATCCGACTAAACCAATGGAAGATACCCAATTCATTTCCCAAATGGCCCAATTTTCCAGCTTGGAGCAAATGCAAAATGTGAGTAAAACGAATTCCCTTCAACAAGCGATGATGTCGATTGGTAATGATGTGAAAGCCACTATATCCAATGGCATCAGTGGTCAAGAATTGGTATTCGGCCGGATTATTGGCGTACAACCCAAGGGTGATGATATTTATTTAACGCTAGATAGCGGCAGGCAAATCAAGGATTCAGAAGTAGATTCGTTAATGGGTCCAGAAGGGATGTTGCAGGAAGCTCAAAATCTGGTGGGCAAAAATGTCTACTTGAAGAATCCCAACGGTTCCGGCCATGGTAAACAGGTCAAAGTTATCGATGAAAGAGCAGCTGCGGATGATAAAGGACGCACTTCGATTGAACTCCAGACCTCCGATGGTCAGACAATCGGTATGAAAGATATTTGGAACGTTGCGGCAGATACGGGGAAACTATGAACGAAAAAGTTGTTATGCGCCCAATCCAGATTGGCCCCGCTGTACAAAATAGCAATCAATCGGCGTCAAAGACTGCAGTTGGTCCTAGCTTCGACCAATTATTCCAGCAGCAATTGGAAGAGCAAACCAATGTTAAATTCTCGGCCCACGCTTTAAAACGGTTGGAAAGCCGTCAAATTTCCCTGGATAATCAGGATATGGCTTTGCTGAAAGAGGCCGTCAATAAGGTTGAAGCCAAGGGAGGAAAAGAGTCGCTGATACTTATGGACCAAATGGCTTTGGTGGTTAGTGTTAAAAACCGTACGGTAATTACGGCTGTCGACAGCAATAACTTGAAGGAAAATGTATTTACCAATATCGATAGCGCTGTAATAGTTAAGAAGCAATAAGGCTGGACCTCTAATGGGGAAAGCCTTTGCCCGCCGAATGATGGACGTGGGCAATCATGTTTCTGCTAATGGCTAACGGCTGATAGCTAAAAGCTAATTAATGAAGGAGGTCGATTTATTATGATGCGTTCAATGTATTCCGGCGTTTCTGGGATGAAAAATTTCCAGACCGCGATGGATACAATCGGTAATAATATTGCCAATGTGAATACCGTTGGTTTCAAATCGAGCGTAGTTAATTTTCAGGATATTCTCAATCAAACAATTCAAGGCGCCTCGGCTCCAAATAATAATCGCGGTGGCACCAATCCGAAACAGGTTGGTCTGGGTGTTAGTGTTGCCAGCATCAGCGTGAAGCAAAGTCAAGGCAATCTTCAAAATACGGGAAAAGTAACCGATATGGCCATTCAAGGAAATGGGTTCTTCATATTGGGACAGGGTTCAAACCAATTTTATACCCGGGCTGGAAACTTCGATGTTGATGCCAACGGTAATTTAGTCAATGAAGGAAACGGTTTAAAAGTACAAGGTTGGGTTGCGGATATTAAAGGAAATATCGATGCCAATACGCAATCAACCGCGATACAGTTACCGATGGGTCAAACGGTCGCCCCTATTGCTACAACCAAAATTAGTTACCAGGATAATTTAAATGCTTATACCAATGGAAAACTCAGTTATGGAACAAGCATTTCCCTGGCAGATGTCAATGGAAAGCCGATAACCCTAACGGTTGAGTTAACTCCGGTGAAGGATGCTTTTAATACTTATAATTATTCGATTCTACCGGCAAATGGTATGGGTGATATTACTTCAGGCGATGCAACCGGAAGCATTTCTTTGGATGAGTTTGGGAATATCAAATCAATTTCTCCGGGTGGACGTTTGACAGTGACTCCAACGGGTGGCAGTCCGATTGTGGTTGAATTACCAAAAGTCAGCCAAAGTTCAGGTGGTTTTTTCAGTATTAATCCGGTTGGAGTACCACAAAATGTATTGCTTGCGGGATTTAAGGGCGCGGGATCCTATGGTCCCATGAACGTTATGGACCAAGATGGAAATAATGTATCGTTGACTTATACTGTTTCCAGCATTGGAGGAGATAGTTATAAATGGGCTGTTTCGGCAAACGGCGGAAAAGTCACCTCAGGCGCTACAGGAACCTTTGATTGGAATTCAGCGGCAGGTGTTACCAATGTAAGCGAAGGGACCACGGTTATCCAATCAAACGCCGGAAATTCAATCCATATAATCCATGTTCAACCACCTGTTAATGGTGGGCCCCCTGAATTTGGTGTCGTTGAAAATGCTCCGGCTGTTTCGGATTGGGGAAAAATCGGTGCGGGTACCCAAAATCTCACCTTTACAGATGCTTCAATCCCGCCAATTACGGTGAGTGTTCCCATTGAAATTACAGGCCCCGATGGGGCATCGGGCACAACCTATACCTACACGGTAAAAGGGCCGCTTGAGAACGGGAATTTGGTATCCGGGGCAACCGGCCAATTCGATTGGGATGGCACTAAAATTACCAATTCCACAGGTAAAAAGATTGTAATTCAATCCACCAATGGATTGGAAATCGACATTACGCCACCATTAAATGGAGACGTATCGGGAAATGCCATTTTCCGTCAGGTTCCGGCAAAACCTGTCCTGGCCTCATTTATGTCGCCGCCGGAGACCGTAACTTCCACTAAAGTGTATGATTCCCTCGGGGTTCCGCATACAATGACGACAAGGATTCATCGTAATGGCACCAACCAATGGGCTTGGACATGTACAGAGGATAGTGGACTTCCGATGACCAATGGCAGTGGAATCTTGTCGTTTGATACCAAGACCGGTTATGTGTCGAATACACCGGGAGGCCCCATGGTATTTACTCCGGTAGGCGCTGATCCAGTCAGCATTACCCCGGATTTTTCCAAAGTAACCCAAGGGTTTACATCGGATGTTACCAATGATGCGAATAGTTGGCCTCTTTCGACCTTTGAAGGGCCAATTCAGGATGGTTATCCGTTAGGCGTTTTAACCGGTTATAACATTGATAACACCGGGAAAGTTGTCGGAGTCTTTTCCAATGGAATGAATCAGGATTTGGCGCAGGTCGCTATTGCCACTTTCACAAATCCCGGAGGCTTAACACGTTCTGGCGATACCATGTTTCAAGAATCCAGCAACTCGGGAGCGGCGCAAGTTGGTCAAGCAGGTGTAGGAAGCCGCGGCACAATTGCAGCCGGTAGTCATGAAATGTCTAATGTTGATTTGTCTCAGGAATTTACGGAAATGATTATAACCGAACGCGGATTCCAGGCCAACTCCAAAATTATTAGCACTTCTGATGAAATGTTACAAACTCTGGTCGAGTTAAAACGGTAATCGTTGTTTTAGTAAAGGCTGCCGCAAAAGTATTGTAAAATAAAGGAGATATACAATATATTATCCGGTAAATTTGGAAAAGATAATATATTGTATGTCTCTGTGGAAAAATTTCTTTGCAACAACCAATTCATACCTTCAAAGGAGGAACCGAAAATGATTACCGTGCAGCGCCTAAATGGGGAAGAATTCTTAATCAATCCTCATTTGATAGAAGTGATTGAGGCAACTCCGGATACCACAATTTCTTTAACAACGGGGAAAAAATTTGTTGTTAAAACTCCGGTTCCCGAAGTAATTGATCAAATTATTCAATACCGCCGTTTAATCGGGGGATGTAATTTTACGGAATGTGATGACAAAGATAAAGTATAATTGAAAACGGCCGATATATTACTACGAATTAAAATTAAGATAATGAATTTTCATGAATCTTTTTGATATTTATCCAGTTACAATGAATCCAAAATAAAGGAAATATGATATAATAATCGATAAATAGTAAGGTATAAGGATATTAGCTGATCCAGGAGGGAAATCACATGGCAGATGCACCCAAAAATAATCCGCCTGCTGCCGACGGCAAGGCAAATACTGTAAACGCAAATGTAAATGTCAATAAAATGACAACTTATATTATTCTAGGAATGTTTGTTTTGTTAATTACGGTGATTGTCGCCGGGGCTTTTTTAATTTTTACATTTAAAAATTCGGCTTCAAGCCAGGCACCGATTATAAAGGTTCAAGAAGTCAGTCCGGCTGCAGCGGAAGAGGTTGGTCCTTTAGTGCCCCTTGGTAATGAAATTATCGTAAATATTCCATCCGATGATGGAGTTGAGCGTTATCTTAAAGTGAACGCCACAATGGAATTGGACAATGAAAAGACCAAAGAAGAGATTGCCAAGAGGATTCCTCAAATCCGCGATTTAATGATTTCTATTTTGCGGACTAAAACTAAAGAGAAAATTGATGAAAAAGAAGGGAAAGATCAAATTCGCAGCGAAATTATAAATAGTATCAATCGTTATCTTGTTACGGGAAAGGTTAAAAATCTATATTTTGAGGATTTTTTGATTAATTAGGGGGGGCTTTGTAATGGCTGATGTCCTGTCACAGGCTGAAATAGACTCACTATTAGAAGCGCTCTCTTCAGGAAGCATTCGGGTTGAAGAAGTTATCAGCGATGAAAAGAAAAAGAAGATTAAGCCTTACGATTTTCGTCGCCCCAATAAGTTATCAAAGGATCAAATAAGAACTCTCGTCATGCTCCATGAAAATTTAGCCCGTTTACTTACGACTTCTTTTTCTACTTACTTACGAAGTATGGTGCGGGGACAAGTTGTATCCATTGATCAGCTGACTTATGAAGAATTCACGAAATCATTACATAATCCGACAGTAATGAACATTATTTCATTAAAACCGCTTGAAGGCAATCTTTTGATTGAGATTTCCCCCCAATTGGCCTTTGCAATTGTCGATCGGTTGTTGGGAGGGTATGGCTATTCGCTAGAAAAAATCCGTGAATTAACCGATATTGAACAAACCGTTATCAAGCGGGTCATGGCTAAAATTTTGCCGAATATCAAAGAAGCATGGCAAGTTGTGGCGGAATTAAATCCAGGTTTCGAAAGCATTGAACTTAATCCGCTTTTTACTCAGATTATTCCACCGACAGATATGATTGTGCTTGTGACCCTGGAGGTGCGAATTGCTGAGGCCTTCGGTTTAATGAATGTTTGTCTGCCTCTTGCTGTTTTGGAACCAATTTTGGATCGTTTAAATGCCCAAGTTTGGTTTACCAGATCGTCAAATAAAACTTCAAATAATCAAAGTTTTTCCGCTATTCAACAGCGTTTGGCTCAAGCGTCGATACAGGTGTCGGCAGAACTGGGCCGGGCGACAATTAGTGTGGGTGAGTTGCTTACATTGGCTGTTGGTGATGTAATTCAATTGGATCAGTCGGTTAAAGCCTTGCTTGATATTCGGGTAGGTAATCAAATCAAGTTTAAGGCATCGCCCGGAGTTGCCGATAATCGTATGGCTGTTCAAGTGGCGAAAATTTTGCATGAGGGGTGAGTTGATTTGAGTAGGCAAATCCTATCTCAGGAAGAAATAAATGCTTTATTAAATGATTCTGATTCTGTCTCTACTCAACAATTAACACCGTTGCAGAAGGATGCCCTTGGCGAAATCGGAAATATCAGTTATGGTTCGGCTTCAACGGCCTTATCGGAAATCCTCAATAAACGGGTAATTATTGATACGCCGACTATTTTTATCACGACGCAACAAGAGTTGAAAGAACAGCACCCTATTCCTTATGTAACCATTGAAGTGGAATATAAGAATGGCTTAATTGGCACAAATCTTTTGATTTTAAAGATTCATGATTCGGCGATAATCGCCGATTTGATGATGGGCGGCGATGGCCGTAATCCCAATGAATCTCTCGGCGATATGGAGTTAAGCGCAATTGCCGAAGCTCTTAATCAAATGGCGGGTACTGCGGCGACGTCGTTATCAACCCTCTTTTCTAAACGGGTTGAGATTGAACCGCCGCGGGTGAAGGTTATTAATTTTAAAGATGAAGCGCCGATAATAAAAGATCAAGCTATGGATGAAAGGATTATCGTTGTTTCTTTTAAACTTGCAATTCAAGATCTAACCGACAGTGAAATGATGCTGGTTGTTTCTTATCCTTTCGGGGTAGAAATGGCTGATTCGATGATTAAAGCCACCGAGGTTTCGGTGCCGAAAGCTCCGCAGACGCAGCAGACGGCCCCTCAGACAAAAACAGAAACAGGATTGAAAAACGGGCAGCAGGTTCCACCTCAAGCGATGCCTCCCGGGAGAAGCGAAATGCCGCTTCCATCCACTCCTCAACCGGTCCGGGGCGAGTATCCGAATAATCAAGGAGTTGGACTCAATCGACCAGTTGAGCCCGGCGCCTTTAATACACCGCCTTTAGCTGCTTCACCGCGAAATCAAAATTTTGGTCAGGAGGTGCACCCGCAAGTTATGGTACAACCAGCACAATTTGCGCCATTAGGAAACGCAAAATTAACGAAGGAAACAAGTAATATCGGATTAATTTTAGACGTTCCGCTGCAAGTCACGGTCGAGCTCGGCAATACCCGAATGAAGATTAAGGAAATTTTGGAACTAGGTGTCGGTTCAATAGTTGAATTAGACAAATTAGCCGGCGATCCAGTTGATATTTATGTCAACGGGAAATTAATCGCTAAGGGTGAAGTGGTTGTAATTGATGAAAACTTTGGTATTAAAGTGACTGATATTATAAGTCCTATTGAAAGAGTAAATACACTTCAATAATTCCTAAAGGAGGAATTCAGGTGGGAAACAAGGTATTGGTAGTTGATGATGCTGCTTTTATGCGTATGATGATTAAGGATATTTTGCGCAAAGGCGGTTATGAGGTCATCGGTGAGGCAGAAGACGGATCTAAAGCTGTGGAAAAATTCAAGGAACTTCGTCCGGATTTGGTAACAATGGATATTACAATGCCGGATATGGACGGTATTACTGCAGTGAAAGAGATCCGTAAAATTGATTCCAATGCAATGATCATTATGTGCAGCGCTATGGGACAACAAGCGATGGTAATTGACGCAATTCAAGCTGGAGCCAAAGATTTTGTCGTAAAACCATTCCAGCCCGAACGTGTTCTGGAGGCTGTTCGTAAAGTATTAACTTGACACGGAAGGAAGCGAGAATTATTTGAAGAAGTTGAAGCCAGAATATGGATTTTGCTTCCTTTTGTGTGCTGCAAGTGTCTTTCTCATGCCGGCAGTTACTTTTGCCAAAACCGCTGAAGAACCGGGGGCGGAATTTGGCAGCGGGCAATGGATTTGGGCTTTGTTTTCTTTAGCGGTCATAGTCGTCTTGGCGTATTGGGGTACTAAATTTTTGGCTGGTAAATTTGGAGTTTCAGCAGCTAAACATCTTAGAGTGGCAGAAAGCCTTTTTTTGGGACCTAATCGCCATCTTTATTTGTTGTTAGTCAATCATAAAGTTATTTTGATTGGCAGTTCCGAACATGGAATCAATTTACTCCAGGAGATTGATGATCCGGAATTTTATAATGAACTAGAGAGTTCGGCTGATAAATATCAGACTTTACCGCCCAATAAATTCTCCGGTATGATGGGGCCTTTTTTGAAGAGTTTAAACCCCAGAGGTATTAATGATTCTGATTCTAATGATCTCAACGCTAAACAGCGCATACAAGAAGGTTTGGCGAAGGTACGTTCTTGGAGAACGCGAGGTAAAGATCAATAATGCGATTGCTAAAAAACAAAACGGCCAGAATTTCTCTTCTGGTGGTTTTATTATTTTTAATTGGAGCTGGAAATGTTTGGGGAGCTGCAGCTACTTTTCCTATTCCCCGAATTGAAATTGGAGTCCAGCCATCCAATAGTCCTACTGAAATAGCCCAGAGTCTGCAAATACTTATATTATTGACTGTGTTGTCTCTGGCGCCGGCTATTTTGATTATGACAACATCCTTTATTCGAATTATTATAGTCCTCTCTTTTACGAGAACTGCTATTGGGACCAACCAGATGCCACCTAACCAGGTCATGGTTGGTTTAGCATTGTTTTTAACCTTTTTTATCATGATGCCTACTTGGACTAAAGTCAATGATCAGGCGTTACAGCCGTTTTTAAAGAATAGAATAACGCAAGATCAAGCATTCACTAGAGCAATGGAGCCAATCCGCGCTTTTATGTTTAAACAAACCCGCAGTAAAGATTTGATGTTGTTTATTCAAGCGGCGCATTTATCTAGACCTAAAAACTATCAAGATATTCCGACTCAAGTATTGATTCCGGCTTTTGTGATTAGTGAACTCAGAACGGCTTTCCAAATCGGTTTTATGATTTTTGTACCCTTTTTAGTCATTGATATGATCGTGGCTAGCACCCTTATGTCGATGGGTATGATGATGTTGCCGCCGATTATGATTTCATTGCCTTTTAAAATTTTACTTTTCGTTATGGTTGATGGTTGGCATTTAATAGCCCGGTCGTTAATTTTAAGCTTTAAGTAGAACCTATGAATTTTGGTTGGAAAGTGAAAGGTGGCGGAAAGGGCTTGACGGATACATTTGTAATTTCTGTGGCGCGGGAAGCAATTTGGACGGTTCTGATAGTCTCGGCGCCGATGCTTCTCATTGGTATGGTTGTTGGACTGGTTATCAGTATTATTCAGGCTACTACCCAAATTCATGAACAAACACTGGCCTTTGTCCCTAAAATTATTGCCGTGCTTGTATCAATTGTGGTTTTTGGACCCTGGATGTTACATACAACCCTTTATTTCTTTCAGAAAGTGCTTGGCAATTTAAATAATTATACCTTTATAAAATAGAAGTCAAGAGAGAAGATACAGGATTTTTAATCCGAGGATTTCGGTAACTGGAAATCGGGAGTTTGGGATCGTATGGTAAGGTGTTGCATTCGACCTGGATTCTTAACTTCCGGATCCCTCGAATTGGCGATTCTGTATTAAAGTTCCTGGCTTTTTATTTTAACTTCGATTGCCTGAGCCTTGTCATTTTAATTGGAATATAGGAGCAAAAATTGAGTTTAGAAAACTTTTTTGGTTTTACATTCACCCAAATCTTATTGGGTTTCGCCAGAAGTTCCGGTTTAATGGCAACTGCCCCCGTTTTTCAAAGCTCGGCTATTCCGGCGCCGGTAAAAATCCTTTTTTCTTTTGCTTTGTCTTTGGTGGTAGCGCCTTTTATTCGTAGTGATTACAATTTAGCCCAGTTTGGATTTTGGATGTCCGTTTTTACCTTGATTCAAGAAGTTTTAATCGGACTGATTATGGGATTTGTCGTCAATCTTACATTATTTGCCCTGCAGATTGCCGGGTATTATTTGGATACCACAATGGGTTTTGGAATTATCAATATTCTAGATCCCAGTACCGGCGCAGAATTACCGCTTATGGGCCAACTTAATAATATTATGGCCTTATTGATATTTTTGGCTATTAATGGTCATCATACTGTAATTTTGTCGTTGATCCAAAGCTTTGAAATTATCAAGCCGGGTATGTTGTTTATGAATAAGGAAATTGTGGGCTTTTTTTTAAAAGCCTTTTCAAATATGTTCTATCTGGGATTTAAAATAGCTATTCCGGTTATGGGAACGATTTTTTTAGTTGATGTCGCTCTCGGCGTAATTGCCAGACTCATTCCGCAGATTAATGTGTTTGTACTGGGATATCCCGTTAAGATCGTATTGGGTTTGCTAATTCTGATATTATTTATCCCGGTTTATGTATTTTTAATCGAGGTCGCCTTTGCAAAATCAGGAGAAACCTTCAGTATCTTACGGATGATGCTGCGGCATATGCATACATAGCTTTGAGCCATCTGCGATAGGACTTTATGGAAATAAAAAAGGTATGTTGTGACCCATCGAGTTTTTGAAATGGCCTGTATGGATAGGAGAAAATGAAGTGAATGCGACATGACGTGGATGCTTGAAATGGAAAGCGAGTTTCCTAAAATGGTGATTCTGCAGGTTATATGCATTTCATATCTTGAAAATTTTCGGTTCATACTAAAATCCATTTTTATCAGGGTTCGATTTTTAATCCAATCTATTTTGGCAAAGGAATCGGAACCTATACGGATCGACTTACAATTTTTTGCGCAAGACCCCGATAAAACAGAAGAAGCTACTCCCAGGCGCAAATCCGAAGCCCGTAAAAAGGGACAGGTTGCTAAGAGCACGGAATTAAATACGGTCATTGCATTACTGGCGTTACTGGTTATTTTGAATTATTTCGGCGGATGGTTTTACAATGAATTGTTGGTATATGTTCAAAATAATTTGGGGCCCGAGATTTTAAACAAGCCGTTATCAGAGAGTAATCTCAATAGTATTCTGATAAAAAATTGCATTTTTTTCTTACGGATTTTTTTGCCGATAGGACTTGGCGCCGCACTGGTCGGCGTAATTGTGAATGTGCTTCAAGTCGGCCCGCTTTTTACTTTGGAACCATTAAAACCTAAATTTAGCCGACTTAACCCTATCAGCGGATTTCAGCGGATGTTCAGTTCCCAGGGTTTGGTGGAACTGGTTAAATCGATTCTAAAATTAATCATTGTAATATACTTTGTTTATTCTACAATTAGGGATCGTGTCAATTTCTTAATTGATGCGGTTAAACTCTCGGCCTTTGATGTTGCCAGGATTATTTGGAATATTCTCTATCAGGTCTCTTTAAAAATTTGTATTTTTCTATTGATATTGGCGTTGATGGACTATATGTACCAACGATGGCAATATAACAAGAGTTTACGGATGACGAAAAAAGAAATCCGGGACGAATTTAAACAAACTGAAGGAAATCCTTTAATTAAAAATAAGATTCGCCAGAGGCAGCACCAGATAGCGGCCCGCCGTATGATGCAAGATGTTCCTAAAGCCGATGTGGTTATTACGAACCCGACCCACTTGGCGATCGCTTTGCGATATGACCCGACCACGATGGCGGCCCCAGTTGTAGTTGCCAAAGGCGAGGGATTTGTTGCCGAAAAAATTAAAGAGCTTGCTATTTCCAGTGGAGTGGCATTAGTTGAAAACCGGCCGCTTGCGCAATCTTTATTCAAGACGGTTGAAATCGGCGAGACTGTGCCTGATAAACTATATCAAGCCGTTGCGGAGGTATTGGCATTTGTTTATAGGCTCAAGCGTAAACGGGCCTAAAATGGAGTTTCAATGAATCATTGTTAGCTGAAAGCCGCTCTATCGGGCTTACATGGAAATGTTTTTCGGGAGGAATTTGTGAAATTGACGCAATCGGCTCGTTTGAATCATTAAGAATCTGCAAGTTACTATCAATAGAAAAGAAGGAGTTAGGAATAACTCCTAGAATCATTAAATATGGTAATTTAACCAAAGATGATCCATTTATGCAAAGAATTTCGTTTGATAGAGGAAGAAATGGTTGCCTTTTTATCGAGAGGCGCTGAGGGGTTTTGAAAATTTCCAACCGTGAGTTTTTGGACGATTGTGTGAAGGATTAGAACGCGGAACCGATTTCTGGAAAGGATTCCAATGGCTGCAGAAATACAACCTCAACAACATTTTTCGCAAAAAATGCTACAAAACGGCGAAATGGCTGTGGTTGTGATCATTATCTTGGTTTTGGTAATGTTCATTATTCCCTTGCCGTCTTTTCTTTTGGATGTATTTTTGACAG
This sequence comes from Bacillota bacterium, assembly GCA_023429995.1. Classification (GTDB taxonomy): domain Bacteria; phylum Bacillota; class UBA4882; order UBA8346; family UBA8346; genus UBA8346. The sequence goes on along the minus strand of JAEZCE010000047.1, from coordinate 18,008 downwards.
TTAATATCTGTGCCGGTATGGTCGTTGTTTTATTAACGATGAATATCCGGAAAAGCTTGGAGTTTTCTGTTTTTCCAACTTTATTGCTCATTACCACCCTTTTTCGATTGGCGCTCAATGTTTCCTCTTCCCGGTTGATATTATCGGATGCTCAAGCCGGAACGGTTATTCATGCATTTGGAACCGTAATGGCCCGGGGAAATCCCGTCGTTGGTTTTGTAATGTTTATTATTTTGACGATTATTCAATTTGTGGTCATTACCAAAGGTTCGGAGCGGGTTGCCGAAGTAGCGGCCAGATTTACCTTGGATGCAATGCCGGGCAAACAAATGAGTATCGATGCTGATTTGAATGCCGGCATCATTAATGATACCGAAGCCAGAACCAGACGCCGCGAAGTCGAGCGTGAGGCGGATTTTTACGGAGCTATGGACGGCGCCAGTAAATTTGTTAAAGGGGATGCAATTGCCGGTATTCTGATTATTGTAGTCAATTTGGTCGGCGGGTTTATTATTGGCGCGACACAAAAAGGATTTTCGTGGCAACAGTCGCTCCAAACCTATTCCTTGCTGACAATCGGAGACGGCTTAGTAACGTTGATACCGGCCTTATTGTTGTCAACTGCAACCGGTATTCTGGTAACCAGGTCGGCGGCAGAAGACAATTTGGGAACGGATTTAACCAAACAATTGCTGGCTTATCCGCGAATTTTTAATATTGTAGCCATTGTTATCGCGATATTTGGAATTATACCGGGAATGCCCAAATTACCGTTTTTTGTGGTGGCCGGTTTAATTGCTCTAATGGGTCATGGGTTAAGTAAAATGTCGGCCGTTCCGGAATTAGCCGGTGGAAGTGAAGCCGGAACCGCCGGGGCGACAGCCGATGAAGGGAAAAAGCCTGAAAACGTCAACTCATTATTACAAATTGACCCCATGGAATTGGAGATCGGTTACCGGTTGATTCCGCTTGTTGATCCCAATCAGGGTGGCGACCTTTTTGACCGGGTCACCATGATTCGCCGCCAAACTGCTTTGGAACTCGGCATGGTCCTGCCTCCGGTCAGGATTCGAGATAATATGCAGTTGCAGCCTACAGCGTATGTAATAAAAATTAGAGGCGTCGATATATCCCGGGGAGAAATCATTCCTAATTATTATTTGGCAATGGATTCCGGAATTGTTTCCGAACCGATTGAAGGAATCCCCACGACTGAACCTGCATTCGGTTTACCGGCGCTTTGGGTCACTGAAAATCAAAGAGATGAAGCGGAAATAGCCGGATATACCGTTGTTGATCCGCCTTCAGTCTTGGCAACCCATTTGACCGAAATCATTAAACAACATGCTTATGAACTGCTTGGACGCCAGGAAGTTCAAGCCTTGATCAATAATGTTAAGGAAGAATACAGTGTTGTGGTGAGCGAACTGATACCGAATCTGATGACCATCGGCGAGGTTCAAAAAGTCCTGGTTAATTTGCTAAAGGAAGGTATTCCAATCCGTAATTTAATTACTATTTTGGAGACTTTGGCCGATTATTCTCCGAATGTAAAAGATCCGGAAACGCTCACCGAATACGTAAGGCAAGCTTTAGCTCGCCAAATAACTAAAATGGTACAAGCCGATGATGGAGTTATTCGTGTCATTACACTGGATCCTGGACTGGAACAAATCTTATTGAAAATGCAACGGGAATCAAATGATCAGACTGGGATTTCTTTAGATCCGCGTATGATTCAAAGAATTTATGATAAAATCGGCGAATTGGTAAAGGAGGTTACCAGCTTAGGGTATCAACCGGTTATTTTATGTTCCCCTGCGATTCGACTTACATTTCATAAATTGACTGAGCGCCTTTCCTCGAAATTGCTGGTATTATCCTATAATGAAATCAATCCGGATGCTGAAGTTCATTCTGTTGGAGCGGTGGGGGTTGAGTAATGAGAGTCAAACGTTATGTCGCTGATTCCATTCAGGAAGCTATTACTCGAGTTAAAAATGATTTAGGACGAAACGCCATTATTTTACATACCAAACCTTTCAAGGAAGGCGGTTTCTTGGGGCTATTTTCTCAACGGCGCTTCGAAGTTATTGCTGCGGTTGATGAAAAAGTTGGAGAAAACCGGCCTAAAAAAGCTGATCCTGTCCAAGAAAATGTTACTGTTCCAACTGCTACGCCTGTTTCCAATATGAATTCAATTCCGCAAGTTTCGCCGTCCGTTGTTAGTGGAAACGTAGCTCAAGAAATAGCACCCTTGGTCGTCAGCACACCGGTGCTCGCTCAAGCCGCGCCTCAGCCTTTTATTGCCCAGACGCAACCATTTTCAGTGCCGGGTATCGTGCATACTCAATCTCAGGCGGGAATCGCCAATCAAACAAATATACCTGCTGCGTCCGGGATTTATACCAATACCGAACCGGCTGCTAATTTCCCAAATAATCTACAGTCCAATGTACCAACACTAACCTCTTTGCAAGAAGAAATCGCCGAAATGAAAGAACTAATTCGGCAAGTAGCGACAAAAAAGCCAATGCCGCAAAACCAGTCTCCGGCTTTTGCCAATTCCAATTCCGGGGAGCGAAATAACGCTGCTTTGGATAATTTTCGCCAATATTTACAGCATCTCGGATTTGAAGGAGAACTCATCGACTATCTCCTCCTTCAAATCCCAAGTTATCTTCTTGAAGGGAATGGAGTTGAGAATGGGGGCTGGGCAGCTTATTGCCGGCAAGTTCTTTCTTCCCGACTGATGTTTTCGGAACCCATTCAGCTGGGAATTCAGGGCGAACAGCAAATCATGGCCTTGATTGGACCGACAGGTGTTGGAAAAACTACGACCATTGCCAAATTGGCTGCAAATTATAATTTGTTCGAAGGCAAGAAGGTTGGCTTAATAACAATTGATACCTATCGGATCGCAGCGGTTGAACATTTAAAAACCTATGGCGACATTATTAACCTGCCGGTCGAGGTGGTTTATAAACCGGCGGATTTAAGTCAATCATTTCAAAATTTGCATGATTGCGACTTGATTCTCATTGACACCGCCGGGCGTAGTCCCCATAATCAGGCCATGATGGATGAATTGAAGAAATTTCTGTCTCATTCCAAGATTGGCTTGATATTATTAGCCATTAGCGCTACTACGAGATACCAAGATATGATTAGTATCGCGGAGAATTTTTCGCAGATTGCTTATACTCATTTAATTTTTACCAAACTTGATGAAACCGATAGTTTTGGCTCCATAGTTAGTTTGGCTTGGAAAATTCGCAGGCCGATTTCATATTTAACCACTGGCCAAAATGTTCCGGATGATATCGAAATAGCTAAATCGGACAAACTACTTTCCCATTTAATATAATTCATTCGCTACAAAGGAGTATTTTTAGATTTTAGAAGAGGTGGCTATGGCGGACCAGGCTGAACGATTACGGGAAATTGTCAGAGGCGCTGGCAATAAGAACCTTATAAATCAAACGCGCGTTATCGCTGTAACCAGTGGTAAAGGTGGAGTTGGCAAAACCAATTTTTCGGTGAATATGGGAATTGCCCTTGCTAAACTTGGAGCCAAACCGTTGTTGGTTGATGCGGATTTGGGACTGGCCAATGTGGATGTAATCATGGGAGTACTCCCCCCTTATAACTTGGGACACGTTATCTTAGGCGAAAAGAAAATCACGGATGTAATGATCAATGGTCCTGCCGGATTGCGGGTTATTGCCAGTGGGTCCGGAGTTTATAAGCTCGCTAATTTAAGTGAAAAAAGTTTGGAACAATGTTTGCTGGAACTAAATGAAATTGAAAAATATGCCGATATAATGATAATAGATACCGGAGCCGGCTTATCCAAAAACGTTTTAAAATTTGTGCTTGCCGCCGGGGAAGTTGTTGTTGTTACGACACCTGAACCGACAGCAATCACGGATGCCTATGGTTTGATCAAGGTGGTAGCAAGCAGTGATCCCAATACCTTGATTTGGCTTGTGGTCAATATGGTCAAAAACGACAGTGAAGGAAGTCAAGTCGTGGATAGGCTCTCTACTGTATCAAAGCGTTTTTTGGGTATCGATTTGCTGCCCCTAGGGTATATTCCCTACGATCCGATTATCCCGAGGGCGGTAAAGGAACAGCAACCTTTTATTATTAGCCACCCGCGCTCAATGGCGGGTCAATCGGTGGATCAAATCGCTCGAAACCTATTGAGTAACGGTATGGAAAGTTTACATCATTCAACGGGCTTTTTTGACCGACTGATTGAGAAATTTCGTTAATTGAGGTAATAAAAATGAGTTTTGAAAACGGTGACTATGTTGAAATCGAAATTTCGGACGGATATTTTCGAGGCGAGTATCCCAGCCGTATCCTTCGTGTTTTGGATACTAAATTGAATCTCGAAACGCCGCGTTTGGCGGGAGCTGCTATTCCACTGAAATTGGGCGCAACATTAATCGTTCATATTTGCAAAGAAGAAGCCAGGTATGTGTTTAATGGCAGAGTGGTTGATTTGGCTGAAAGTGATTCTAAGCCTCTGACCGTTTCGATACCGGCTACTATTGAACGGAGGGATCGTTCAGATGTACGGCTGGCTGTTCGGATTCCGGTTGAGCTTCTTTATTTTTACAGGAACGAAATCCCGGTGGCTTCTTATAGTATAAACTCCGTAGATATCAGCGCCGGCGGGATAAGGATTGAAGCTCCCGAAGAGTATCCTTTGCATGCCAAACTTAAACTTGCAATTGTGCTTCCGGATAGTAATGAAGAAATCATGGCCTATGCCGATGTAGTCAGGGTGGGGCGTTTAGATCATCCCGAACCGGGTTCGCCGAATAATTTTTGGGCTAGTTTGCGCTATTTGAACATGTCGGACAGCAAGAAAAAGAAGATTCTGAAATTTATTTATAAGCAGCAGGAATTGCGTGTAAAAGGTCTAATTTAACCCTTGAGGGGGAAGGATTATGGAAGTTTCCCAATATTTGAGCGTTTTTATTGATGAAAGCCAAGAGCATCTTCAAACTTTGAATCAATCATTGCTGGAACTCGAGCATGATCCGGAGAATTCTGCCATTTTAGATAAGATTTTTCGCGCCGCGCACACCTTAAAAGGCGCCTCGGCGACCATGGGCTTTAATAAAATGAGTAATTTGACTCATGCCATGGAAGATGTTTTGAGCAAACTCCGTTCCAAAGAAATCGCCCTGAATTCCGAAATCACCAATATATTGTTTGAATCTGTGGATTTGCTTGAGATTTTAGCGAATAAAATCGGTGAAGGAATTGAAGAGGATATTGAAATTACCGGAGTTGTTCAAGGCTTACGCCGCTTTGTCAACGGGGACGTGGCAGTAGCACAACCCCAGGGGGAACGGCGTCAAAATCTGCAGTTGCGTTATGCGGAAACCGAGAAAGAGCAAATTCAGACAGCGGTTGCGGGTGGTGCTAAATTTTATCATCTGCATGTGACGTTGGTTGAAAATTGTCTATTAAAAGGCGCCCGTGTATTTATGGTGTTGCGGGAGATAGAAAGATTAGGAACGATTATCCGCAGTATTCCGACTGTTAAAGATTTGGAAGATGAACATTTTGATTTACAGTTCATTATCGGAGTGGTGTCGACCAGCTCCGCGGGGGATTTTGTTAAAGCCATCACCAATATTATGGATGTCGATAAAGTCTCCGCCGAAGAACCCAAAATCGATCAGTTACTTACTGAGAAGCGGGTTCTGGAAACTGTTGAACATGACAAAGGTAAGATTAGCCCCCAACAAACAGTTCGGGTCGAAATAAAGAAACTGGATGATTTGATGAATCTCGTCGCGGAGCTTGTTATCAGCCGTTCGAGATTGGAAGCGCTTGGGACGACGATTGGTTCCAGGGATCTCAATGAAGTCGTCGAACAAGTCGGCCGTCTCACCTTGGATTTAAGAGATAGTGTTATGCGGGCCCGGATGGTCCCGATCGATACCGTATTTTCCCGTTTTCCCCGTTTGATTCGAGATTTGTCCCGTGAACTTGGAAAAGAAATCGAGCTTGAAATTCATGGGGCTGAAACAGAGCTGGACCGGACTGTAATCGATGAAATCGGCGATCCCTTGGTCCATGTTATTCGGAATGCAGTGGATCACGGCATTGAAACAGCGGAAGAAAGGGAACGGAATAACAAATCGCCTAAAGGAAAAGTCGTTTTAAATGCCTATCAAGAAGGCAATAGCGTTATCATAACCATTCAAGATGACGGTAAAGGGTTTGATGTCAGGAAAGTTAAGGAAAAAGCCATGAAAGCAGGTCTCTTATCGGCTGAAGCCCTTAACGAAATGGATGATCAAGATGTTTTAGAGGTTACATTTTTGCCCGGTTTTTCCACAGCGGATCAAGTGACCAATGTTTCCGGTCGTGGGGTGGGAATGGATGTCGTAAAATCGAAAGTAGACTCTTTGGGTGGATTTGTAAGTATTGAATCGGTTTATGGCGAAGGTTCCTTGATTACCATTCGGTTACCTTTAACTTTGGCGATTATTCAGACACTGATGATTCAACTTGGGAAAGAGATTTATGCAATCCCCTCCAGTTATGTGGAACAAATCGTCAGTCTCAAACCAAGTGAAATCAGGCGCATCAACAAGCAGGAAGTCCTCATGTTGCGGGGCGAGGTCATTCCCCTCATTCGCCTGCAAGATCTATTAGGAACTCCTGATGCAATAAACCAGCAGTTGGATGATTTGGACGTAGTGATTATTCGAACCGGTGAACGTTTGATCGCTTGTGTGGTTGATTCTTTATTAAGGCAGCAGGATGTGGTCATCAAATCACTTGGCGGTTATCTTGGTTCAATTAAGGGGATAGCCGGAGCAACGATTCTCGGAGATGGCAAAGTCGCCTTGATTTTAGATATGAGGGCGGTCGCTTAATCTTTCTGCGATGGACTTTTAACGCAGTTAGCTTTCGAAAGCTTTTGTTAAAGGAGGAACAGGAATGAAAGGCAAGACCGAGGTACACGAGGAAACACGGCAGCTTGTAATTTTTAAACTTGGTGATGAGGAATTTGGCGTTGATATTTTACAAGTTCGAGAAATAGAGCGGCTAGGTCAGGGGATCACCAGGGTTCCCAAATCTCCTGGGTTTGTTGAGGGAGTTATTAACTTACGTGGAGAAATCGTTCCGATCGTTGATCTACGAAAACGGTTTGGATTGGTAGTCCATGCAATCGGACACGAATCAAGAATTGTTATTGTTGAAGTCAGCGGAAATCAAATCGGAATGATGGTTGATCAGGTTATGGAGGTCTTGCGCGTTCCAGTATCTTCCATTGAACTTGCGCCTTCAATTACCAAGGGCGTGGATGCCTATTTTTTAAGTGGAGTTGTCAAAATCGGAGAACGGTTAATTATTCTTTTGGATTTGGAACGGGCGCTTTCGGCGGAAGAAGTTAAAGAGCTTAATGAAATGCAGGGCGGGTCGGAGGGCTAATATGTTTAGGATGATAGACCTCAACCAGACCCATTTGGATGTTTTAAAAGAAATTGGTAATATCGGAGCTGGACATGCAGCCACCGCCCTTTCTCAATTGGTGGCGGAGAAAATAGAGATGACCGTACCGGACGTCTCGATTATCCCCTTGGCGGATGCAAGTAATATTTTTGGGGGTTCTGAAAACGAAGTAGTCGGTATCTATATGCGTGTTTTCGGGGATGCCCCCGGAAAAATCGTATTTTTGTTTTCGGTTCCAGAGGCAAAGACGCTGGTGGACCGAATCGCCCGGCGTGCTGCCGGGACGACGAAGGAATTTCTTGAGTATGAACAATCCGCATTGAAAGAAATCGGGAATATTATGACCGGCGCATATTTACATGCGCTCACCCGGTTGACCGGATTACAACAAATATCATCCGTTCCCTTTTTTGCATGTGATATGGTTGGCGCGATTGTTAATACGGCATTAATTGATTTAGGAATAATCGGTGATTACGCCTTGATGATAAAAACGCAATTTAGTCTGACCGATCGACAAATTAATGGGCATTTCTTCCTTATCCCTGATCCGGGTTCGTTAGAAATTATCTTAAACGCTCTCGGAGTCACAACGGCATGGCAGAAGTAATTCGTGTTGGAATGGCCGAGCTTAAGGTCGGTAAATCTCCGGATAAAATTATTACTTTGGGACTTGGATCTTGCGTAGGGGTTTGTGCTTATGATACAACATCCAAAATTGGCGGACTTGCTCATATTATGTTGCCCGACAGTTCTTTAGGGGTTTCCCCTATCAATCAAGCCAAATTTGCTGATACCGCAATACCATTATTGATACAAGAATTAGAGAACCTTGGCGCGATTTTCGATCATATCATCATCAAAATTATCGGAGGCGCTGAGATGTTCTCCACCGGTAGTCAGAATGTTCATCTGGGGGTGGGGGAGCGTAATATCATGGCTGTTGAAGAGATCTGCCGCAGAATGAATCTGGAGATAGCGGCCAAAAGCATCGGGGGCCATGCCGGGAAAAGTGTTTCTTTGGACTTGGATACCGGAGTAATTGAAGTAAAATCAATGAGTTCAACCTCCATTTTATAGAAGTTACTTATCGTTTTCGTAATTCTTTTACAAGGACGGAAATAAAGCCAACGGGATGGAGCGTATGTTAACGCAGTAGGAGGGTTGAAATGTCAGTCGATAAAACCGCTCAGGGCGAGGAGATGTTATGGCAGAATTACTTATCGTCAAAATCTCCCGCAACCAGAGAAGCAATTATTTTGAGATATGCTCCACTTGTAAAATATGTTGCGGGGCGTGTAGCGATTGGTTTGCCATCAAATGTCGAGTTTGATGATTTGGTTAGCTTTGGAATTTTCGGATTGATGGATGCCATTGAAAAATTTGATCCCATGAGGGGTATCAAATTTGAAACATACGCCATCGCTAGAATTCGCGGAGCTATTTTAGACGGATTACGGAGTAATGATTGGGTACCCCGTTCCGTAAGGCAGAAATCGCGAGAGTTGGAACGAATTTGCGCCGATCTTGAGAATCGTCTGGGGCGTTCGGCATCCGACCAAGAAATCAGTGAAGCAATGGGTATTAGTATTCATGAATTTTACCAACTCTTATCCGAAGTCAGTTGTACAACATTAAGTTCTTTAGATGAACTGTGGCTGGTTCATTCCAACGATGACGATACGGTTCGTGTTTTGGACTTGGTTCGTAATAACGAAAGCGAGGATCCCCTTCATCAAGTGGAGATGGAAGAGATCAAGACCACGCTGGCTTCGGCGATTGATTGTTTACCCGAAAGGGAACGGATGGTTATCGCCTTATATTATTATGAAGGTTTGACCCTCAAAGAAATCGGAGAGATTATGGAAATTTCCGAATCTCGAGTTTCCCAGATACATACCAAAGCGATATTTAGACTCCGTGGCCGCCTAAATCGCTGGCGGAAATCAATAGAGGAGGTGTAAGAAAATGGCTGATGAAAAGAGTGCTGTTCCTATAACCGACCGTAATGGGCGGTGTCGAATTCAGGTTTCTTCAAATAATATGGAGGCAAATTTATTTATTGATCCTCCAATCGGAGCTGGAAGTTGGCCAACAATCGACGAGGCAATGGAGGCCATCCGCGCCGAAGGCATTACTTTTGGAATTATATCCAGCGCCGTTGAAATGGCTGTAAAACAACATCCTATGGGTGGACTCATTATTGCCAGAGGAAAAGCTCCTGTGGCAGGTAGAGATGCGGATATTAGATATTTTTTTGAAACCGGGGTTTTTCGGAAATCTTGTATCGAGGATGACACCGGTAAAGTTGATTTTCGACAAATCCAAACCGTACAGAATGTAACCGCAGGCCAAGTCATTGCGGAAAAGATTTTAGCAACCCAGGGCGATCCCGGGTCCGATATTCGCGGCTGCGAGTTGCCGGCTACTCCGGGCAAAGATAAGCTTATTAAGCTTGGGAAGAATGTAGAATGGATTGATGACGGCACCAAAATCATAGCCACAGGTGGCGGAGAGCCGACAATTGTTAGCGGTAAAGTCACGGTTTTGCCCATCTATGAGGTCAAGGGCGATGTCAATTTTGACAGCGGGAATGTAATTTTTTCCGGTAATTTAGTGATTCGGGGAAACGTTGAAAGCGGCTTTAAGGTTGAAGCCGAGGGAGATGTAACGATATACGGTAATGTAGATACTGCTGATGTCAAGGCAGGAGGTAATTTATTAATCCAAGGTGGAGTTTCCGGAATGGATAAATCGGAAATTTCTTGCGGGGGAGATTTTTCAGCGAAGTATATTGAACATGTTACGGTCAACAGTGATGGCAATATAACGATTAAAGAATCGATCATGCATTGTCAAGTGGGCGCCAATTCCAAAATTATCCTTGAAGGCGGAAAGGGTTTAATTGTCGGCGGCCTTTTACGCGCCGGCGAGGAAATATCGGCCAAGACCATCGGCTCCAGGCTTGGAACCGTTACCGAGTTGGATGTGGGAGTAAAACCAAAGACCAAACAGGAACTTCAGGATTTGGAAAACCAATTGAAACAGAATACCGATAGTTTGGAGAAAGCTGAAAAGGCTATCGTCATTTTAAGCAAAATTCCCAACCTACCGGATGATAAAAAAGAAATGTTACAGAATTTGATAAAGACTTCCTATGCTTTAAAAGCTCAAATAGCCGAAATTGAAACTGCCTGTCAAGTCATAACCAATGAAATTCAAAACCCTGCCCGTGAGAAAGGGCGGATTCGCGTAAAAGAAACCATGTACCCCGGGGTCCGGGTCACCATGGGGAAAACGACCATTATGATTCAGGATGAAATTAAATACGCGTCTTTGGTATACAGCGAAGGAGAGATTCAAGTCCAGTCCTATCGATGAGAATTTGAGAGGTGGGAATGATGTTTAAACCTCTGGATCTCCAAACTATAATGCCTCGTACGATTGATATCCAACGTATCGAGCAAACCCATAACAGCCGCCCCCTTGTTTCCCAACAAGAGTTATCCCGGGAGGCTGTTAAACAATCACAGCAACAACGCGAACAAGTATTGCAGAACAAAGCATCTTCCGAAGGAAATTCCATTCGCGACGATAACGAAACTCCCGAACGAGACCGGGAGCGCCGTTATCGCCGCTATGGGCGCAAGAAAAAAGAGGATTCCAATCAGGAGCAAATCCAAGCAGTCATCGATACGAAACGTGGACAACATATTGATATAAAACTTTAGACCGGATAAATATTGGAGGCAAAAAAGTGGCAGCGGGAGAGGTTATTTTCGTCATTGCTTTAAATTGCATTATTATTTTGATGCTTTATAAATTCCAGCAGAAATCATTGGAAAAGCGGATGAAACACCTCAAAAACGAAATCCAAGATTTGGAAGATTTGGTGGCTGCTATTATCGAAGAATTTCAGGAAATTGCGGAAGTAACGGAAGCGCGCGCCAATGATGCCAAGAAAGCAATTTTGGAATCAGCACGGGTCATTGAGACGGATGAGCCTGTAACGAAAAGGCAGGTTAATGAGTTTGATAATGAAATGAACGAAATCGACAACCCGGAACCCCCCGCCCAGACATTAACTTTTGTTGAAACACCCGAACTTCCCGATGATTTGGTTAGCGAGGCTGAAACTACTCCTCATCCATCTTTATCCGGTAAAAATGCCCGTCCGGTTGGCGATGGAAGGCATCAACGCATTTTGGATTTATGGGAACAGGGAATGAGCATTGAAGAGATTGCCAAAAAATTGGGAACCGGCAGAGGCGAAGTGCAATTAATTTTAGGAATTTATCGAAGGAGTTAATATAGGTGTTGTGCTGTGGACTACTGGCTGTCAGCTAGCTGCTAACGGCTATTAGCTATTGGCTATCCGTTAAAACTCAAGAGCTAGTCGCCAAATGTCAAATGCTAAAAAGCCGAAAGCCAACGGCTAAAAGCTAAACGCACAACTTATGCAAATAGATGAAACAGATTAAACCAAAAATCGTTAAGCGAGGATCTTCCAAAAGCCCTAGTTTTGAACGGCTTTTTCTTATATTGTTTGTTTTTTTACTGGCGCTTATTTTTATCAATTCCGGTTTGTTTACAGTCAGAGATTTTGTAGTAGAGGGTACTCAGAGCATTTCGGCTGAAGATATTTTACTCAGCGCCGATTTAAGTTACGGGAATATTTTTCAGATAAACCTCAGAGAGGCCAGGCGTAAGATCCTTCAGAATCCCAAGGTAGCATCGGTTAAGATCAAAAAAATATTTCCCAATAAGCTGATATTTACAATCGAAGAGCGGATACCGCTGTGTGTTGTTCTTTACCGGGGAAAGGCCGTCACTATCGGTAATGACTTAGTGGTGATGGAAATTGGAGATCAAAATGCTCCCGCCAATTTGCCAATCATAACCGGTATATCCTTGAAAAAAACCGATATTGGCCAACCCATTCATCCTTCGAATTTCGATTTGGTTTTGAATATTTTTAAAAATGTCGATGAAACTTTGCGGCAAAATATTAGCGAGATCAATGTAATTAGTTATCAGATTTATCTTGATCTACCCAAATGCCCGCACACTATCAAGGTTGATCTGGGCAATGCGAGTCAAATCGAAAAAAAGATGTATAACCTCCGGGCAATCTTATCCCAGACATCACCCGAAAAATTGGCCAAAATTGATCTTCGGGTTCCAGGAGCCCCCACAACGATTAAATTACCAAAAAGTCAATAAATACCTCACCCCGAGGCTGTCTAAAAAGCAATTCGAAATCAATAAGAAATACAATATATAGCTTCATCGAATAGGTCGGTTTCAATATATTGTATTTCTTGATCGTAAAATTTCCTTTTGGGACAGCCCCGTCCCTCTCCTAAAGATGCTTAATCATGATGCCCTTTCAAGGAGAGGGAAACCCAAAAACCGGTTTATCTCACCTCCCGTGCTCAGCTTCCTCAAAATACCACGTTCGGAGAGAGGCGCGCCAGGCGAGCGGTCAATGTCATCAGGCTATCATGGAGAAAGTTCCCAAAACTTTTGGGTCTAAATGCCGACCTCTCACCCAGCCTCTCCCCGGCGGAGAGATTCAAAGACGGCTATTCGACGGGGAGAGGTGTATCGAATGAAATTCATGCCAATCTTTTAGGCTTCAAATTTTTGGCTTTTAAAAAGGCCCAAGTTTACAACTCTATCATCCCTCGCCGTGAATTTCTTCTCTGAGTTGCATCGCCGGAGAGAGGCGCGCCTTCGCTGAAGGCGAGGGGTGAGGTCAAAATAGGCAATTGGAATCCTTACAAAATATGGAATTATCCCTTGGTGACATTGGGCGAGAGGTAAGGTTCTTCGGTATTTTCGAAATAGCCCAACCGCAGGTTTTAAAAAATTTTTTAATATCTGGAAGGGTTAATTCATGATGTTGCAGAAATACTTACGAGGATTATGGTCTGATGTCGTTTGTTTTCGATAGTGAATAGTCATCGGTAACAGAGTACAGGGGGAACTTTTTAATGCTGGAGTTTGGAGTTGCAAACGAGCAATTTGCTTCAATTAAGGTCATTGGTGTTGGAGGCGGAGGTTCCAATGCTGTCAATCGGATGATTGATGCCAAAATTCAGGGAGTTGAATTTATCGCCATTAATACCGATGGTCAAGCATTAAATCGTTCAAATGCCGATATTCGATTGCGAATCGGAGATCAACTCACCAAAGGGTTAGGCGCCGGGGCCAATCCTGATATCGGCCAACAGGCGGCAATTGAAAGCAAGGATGAGTTACAGGGAGTTCTTCAGGGCGCCGATATGGTTTTTGTTACAGCCGGGATGGGCGGCGGAACCGGAACCGGAGCGGCTCCGGTTATTGCCCAAATGGCTAAAGATTCGGGAGCCTTGACGGTAGGGGTTGTGACCAAGCCCTTTTTGTTTGAGGGCCGGGTTCGTTTAAATCAGGCTGATAAAGGAATCGTGACTCTCAAAGAGAGTGTCGACACTTTAATCACCATTCCCAATGAACGGCTATTGCAGATTGTGGAAAAAAACACCTCGATGATTGATGCTTTTAGAATGGCTGATGATGTTTTGCGTCAAGCGGTACAAGGAATATCGGATTTGATAACGATTAACGGCCTGATTAACGTTGATTTTGCGGATGTCAAAACGATCATGAGCCAAGCCGGTTCGGCATTGATGGGAATCGGAGTCGCCAAGGGAGAAAATAGGGCTGCCGAAGCGGCTAAAGCGGCTATTCAAAGTCCTTTGCTGGATACTACGATTGAAGGTTCAAAAGGTGTTTTACTGAATATCACGGGAAGCAGTAATTTAAGCCTGTTTGAGATTAATGAAGCCGCTGCGATTGTTACGGAGGCGGCGGATGCCGATGCCAATATCATCTTTGGAGCCGTTATCGATGAAACCCTGGGAGAAGAAATCCGTGTCACCGTGATTGCGACCGGTTTTGAACAAAAGCGTTCCCGAAGAATGGGCCTTGATGAGCTGGAATTAAAGCCTTTTATGAATGATGATCTAGAGATACCGGCATTTTTGAGGAAAAAGTGAATGGTTAGAATATAAGAATTCAGGCGCCGGAATCCAGGAGAAATCCATTGCTGCTTTTAATTTAGGCAGGGTAGAGAAAGTTCTCTTTAATGTTTGATTTTATTCTGACTCCTGGCTTCCAACTTTTGATTCCTATATTAGAATATCAGTGAAGCGTTCGAAGAGTTTTCTTCGGGCGCTTTTCCGCTTTTTATAAGGGTTTCGTTAAAAAGCGGCAAGAAAATTAAGATTCCGGGTATTTACATCAGGCGGTAATAGAGGAACACTCTAAGTCTATTTGTAAAATAAATTGGGGGATGATGATGAGTCTTGCAGACGATGCGGATATATCTCGATTTACCCTTTTTTAGCAGTGTTTTGGGTTGGATTCAAGATAGCAGTTTATTGTGGATGGTAGCGCAAATTAGCAGTCATAAGGTTAAAATGACCCGAATCATCATGGGTGGGGCCGTAGGAGGCGCATTTCAATTTTTTCTCCTTTTACACCAAGCCTCCAATGGTTTGTTGGAAAATTGGATAGTGTCGCCGTTCATCTGCTTATTGGCGATACCTTTCATTATGCTCGGTATCACTTTTTTACCGGCTGGATTCTTTGGCCTGCTCCGTATCGGCGGTTATTTCTTTTGTGTATCCTTTTTATTATCCGGTATTCAATGGGGATTCGATGCTTTAAACGACCGTTTTGTACATATTGAAATCTCATTATGGTGGCGGTTCTGTCTGCAATTATGCTTCATTCTGCTTTTGGGTGAACTGGGTTGGGGAATTGTCCACCGCAAGATTTGGGAACATTTATGTCACTACCCGATCGAAATCGACTTTGAAGGGAATCATTTGCAATTGAATGCTTTGCTCGATACGGGGAATCGCCTTTATGATCCTTTGACCAAACTGCCGGTGATTATCATTGAGTTGAATCATATTAAGGGCTATTTGCCAAAGGAGGTTATTCGTTTAACTGAAAGTTTTAATAAGGGTGAGACGGCTCAAAATTCAGACTGGAATTTATCGGATCATTGGGCCCAGCGGATTCGGGTATTGCCCTATAATTCTTTAGGGAACGATCGGGGAATGCTTCTGGGATTTCGGCCCGACCAAATGAAAATAAGGCAAAAGGATAAGGAAATTATCATTCAAGACGTGATTGTAGCGATCTATAGCCGGACATTATCACGGGAAGGTACATTCCAAGCGCTTATCCCACCGACGGTCTTGACCCATTGAAAAATCAAAAAGGAGCGAACAAGATGGTCAGAAAATGGAAAAGGTGGCAACTTCCATTCAGATTGTTTCTCACAAATATTCTGCTAAAAATGGGTTTGCGCCCGAGATTGATTGCCTATGTTGGAAGTAGCGAAGCTCTGCCTCCACCTTTATCGAGCGAGGAAGAAGTCTATTTGTTGGATAAGCTGACAACGGGCGATCGGGCGGTAAAAGCAGTTTTAATTGAGCGGAATTTACGATTGGTGGTATACATTGCCCGTAAATTTGAAAATACCGGAGTTGGAATTGAAGATTTGGTTTCCATTGGAACCATTGGGTTGATTAAAGCAGTCAATACATTTGACCCTACCAAGAAAATAAAATTAGCCACCTATGCTTCAAGGTGTATTGAAAATGAAATTTTAATGTATTTACGGCGCAATAGTAAAACCAGGGCCGAAGTTTCCTTTGACGAACCGTTAAATATCGATTGGGACGGCAACGAATTGCTGCTGTCCGATGTTCTGGGCACGGAGAATGATTCTACTTACAAATTTGTAGAAGAAGAAATTGAAAAAAATCTTTTGAATTCGGCGATGAGTTATTTGACCAGTCGTGAAAAGGTCATTGTGGAATTGCGGTTCGGTCTGAAAGACGGCGCCGAACGCACCCAGAAAGAAGTGGCCGATTTTTTGGGGATTTCCCAATCTTATATTTCAAGGCTTGAGAAGCGTATCATCAGGAAATTGAAAAAGGAAATCAAGCGATTGGATTAGATTTTGGCCAATTGGCTACCGGCTGTCTGCTTTTGGCTATTTGCTATTGGCTTTTCAGCTACTTGCTTATGGTCTTGATTTGAATTACTTATCATGTATGCGGAGTGCAAGGTTTCTTCGCTCTAAATGCTTTAAGCCAATAGCCGACCGCTAACAGCTGAAAGCCAAAAGAGCTAATATGGTATAATAAATTCAGAGGTGATCGATCATGGTAAAGACAGTAGCTTTGGTGATTGCGGCCAAAACTTTTCGCGACGAGGAATACCAGGTTCCTAAGGATATTTTGGAAAAAGCGGGGATTCAAGTGATCACCGCATCGACAACTGTAGGGTTGGCGGAAGGGAAATTAGGACTCAAAGTACAGCCGGATATTTTACTGCCGGAACTCGCGGGTAAAAAGTTGGATGCTTTGATTTTTGTCGGTGGAGGCGGCAGCTCTCAGTATTTTGAGGATAAAACAGCCCATGAGCTTGCTTGGAATTTTTACCGTCAGGATAAAATCGTGGGCGCTATTTGTATAGCTCCGGTGATTTTAGCCAATGCCGGCCTCTTAAAAGATAGGAAAGCAACGGTTTTCCCGGACGGGAGTGATAAATTGCAAGCCGGTGGGGCAATTTATACCGGCAACATGGTTGAGGTTGACGGAAGGATTATCACCGGTTGCGGGCCCGAAGCGGCTGAACAATTCGGAAATGAGTTGGTGAAGCTGCTTGGAGAGTAGAAACATTTTCGATAGAAGCGAAAAATTCCAGTATGGAATTCAGCCTGGACATTCTGTTCGATATTACGGAAGCTTTAGGGATCGAAGTCGCGGCATTTTTTGAACCGATTGATGTGGAAATTAAAGGTAAATATTTAAAGCGCATGGATTGATTTTACCCGCCTGTAAAAAAGCTTCTTCCAATTCCAACTCCGCCTCTCCGTGAAATAGGAGAGGCGGGGTTACATTTTAATTTTCGCCGCAGGGGTTTGATGAACCGCGGAAATCCGGGAGAATATAAAACCGGCTTTTTATTTTTACACCCTCATGACCCTCCTACCCCTCATGATTATAAATTGTCTACCAGATGTCATCAGCTCAAAATGATTTTGAAAATTTTGGGGAGAGATATGTATTGAAAAAATTGGCCTAAAAGAAGGTAACGGAAACAGGATTAACGGGATTTACAGGATTAAAACCTGGTAAATTGGGCAAAAAAACAGATCCATAAAATCCAGTGAATCCCGTTTTACTTCTTTTCGTTAGGCCCGCAGTATAAACCATGCGTGGTTGGGCTCAAAATATTATTATTTCATCTTATATATTCAACTATCGTATCTCAAAAAGAAGAATAGAAAAGCTACTTGTCTAAGAGGTCCTAATAATCAAATTTTTCTTTAGCCTTATTTTGGGAATGTTTTGTAAAACTACATATTCCCGATGCAGGCTTATTATCACTCTCAAAGGCTCCCCTTCCCTGTCCCAGATGATAGCTTTTTGAAGGAGGGAAGGGGATTG
>JAEZCE010000045.1 GCA_023429995.1 Bacillota bacterium | reverse complement strand
GCCAGCAATATATCAGTAAATATGAATCCGGTAAATTATCCCCTTCTTTTAAAACGCTTGAAAAAATGGCTGATACTTTTGGGGTATCAGTAGATTTCTTGCGGACTCGAGAAAAAATTGATCTTTCAAGTTTAAATATTAAGGATAAAAAACTTCTTGACTTGCTAAATGAATTAAATGATCTCAATGAGGAAGATTTATTAACGATTAAAAATGTTATTGAAGCGATAGTTCTTCGGAATAGAAATAGAAGCTAATATATATTTGGGAATAAATCTCAAAACCCGTGAAAAAATAGTTTTAAGGAAAGACGAGTGCAATTGCAGGAAGAGAAAAATTTGAAGCAGGCGGAATTCGGTGAATCTATTGAAATAGGTGACTAAATTGCAAAAGGAAGCAATTACGTTTATTAGTGAAGAAGATCTTAAAAACAAAATTATTTTCCCCTATTTACTAGGTCTGAACTTCTTACCAAATGAAATAGAATTGGAAAAGAATTTTACTATTAGATTAGGCAAAAAATCCTGGAGTCCTAATTCAAAAAAAGACATTCATTTACTTAGAGGACGCTTAGATATCCTATGTAAACGTAATGGTATGAATTTATTTATTATAGAAGTTAAAGCTGATAATATTAATATCTCCCAAGACGATATTGACCAAGGCATATCTTATGCTCGACAATTAGATTATATTGCGCCTTTTGTTCTAATAACAAACGGAAGACAAACTTTAGTTTTTGATTCAATTACTAAATGTAAACTAAATGGAGAAAATATTTGCGAACAATCTAATTTCTGGAAAAGTGGATGTAAAATAGCTGTTGACGACGAGTTGAATCTACGTTATGAGGCATTAAAAAATTTTATTGGCTATTCCTATGAAAATATTAAACTTTTTTCCCACTTACAAATTGAAGACCGGATATCCACTTTAAAAGGGAGTAATACAGATTTAACTAAAAAATATATTCCAGATTTGTTTGTTAAAAAACAGAATTTATACGAAACTTTTGACCAATTTTTAAATAGCAACTTTTCAACATTTGCAATAATAGGTGAATCAGGAGTTGGAAAAACTAATTATATTTGTGATTTAGCAGAGAATTCAGCATCGAAATATATATCTTTCTTCTATAATGCTTTATTACTATATAAACCTATAGAAGAAGAAGTAAAAAATGATTTTAATTGGACCTTCTCTTCACAATATGATTCTTCAGAAATTTTTAAACGGCTTGAATCCTTAGTAATCCAAGGAAAGACTAAAGTTCTCATTTTTGTGGACGCTATTGATGAATCATCTTATTCTCAAATTGATTGCAATCTTAATGATTTTTGTAGAAAACTTAAACATTTAGCTAATGTAAAATTATGTATTTCATGTAAAACAAATGAATGGGATCGGTTTTTATATTTTAGAGGAACTCCTACTGATTTAAAAAATTCTCTATTCCCAATTAATATTACACCTGGCGAAAGTCAGACAACCCTAAATAATATTATCCCCGGATATAATATAGAATATTTTAGTGAAAAAGAATTAGATTTCCTTATTAACAAGTACAAAGAAGTATTTAAGCTCAAAGGAGATTTAAAAGGGAGTATAAGAGAGGATTGTAAAATAGGGTTTATGCTTCGAATTGTTGCTGAAGTATATATGAATAAAAATTTACCTACTGAAGTCGATGATATTAATTTATTAAATCAATACTTAGAACAAAAAATAAGAAGAATGAATCATAATGATGCAGCCAATGCAAAAGAGTTTTTAAAGAAAATTGGTCAATTTATTGTCGAACAAGAAAATTGTGGGCGTACTGTAGTTGGAAAAGTATTCGAATCCGATTTAAAAGCAAAGCTTGATCTATCAATTTCTGATATAATCCCAACAGATTTATTTTCTTATAATTTATTAACAAGGACCGAATTAGAATTCGGGCGAGTATTAATAGGCTTTTATTATACTAAATTACGAGATTTTATAATTTCGATTTATTCATTTAGGTTGCCCTATTTAAACAAATTAGAGTTTTCAGAAGCTATCAATAAGATGATGAGTGGTGTATCAAGTCAAAGTGCTCTAAAATGGTATGCTCCTATAGCCTCTAAAGAACAAAAAGAAATTATGTTAGCCTCTAAAAAAACCATAGCACTCCTTTTCTTGAATGATTATGAGAGGATATTAAATGAGAATTTCCCCGAAATTAAAGATAAATTTCTACCCTTTACATTAGGAAAAATAGGAATCGTTATTTCAAATACTAATATACCATTTATTGATACATTTGGATTTCGTCCTATTCAAAATGAAACAGAAGAAATTGTGATTTCAATTGATCCTTATAATGAAAAAAACTTTTTTGATCAAGGGGCACCTCAAGTAACAAGTTTTGGTAGCATTAATTCTAAACAGCACCCTTCTATAATGGCTAAAAATATAGTAGTTCGACAACTCAAAAATATAATTAATCAAGGACTCTTAAACGAAGAAAAGAGTACTCCGGTTATCATAGAAAAAGTATTAGCAATTAGCTATTATTATAGAGAACAATTAAATATATCTATTCCTGAATTTAAAAAGCTTGATTTACCTAGATATTCTAAAATTCTCCCCATTAAGTGTTCAGATTTAGTTAACTCAATAAAACTATTTTATGCCCGATATTTTTATCGGAATCAACAATTTAACGAATTAATTAAAAGTGGAAAAATCCCAACTTTTAAGAAAGGGACTTCAAAGACATATACATATAACGATTCAATATATAATTTTGAAGAAATTGAACAAAAAGCTCAAGAAGCTATAAAGAATAGAGTAGTTATTCCAGCCCCAAATACAAAAGGGGATTTCCCACCTTTTAATATTCTTTATAAACTCGTTAACAATTTATTGTCTATAAGTATAAATAATATAACAACACCTCTTCTACCTGAACCAGATATACAATCCGATCAAGCTTTTGATAGACTAACTAAAATGGGGAGAGATACTACATTAATCCCTAATACATTATTTGCTCAATATAGTGAAGAACAACTACAGAGATACATAGAGGCTTTTTTCCCACTTTTTATAGATAGTTATAATACAATCATAGAAACATGTTTTCCAAAGTTAAAATCAAGCCTTCCATTTTATAATTCTCAACCATTCTATTTTTTAGTTGAATATATAACTACCGATTTAAGCAACCTACCATTATCTTTCGGTTATACACAATCCAATACTAGTAAAAATCAGTTTGAAGTAATAATGAATCCAAAACAGTCAGCCCTAGATGAATTTGAAATTGTCCATTATTTATCAATAGATGATTTATTAACTGCCAGACATCGATATCCAATTAGCCCTGGTTTAAATACTTCAAAAGCTGATAATTGTTGTATTCTTCGTTCTTGGGTTTATGAACAATTGAAAGATGAATTGGATTATCTTATTAGGACATTTGAACTACAGTAATACGACAGGAGATTATGATCATTTTGATAAATTTGATTACATCTGCTTGCGTTCCATAATTGCATTACCTTATTAGTACTCGTTCATTACGTTCTTTTTTTATTTTATATATGTTTTGTCTAGAAAAATCATACATATTATTTCTATATCAGTCCCCATTACAAAATAATAATACTATCCTGGAAATAATCAAAACAAGTCCCTCTCAAATCCCTTCCTGGATGAAACTTTCACTGCAGGGGCTCAAAAAATTCACTCCATAGCTCCCGTGTATTACCCATGCTCAGTCCCAAAAGGAACAGGATAAGTTGCTGATGGGTTGAAATGAAATGAAGGCCTATTTCACCTAACCCGCGCATCCTGCAACAACAGCAAAACGATGCCTTTAAATCTTATCCAGCATAGCCCGATGACATTGCCCTTATGCCCCTCGTAACTTTCTTTACGCTTTTCGACCCAATCACCCCTCCCCGCCATTTGAGGCACGATGCCGAAAAGCGACGCTTTAAAACAGGATGTTTTTAGCGGTCGCCCCCGGAAGCCTCATATAATTGCCAGTCACAATGCCAGGGATGGCGGCGACATTCACAAACCCTGGATGAATAAAGGGAGGTCCGGAAGCCGTAGGTTCCGGCGGCCTTTTGGGTCCTTTTGGGCCGCTCCAAAAGGACCTCAGCCGGTGAAATCCGTGGACATTAATACGGGGGCATTCATTTTAGGCATCACGAACAAAGCAACCCCCCGACGCAATCCATGCCCTCAAAACCCTCATTCATTTTAAAATTTTTTACTCAATCTCCTTTTCCTGATCCATCAACCCAATTCCCCCAAAATCAAGCATAAAAAAAACCGGTTCTCTCAACCGGATTCATTCATATGATTCAAGATTCATCCCTGTTCATAAATCATGATCACCTCATCCTTTATGCTTTCGGCCAGCGAAGGATCTAAGGATGAGAACTCAACAATATCGATCTTTTTGTCCAATTTTTCCTCTAAAGCAATTTTCAAACCGGATAATGCCAATAAACCGAAGTCTTTTTGAAAATCAAAAACCAAATCGATATCACTAGACTCCGTGGCCTCTCCTCGGGCAAAAGAGCCAAAAACTCCAACCCGCTTGATTCCGTATTCGTCCACAAAAGGCAAAATATTTTGGTAAATCTCTTCAAAAATAGGCATCAAACCGCCTCCATTCAATACCATTATACTATATCTTAATTAACTGTAAACTGTTATAACAAAACAACCTAAGCTTACATCGGTTTTTTTCAGAAAGATAACGCCGGGGGCTTTTTAAGAAATTTCATTTCCTAATCCAAACCCCAAAAAATATATATATTTCCGTACAACACCCCCTCTGCCCCACATCGTCCCCAAACCCAATCCCCACCAGGCTTCAACCCGTTAGGCCCTTCTTGGCCAAGGCCTTAAAAAAAACCGCTTTAAGATTCACCAAAAAATCCCTTTTATTTTTATATCATTCGTGGCCCTCCTACCCCTCCTACGCCTCCTAACCCCGCCATTGCTGTAACCATGGTTCAGGAGGGGCAGGAGGGCATAAAAAAATGAACCAGGATAAAAACAGCTATCCATCACTTATCGTTTCAATCTGCGGATTTCCACCTGTCAACCGCTGTCGAGTAAAGGATCTTAGTCTTAGTTGTTGCGCGAAGGTACTCAACCGTCGCGTAAAGGTACTTAGTCGTTGCGTCAAGGTACTCAACCGTCGCGTAAAGGTACTTAGTCGTTGCGCGAAGGCACTCAACCGTCGCGTATGCATACCGGACGACTCAGTATGTGTACCCAACCGGCAAGTGCGGTTTTTATATTTCGGTCACCATATGATACACGACCGCCTTCCAAAAACCATTTTGGCAGTTCCAACGGTTTCTGATTTCCTCCCGACAATCGTCGCCATCGATCAGGAAAACGCAGCTAAAATAATAATGACCCCCAAAAAGGTGATTATGTTTTCCGAAGCCTTTGCCGTTATGCTCCATAGTCTGTCCAACAAGCCCATTGGCCCTCAATTCCAGCCAATTCCCTTGAAGACCAGTTAGGGTAATAAGCCCAAAACCTACCCTAGCCCCGAAAGGGTATTCGCCTGTTTCTCGGGTTCCGAGGGTTGCGCTCCCAAGTTTAAACATGTTTCGTGATATAAGTTCCTCGAAATAAACAAAAAGGAAATCTCACAGACAAAGAAGAATATGGGCCAGACTGCGCGGAGCGGATTCAAACGGGCAGTGTCCTGTTTCAAGGGTGTACACCTCGCCGCAATAGGTTTCGGCAACCATTTTGTCTTGCAGCCTTACGTCGATCACCTGATCGAGCACACATCGCACATATGCTTTTGGGATGTCATTGAACTTATCATTAAGAACGACGGTCTGATTCTGGGCTGCATTAGCCTCGGGGCCAAGACGCTTCGCTATCATCAGCGCTAGATCTCTCGGAATATCATGATAAACAAAGTCAGCGCAGGAATCTGGCGCGACCTTTGATGTCTTTCCATCCGCAGACAGTATAAAATCATGGCCGGATGCCACAAGTTTTTCATGAAATGTTGGCTGGATGCTTTTGGTGATCCCGACGCAGCTTTGACCGTCTCGTGGTAAAAACGCTGAAATATAAACAAGTTTTTTGATTTTGTTCGGGATATAGCACGCCGCCTGGCTCGTTATCATACCGCCGAAACTGTGACCGACAAGAATAACCGACCCGTTAAGCGACGTAACTAAAGTTTCAACAGTACGGGCGTATTTTTCAAGATTCTGATCTTCTATAGGTAATCTGTCCGCTCCATGCCCCGGCATGTCCGGGGCTATGACGGTATGCCCTTCGGCTTCCAGCAATGGTCGAAGTTTCTCCCAACACCAACCGCCGAGCCATGCTCCGTGAACAAGAATAAATGTATTACCCATTTAATGTTCTCCTTTGTTGCGAGTCCCTCATAATTTTCCTCTCCCGAAAAATCAAGGAATTCAATTTTTGGGGTTCGCTCCAAGCCCAATATCATCAAGGGATAATTCCATATTTTGCAAGGATTTCAATTGCCTATTTTGACCTCACCCCGCCCTCAATGTCATCAAGCTAAGCATCCCTCAATAGGAAATGGCTAAAACTACTTTATGCTCATTCTGTCCACCCAGACCTGAAGTTCTGGGCTAGGCCTTAAAAATCATTCTAAACCCCGGACAAGCTAAAATACGCCATTCCAGGGCTGGGGTGTGCTTTTAACGGGTGTAAAAACACGAAACCGAGGCCTGGAAGGCCTTTAGAACGTTTTTTAATATACCTAGCCCCATCGTTCACGTTGGGGCGGAGATGGAATCAAACATCATTTTCCTGTTTTCTACAGCGCAGCCTGATGACATTGGCTCCCAGCCCCTCCTCCGGTCTGCCAAAGCAAAAAAGCCCTCCAACCGGAAGGGCCTCGCTCATCGGAACAACCATATTCATTGAAACGATTTGACTTCGCCTCCCTCGCCCTCTTGCGGAGAGAGAATTGGAAATCAATAACCGAGCTTTACCTTGCATTATGCTTTAGCTGCATTAGCTATTAATCTCTTCCCTTTTTTCCAGGTAACGTTCTAATTTGCGTTTGACTCTTTGCAATGCATTATCAATCGATTTGACATGCCTGCGCAAATCTTTGGCGATTTCCTGATAGGAATGACCATCCAGGTAAGACATTAAAACTTTCCACTCCAAATCGCTTAAGAATTCACCCATTTTATGTTCAATATCGACGAATTCTTCGCGGCTGATGACCAATTCTTCAGGATCCGTTACTTTGTTCCCGGAAAGCACATCCAGCAATGTCCGATCCGATTCTTCATCGTAAATCGGTTTGTTCAGCGATACATAGGAGTTTAACGGAATATGTTTCTGACGGGTGGCGGTTTTAATCGCAGTAATAATCTGACGAGTAATGCATAACTCGGCAAACGCGCGGAAAGAAGCCAACTTATCGTTGCGAAAGTCACGAATTGCCTTGTAAAGTCCAATCATACCTTCTTGAATAATATCTTCCCGATCAGCGCCGATCAAAAAATAAGACCGGGCTTTGGCTCGTACAAAATTTTTATATTTATTAATCAGGTATTCTTGGGCGGCGTCGTCGCCTTCTCGAGCAGCTTCAACGATTGTTTCATCTAACATCACATCATATATCTCAGCAACATCTCTTTGTGGTTTTGCCCCCACGTTACAATCGCCTCCGGCTGTTATTTTAACACGAATCCAGCAAGCAGTTTTCAATTTCCCAAAGCGAAACTTGGCGGATTCTGTAACCAACTATTGTCGGTTAAACCAACCACGTTGGTAAAACACCAATCCAGTAAGTTGTAACGCAGTGGAAGAGATTTTGTTCCTTACATGCCGGATTGAGGTTTTAGGAAACCGGTTCAAAATTTGACAAAAAAGTATGTCCAAAGTAGCATATGAATATTATACAATAGCAGATATTTGAACGTCAAGGGAATGGAAAATTACTACAGTTTCTTTTGAAAGGCATTTCATTCAGAGGGAAATTGCGTATCATTACTTCATTTGAAATGAAATCTCAGTGACCACTTTTTTTGCAATTGTATCATTCCCATCCCCAAAATACAATATGTAAATTACCGTTTTAATACCGCATCATTTCATAATCGGCTAAAGTTTGGCATTTCCATAGCTGTTATTTTAAAATATTGAATCCAAACATTATTCGCTGGTTTTAAAACACTAGCGGCGCGCGCCGCTAGCTGCTATGGACTGCTTCTCCACACTTATCGCTATTTGAGGACTCGCCGCCAAGCCCGCGCTGACGCCTTACTTCATATAAAGAAATCGCCGTCGCAGCCGCGACATTTAATGAATTAATCCGGCCCCACATGGGAATTCGGACGACCTGATCGCAATGTTCCCTCACCAGACGGGATATTCCGTTTCCTTCTCCCCCGAGAACCAGACCCATGGGGCCTTTAAGATCGGCGCGCTGGACTTCTTTGTCCCCATCCATCTCCACACCGGTGAACCATAAACCGTCCTTTTTTAGATCTTCCATGGTTTTGGTGAGATTGGTAACCCGTACCACCGGAATATGTTCAATCGCGCCGGCCGAAGCCCGGCCTACCACCGCCGTAAGGCCGGCCGCCCGGCGTTCCGGAATCACAATTCCATGGACTCCCGAAGCTTCGGCCGTCCGAATGATGGAACCTAAATTTTGGGGATCTTCCACTCCGTCGAGGAATAAAAAAAACGGGGGTTCCCCTTTTTCGGCAGCCCGGGTCCAAATATCCCGCAAGGAAGCGTATTTCCAATCGGCCGCCATTGCGATGACTCCCTGATGGTTGCGGGTCACCGCCATTTTATCCAATACCTGGTTGTCCACTTGATTGACGGGAATCCCTTTTTGCAATGCTTTGGCTGTAATTTCCCTCAGCGGTCCGGTTTGAGATTCAGTTTTTAAAATATAGATTTTTACCAGTTCATGCCCGGCCCGTAAAGCTTCCAATACCGGGTTTCTTCCTTCGATTTGTTCCGCCATGCCGCTCTATTCCCCATTCTTTCTCGGATATTTGCTTATACCTGCAACATCTGCAATTCATTATCGTTTTCTATTTTACCAAATTATAACCAAAGAAGCTATTGATTATTTGTCAAAGAGATTTCGCCGTCATAAAAAAACCAACCTGATGGTTTCAAGTTGGTTGAAAATTTAATTACTCGATTGTTTTATCCGGTGTTGCCGCCAAACTTACCGCTTGCTCCAACAATTCTTTTAGCCGTTGATGTTCGCCCCGCAGGTACAAGTAACCGATCAGGGCTTCAAATGCCGTGCTGTGACGGTAAGTTAGCACATCGGTATGAGCAGGAATATGACCACTCTTGACATTGCGGCCCCTTTTCAAAATTTCCAGTTCGTTTTCGGAAAGGAAAGATTCCAACTTGGTTACCAGGCCGGCCTGAAATGAAGCCCTTACCATCGTGGTCACTTCCCGGTGCAGCGTCTTTGTTTTCGCCGGTCCACCGGAAAGAATATGGCACCGGATAAAAAGTTCATAGACGGCATCCCCGATATAAGCCCACACTGCGGGTGATAACTGATCGGGGTTTTGCTTGGGCAAATTCAAAAAATCATAACTTGGCATATTGGGCCTTCACCTTCAATTTACTGATGCTCTTCGCTTTTAGCTTTGGACTATTCACTGCCGGCTTAAGCTTAAACTCACAACCCCGCTAGCCAATAGCCCAGTGGCAGGCAGCGATCATCTTCAGTCGCCTTCATAATGAACCATACTATAGACCTCATAGGGTTCCAATTTTTGACGGCCTTTCAAATCATCCAGTTCAATCAGGAATGCAAAACCCACGATTTCACCCTGAAGCTTTTTAACCAGCTCGGCCGTAGCCGCCATGGTGCCTCCGGTTGCCAGTAAGTCATCGACAATCAACACCCGTTGACCTGCTTTAATCGAATCCAGGTGTATTTCCAACGAATCCTCGCCGTACTCCAATTGGTAAGACACTTTCGCCACGGCGGCCGGAAGTTTCCCGGGTTTACGGACAACAACCAGTCCGCAACCCATTTTATAGGCCAGAGGGGCTCCCAATAAAAAACCGCGTGACTCGGCGCCTACGATAACATCAGGCTTGAGAGGGGCAAAATAAGCAGCCAGCTCATCCGTAACCTGCCGTAAGGCCGGACCGTCTTTCAGCAAGGTGGTAATATCTTTAAAGCTTATGCCCTTTTTGGGGAAATCGGGCACTTCCCGGATTAATGACTTGTAATCCACTTATAATCACTCCCGTTCATTTTATAAATCAAACTCATGATATAATACTTTAATGGCATCCAAGATTTGACTCTCCAACACCAGGCAAGAGATGGTGATTTCGGAATCAACGGTTTGCAATAAACGAATCCTGTGCTTATGCAGAGTTTCAACAACTCTAACCATGATTCCCGGCACATCCTGCATTCCCGTGCCAATAAGGGCTATTTTAGCAGTATGCGGCAATAGTTCGACATCATAACCAAAGGGTAATAATAAATCACCCGTTTTCCCCAAACTTTCCTGCTTCACAACAAAACTAACCTGACCCGCGGAAACGGAGTTCATATCAACGCTAATGGAGCTTTCAGCCAATTTTTTGAAAACCTTCACCGGATCCTCGGAAGTGAGCTGTCCGTTTTTCCCCTTCACCAGTACCAACCCGAGACCAGTCTGATGGGCTATGCCGGTGATAATCCGGGATGTTTTCCCTTCATGAATCAAGGTGCCCCCGTCATCCGAGAAAGTACTTTTCACTTTGACCGGAACTTTCTTGTCCCTGGCTATCGCCACCGCCCGGGGATGAACGACTTTGGCGCCCTGATTGGCCATTTCACAAATTTCTTGATAGGTAAGTTCCCGTAAGATTTTGGCATCGGGAATAATCCGGGGATCAGCCGTCATCACTCCGTCCACATCGGTATAAATCTCAACCATCTTCGCTTCCAACGCGGCTCCTAATGCTGTCGCGGTCGTATCGGACCCGCCGCGGCCGAGGGTGGTAATATCTCCGCCGGCGGTAATCCCTTGAAAACCGGCTACCACAACAACCTTGCCCTCTCCCAAATGTCTTAAAATATTTTCCGGATTTATCCCGATGATTTGGGCTTCCCCGAAATTTTGATCCGTCAGGACGCCCGCTTGGCCACCGGTAAGAGCGATAGCGGCATGCCCACGTTTTTCCAACGTTTGAGCCATCACGACGGTGGATATGATTTCACCGCAGGATACCAATAAATCAAGCTCCCTGGAATCCACCCGCTTTTCGATATCTTTTGCCAAATGGATTAAACTATCCGTGGCATAAGGCTCTCCTTTCCGGCCCATCGCTGAGACAACGACTACAACCGAATACCCTTCTTCAATGGCCTTGATGACTTTGGCCGCAGCTCTGCTTCTGCCCTCATCGGTAGCCACGGAAGTACCGCCAAATTTTTGGACAATAATTTCCATTCCTTGACCATCCTTATTTGAGAGTATCAAGCCATTCCATGGCCGCATTCAATTGGAACCTGACTTGCTTATGGGAGGTTCCTCCATAGGAATTTCTTACTGCAACAATATTTGGAATATCCAGTTTTTCATAAACATCTTTATCAATCAAGGTGGAAGCGGCCTGAAACTCTTCCAGCGTTAAGTCTTCAAGCCTTTTTTGCTTCTCAATGCAATAATGCACTAATTTCCCGGCGATGGAATGAGCCGACCGGAAGGGCAACCCCTTGCCCACCAAATAGTCAGCCAGATCCGTCGCATTTAAATATCCGTCCTTGGTTGCATCCAGCATTTTTTCTCTTTTGAAAACCAACGTTTGCAACATGGGGATAAAAATGCCGATACAGCCTTTCAGGGTATCCACCGCATCAAATAACGCTTCTTTATCCTCTTGCATATCTTTATTATACGCAAGCGGCAACCCTTTGAGCATTGTCAGAATTCCTATTAAGTCCCCATACACCCTGCCGGTTTTTCCCCGCACCAACTCGGCGACATCGGGGTTTTTTTTCTGCGGCATGATGCTGGAACCGGTACTGTAGGCGTCATCCATTTCCACAAAACCGAATTCCATGGATGACCATAACACCAATTCCTCGCTAAACCGCGACAAGTGCATCATGGATAAGGAAATCAGAAAAATGAATTCAGCGACAAAATCCCGATCGCTTACCGCATCCAGACTGTTGGACGCCACTTCTGGGAATCCAAGTTCCTCAGCGATTTGATGACGGTTGGTTTCAAAACCGGTTCCGGCCAGCGCTCCTGCGCCCAGCGGCAAAACCGTGACCCGTTTCAAACAATCGTTTGCTCTTTCAAAATCCCGTTTAAACATCTCAAAGTATGCCAATAAATGATGCCCCAGCAGGATAGGCTGAGCCCGCTGCAAATGGGTATATCCGGGTAAAATGGTAGCTTGCTCCCGCTCGGCCATTTCCAGCAATACCTGTAATAATTCCTTCAACAGATTTTGAATCCCGGCAATCTCTTTGCGGACATACAACCGGGCATCCAGGGCCACTTGATCATTACGGCTGCGGGCTGTATGCAATTTCTTGCCCAGTTCCCCGATTTCCTGAATTAATAGTTTTTCAATATTCATATGGATGTCTTCCGCCTTAACATCCCAATCGATTTGACCGCTCTTAACTTTTTCCAGGATTTTTTTCAGTCCGATGATGATGGTATCAGCCTCGGAACGTTTGATAATATTGCAATCACCCAGCATATTGGCATGAGCAATACTGCCTTGAATGTCTTCCTCCGCTAACCGGCAATCAAATCCGATGGACGAATGAAAATCATCCATCAAAGCCCCGGTGTCTTTCTGAAAACGGCCGCTCCAGGCTTTCATTTTTCCAATCCCTCCGCTTTTGGGCTACCAAATAACGTAAATTAATTCCACAAAAAGATCGAAATCCCTTTTTTGTATTTTGAATTAAAAATAGAAAAGGCCAATCACAATGAGCGATCGGCCCCAATTGTTCCTATTTTAATCCGATCATTAAATATCCCGTTCATCAATCACCCGTTTGGATTTCTTTTCACTTCGGGGCAAGCTTCCGAAGGGAACCGCTTCAACATTGATCATGATACCGATGCGCTTTTTAAAATTGCCGCTGATTCGTTCCCCAAGTTTTTCAGGATCAATTCCGGCCTCTCCCTCAACGCAAAGTAACATCTGATCCCTGGCATCCACCCGGCTCAGCCGGATTTGATATTCACTGCTCGCTCCCGGTGTTTCTTTTAACAAATCTTCAATTTGCCCCGGATAAATGTTGACTCCCTTGATCTTGATCATATCGTCGCTACGTCCCAAGATCCGGTCGATTCGTGGATAAATACTGCCGCACTCACAAACGCCGGGGATAATCCGGGTCAAGTCATGGGTCCGGTACCGGATAAGCGGAGCTCCCTCTTTGCATAAAGTAGTAATGACTAATTCACCCAGTTCACCTTGGGGCAAGACTTTTCCGGTGAGGGGATCGATAATTTCAAAGTATAAATAATCGGACCAGTAATGAATTCCTTGATGGAACTGGCAGTCGATTCCGATTCCGGGACCGTATATTTCGGTTAGCCCGTAAATATCATAGGATTCAATCCCCAATTCCTTCTCGATCCGGGCCCGCATTTTATCGCCCCAGCGTTCCGAGCCGATTATTCCGGTTTTCAGGTGAACTTTATCCGCTAAAGCTCTTCTTTGGACTTCTTCCGCCAGCAATAAGGCATAGGAAGATGTGCTGCAAAGTACAGTGGATTTCAAATCAACCATCATCTGCAATTGTTTTTCGGTATTTCCCGGGCCCATTGGAATCGCCATGGCCCCCAGGCGCTCCACGCCGGCCTGAAATCCAATACCTGCGGTCCACAATCCATAGCCGGGAGTAATTTGCACCCTATCCTCCCGGTTTACACCGGCGTAGGCATAACAGCGGGCGAACATGATCGCCCAATCGCGAACATCTCTCCGGGTATAAGGAATGATAATGGGCAATCCGGTAGTTCCGGACGAAGAATGGATTCTGACCACATCACGGTCGGGCACGGCTTGAATCCCCAGAGGATAAGCTTCCCGCAATTCTTCCTTTGTCGTGAAGGGGATTTTATGAAAATCGTCCATACTGCGGAAATCATTCAAGACCAAACCGGCCGCCTGGTATTTTTTCTGGTAAAAAAGCCCTTGTTGATTTACTCTTTTAAAAAGCTTTTGAAGGGATTCAAATTCGAATGCCTCTTTGGCCTTATGGTTTAACTGTATGTATTCAAGATTGTGCAATTCCTGAAGCTCCAACGGAATAGTTTTATTGATCATCTCAGCTAAGCAACCTCCTCTAATCTGGCTATCTCACACTAAATAACTCTTGAGTAACTTCTTTGCCCACTCAACCACCACCGACTGAAAGCGGGTGGGTTCTTGCGCCAGTATACTGGCGCAAGAACCGGGGAATCAAACCCGAAGGCAACATTAAACTAAAGCTTTCGGCTAAAGCCGAGGGTTTGATTCCCGTTGTTGAGGCAATCAATCGCCAACCTATCGGCGACGCTCCCTCCCCCGCTGCTAATTTTCAAACATGCTGCCCATATCAAAAGCCCTTTCATCCATGGCCTTGGCCTTTTCCAACGTCATTTCCAAAAGGACCTTTTTGATTTCGGTTTTAGGGAACGGCAATAGCCCGCTATTGGCGAGGGCTCCCAGCATGACCGAGTTAATGGTCCTATTTTCTGTTCCTGGTAATTCATAACAAAAAAGTTCGCTTTCTAAGCAATAATTCCTTTCGTACTAAGGAAAATACCTGTAATAACAATCGCTAAAAGGATGGAGCAAATCAGCCAGTCTTGGAAAGCAAAATCATTCCGGTGGAGGTAAGTCCGCTTCCCGACCCCAAAACCGCGGGTTTCCATGGAAATCGCCATTTGTTCCGCCTTTTTCACCGAGGTGATCATTAAGGGAATGGCCAAGGGGCAAATGGAGAGAAACTTCCTTAGAAAAAGGCCTTTATCGAGACGATGAGCACGGGAACACTGAGCCTGAATAATTTGTTCCATTTCCTGCACAAAGGTTGGAATAAACCGGATGGAGGTGATAAACATAAAGGCATAGGTGTAAGGGACTTTGAACTTTTCAACCAGCATCACCACCAAATCCTTAACCTCCGTTGTTCCCAATAATACGGGAAAACTGGCGGCAATCACCATTAAACGGATTCCCATCGCCAAAGAGAGCACCAAGCCTTGGTCCGTTACTCTTAAAATCCGGGTCCCGGGGATTAAAACGAACAAGGTTTTACCGTCCGGAATAAAAAAAACCTGAAATAACAAAAAGAAGGCCGCGAAACATAACAGGCCGATAAATGCCGGCAGCATTTCCCGAAGAATTTTTGCCGCATACGCTACCAAGAGGATGGATAAAAAAAGAACCGTCAAGATAACGACATCCGTAAACAAAAAACTCAGGGTCATTAAAGTGATGGACCACACCAGTTTGGTCAAAGGATTGAGGCGGTGGATCACGGAATTTCGTTGGATATAATTAGTTACAGCAGACATTCGAGCCACTCTCCATTATCGTTAGTACCTGCTGGTACAATTCTTTCACAGTCAGGGGACGGTCGAAGGGGTTTAAGCGGTTTCCAAATTTCTGGGCCAACCGGGCGATCTGTGAAGGAAACAAATTCGTCTGCAACAGCAAATCCGGTTGATAGAAAACATTTCTGCAAATGTCATCCATCAATATCCGCCCTTCACTTAAAACAATAACCCGTTCCGCATATCCGGCCACCAGCTCCATATCATGCGTTACAAAGACAATCGTATGACCCTTTCGGTGGAGGTCCTTCACCATTTCCATGATTTCAATACCTTCCTGATAATCCTGGCCGGTGGTCGGCTCATCAAGAACCATTACCTCCGGCCGCATGGATAAAAGCGAAGCGAAGGCAACCCGCTGCCGCTGCCCTTTACTTAGGAATAAGGGATTTTCTTTTAAATACGGAGTGAGACCCACTTGCCCGGCGGCATCCCGGACCCGCTCCTTCACTTCAGCTTTTGAAAGATCGAGATTGGCAGGGCCAAAACCAATTTCCTTTTCGACAGTCGGCAGGAAAATTTGATGATCCGGGTTTTGAAACAGATAACCAACCTGTTGGGCCAATTCTCCGGTGGATGAATCCTTGGTATTGACCCCGTCAATAAAAAAGTCGCCTGCGGTGGGTTTTAAAAGACCATTCAATTGTTTCAGCAAGGTCGTTTTCCCAGCGCCGTTTTGGCCGATCAAGGCCACAAATTCCCCCGGATTGATTTGAAAGGAAATATGTTGAAGTACATTCACTCCACTTGGATAAGTAAAAGAAACATCAGAAGCGCGAATCATTTTTTCTCTCCACTCCGGTTTAAACTTTTTTGTAGACCTAGGCAAGCCTCATCTACCGTAAGCGGCAATTCCCCAACATACCGGGCTTCCTTTTGCAATAAAAAAGCCAATTCACTTACGGGTGGAACCCGTAAGCCCACCGATTGAAGGGTTTCAGGCCTGGCTATGATTTCCCGGGGAGTCTTGTCAACAAGCAAGCTACCCCGGTTCATTATTAATAAACGTTGGATATATTCCATCAAAATGTTGATTTTCTGTTCCACCACAAGAATTGTTAACCCAAATTCTTGATTGAGCTTTTTTAAAACCTCAAAAACTTCCATGGTTCCGATTGGATCCAGTTCCGAGGTGGGTTCATCCAGGATAAGGATTCCCGGGCGTAGAGCGATTGCCGCAGCAATTGAAACTCTTTGCTTTTGCCCCCCTGAAAGTTCCGAGGTTGAACGATTCCGCAAGTGAGAGATCCCGATGAATCGCAATGACTCGCAAATCCGGTTTTCAATGATTTCCGGCTCAAAGCCGAAGTTTTCCAAGCCAAAAGCGATTTCATCCTCGACGGTGGGAGCGACCAATTGCGCTTCGGGGTCCTGAAAGACGCTACCCACCTGCCGGGAAATCTCCGAACAGGAAGTTTCAAACGTATCATGACCATTGATCAACACCCTGCCCTGAAAGGTTCCGGATTGGAAATGCGGAATAATACCATTGATGGTTAATACCAATGTCGATTTGCCGGCTCCGGCCGGTCCGGTAATCCCGACAAATTCTCCGGCCTGAACCGATAAGGAAATATCGTTCAAAGCGGCATCCTTTACTTCGGCCGCTTTTGAATCCTGGGCGGATGAAGGATATTGAAAAGTTAAATGTTCAATGGCAATGACTGGGTCCATGCTGGCTTCCTTTTATCATATTTAGATGGGCAACTTAAAAACGAACGAATGACTCTGTTAACGATTTTTTGATAAAGCGGTTTTCAAAGGAACATATAAAATACTTGCCAGGATGGCGTTGAATAAAGCGGTAACCAAAACAACCACCGATAAGGCGGCAAATGCCGGGGCATTTTTGCCGCTTGCCGTGAGAACTTGAACCATAATTCCGGCATAGGTAAAACCGCTGACTGCTGTCCCTAGAAACGAAATAATAAAGACCCGGATGTATTTCATGACCCCAAAATCGACATTGATAAAAGCAAGTAGGTAAACTGCAATCGCTCCTAAAGGTTCACTCACAAAATTCAAGAACGGAATCGCCGATTTGGTGGTCAACTGGCAAACCGCCGCGGCGACCAAACCAATGCCGATAACTGCCGGTAATTTAGGACGCAAAAGCAATATCGCCAAACAATACATGCCAATTACAAAGTTGGGGGTAATTCCGACAACCAATGGCGGGCAGAAAATTCTCAGTACTGCGCCGACTGCCAATAACACCGCCACAATGGCGACGTCTACAGCTTTCAATCCTTTTTTTTCCACTACTCTCGTCTCTAAATTCATGCTCATCAAAAAATCCTCCTCTAAATTTCATTGATTGTCTCCGCACACCCGCGCGGCTTATATCCTTTAAACCAATATAAAAAGCCAGGCAACTCGCGCGCCTGGCTTAATAAACGTAAATATACGCTGCCTATGCACTCGTCTCCGCTCATCTCAACTATAATTACTCTAAACTAAGCTAAACTCTTTAAAACTTCTATTCTTAAATTTCTATTCTTATTTTACTATAACAAACTTTGCCCTGGATGTCAATTCGTAATCCAAAGGTAAAACCAAAAAACTCCGGGAAAAGATATTCAAAAACCTAAAATAGCAGGTTATCTGAAACCTAAATCTGGAGTATAATTGAATATGGAATACAATGATGATTCTTTCAGTCATTAAGAACTTGGACTTGAATGGAGGTCGCCCTCTTGATCGTTCGATCTTGGCATGGCATCGTACCACAGGCTAAGGCGGGAGCCTACCGGGTTTATCTTCTTCAAACCCGGGTGGTTCAAATCAAAGCGATTCCCGGAAACCTTGGAGTATATATCTACAGTCAACCCCAAGGTAACTGGGAACATTTTTTCATGGTTTCTTATTGGATCGATATGCACTCGGTTTGCGCTTTTGCCGGTTATATGCCTCATTTATCCGTAAGCTATCCGGAGGATTCCCAATTCGGACTGATTCCCGATCCGGTTGCCCTTCACTATACGGTCAATAAAATCCCTGATGATTTCCCAATTCCCCTTACCCTGGATAATTTATAATTAGAATCCTTTTATTTTTTCAGCGGATAGCGGTTGCTTTGATTAAAATATGTCATATCGGCGTAACCCGCCGTAATTTTACCTGAATGGGGCGCGCCTTCAGGGATAAAATACCGATCGCCTTTATGATAGGTTCTTTTAACCCCATCAATGGCAAGTTCGATCTCACCTTCCAAAACAATGCCCCACTGACTGGCGTGCCGGTGTTCAGGCAATGTAACATCCTGGGAGAATTCCATAAAAATGATTTGATGATCGGGACCTTGGGATAAATATGCCTTCACTCCTTCAAAAGGAAGAGCAGCTTCCGGTAAATTCAAAATCGGTTCAGGAAAAACCATTCAATAACCTCCTTTTTTAGAATATCACTTTTACCATGGATACTCGCAACTTATCTTCCTTGGTTATGGATATCATTCTGCAAATCGATCCTCCTCAGAGTTGGAATTCCAAATATATTCAATTCCATTCGCTATTTTTCTTGCAACTTCGATCCCAAAATTATCCGCAATAAATCCTTGAGCCATATCCATACCGGCAGAAACGCCTGAAGATGTATAAATATTGCCATCTCTTACCCATCGCGCCTTTTGAACCCAGTGAACTCTTTCTGCTTGCTGGGTCACCCAGTTGTAGACCCGTTTATTGGTGGTAGCCCTTTTGAAATCCAATAACCCAGTTTTGGCCAATAACAACGAACCGGTGCATACCGACAGGATAAACCCTGCATCCGCTGCGAGCTTTTTAATTTCACTTAAAAACTCCTGATTGGATATTTCTCTCCGGGTCCCTGCCCCGCCAGGGATTAATAAAATATAGCCCGGTTTTAACGGCATACTATGTAAATCTTCACTCATCACCGGCACTTGTTGGGAACTGACAATAAGGCCTCCCTGCATTGAAACAAACCATATTTTGTTTATTTCCTCTAATTTACCTAATATTTCCACTGGTCCAAAAACATCGAGGGTCTCAAATTCAGGAAAAAGCAGCACGACCAAATCCATGTTATTTTCCTCCTACGCGGCATTTCTTTTGACTTGATCAAAAATGTTCCAAATGGAATTTTTGAAGCACATTTTTGCGGCTATTATACCAATCGTGAATAACAAGTTCCATCTGCTCGACCTGAACGGCTCCGATTTTAAAATCTTGATAAGTTTCTATTTTCTTCAAGAATTTATTGCGGTTTTCTAATTTCGACACGAATCGTCCGAAAGTAACGTGAGCTGATATACTTTGATAGCGTTCTTTCGGCTTAAATCCATACTGGGTTGCAAATCTCCTAATGTTGTCCCGCAACTCATGAAGGCCTTCTTGGTAATAACCTTTGATGATAATCGCGCCATTACTTAAGATAATCCCCCGAAACTCAATCTCAAACGGTTTGACATTAAGGGTTGCAAAATTGATGATTTGCATAATCTTATCATTGATGACTTCATTACTGTGAAAATGAGCGCCGGCGCTTATCAGAGTGAGAACAGTCACATGCAAATCAGTTTCCGGATAATAGTACTGCCTGGGTTCAACCCCTCTCATTTCTTTTACCAGTAGCCCATAATTTTCCGACATGAGCCCGTTCAGATTGACTAATAAAGTCAAACCCCTCCTGCTATCCCGTTCTACATTTTGCAAGTGATGATCAAGGTTTTCCTTTCCACCTCTAAGGGCCTTGACTCCTTCGCTATGAATCGTGGTGTATAAAGTGTCTAAATCCCTGGCAATTTGCTCATTGGTTGTCATATCTCTGACCTCTTAAGCCTTCTTCATGGAATGGACTATGAATCGCCACCAAAATAAAAGTCTATGAACCGATTTCTTTACGCATACAGACACTCATATCCATGCCAACATATGGCCCATAGTTTTCAGTTATTTGATAACCCAGACTCCGGTAAAGGCTCCGGGCTTCCGTAAATGTCGCCGCTGTTTCCAGGATTAAGAACCGGCCATGATATTCAGTGGCTTTTTCCTCAAGTTTCTTCATTAAAAGCTTGGAAATTCCCTGTCCACGATATTTTTTTTCGACAAATACCCTTTTTACTTCATATGTACCTTTCTCATAAGGCTTTAATGCAGCTATACCTACCGGAATATCATCATGGTAAGCAATAAAAAAATCGCTAATCCCTTCCAACTTATTCAATCCATCGTATGTTTTCTGGATCGCGCCATTTCTCGCGGTAAACTCTACATCCAATAATACCACTAAGGAGAGAAAATCCCGAGTGGGTTGAGCATAATGTTTTATTTGAGTGCCGCTTATGGTTAACCCCTTCTTTCATTCAAAAAATAATCTATAACAACATCAATATCAACTAGATAATTTGTTTACTTATTTCGAGTTTCTTGACCCCATTCCTTGCAGTAAAATTTATATTTTTTTAAAAATGCGAGACGAAAGCCTGATGCAGTTTATCTCCCACAGAAGGCATTTCATTCCGGAATATTTGCAAATTAAAATAACAAAGATTGTTATTTATATGACAAAGTTTAAAATAGAATGTAGATAAAAAATCGGGGAGGTGCTTCCATGCTTGATGGAATGAATGACCGGATGGTGCGTGCGATGTATGAAAATTTGCCGGTCGAGATCTTAATGATTGATGCGAATGATGAAATTATCGGTTGGAATAAACACGAAACTCGGTTATTCAAGCGTCCGCTGTCTGCCATGGGAACAGATTTCCGCCTTTTCCATCCAGCCGACAGTTGCGCAAAAGCTGAACAAGTCATTCAGGAAATGAAACAAGGGCTCCGGGATAAGGCAAGTTTTTGGTTTGATATCAAGTCGGATATCACCAGGAAAAACCACAAAATTATGGTTGAAATGATTGCTTTACGGGATTATGATGGTACCTATCTCGGATGTATGGAATGTACCCAAGATGTTGAAACTTATCAACACCTACAGGGCGAACGGCGCTTATCGGATGATCCCCGGTATGAATTTATTCAACAGACATGGGCGCCCTTACCTGTCGCCAAAGTCAGCGGTTAACAGACAACTATTCATAATCGCATTCACTAAAAAAAGCCGGAAACTCCCAATAATGAACTCCGGCTTCTTGATTTGTTGCAATTCGAATGCTACGGAACCAAAACTCTCGCTGCTATGAACGTTCTCCCCAATCAGCCCTCAGGGATTCTCAAACTTCCGACGTAAAATTCAAAATTATCGAAGCCTTTTGTTGATAAAAACAAGATAACATGGTAATGTTAATGTAAATAAAATTACAATACTTACTAAAAATGGCGGGATTTATTGAATTCAACCGGAGAAAAGCCCTTTCTCTTTATGGATAACAGTTTATCCGCCAAGGGATATTGGAATGACAATTGTACCTTCAAAAATCGAAACCTGGCAAATGGTGGCCCCTGGTAAAATGGAACGGGCAACCATCGATACTCCCGAGCTCAAAATGGATGATGTATTGGTGGAAATCGCCGGCTCCGGCATTTGCCGTTCCGACTCCACCATTTTTTATGGCGAAGCACCGACCGGCATGCCGCGAACTTTAGGACATGAAATTTGCGGCACGATTAGGGCAGGCGATACCAGCTTAGTCGGTAAGGAAGTCATCATCCCAGCTGTGATGCCATGCCATCATTGCCCCATTTGTAAGGGAGGGCGCGGCAATCGATGTTTGGAGGCGAAAATACCCGGTTACACCATGGGTATTTATGGAGGGAACGCCAGTCATATCGTTGTTCCAAAAAGAGATTTGTGTTATATAGGAGAAAAAAACAATATACCCTTGGCTCACTTTGCAGTAGTAGCTGATGCTGTAGCTTCCGCATATCAAGCGGCAAAAAGGGCCGGGGTGCAACCGGGTGATTTAGTCGTCATTGTCGGCGCTACTGGGAATATCGGAGTTTATGCCACCCAATTTGCTGTAGCTATGGGCGCGAAAGAAATCGTCGGCATTGCCCGTGATCCGGATAAACTTGAGAGCACACTTGAATTTGGCGCTACGCATGTCATTAGCGCCCGAAACAAAAGTGTGCAAAATGTCCGCAATGAATTTTATGCCTTTTGCAGAAGCAAGGGACTTCCATCCAGCTATGGTTGGACGATTTTTGAATGGACGGGTACCGGTCCCGGACAGGAAATTGCCTTAGAACTGTTGCCTTTTACCGGCAAACTGGTAGTAGCGGGTT
The DNA here is from genome assembly GCA_023429995.1 of Bacillota bacterium. Classification (GTDB taxonomy): domain Bacteria; phylum Bacillota; class UBA4882; order UBA8346; family UBA8346; genus UBA8346. Next base: position 148,827 of record JAEZCE010000045.1, on the reverse strand, counting down.
TTGGAATGCAGAAAAATACCTTTCCCTTGTCCCGAATTATGGCTCTAGATGCTGATATAATTGGGACTTGGGCTTGTCGACCGGAGTATTACCCGGAAATTTTGCAGATGGTGCTTAGCGGTGTAATCCAAATTGAACCTTTTATCAAAATCATGCCGATGAGCCGGATTCGAGAAGCATATGAAGAAGCCCACAAAGGAAATCGGAGTCAAAGAATTATATTAACTCCCGACTTTTAAACTTAGAAATTAAAACATTATCTTTTAACAGCGGTTTCCCAACGATATCTCACTTTTTGAAACCAGCGACATTTTTCCGTCCACTGACAATGATCGCAGATTGCTTGGATGTCCGGAAAATTTTTAAATTGAGTATTGACTTTCCTCATAAGGTTGGAAGCCTTATCGATGACGCCTTCCATTATGTTCAATTTCTCCAAAACTTTTAAATCCAGCGATCGTATTGTTTTTATTGAACCGGAATCTTTTTTGCATCCGATTTGATTTTTGTTTGGACAATAGTCACAAATCATGTCGTTTTGGGCAATAACTTCAACCTCTACATCAGGCATTGTCTGAATCAGTTTGAGTATCCGTTCCAGATTCAATTTATATTCATCACTATACCCATACCCTTGGTAACCCTGTAAACATAAAAAATGATGTGCGCGGATTTTTAAAGTCAAAATTATCGGCCCCTCTTCTTTAAAAAAATTCTTATTTCAGCACCACCTCAAATAAATCGCTTTAAAAAAATGCCCGAACAAACCAACCCTGAAAAAATAAGCAACAACCAATCAATAGCCTTTGTTTTAAATACCGGTTTGGTATGGATATCAGAATAACACCTGGACTCCATTGCCGATGCTATTTCATCAGCACGTATAAAAGTGTGAAATAAAAGTGGCACGACAAGAAATATTACACGCATTACCGGATTTTTTCTCCCATGAATACAGCGCGATTTTTGCGCATCCTGCATCTCCGCAGTTTGGTCCAAAATAAGCGGAATAAGGGCAAACGTCAGACTAAACATAGTAGCCACTCTAGCCTCCCGGATGAAAGGTATAGGGCGGAGAAACCATTCTACAGTATTTTTCAGTAAAGAAAGCGTAGTAGTTTCCGTTAAAATCGTACATATAAAAATGATTAAAATAAGTTTCCAGCCAAATAACAATCCTGAATTGAATCCCTCCCACGTGGGGCCGTAGGTGGACAAACTTATAATGGGGGTCCCCGGAATACTAAATGAATGGACTATAACAACAATACCAATCAAAAATAAAAAATATTTTATTTCCACGCACATTTTTTTAAAAGGCAACTTGGAACAAATCAGGGCAATCAGCAATATCACATTAAAAAGGATTAAATCATAGATTCGGATTGCAATCCCTATTGCCACGGTATATAAAATCATGCATATGATTTTTAACCGCGGGTCCATCTTATGGATTATTGATTCCTTTGGTATGTAATGAAAAATATTTAACTCAGCCATGTCAAAGTCTCGATTCTTCTGTTTTCCCCATAAGGCCTTCTTATACCATAAGATTCCACTTCCACTATCAATTGTTCGGGAGTGCCGTCTTTTACGATACGGCCTCGGTCCATAATTATCATCCTAGTCGCGTGGGCAAGAACCTTTTCGAGCTCATGAGATATAAGAACGATAGTGTGCCCCTTTTTATGAAGCCAAACAATTTGGTTTAAAACTTGAAGTACACCTGGATAATCCAGTCCCGTGAAAGGCTCATCAAAAACGATAATTTTAGGCTGCATCGCCAGTATACCGGCAACCGCAAGTTTACGTTTTTGACCTCCGGATAGTGTATGAGGTTGCTGATTGGCCAAAGCAGTTAATCCCACGGCCTCCAAAGATTCTCGGACTCGTTTATTGATTTCTCCCCGCGGCAAGCAAAGGTTTTCAGGACCAAAAGCCACATCTTCAGCAACGGTTTGACCGACAATTTGGCTATCTGAATTCTGAAAAATTAACCCGATTTTTTTTCTAACATAAGTGAGGTCATTGGTTATTGTTTGCCCTTCCAGGAGAACTTTTCCCTTTGTCGGAAGAAGAAGCCCATTGAAATGACGTATCAAAACGGTTTTCCCCGATCCGTTCGTACCGGCTATCATCACAAATTCTCCTTCTTGAATTGCCAAGTTGACATCACAAATTGCGGTGTTCCCGTTTGGAAAAATATGCGTTAGATGTTGGGTCTCTAAGATATTCATTTAATTGCCAACACCCTGCGATGTATTAGCGGCAACTTGCTGAAAAAATGGCCGTAAAATTCGTATCAAAGCCATGGCGATAATAATTTTAAGGATCATCCCGGGCGCAAATGGTAAAAAACCAAGTACCAATGATTTTTCCCATGTCACTTTTAAAACCAATCTCAGCCAAGGAACTCCCATACCGAATATGCAAATATTCCCAACGATTAAAGCCGTCAAATCCTTAAAAAATGATGTCTTATTTCTTCCGGAAATAATCCCGATTATAAATGCGCTAACCAAATAACCAAACAAAAAGCCACCCGTAGGTCCAAAAAAGACAGCCAGCCCAGCTCTGCCACCCGCGAAAACCGGCAATCCAAGAAGGCCTAAAAAAAGGAATAAACCAACACTTGCGCTACCCCAGGAGGCGCCTAAGAATAAGCCAGCCAACATTGCGAAAAAATCAGATAACACTATGGGAACAGGACTAAATGGAAGCGGAAAACTGATATACCCCCCGACGACGATTAATGCGGTAAATAGAGAGGCAAACACCACCATGCGCAGATTAAGCGACTGATTTTGACTCATATTTAAGCCACTCCTTTTTTCACTGATTTTATATTTTCAAACGATAACTTCCTCATGTATCTGATTATCATGTATTTAAAGTTTAAATTTCGCAATACCCTGAATAAATAATATAGGTTGACATTGATTTTTCTCTCAAGCCGCATTCGAAGTTGATTGTAATCACACTGTGGGAGAAGAGTCTTATGTACTGGCGCTCTACAATCATATTTTGAAAAATCATCAGTAGACAGTAAACCGCTTTCTTGATAAGATTTATAAATTGGAGTGCCCGGAAATGGGGTGATGAAATTCAAATAAATATGGTCAATTCTCAACCTTTTAAACATTTTAAGGCCGGACAGCATCTCATCTAAAGTTTCCCATGGATAGCCGATTAGATAAGATCCGCCGATAATTAACCCTACTTTATGAACGATTTTGATCGCTTCGATCGTATTATTTATGGTAATTTTTTTGGCGATTTTCTGCAGCGAATTGTCTTGTAAAGATTCAATACCGATCAATAGATTCACACAACCGGCTTGTCGCATTCTTCTTAGAATATTTTCTTCCACATTGACTACTTTGCAAAAACAAAACCAAAGTACCTTGATCCGCCTTGTTATTATCTCGGCACAAATTCCATAAACCCTATTTGGATCATTCATAAAATCTTCATCTGCAAAGAAAATGGTTTCGATGCCATAATCATTTACCAACGACTGGACCTCATCTACTACGTTTTTGGCGCTCCGGGCATACCAACCGCCGGGCCACTGTACCGGGGTGGGACAAAATGTACAATGCCCTATACACCCCCTCGCGGTATGCATTGTAGCAACTTTCCGGTTAAAAAGAAATTTCAGTTCATGTCCTTTATACTTGTTGATCGGAAGCAGACTTCGGTCGGGAAATGGTAACTCATCGAGATTGGTGATGCGTTCTTGCGGCGGTGTTTTAATAACTACACCATTTTTCTTAAAACTAATTCCTTTTATCCTTTCAAAGTCATTGCTTTTTTCATTAATACAGTTGACAAGTTCAAGAGTTGTCTTTTCACCTTCGCCAATTATTGCAAAATCGATCGCGTTTTCCTGCACTATCTCCGGCCTTCCTGTGGCGTGAGAACCCCCGAACATAATGGGAACATCCTTGTATTCTTGCTTTATTCGGGTCGCCAACGATAAACCTTGCGCATAGTTATAGGCCATAGTCGAAAATCCCACCATATCGGGTTCAAAGGTTTGTACTTCTTTTAAAATTTCACTTTCTGATCGATTCGCTTGATCAATAATTTTTGTATTATAGCCGTTTTGACGTAGATATGAAGATATATAACAAAGGCCAAGCGGTTCCTTACGTCCCTGGACGATAAATTTCCCTTCAATACCGGTGGTGGGGTAAATTAGCAGAATTCTCACACTCACTCCTCCTTTCCCTGATTTATTTTTGATATCAATCTAATTATTAATTTCTAAATTTCTATAAAATATTTAAAATACCTTTGTCGAAATTCACATAAAAATAATAATTTGTGTCGAATTCTAAAAAAATTCAGTAGGGATAAAAATAAAATTGTTGTCATCATATTGAGGAAGAATAGAAAGACATTTTCATTGACAAAGGTGTTTAAACGCTGTAGGTTATGATGAAGGGAAAAGATGAATATTTGAAATTTAAAATAGTGAAGATGAGCACTTTCTACAAATAAAAGTTTTGGAGAGGAGTCAGGTACTATGAAGATAAAAAGGTATTATGAAAATACTGAATAAAACAGGTCGAAACTCAAAAGTATCACCTGTTTCAAAAAGTTCCAACGCGTAACCCGAAGAAAGCGAAATTTATTTAATTAAATTCCGGCTTCTTTAATTGTTGCAGTTTAAAAGATAACAACAAAAGGCTCTCGCTAATATGAACATTTTCCAAGATAATCCCTTCCGGAATTTTCAGGCTTACCGGAGCGAAGTTCCAAATACCTTTGACCCCTTCCTCGATTAACAGGTTGGCCATATCCTGGGCGGACTGCGCAGGGGTAGTTATAATCCCGACGTCTATCGGGTGAGAATGCAGATAGGCGCGAAGTTCTTTAATATTTTGAATGAAAATGCCGCTGAGATTATTCCCGATAATCTCCGGATTGGTATCAAATATTGCTGTGATGATAAACCCCCGGCGGCTAAAACTCTCGTAGTTAGCCAGCGCCGTCCCTAAGTTTCCGGCCCCGAGCAATACCATTTTCAATTGTTGATTTAATCCAAGAATCTTGCCGATTTCATGCAAAAGGTCATTCACCCGGTAACCGTAACCTTGTTGGCCGAAAGATCCGAAATAACTTAAATCCTGCCGTAACTGAGATGGGTTTATCCCCATTTTAACCGCAAGTTCTCTCGAAGATACTCTTTCAACTTCTTTGATAGCCAAATCGGTAAGAAAACGGTGATAAACAGGCAACCGTTTAATAGTGGCATAGGGAATTCCTTCTTTTACCCCTTCTCGCCCTGTCCTTTTCGAAAAAAGAATTGAATCGTCATCCACTTTTTTACAACTCCTTTAATCCAAAATAAAACTTCTTGACGAATTCCTTATTACTATAAGTCCGATGGCCAACTTATTCAATAGCCTTTTTCAAGCCAATGATGATCCTTAGACCGGACTCTCATTCGTTTCTGTAAATGGCAACGAGCCGTCTAAAAAATCTCCAAAAATGTTTCTTTTCCCAACTCCGAAAGGATGTTTTCAATGTTTTGTATCGCTTCAAAACGGCTCTTTAATTGCAAAGACCGCATAATTTCTTCATGAGCCGGATTAAATGCCGTGCCCATCAGAAAAGCAATTTCATCCGCCTTCAATAATTCCTTAGCGAGAAGGGTTGCTCCATCGGAGCCTTTAGCGATTTGACTCGTGATTCGATAATCCTCAAGCTTTTCCAAGCACTTGTTTAAGGTCAAGACCCCCTCGGTCACCAAATCCACACCTTCGATAGCGGCGATTGGGGGTACGCTTGGATCTTCATATTGCAAACTAGTTTGCAGCTTTTTCCCGGTCACTCGCGCCACCAAATTTCCCGAGGCGCCCCCACAAATGATCTTGAGGCTATCGCTGGCCAAAAATCTTTGCACAATGGCAGAATCTTGATTTTTGTCTCGGGGCGGCCCGGTAAATACCAAAGCATGTTTTTTAGGTCGGGCTTTGATCACAATCGCGGTTGAATCATCGCAAGGTTTGCAAAGATAGCAGCATTCAGCCAGCTCTGCTATTTTACCGGCAATGACCTCCACTTCTTCTCGAAGTAAGGATCTTGATTTTAAATTATCTATCAACCCCGCCTCGCCGAGGCCCAGTTTATAAATACCGCCGACACCGGCATTAATGACTCCATCACTGTTGAGTAATAGCATATCCCCAATCCCGACCTCAAAATAAGCTTCATTCACATCTTTACCGGCGATATTTCTTTTCCGGCGTTCTATTTCGAGCAATTCGCCATCCCGTAAGACAATGAGACCGGGGTTATCATATTCAATCAAGTGAGCCCGACCATTATCCTGAATTTTCAAGATCGATAAAGTTGCGTAAGCCAAGTTCCGGACCTTACAAGTCGGCAAAGTATCGGCTATTGTGGCAAAAACCTGTTCCAGCCCAATGTTACGCCGTATCAAACCGGCTGCTATTTTCGTCGTAAGAATAGACAAGATACTCGCTTTAATACCGCTGCCCAAACCATCCGAGAGTATTATCGTGATTGAATCTTTTGCCTTAATCACTTCAGGTGTGTCTCCAGTTACTTCCTCACGATATTTCGCAATCCCGGAAATTCCAACATCAAATTTCATCACTGGAGGCCTCACTTTCATCCATGATGGCGATCAATTCCAAGAGTGTAGCCTTGGTTTCGGCGGTACTCTCTCCCAACAGCCCGGCTACATTCTGCACAACCCGCATTTGTTCCCGGATTACCCGGGAAGCCCTGGTCAACGCTTCCTGGCGCATATTATCATGCTTTTTCTTTCGTTCTTCCTCAACCGTAATATCCGTAATGATACCGATTACAATCCCATATTTCGGCAAGGGATAAATAATTTGCCGGGTTACCAGCTCATACTGTTCATATGATTTAAGATGGTCGACTAGAAAGTCTTGAGCCTTCCACACCTTGACAAAGTCGCTCGGGTCAATAAAAGCGCTCAAAGGTTCCCCTTTTGGAGAAATATTTCTCCGGTTGAACATTCGATAGGCAGCCGGATTAAATTCCTGGATGATCATCTCCTTGTTCACCACAATCACCGCGTTAAAAGTAGTATCAATAACCGTATTTGAAAAGGATTCGGCTTTTTCTTTCATATATGGAATACACATTTCCGGTTCAGCCATTCCCTGGATTACTGCGATGGCTTTATCACGGCAGCTGGAATAACCGCACCCTCCACAATTGGTCTCATCCTCCGGGCCATTTTTCCCAGTAAGTTTCAAGACTTCGCGGATTTCGGATTCACTTGGCATGGTGGCTTTTGGGATAATTGGAGAATAATTTTTCATGAGCCCGTTGTTGTTAACCTTAAGTGATTCCCCCTGTTTTCTTCGAGTTTGAGAAAAATCAAACAGGCGTTGCCGCCGGGCTTGAATTCCCAAACTATTCCCTATAGCCGGCCCTCCGATACATCCCCCTTTGCAGGCCAGGGCTTCAATAAATTTCGGCGCAATCAGACCCTTTTCCAAATCATTGAAAGCATCCAAGCATTCTTCAATTCCCGAAACCGAAACAATTTCCGACTCCAGTCCATCCCGGATACCGGCTGTCTTAAGAATCCCTTGCTTTAATGGAAAAATCGCCGCTGAATTCGAGGCAAGGTCCGGTAACTCATCCGGCAAATGTTCCGGTTCAATTCCTTTTTCCCGGAGCCACGGCACCAGCTCCTCGAAAGTCAGTACGGCATCCATTGGATTCTCGGGGCTGTTCCAATCCGGTTCTGCTTTCTTTGCAAAACAGGGACCGACAAATATTACTTTTGTACTCCGGCCCCGTTCTTCTTTAATTGCCATCCCATGGGCAATCATAGGTGATATTAAACCTGATAAATTAGGAATTAATGCCGGATGATATTTTTCAACGACATTGACTACCACCGGACAGCAACTGGAAATTATCGTTCCCCTCTTGCCTTCGTGACAGATCCGGCCATACTCTTTAGCGATAAGTTCCGCCCCCAACGCCGTTTCCTCAAAACTTACCTTTCCTAATCTTTTCAGAGCTGCTACCAATTTCCACGGGGATGACAAAGTTGTGCCCGCCAGATAGGATGGAGCTACTGAGAAAACGATAGAATCTCCGTTTGCTAAAAAACTCTCAAGTCCCGTTAGGTTCGAAACCATGCTTTTGGCCTTTTGGGGACACGCGCCGATACAACGGCCGCACAAAATGCACTTTTCTTTATCAACCCAGGCTTGGCCGTCATTGAGGCCAATGGCCTTTACCGGACAATACCTGATACACTTATAACAGTCCCGGCATTGCGCTTTACTGGTTGTGATTGTGTTCATGGACTAATTCCTCCAGAATTTTTTGGTGAAAGATTTCCGTAATATTGTCTTTCGATACTCCGGTCACCATGTCATCGCCTATTTTCATCACAACCCCTTCATTACATCGTTCCTGACAAAAACAGGCTTCAAGCTCTATCTGGGCATCCAAATGATATTTTTGAATGAACTCTTGTAAAATCGTAATAATCTGGCGCGAACCTTTGACATGACATCCACTGCCTATGCAAATCGTTATGGTCATGAAATCCTCCATTCATGTCATACAAATAACAAACTTTGTGAAAAAAATAACTAACTTTATTAAAAGAATAACATACCAAAATCTTGCTGTAAAGAACATTTTTATTCCTGCCGCTATGCTTTTTAACTCTTTGTTTCGGTATTTCATTGCTTAATCTTTGCAACCTATTCCGACAAAGATTGTTATTTTTTTAACAAAGTTTATAATATAACCATCCGGTTGTTCCAAGTATGGAAAGCAGCAGATTTGAAATGCTATTCCCGTATCCGACGAAACTTTTAGTGAGGTGGTTCAAATGGCTCGATTTACGCTCCCGCGCGATCTTTATTTCGGAAAAAACGCTATGGATGAATTAAAAAATTTAAAAGGCCATCACCGGGCGATGATTGTTACCGGCGGTACTTCCATGCAAAAATTTGGTTTTTTGGCTCGCTTGGAAGAAATCTTAAGTAAAGCCGGCATGCAGGTTAAAACCTTTGCCGGAGTCGAACCGGATCCTTCTGTGGAAACTGTAATGGCAGGAGCTAAAGCCATGCAGGAATTTCAGCCTGATGTCATTGTATCCATCGGTGGCGGCTCCCCAATTGATGCCGCCAAAGCGATGTGGGTATTTTATGAATACCCCCATTTAACTTTTGAAGATATTAAAACTCCCTTCTCAATGCCGGTATTACGGAAAAAAGCCATTTTTGTGGCAATCCCCTCCACCAGCGGAACTGCTACCGAAGTAACCGCTTTTTCTGTCATTACCGATTACTCGACCAAAATTAAATATCCATTGGCGGACTTTGAAATTACACCGGACATCGCCATTTTGGATACCAGCATCCCCATTACGATGCCGCCGAAGCTGGTCGCTCACACCGGGATGGATGCTTTAACTCATGCCATTGAAGCTTATGTAGCCTCGGCCCGTTCGCCTTTTTCCGATCCTTTGGCATTAGAGGCCATCTCCATGTGTTTTGACTATTTAATTGATTCTTTTACCGGAGAAGAAGAAGCCCGCGGTAAAATGCATATTGCCCAGTGTCTAGCTGGAATGGCTTTCAGTAATGCCTTGCTTGGAATTACCCATAGCTTGGCCCATAAAATCGGAGCTCAGTTTGAGATTCCCCATGGTTGTTGTAATGCCATTTTATTGCCCTATGTCATCCGTTATAATTCAAAAAGCAGTATGAAAGAGTATGCTCAAATTGCAAAGAGAGTTGGCTTATCCGGAGCAACCGACAAACAATTGGTTAATTCATTGATTGAGGCCGTTTCCGGACTGAACCGAAAATTGAATATAGCCGCTACCCTCAAGGAACATGGAGTTTCTGAAGATTTGTTTAAAAAGACCGTCGACTTTATTGCTGAAAACGCCGCTCTTGATCCTTGTACGGGAAGCAATCCCAGACCAAGCAATAAGGTAGAACTGAAAAAGGTTTTGGAATGCGCATATTACGGAAATCCGATTAACTTTTAATCGGAGCATATCATAAAAAAGCGGCTGTCTACAAAACTTCAATCATGAAGCCATCAATATATAACTCCCCTTCCAACTGCCATAAGGTTATATATTGTTTAGCCACTCATGAAAGATGATTTTCAGACAGCCCTTTTTTTCTTAAGGAGGACTTTAAGGATGTATAAAATAGTTACCAAGCGCAGGTTAAATTCGGTTGTGGTGTTAATTGAAGTTGAAGCCCCCTATATTGCCCGCAAATGTGAACCCGGCCAATTCGTAGTCGTCCGGGTTGATGCAGACGGGGAAAGAATCCCGCTTACCATAGCCGATTTCAACCGGGCAGAAAACAAAATAACCTTAATATATCAGGAACTGGGTTTTTCCACCAAACTTCTCAGCGCCAAAAATGTAGGGGATTCCCTGCAAGATGTTGCCGGTCCATTGGGCATGCCCGCAGAATCAGAGAATTGTGACAAAGTTTTAGGAATCGGAGGTGGTGTCGGGGCAGCTCCGCTCTTTCCGCAGTTAAAAAATTTAGCCGCGAAAGGCTCCGAGGTTGATGCAATTTTAGGAGGCCGTACCGCTGAACTAGTAATTTTGGAAAATGAATTTAAAGTTTTTACCCATAGACTTACTGTTGCCACTGATGATGGCAGCTATGGAATGAAAGGCACTGTGGTCGATGGGCTTTTAAAAATGATAGAAGCCAAACGCTATGATAAAGTCATTGCCATTGGGCCCCTACCAATGATGCGCGCAGTTGTCGCTCAAACCAAAAAACTGAATCTTCCGACCGTGGTTTCTTTAAATCCAATTATGATCGATGGTACCGGCATGTGCGGCGGTTGCCGGGTCACCATAGGAAGCGAAATCAAATTCGCCTGTGTTGATGGTCCGGATTTCGACGGTTTTTTGGTCGACTTTGATGAATGCATGCGCCGTCAAGCCATGTATAAAAACAATGAACGGCAATATGAAGAAAATCACAGATGCCGCATTGGATTGGAGAACAAATAACCATGCCCAATATAGCGAACGAAAAAGTAAAAATGGCGGAACAAGACCCGCAGGTTCGAAATAAAAATTTTACAGAGGTCGCCCTCGGCTATACTCCAGACCAGGCCCTTGCCGAAGCCAAACGTTGTCTGAATTGCAAAAATGCCAAATGCGTTTCCGGATGTCCGGTGGGAGTTCCGATACCCGAATTTATTCATAAAGTCGCTACCGGCGATTTTGGAGAAGCATATGAGACTTTATTTACACAAAACGCCCTTCCGGCTATCTGCGGACGGGTCTGTCCCCAGGAGAACCAGTGTGAAGGACAATGCATTAAAGGAATCAAAGGTGAGCCGGTGGCCATCGGAAGGCTGGAAAGATTCGTGGCAGATCATGCGATGAAGGATTCGGCGTTAAATCAATCCATTGCCAAAACCAAAGCCAAACCGGAAGGTTCCAAGGTTGCGGTTATTGGTTCCGGTCCCGCAGGTCTCACTTGTGCCGGAGAGTTGGCCCGGAAAGGTTATGAAGTTACGATATATGAAGCTTTGCATGAACCAGGCGGCGTATTGATGTACGGTATCCCGGAATTCCGTTTACCGAAAGCCTTGGTTAAGAAGGAAATTGCCAAACTTAATACTTTAGGTGTTACGATCATCCCCAATGTCATTGTGGGAAAATCCATCACAATCGATGAATTATTGGCTGACGGTTTTCAGGCGGTATTCATCGGATCAGGCGCCGGGTTACCGAAATTCATGGGAATCCCAGGGGAAAATTTAAACGGCGTTTATTCCGCTAATGAATTCTTGACCCGCAGCAACCTCATGAAAGCGTACGATAAAGAGGCGCCTACCCCAATTTTTGTGGGCAAAAAAGTCGCCGTAATCGGCGGCGGTAATGTGGCGATGGATGCAGCCCGAACTGCCAAACGTTTAGGGGCCTATAATGTCTACATTATCTACCGTCGCGGCAAAGAAGAATTACCAGCCCGCAAAGAAGAAACCCATCATGCTCAAGAGGAAGGAATTATTTTTCACTTTCTTACCTATCCCACCCGAATTATCGGGGAAGAAGGTTGGGTTACCGGTCTGGAATGTATCGACATGGAACTGGGCGCCCCCGATAAGAGCGGACGTCGCAGCCCTGTTCCAAAAGAAGGATCCGAGCACATTCTGGAAATAGACACAGTCGTTGTTGCTATCGGCCAATCCCCCAACCCGCTAATCAGGCAGAGTACACCGGGGCTTGCCACTCAAAAATGGGGCGGCGTTATCGTCAATGAGAATACGATGGCTACCAATAAGGATGGGGTCTATGCCGGTGGCGATGCAGTAACCGGAGCGGCCACTGTTATCTCAGCCATGGGGGCAGGAAAGAATGCAGCGGCAGCTATCGACCAGCATCTCACTTCCTCTAGGAAAAAATAACCGAGACAATATAAAAATACTATTGATTATTTGTGCATAATAAAAGAAAGGCCTCGTAAAAAGGGCCTTTCTTTTTATTCAATTTCTTATTACTTTATCTTAGCCATCACAGTTTCTTTAAAAAATTGTTTTGCTGTTTCCGGCGATATGCTATAATATTGACCGTCTAAAGTGATTGAAACGTTATCCTGACAATGTTTCATACAAAATGAAGCCTGTAAATCGACTTGATCATGGATTGAATATTCCTCAATCAATTGTTGAAAAATGTTGATAATATTATATGAACCTTTTAAATGGCAAGAACTTCCAATACAGATTTGCAATTCAATCATTGGTTCCCTCTACTTCCCCTCGCTGATAATCGACATGCAGCAACTCATGAATCTTCCCTTTGAGTAAACCTTTATACAAGGTCATCATTAGGGGGTTTTCTTCCGAACGTTTAATACTACATAATTTATCGGCAGAATAAAGTCCCTTACCGCGATTCTCTCTTCCTTTCAATGACGTAAACGGTTGGCCAGCCCCGCTAATACAGCCGCCGGGACAAGCCATCACTTCTACAAAGTCGTAATGTTGGCCTGCTTTAATACTTCGAAGTAAATCGTCGGCATTTTTGAGTCCACTGACAACGGCAATCTTTAATTCCCTTTCGCCATAGGCGATAGTCGCCTCCTTAATCCCTTCCATGCCACGCACCCCGCTGAATGATATTGAACTTAAGGTCCCAGGGGATTTATCCGTAGCAATCCGGCGGATTACAGCTTCAGTAACCCCTCCGGTAACGCCGAAAATGACGCCTGCCCCGGTCATACTCCCAAAAGGCATATCGACTGCTTCCGGTTCCAAATCCGCAAAAACAATGCCGGCTTCTTTGATCATCTTGATGAGTTCTTGGGTAGTGACCACATAATCAACCATTGAAACTCCATCAATCTTGAACTCATCCCGGGCCGCTTCAAATTTCTTGGCCGTACAAGGCATTATCGCCACATGAACGATTTTCTTGCCGGAAGTCTTAAACTGTTCCTTAATCACAGAACCGAACATTTGCATGGGCGATCGGCAGGTCGAAATGTGAGAAAGCAATTCCGGATAATTTTTTTCACAATAATTAACCCACGCTGGGCAGCAGGAAGTAAATAAAGGAAGATTTTCTCCTTCATCCAGCCTTTTCATGAATTCTGCCGCTTCTTCCAGCACAGTTAAGTCAGCGCCTGTCGAAGTATCAAAAATACTATCAAAACCCATTCTGCGAAGAGCTGCCACGATTCTGCCCATGGCGTTTTCTTTGTCGCTTAATCCAAATTCTTTATTAATCGCAACTCTTACCGCCGGGGCAATTTGAGCGATTACTTTAGTATTTTTGTTGTGCAGTTCGCGCCATACCCGATCCCGGTCACTTTTGACAACTATAGCGCCGGTAGGACAGACTGCCGAGCATTGTCCGCAGCCGACACAGTCCGACTGGGCGATTGGTTGATTAAAGATAGTGCTGATTGACATTTTCGAACCGCGATATGCAAAATCAATGGCGCCCACATTTTGCACCTCTGAACACACCCGCACGCAGTCGCCGCAGAGAATGCACTTATTGCTATCACGGGTAATGCATAAAGAAGAATCGTCGATCTGCGGTTTCTCGGCGGTATTTTCAAAGCGGACCCTGTCGATACCATAACGAAGGGCCAGCTCTTGCAGTTTACAGTTACCGTTTTTTGCGCATGTGGTACAGTCCCGGCAGTGATTGGCTAATAGCAATTCCAGGTTCATTTTACGGTGTTTGCGGATCTGCTCGGTATTGGTGCGAATTTCCATTCCTCCCCGAGGTGGTGTTGAACAGGCGGTTTCTATACCGCCCCATTTGTTTTCCACAATACACATGCGGCAAGCGCCATATATGGATAATTCCGAATAATAGCAAAAAGTGGGGAGCTCGATTCCGGCCTTGCGGATTAATTCCAACAAATTTTTTTCACCATTGATTTCAACGGTTATTCCGTCAATTACCATTGATTCTTTTTTCCCCATGATTTATCGCTCCTCTTTTATTGCATGAAAACTGCATGTCCCGATGCAAGCTTCACACTTTATACATTTTTGGGCATCAATCATAAAAGGATCTTTAATTTTACCGGAAATCGCCCCTACGGGACATGTCTTGGCACATTTTGAACAGCCCTTGCAAATGACCGGATCAATGGTGATTCGCTTTAATTTTTGACAATTACCAGCAGGGCATTTCTTTTCGTAGATATGAGCCTCATATTCATCGCGGAAACTTTTAATGGTGCTTACTACAGGCAAAGCCGCCGTTTTTCCCAGCCCGCAAAGGGCCGTCGCGGTGATGGTGTCGGCTAAATCCAGCAACAATTCGATATCACCATCGCGTCCCTGACCGGCGACAATTCGTTCTAAAATTTCTAACATCCGCTTGGTGCCTTCACGGCAAGGCACGCATTTACCGCAAGATTCTTTCTGAGTGAAATTCATAAAAAAGCGCGCTACTTCAACCATACAGGTATTGCTATCCATGACCACCAAACCGCCGGATCCGATCATGGCTCCTACTTTCTTCAATGAATCGAAATCCAAAGGCAGATCCAAGTGTTCTTTCGTAAGGCATCCCCCGGAGGGGCCGCCGATCTGGACCGCTTTAAATTCCGCGCCGCCCCTCATACCGCCACCAACATCGAAAATGACTTCACGGAGTGTAGTCCCCATCGGAACTTCAATTAAGCCTGTATTTTCAATATTCCCGGTGAGAGCAAAAGCCTTTGTTCCAGGGCTGTTTTCCGGGCCCATACTTTTATACCACGAAGCGCCTCTTAAGATTATCCCGGGGACATTGGCATAGGTCTCTACATTATTCAGTACGGTCGGTTTCCCAAACAAGCCTTGTTCGACGGTACGCGGCGGCTTGACCCTGGGCATTCCTCGTTTGCCTTCAATCGAAGCCGTCAGCGCACTTCCTTCGCCGCAAACAAATGCTCCGGCGCCCCGGTTGATATGAATTTGAAAATTAAAACCCGATCCTAAAATATTTTCACCGAGGAGTCCAAACTTGGTCGCCTCCGCAATCGCATTTTTCAGCCTGCTGACTGCCATTGGATATTCGGCGCGCACATATATATAGCCCTCTGTGGCGCCACATGCTATTCCGGCAATCATCATCCCTTCCAACATCCGGTGGGGATCTCCTTCCATAATGCTTCTGTCCATAAAGGCGCCAGGATCGCCTTCGTCACCATTACATACGATATATTTGGGCCCAGCCTTTTGGCGACGGACCTGAGACCATTTTTTCCCCGCGGGGAATCCTCCACCACCTCTTCCACGCAAATTGGATTGGGTAATTTGATCGACAATTGTCTCGGCATCGATTTCAAATAATGCGTTTTCAAGGGCTTGGTATCCCCCGATACCCAGGTATTCTTTTAGCGAAGTGGCGTCGATATGACCGCAATGTTCCAAAACCACTCGGGTTTGTTTTTTATAAAAAGGGATATCCGCTTGTTTGGGGTACACTTGGCCACTTTTTTGATAGACCAATCGTTCAATTAATTTCCCTTCGACAATTGTCTTTTCGATGATTTCTAGGCAATCGTCAGGATGCACTCTGGTATAAAGATAGCCCTGAGGCTCGATCCGGACCAGCGGCCCCATTTCACAAAATCCATGGCAACCGCTTTTCTTCAGACCTATCGTTTTTTGGTCGGATTCTTCAGCTAGCTCTACAGAACAAGCTATACCCTTTTCAACCATTAACTTTCGTAATTCTTCGTAAATCTCCAAAGAACCGCTGGCTACGCAACCGGTACCGGCGCAGACCAATATTCTTCCTTTTTCCCCTGCAATTGACCGTTTACAGCTTTCGCGAAGTTGAATTAAATCCTCCCTACTTTTCAGCATTTGTATTTTCCTCCTTCAACTTCGTCAAAAGTTCTGCCGCTTTATCGGGTGTCATTGCTGGGTAAACTTTATCGTTTACCGTTAAGACCGGGGCTAACCCGCACGCTCCCAAACACGACACCGTTTCTACGGTAAATGATAAATCATCGGTCGTCTTTTTGTGCTCTGAAAGCCCGAGTTCATTCCGTAAACGATTTAAAATCGGAATTGATTTTCTTACATGGCAGGCTGTTCCGTCGCAAACCTTGATCACATATTTGCCCTTGGGTTCCAATGAAAAATTTTCATAAAATGTCGCCACACTAAATATTTGGGCTTTACTGAGCTTCAGTCGCTTCGATAAATGCGGAAAACACTCCTTAGGCAAATAATGATACTGCTCTTGAATATCTTGCAAAATTGCGATAATCGCCCGCGACTCACCCCTATACTCGTCAATAATCTGATCAACCAAGGCATAATCGAAAGTTCTATTCATCGAACATCCCCTATTTCAAGATTTTGTGATTGATAAAGACTAACAAATGTACACACCATTGGCCATTTTGGACTTGTATCTTGTTATCTTTTATTATAAACTTTGTCAAATAAATAACAATCTTTGTTATTTTAATTTGCAATTATTTAGGAACGAAATGCTTCATTTAAAAACTAAAATGCAAAAAGTGAATTATAAGTTGTAGAACCGAAAAAATTTGATGCAACGTTGAAATTTCTGAAAAGTTGGGAACGATATGGTAAAATCATACAATCACGGTTGAACGATTTTTTTCGAGAAACCCCTTCACTAACAATGACGATTATTGTGTTTGATTTGAAAGAGGCATATAATAAATTTTTGAAACAGATATATCCGCTCCTTGAAATTATTGTTGTTAGCAAATTACAAGAGGTCTTATGGAAACCATTAAAATTGATCCGACAATTTACACAACCCGGCCCGAGGACAATAATCGCCTTCAAAAGGAAATGGCCGTCTATACTTTACTGGATAAACTGCAAATCCCCTATCTTCGTCTGGACCATGAACCTACTGCTTCCATTGAAGTATGCCACGAAGTTGAAATGATCCTAAAAATCCAAATCTGCAAAAATCTTTTCCTGTGCAATTCAGCAAAAACGGATTTTTACTTATTCATGATATCGGGCCATAAAAAGTTGCAAACGAAGGATCTGTCCAGACAGATTCATTCATCCCGCTTGTCCTTTGCCGATGCTACCTATATGGAAAAATATTTAAATATCACGCCTGGTTCTGTCAGTGTATTAGGATTAATGAATGATCATCATCACTGTGTTAAGTTACTGATTGATAAAGAAGTTTTAAATCTCGAATATATAGGATGTCACCCTTGCATCAACACTTCCAGTCTAAAAATCAAAACCTCCGATCTCATCGATAAATTTTTACCGGCAACGGGACACCTGCCGAACCTGGTTGAGATTTAACTATTCAATACCCATCCGCTGTTTAAACTCTTTTAAATAGGTACGGCTAACAGGTACTTCGTCGTGCTCATAATAATTCATCACTAAATTATAGGTATGATTAAACCATGGTACAATTTCTTTGATATAATTCTGATTTACCAAAAAACTCTTATGGGTCCGAAAAAAACCACATTTCCCAAGTTTTTGTTCAAAACTGGCCAAAGTGTTCAGGCTGAAATATTCCCTATCTTTGGTTTTGATGGTAGTTTTTCGATCCGTTGTGTAGCAGTAAATGATTTCTTCGGGTCTTAAAACGACAAACCGATCGGTTTCCCAAATGCTGATAATTTCCTGAATTGATTTTTCAGCTTTGGTCTTATGAACGATTTCGGAAAGTTGATGATTTTCTAAATCAATATCGATAAAAACCCATTCTGGATCAATGATGAGCATTTTTCTTTCATATTCTTTAATACTGCAAAGTTGACAATCGACTTTCACTTCCAGATTATCTTTTACATATTGAATACATTCTTGAGCCTCATCGCTTTTAAAATTAATAAATAGTATTTTCGGCTCCATGTTGCCCTCCATTTTTTCATTCTTCTACAAAAAACAACTCAAAATTCCTACCCGACAGGAACTTTGAGTTGAAGAAACTTTCTAAACACCCCGTTTGCTTTGATACAAAAACCCCAATCAAAAATCGATACCTCAGATTGAAACGTCCATCATTTTGTTCTAAAAAATTGCTTCCGCTTAAGACTTTCCAAAAGCTTCCCGATAAATGGCTTCAATCTCCGAAACCAACGGCATCCTTGGATTGGTGCCAGTGGTTTGGTCATTGAATGCGATATCAGCCATCTCCCGCAATTCTTTTTCAAAGGCTTTGGCATTGACACCTGATTCAGCTAAAGTCAACGGGATGTTGACCTGCTTCATTAAATCCTTAATAGCATTCACCAAACTGGCGACTCCTTCCTGAGTGGTTGAAGCGGGAAGCCCTAACATTTTTGCAATCGCAGCATACCTTTCACCAGCCATCGGATATTCATACTGTGGAAAAGCCGCAAATTTTGTCGGCGGTTGAGCATTATACTGAATCACATAGGGTAACAATATCGCATTGGCCCGGCCGTGGGGAATATGAAACTTTCCGCCTAAAATATGGGCCATGCCATGATTTACTCCTAAAAAAGCGTTCGTAAAAGCCATCCCGGCAATACAGGAAGCATTATGCATTTTTTCCCGGGCTACTTTATCATGACCGTCTTTATAGGCCCTCGGTAAATATTCAAAAACGAGTTTAACCGCTTTTTCGGCCAGCGCGTCGGTATAATCGGAGGCCATTACCGATACATAGGCCTCTAGCGCGTGGGTTAAAACATCCATTCCGGTGTCTGCCGTAACCGACTGGGGAACTGACAGCACCAGTTCCGGGTCAATGATTGCGATATCCGGGGTTAACTCATAATCAGCCAATGGATATTTAATATTTCGCTTTTTATCGGTAATAACAGCAAATGCGGTTACTTCGGAGCCTGTGCCGGAAGTTGTCGGTATCGCCACAAAAGTAGCTTTCTTTCCCAAATCCGGGAATTTGAAGGCTCGTTTACGGATATCGGCAAATTTTAATCGCAAAGACTCGAATTCAGTATCGGGATGTTCGTAGAATAGCCACATACCTTTCGCGGCATCAATGGCCGACCCACCACCAAGCGCAATGATTAAATCCGGCTGATAGGTATTGAGCTCCTTAACTCCATTCATCACCGTTTCCACTGAAGGATCCGGTTCCACATCAGAAAAGATCCGATAATCAATCCCGACTTTTTCTAATTGATAGGTTATCTTATCGGCGAAATTCAATTTGACCATATATGGATCCGTGACAATGAAAGCTTTCTTGCCTTTGATCTTACTCAAATATTGTAATGACCCATACTCAAAATAAATCTTGGGCGGAACCTTGAACCATTTCATCCGGTCACGCCGGAGGGCGACCCGTTTGATGTTAAGGAGATTCCGGACACTAACATTATCGGTGGTTGAATTATGGCCCATGGAACCGCAACCCAGCGTCAACGAAGGGGTGTTGGTATTATAAAGATCTCCGATAGCTCCGTGGGAGGATGGTGAATTGATTAATAAACGGCCGGTGCGCAAACGGTTTGCAAATTCATCAATTATTGCCTCGTTTTCCGAATGGAGCACTGCCGAATGACCGAGTCCCCCGAATTCAGTAATTTGCTCGCAGCGTTTGATTCCTTCGTGATAATCTTCAACTACATAAAAGGCCAAAATAGGACTGAGTTTTTCCCGGGAGAGCGGATATTCCGGCCCGACCCCTTCAAGTTCCGCCACTAGAATCTTTGTGTGGGAGGGTACTTTTATTCCGGCAATCTCTGCAATTTTACTCGCCGGTTGCCCTACAACCACGGCATTCATACAATCATGGGTTGAATCAATAGCTACCTTCGATAAACGGTCAATCTCATCAGGTTTTAGGAAGTAGCAACCATACTCCGTCATTAAGGATTTAACTTTTTCAGCGACTTCTCTATCTACAACTATCGACTGCTCGGAAGCACAAATTGTGCCGTTATCAAAAGTTTTGCTTAAAATTAAGTCGGTTACGGCCCGTTTGATATTGGCAGTTTTTTCAATGTAGCAGGGTACATTCCCAGGGCCGACACCCAACGCCGGTTTCCCACACGAATAAGCGGCTTGCACCATGTTAGTCCCTCCAGTTGCCAAGACAATACTGATTCCAGGATGATTCATTAAAAGATTCGTTGCTTCAATGGAAGGTTTTTCAATCCATCCAATACAATTTTCAGGAGCCCCTGCAGCAACTGCCGCTTCCAACATTACTTTAGCCGCAGCAATACTTGATTTGATGGCTTTGGGATGAAAGCTGAAAATAATTGGATTCCGGGTCTTTACACTGATTAAGCTTTTAAACATCGTGGTGGAAGTAGGATTGGTTACGGGAGTAACTCCGGCGATCACGCCGATGGGTTCCGCCACTTTCATAAATCCTTCTTCCACATTCTCTTCGATTACTCCCACTGTTTTTTCCTTTTTAATATTATGATAGACTTCTTCAGTGGAAAAAAGATTTTTGGTAATTTTATCTTCATAGACACCCATACCGGTTTCATCTACCGCTTGTCTGGCCAATTCCATATGTTTGTCGATTCCGGCCAGGGCCATTGCTTTTACAATGGCATCAATTTTTGGTTGATCATAGCTCATAAATTTGTCCCTGGCTATCATTGCTCGCTGTACCAATTCGTCAACCTGCCGGCTGGCATCGGCTTTTCCATCCGGATTTACCTGTTTCGTCAATTCTTTTTTCTCCATCGTTCAAACCTCCTTTTATTTGACTCTGGCAAGACTTTGATATCCATCGATAAAACAAAATCATTAGGCTCTCAATAATATGTACATCCGCAATTATCATATGCGGCAACACTTTATTTGTTAAACTTTTAACAATCATTGTTAAAAAAATAACTTCCCGTCTGCCATTATTGTACCCCAGATTGATATTTTTGTAAAGATTATTTGTGATTTTTTTTACAAAGTGTGATAAAAACTCTGCCAAATCTCATAAATACGCCTATACGGTCCAATCAAAATGGAAAGAATCGATGGAAATCTTTAGAGACATATCTATGACTTACCGATGCAACATTTAAAAATTCATTCATTTCCCAGCAATAAAATGGCATAACGTGGCCAGCCCCACAGCTAAATCTTCATTACGAACAACTACATCATCCGGGACCTGAATCATAACCGGTGCAAAATTCCAAATGGCCTTGATGCCCGAATCAATCAATCGCTCGGCAGCGTTTTGAGCTGAAGGGGCCGGTACAGTAATGATACCTACCCTGATATTGAGGCGTCCAACAATATGATCAAGTTCTGATATAGAAAATATTTGACAACCATTGATCTTGGTCCCTATCACGTGAGGCTCATTATCAAATAGGGCTACAATACGAAGTCCATAACGCTTAAAACCCGGGTAATCGATCATCGCGCGGCCCAATTTCCCAACTCCAATCAAAACCGCTTCATTCACATTTTTGAGTCCCAGGATTTCTTCCAAGTTATTTTTTAATTCCTCTACATGATAACCAACACCCGGTGTACCCAGAGCGTCAAAAAGCATTAAATCTCTGCGAATTTGGACAGCATTGATTTGGACAGCTTTTGCCATCTCTTCGGAGGAAACATATTCCAATCCATGCTCGGCACATTCACACACAAACCGGTAATAATGAGGCAGGCGTTTTAAGGTAAATTTGGGAACCTGTATCATGGATTCACTCAAAACGATCACCCGCTTTTTTAACAAAGTAAAAAAACAAAAGCCGGAAACCGAGGAATCGTATCCGGAAATATCCATCGCAATCTGCTACACCTTCGGTATAATTCAGACATCGTGCTGGCTATCTCCAAACCGGTCTCTGTTTCCGACTTCTGGTTTCTAATTCTGACTCCTTAGCTAGCTATTTATTTCCCTAACTTATTCAATACCTTGTCTTTGAATACTTTAGAGACTTTGTCGGCCGAAACTCCATCAATCACTTCTTCATTAATCCGGATGGAGGGGCTTTGCTTACAACTTTCCAAACAAAATGTGGCATGAAGATTGACTTTATCTTTGACTCCGGCTTCATCGGCCTGACGAGTGAACTCTTTAAGGGTATCATAAGAACCGTTCAGGTAACAACAAGTACCCACACAAACTGCGATATCCATTTTGTTGTTTTGTTCACTCTTCAAAATTTCGATATCTTCACCGGTAATTCTGGCACGATTGGCATAATGAGTATGCAAGCTATGATGCGCTTCTTCACTGTTGGGTTTTTTAAGCCATTTGTCATAAAACTTGGCCACTACCGGATTATCCTGCGATTTCCGAAGTTGGGAAAGTTTATCGGCATTATAAATCCCTTTCGCCCTTGCCTTTTTGATATCAGTGGTTGCCGCAATCGGTTGTCCGGCTCCACCGATGCATCCACCGGGGCAAGCCATCACTTCTATCAAATCATATCTTGCTTCTCCCGATTTGATTTTGGTTAACAATTTCTTGGCATTGGCCAGGCCCTGAACAACTGCGACTTTAATCTCATTGCCTTTGATCATTACACTGAATTCCTTGAGACCTTTAAATCCACGGACCGCTTCAAAATTGACCTGTTCCAGTTCTTCGCCGGTCAGTGCCTCATAAGCGGCACGAAGTGAAGCTTCCGCCACACCACCGGATGCCCCGAAGATAACTCCGGCGCCGGTGCCAAACCCAAATGGGGTATCAAACGCTTCGGTTTCAATATTATCAAATACCAAACCGGATTCACGAATCATTTGCGCAAGTTCCTGGGTTGTAAGAACCAAATCTACGTCAGGAACACCATCGGTACTGAATTCCGGCCTGGTCCGCTCAAATTTCTTTGCCGTACAAGGCATAATTGAAACAACAAAAATGTCTTTGGCCTCTTTACCAAGTTCTTTCGCCCAATAACGTTTTACCATGGAACCGAACATTTGTTGCGGCGAACGGCAGGAAGACAAGTTATCCAAGTACTCCGGCTCATTATGCTCAGCGTATTTTACCCAGGCCGGGCAACAAGATGTGAATTGCGGCAACCGGTCTCCTTTTTTAAACCGTTCCAGAAACTCAGTGGCTTCCTCCATAATCGTTAAGTCTGCTGCAATGGTGGTATCAAATACCTTATCAAAACCCAATCGTTTCAAAGCAGCAACCATTTTACCGGTAACGATTTCACCAGCCGGTAAACCGAATTCTTCACCGAGCGCAACCCGGACAGCCGGCGCCACTTGGACTACAACCAATTTCTCTTTTTGATTGATGGCATCCCAGGCTTTATCAACCTCCAACTTAATGGTGAGGGCGCCTGTGGGGCAGACTGCGCTGCACTGGCCGCAATTGACACACTCCACCTCGGATATGGATTTGCCGAATGCCGGTGTAACCTGGACTTTTGAACCGCGGTTGGTAAAGTCTAAAATCCCAATGCCTTGGACTTCAGAACAAGTCCGGACACAATCACCGCAAAGAATACATTTATTGGGATTTCGAACAATAGAAGTCCCGGCATCATCAATTGGCAATTTAACATCGCGTTCTCCAAAACGGACCTTCCGGACTCCGTAACGGTTGGCCAACTCCTGTAATTTACAATGCCCGTTCTTTTCACAGGTAGTACAATCCCGGTCATGATTGGCCAATAATAATTCAAGGACAGTCCGGCGAATCCGCTGAACCCGCGGGCTATTGGTAAAAATCTTCATTCCGGGTACCGGAGGAGTAGAACATGAGGCCATAATACCACGGCCTTCTTGTTCAACTACACACATCCGGCAAGCACCGTAAATGCTTAGTTCGGAATTGTAACAAAATGTTGGAACGTCAATCCCGGCTTTCCGGATTAGCTCCAATAGAGTTTTGGCGCCGTTAATCTCTACGACTTGATTATCGATAATTACAGTATCCATATCCTTACCCCTCCTTGATAGCTTTAAATGGGCAAGTATTCATACAAGCGCCGCATTTAATGCATTTTTCACTATCGATTACAAACGGTTTCTTTATCTCTCCGCTGATAGCCTTTACGGGGCATACCTTGCTGCACTTACTACATCCCTTACAAAGCTGCGGATCAATACTATAACCGGCGAAAGCTTTGCATTCCTTCGTCGGACATTTCTTGTCCCTTACATGAGCGATAAACTCTTCTTTGAAATATTTCAGCATCGACAATACCGGATTTGGCGCTGTCTTACCCAAGCCGCACAAAGAAGCGTCCTTGATCACCTGTGCCAAATCTTCCAGCGTATCGATATCTTCCATTTTTCCTTCAGCATTGACAGCCCGTTCCAAAATCTCCAGTAAACGTTTGGTGCCCTCACGGCAGGGAACACATTTACCACAGGACTCATTCTGGATAAAGTTCATGAAGAAGCGCGCCATTTCCACCATACAGTTGTCTTCGTCCATGACCACCAGTCCGCCGGAACCCACCATGGCCCCAATTGAACTTAAGGAGTCGAAATCCAATTTCATATCTAAATGCTGTTCGGTAAGATACCCTCCGGACGGCCCACCGATCTGGACTGCTTTAAATTTCTTGCCGTACCGAATACCGCCACCGATTGTAAATACAATCTCCCGTAAAGTGATACCCAAGGGTACTTCGATAAGCCCTGTATTAGCAACCTTACCGGTTAAAGCGAAAGTTTTGGTTCCCGGACTTTTTTCGGTTCCAAAGCTTGAGAACCAATCGGCTCCTTTGCTCATAATCGGCGGCACATTAGCATAGGTCTCCACGTTATTGATCAAGGTTGGTTTGCCCCAGAGACCTGCATTAGCCGGAAACGGTGGCTTCGGGCGAGGCATTCCTCTTTGACCCTCAATGGATGCCATTAAAGCGGTTTCTTCACCACAAACAAATGCGCCTGCTCCTTCTTTAATATGGAGGTCAAAGTTAAAGCCCGTCCCCAAGATATTCTGGCCTAAAAGCCCGTTTTCACGCGCTGATTCAACAGCCAGTTTCAGTCGTTGCACTGCCAGCGGGTACTCGGCCCGCACATAAATGTATCCTTCGTCTGCTCCAACTGAAAAAGCGGCAATCGCCATTCCTTCAATTACCTTAAATGGATCACCCTCCATAACGCTGCGATCCATGAATGCGCCCGGATCCCCTTCGTCACCGTTACAAATGACATATTTTTTAGTTCCTGTTGCAATACGCGTCAAATCCCATTTTCGACCGGTTGGGAACCCTCCGCCACCTCGGCCACGCAGACCGGAGCGAATCATTTCCTGACATACTTCTTCCGGCTTCATCTCCGTTAGTGCCTTAGCAAGAGCAACATAACCGTCTTTCGCAATATACTCCCGGATTTCCTCGGGATCGATAGCGCCACAATGTTCTAGGGTATTACGGTTTTGATGCTTATAAAACGGAATACTCATTTCTTCCGCAAAAGCCTCTCCGCTCGCCGGATCATGGTACAGCAACCGCTCAACAGATTTACCGGAAGACAATGCTTCAATGATCTCAGGCACATCTTCTTCCTTCACTTTGGTATAAAGAACACCGGAAGGTTCAATTCTTACGAGCGGTCCCTTTTCGCAAAAACCATGACAACCGCTGGTAACTACCGTAGTCCCCGAACATCCGTCTTCCAGCATCATCTCCACAGACACGAAATTACCTTTGGTTTCAACACTCTTTTTTAGAGCTTCATAAACTTTCAACGAGCCATTGGCAACACAACCCGTGCCGGCGCAGATTAAGATCCGGCATTTTTCATTTTCATATCCTTTGCTCCACTTTTCCCGCAGAGCCTCCAATTGCTTTTTGGATTCTATCATGCCTTAACACCTTCTTCCTCTAGAATCTTATCGATGATGATATTGATGGCATCCGGAGTCATCTGGCCGTATATCTGGTCATTGATCATCACAACCGGCGCCAAGCCGCAAGCCCCCAAACATGATACGGTTTCCAGAGTGAAGCGCATATCCGAAGTGGTTTTTTCCTCATTTGCAAGCGCAAAACGCTTTCGGAGTGCATTTTTAACTGATTCAGACCCCCGGACGTGACAGGCAGTCCCATCACAGATCTTAACGACATATTTCCCCTTTGCTTCTAGAGAAAACTGGGCGTAAAAGGTGGCCACGCCAAATACGGTAGCGGGAGATAAATCCATCACGGTCGCAATATAAGTCAATATCTCTTCAGGGAGATAACGGTATTCATCCTGCACCTCCTGAAGGATAGGGATTAGCGCCGATTGCAATTTACCATGCCGGGCAATAATCTCGTTGACTCTATCAAATTTACGCCGCGGCACCATTGCATCCCCTTCTTTTTTTACTGCTTCAACTGCTGCCATTTAACATTCCCCTTCCATTTGTAGAAATGCAATTTATATTAACTTGTAATCGTTCTAATTTAGTCGATGCAGATTGGTATCGAAAAACTCAACCACCACCAGCTAACGCCGAGGGTTTGAATCCCTGTAGTTGAGACAATCACCTTATAAAAAACCGACTTCAATCACTGAAGGTTAACTCCAATCCGCCTAAAAAAGAACTGTTACAAAAGATTTATCCGGGATAATCCAAAAATCCATTGTCACCCTTAGAAATATTCAACAATAACCTGTTTGCCGAAGTTGGTGAGTATATTGGAGATTTCGGTGACCACCTGCAGCTTAAGACTTAAATTTAACGGCAAATCGGGGTTCTGATGAGCCGGATTAATGGCCCGCCCCACCAAAAAACGGATTTCATCGCTTTGTAGTAATATTCTGGTTAAATTCGCCGCCCCATTGCGTTTGGCAGGCACATCCTCTAAAAGATAGCTCTGTTTTAAATACTCCAAGGTCTTGCTTAAGGTAATAATCCCTTCAGTCACTAAATCGATACCCGGTAAGACCCCTACGGGTGGTACTTCGGGATCCATTTCACGGATGTCAACGGAAATTTCTTGTTCTAAAAAACGGGCTACAATCGTGCCGGTTGTTCCTCCGCAAATAACTTTCTTGCCGTTCTCGGCTTGCAACTTTTCAATTAGGATTCTGTCATCCGCCTTTTCTTTAGGAGGTCCTACCGCAATGGTAACCGTCCTGGGTTCCCTGACCTGCAAAACCATAACCGTAGCATCATCCCCGGGATGACCGGCATATAATTCCTCACTGACCGAAAGCAGTCTTTTCGACATACTTTTGGCATTTACTACAGGTTGAGGCATTCTTTGCAAATAATCAGCCACATTTTCCCATTGCCAACCCAAGTTGAGCACCCCGCCAATTCCTGCATGGATAATTCCGTCGGATACCGCCACCAAAATATCCCCAAGCACCGCCTGAAAACGGGATTCCTTGATCTTTTTACCAAGGACCTCCGTCTCACGAAAAGGTACAGCTGCAATCCGCCCTCCATGGATAAAAAAAGTGGATGGATTATCAAATTCAACAATATAAATCTCGCCGTTCCGCTTTGCCTGAATAATCGTAAAAGTGGAATAAGCGAGCATCCTTTTTTGGCAAATCGGTAAGGTATTGCCAACGGTATCCACCACTTCTTCCAAACTGGCGCCTTTCTCGAGCATCGTTGCAATAATTTTAACTGTCATTTTAGATAAAATATTAGCCTTAACGCCGCTGCCGAGACCGTCGGCTAGGACTGCGACCACTGAATCGCCTGTCTTGACAACTTCAACATTATCACCGCATAATTCTTCGCCGAATTTAGGGAGACTTGCCCATCCGGTATCAATAAACATCACAAATCCCCCTTTCGCTCCTCATTTCTAATGAGATTCATTAATTTGGTTAATTGAACTTTGGTCTCAGCGGTGGTTTCGCCTAATAGCCCTGCAATTTCTTGCGCCACTTTCATTTGTTTATTGATGACTTCTTGAGCTTTTTCAAGAGTTTCGTCAGTCATCCGGGAAAGCCGTTCCCGTTGTTTCTTCTCTTGGGTAATATCCACAAAAATACCGATCAAGATATCGTTTTTTTCAACATAAAAAATTGCTTGCCAGGCCACCATACTCCAATCTGGAAACGTTACTTCACCAGTTACCAAATTCTTGGTACGCAAAGCCTCTTCAAAATATCGGGGATCCATTACCGCGACCAATTGTTGACCCACAGTCTGCGTACGCCGACAATTAAATTTACTTTCGGCAGCCGGATTGATTTCTACAATCTCCAAGCTGCTGTCGACCACGATAATCGCATTGGGCGTCATTTGGCAGATAATATTAGCCTTGGACTCGGCGCGGGCTCGCATATACGGTATACACATATCAACTTCAGCCATACCGGCGGCAACCGCTAATGCCTTATCGCGGCATGAATTATAACCGCAAGCCCCGCAATTGAGTTCATCAGCCGGGGTTAATTTTCCGGTACGGGCCAAAATTTCCCGGATTTGCTCCTCCGGAACTCCAGCGCGATAAATATTCCTGGAACCGTAATAATTGGAAAGGTCTATTTCCGGATCCGCCTTATTGCAACAAGAGCCTTCCCCCAAGGAAGGTTCTGAAAACTGAATCACACTATAGCGGCTGGCGAATTGCGTCGAGACATTGGTCATCTCCGGCCCGGTGATACAGCCTCCCTTGCAAGCCAAGAGCTCAATTAAACGCAATGAACTTTTCACTTCATGAAATTTGGATAAAAAATCAATGACTTCATCCAATCCATCAATGGTAATAATCTCTTTCGCCAATAAATCAGTGCTTAATGCGGCTGATTTAGCCAGTCCGCCCGGTAACGGGAACGTTCGCGAATGAAAAACCGTAGGCCCATCAAATTCCTTGCTTTCACACTGATCGATATCAATATTCTTTTGGACGAGAAGCATGGTTAATTCCTGAAATGTCAGAACTGCGTCAATCGGTAGGTTCTCTGAATTCCCCCGCAGCTCTCCTTTTTTAGCGATACAAGGCCCCACAAAAACCACTTTAATATCCTGTCCGTAGCGCTTTTTTAAAATTTTGCCGTGAGCCACCATGGGCGAAACAATGGGCGCCAAATACGGTAATATATCATGATAATAAATTTCAAGCAAATTCACAATTGCCGGGCAACAGCTGGTTATGAACGGTTCTCCGGGCTTAGCCTCGGCTACCAATCGACGATGTTCTTCCCCCACTAGAGCTGCGCCTTCGGCGGTTTCCCCCACATAGTCAAAACCCGCTTTTTTTAAAGCAGTAACAATTTGTCCCGGCGAATTCATCCGGAAAGCTCCCGGAAAAGATGGCGCCAGGCTAATCCCGACTTTAACCCCGGAACTGAGAAGCTTTTCCACCCGTTCAATACTGCTTTCAACTTTTTTGGCATTCTGGGGACAAACTCTTACACAACGCCCATCCCCAATACACCGTTCCTCAACCACCTCGGCATGACCGTTAATAACCCGAATCGCTTTCACCGGACAACTGCGGACGCATTTATAGCAGTCTCTACAACTGGCCAGTACGGTTGAAATGAGTCCCATTCACAGCCCCACTCTCATACCATACTCATAAATCCGAGAATGAATCGATGGGTTTGTTTCAACTTCAATATATTGAGAACGCTTTATCCGGCTGAGATTGATGAAGAATTCCCCATCCTCCGTGTTAGTTTCCTATAAAATGCTCTTGAAAAAATTCAGCTGTTTTCTCTTTATTCATGGAAGTATAAATCTGGCCATCAACCATCATGCTGACTCCCGCCTGGCACTCTCCCAGACAGAAGCACGCCTTCAATTCAATCTGTTCGGTAAGTGAGTTTTCAGCAATGAGATGTTTAAATTCATTGATGACCTCATATGCGCCCTTCAAATGGCAAGAGCTTCCGACGCATACTGATATTGAATGCATGGCCCCCTCCTTTTTGTGAATTATTTCACAAATCTTCCAAATAAAATTCGTGAAATTTGTTACAAAGTGTTCCAAAAAAATAAAACTCTGCATCTTTTTAGTTTGTAACAGTTTTCACAATAAAAATATATCATCATCAAAGACTTTTTTCAATACCCGTAATAAAAATTTAAGACGGTCGCCACTTTTTCCGCACCTTAGTTGACATTTCTTCCTTGACTTTATATATTAATGGATAGATGATCTCCGTTAACTCCAGGAAAAAGGTTATGGCCTTTACCATTATTTTGTATGTTTGCAATACTATGGAAAGCAACTAAATAGATGCCGCAAGGATACAGAAAATTAATTTATGGGAAAGAGATGTCTGCCGATGGAAGAAGCTACTTTTAATCTCAACAATTATTTGCATACCTTTAAAAAAGGAAACTTCATTTATCTTGAAGGTGACACGGCCACCAGGCTTTACATGATTCAAACCGGATCGGTTCAGCTTCGCCGTAAGCTTAACACCAACGAACTTATTGTCGGCACGTGCGGAACCGGGGATTTTTTAGGGGTGGTTTCGGCGGTTAATCAATGGCTCCATACCGAAACAGCCGAAGTTACCCAAGACTCCGAAATATTTATCCTCAGGCCGGCGGACTTGGAACAACTGGTTATTCATGACCCCTCAATCGGGTTTAAAGTTGTCAATTATCTTTCAAAACAACTGCGAGAGCTAAACATCAAACTTGATAAACTAGCTCATAAATAGAGTAACAAAAAACGCTTCCGTTATCGGCAGTACCGGTGAATTAATTTAAAAGAGGTAAACATCATGTTTGATGAAGCTTTACTTGAAAAATTCATCCAGTCGTATGAAGCCGGTGATACGATCTTCTCGGAATCGGAACCGGGTCATGAAATGTATATCATTAAATCCGGCCGGGTGAAAGTCATTCGAAACAAAGATTCCGAGGAACAATTATTAAGCATCCTGGGCCCGGGAAGTTCCTTCGGCGAGATGGCCCTGATCGAAGCCAAGCCCCGTTCGGCAACAGTCATGGCCGTGGAAAAAACCGAAGTTCTGATGGTGACCTATACCGATTTGGAGCAAGTCTTAAGCTCGAAACCGGAATTTTTATTTAAACTGATTCAAGTCTTCTGCAGGCGAATCCGTTTCACGACTTGCCAGATTGAAAATTATGCCATTAAATCGCCTTTCGGCAGAGCGGCCGACTTACTAACCATGCTCGTTGAAGATGGGAACTTTTATCCAAATCAAGAAACTTTCAGACTGGGCGTTAACGCCGCGGATATCAGTCAGATGGCCGGTTTGAAACTGGAAGAAGTCGGCCCGATATTGGAAAAATTCGTTCTCGACGGTTTGATTCGAATAGACGAGGGGCAGCTCGGGCAGCTGGTGATCGTTACCAATTTAAATGGGTTAAAAAACGCCCGGGGATTTTATTTGAATAAGGATAATATGGGGACAAAGTAAAACCTGATTATTTCACCTCACCCTCTTTCACAACCGGATCAAATCTCTTCTATCTTTCCCGCCTTCATGGTTAGATTCCGTTTGCCGTAACGTATTGCATTCATGTCATGAGTCACCATCAAAACGGCGGTTCCCTCTTTTGCAACGGAAGTAAACAGCTCCATAATTTCCCGGGTGGTTTCTTGGTCCAAATCGCCTGTGGGCTCGTCGGCAATCAACAGTCGGGGAGAAATCAGTAACGCTCGCACAATAGATATTCGACGTATTTCACCGCCGGAAAGGTTGGCGGGATATTGCGAAACAAGATGGAGAAGCCCCACCCTCTCAAACAACGCATAGACCTTTTCATAAGGAATTCCTTCCCGCTTAAAAAAACTGAAGGGCAACACCGCATTTTGCAGTACAGTTAAATTGGGTAACACACTTTGACCCTGCATAATATATCCAAGCTTAGTGTTACGTAGAAAGGATCGCTCATTATCCCCCAGGATTTGATAGTCTCTCCCCTCAAAACAAATCTTTCCCGACGTCGGGGTCAAAAGCCCAGCCAGAATATTAAGCAAAGTGCTTTTCCCGCTTCCCGAACGTCCTGAGATGCAGACAAATTCCCCTGCACCGATTTCCAGCGATACCTCGTCCACAGCTCGAAGAACTCTGCCACCATGGGTATATTCCTTTACTATGTTGTTCGCTGTGAGAATCATAGGTCACCATCCCGAATTATCGCATAAGCATCGCCCCTACTTACTTTGAATACCGAAACCAGCGAAGCCATTGGGCCAGTCACAAAGGATATGAGCAAACTTGCCATTGTTATAAAGGAAATTTGCAGAAGGGACGGCTGTAAATAAGGCATATTTATGGCCGGAAGTACATAGACCCGCAACGGAACGATGAATAAAACGCAAAATCCGATACCCAGCACACTACCACATAGACCGATTATTCCCGCCTCCAAAAGCACAATGAAGGAAAGTTTTTTCCTGGTTGCCCCCAGAGAGCGCATAATCCCGAATTCTCGTTTCCTCTCATTGAGAATA
Organism: Bacillota bacterium; assembly: GCA_023429995.1. GTDB lineage: Bacteria > Bacillota > UBA4882 > UBA8346 > UBA8346 > UBA8346. The sequence continues at coordinate 116,083 of JAEZCE010000045.1, read as the reverse complement.
ACCGAGAATACAATTCCCAGAACCAAAACAGATAAAACCCATAATAAAGCAGCCATGGTCACAATAAAACATAGTACCATCCGCAAACTACCGGAGACATTGCTGATGATTTTTTCAGCGGTAATCACCGTAACTCCGCTGTTTTCATGAACAAACCCATTCCTGATAGTTTCGGCAACCGCATTTGCGGCATAACCGTCCTGAATCGCCACAGTCACCGATGAAACAGCATTCTCCGGAATCCTGGCGGCGCCGCTCCTTAATACAAAGTCGTTTGCCGCTTTTTTGGCCGCCTCAATATTCATAAATACCGAAGTGTCTAAGCCGGTTCCGGTATTATCCATCTTAGCGGCTACAATGTAATTGCGACCGAAAAATTTCATTTTATTACCGGCATTACGGGATATATCAGCCCCAATCACAATTTTATCCATTCCCAAGTTTCCGGAAAGTTCACTTTTAATCCACGGTTCAATCGTAAAATCGCTATTTGGGTCAAAACCGATGATCTGGACAGTAGATGAACAGCAATTGGCATTTAGCGAAGCGACAAACAACTGGGGCGACACTGCGCGGACGCCTTCGACACCGGATATCTTCTTGGTCCATGCGGCATTCATATAGAATGTGCTGGGTTCCCCGCGCAATAAAATTCGCTCCGTTTTTCGCTCATAACCTTTGGGGACCACCAATATGTCTGCCCCCAACCGTTTTGCAAGTCTGTCCGTACCATTGGTAATGCTTAATGAAATCAGCGATCCTAAAAATAGCACCAAAGACAGTATTGAAACTAGAAAGATCAATGCTGTGGTACGGAATGGCCGACGCCTTAAGTTGCATAAAGCAAGATCCGAAAAGGTAAAATGTTGGTTTTTCCCCATTAACCGTTTCCTTCTTGGTGATTGCTGGCCGAGAGAAGCAGAAAAAGTGTATTGTAGGTAAAACCGATTACAGTAATCAGGCCAATGATGATCAGGGCCGGAAAGGATACGCGTTGGCAGGCCATGTCTTTCATTGCGCATCCGCCAATCAGCACGGTGGGAAATAATAGCGCCAGAATTCCCGCCAGGGCGATAGCGATGCAAAGTCCTAAACGCGTTTGTTTTGATGAAAAAATCAAAAGGAATAATCCTAAAACAATGATGAAAAGACCGATACCAAGTTCCGCTTGCCCGGTCCAGTGACACTTCGCCCAACTGCCGTCCGGATCGGCTTCACAAAGCTTAAAAATCAGCTTCGGCCCCATCGATATCAGCAAGCCGGAAATTATTGCGCCGATTCCGGTGATGAAACGGTTTTTCAACGGTAATATCCCCTTATATATAATTTGGATTTCATTTCGCAAATTTTGGCGTTGACCAATTTTAGATAAGCATCCTTCGTTATTTTCTTTATATCGCATATTCCGGTTGAGGAATGACGCTGGCCAGGTGCAACTTCTCAAGAATATTTTTTCGGAGCGTCATGAATTCAGCGTCGCCTCTCTTTCGGGGCCTTGATAGATGAACATCCAGTATTTCACTGATTTGACCGGGACGCGGAGTCATAATCACGATTCGATCGCTTAAATAAATGGCTTCATCCACATCATGGGTTACCAGCGTCATGGTCGTACCGTCCCGCTTCCAAAGTTCCAACAGTTTATCCTGGAAATCGGCTCTGGTAAAAGCATCTAAAGCACCCATCGGTTCATCCAGCAGCAAGACGATAGGCCGGTTGATTAGCGCTCTGGCCACAGCCACCCGCTGAGCCATACCGCCGGAGATTTGGTGAGGATAAGATTTTTCAAAACCCCGTAGTCCGATGAGTTCAATAAAACGAGCCACATCGGCTTGATTTTCCTTATAAACTCCTCTAGCTTTAAGGCCGGCCGCAATATTTTTTTCCACCGTCAGCCATGGGAAAAGGCTGCCTTGCTGAAAAACATAGCCGCGCTTGGGGTCGGGCATGTTGATTTCTGTACCTTCTAGCATAATTTTCCCTCTTTCCGGTGTATCAAGGCCAGCGATCAGCCGTAACAGCGTAGTTTTTCCGCAGCCGGAAGGACCGATGATCGAGAGGAATTCGCCTTTTCTAACCGTTAGGTTAATATCCTTGAGAGCCTCAACCGAATTATCGCTGGTATCTATATAGGTACGGTCAACCGCAACAATTTCTATCAAATTATCTATTTCAGCTTTTACACTCACTTTACAAGCCCCCTCTGCCAGATTAACAAACGGTTCTGAATCAAGGCAATCCCTTTCATAATCAGGGAAAAGAGAAGAGCCATGATAATGATTGCGGCATACACCTTGTAATAGGAGGACCAAGCCTTAGCCCAGTTAATATAATAGCCAAGGCCCCCTTGAGCGCCCATCATTTCCGACACGACCAGTGTTGTAAAAGCCAACCCGTTTGCCGTAGAAATCCCAGTAAATATCTGAGGAATCGCATTGGGTAACGCCACATGAAACAGCAGATAGCTTTGTTTGGCGCCCAGGGTTTTGGCAACTTCAAAATAAATCTTTTGGGTATTTGCCATTCCTTGAGCCGTCATGAAAGCCACCGGGAACCACGCGCAAATTACAATTAAAAATATCCCGGCCACAAATGAGGTAGGAAAAACGGTCAGCGCAAAAGGCATCCAGGCAACCGCCGGAACCACCCCGGTGAGTTTCAGAACCGGAAACACCCAATAGTGAACCCTGGCAAACCATCCTATCAGTATCCCTGTACCCACACCCAGCACGATACCGACCAAAAAGCCGATTAAAAACAGACGCAAGGAATAGCCGGTATTGACCAGCAAAAAATCATGTTCTTCCAGAATAACCCCAACCACTTTTGAGGGCCCGGGAAAAAACGGCAGCGGCAGAATGTCGAATTTGGTGCTCAGCAAGTCCCACAAGGCGAGAATCAGCCCCATTGCCAACCTAAAAGGCGCACGGCTAATGAATTTTGTGCGTCTTTCACCATCAAACCATGAAAATAGGGCGATACCGAAGTAGAGGAAGAGCAAGCCAAACAATGTCAACCGGTAGGCCAGGTTATTGACTTGTTGTGTGTTCGGAACGTTCAGACTAATGATTGCTGCCACAACGAACCCAATCGGGGTAATTAGCGCCCAAAATAAATATCGGGTATTGGATACCGCGCTTTTCGAACCTGGGCTCCGGGCTATAACCTGAGCCAAGGAAAGGTTTTTATCGATAGAGTTGTTCATGGTATATCTCCTAAACGCCTAATCTTACAATTGTATCTTGTAATAGATTTGTTTGGCGAATTTTTCGGGATTACTGGTTTTGAGATAACCGATTTTGGAGAGCTCTTTCACAAAATAGAGCACATTCGCTTGCACCGTTGCAGGACTATTGCTTTGCTCTTTTACAGACGGATACTGATAGCTCTTGAGGAGTTCCTCGGCTAGCTTTTTATCCGTAATGTCGGAATATTTCTTGTCGGAAATGATGTCGACGGCTTCTGCCGGATGGTTATAAATCCAATCCTGCGCCTTGTGATAAGTCCTCAAGAGTGCGGCTACCTTCCGGGGATCTTTTTGGATCACTTTTTCGGAAGCATAAAGGAAGCAGCAATATTTATCGGCAAAAATCGGATCGGTCGCCAGATCGAAGATTACTTTAAAACCCTTATTCTTGACAGCCAAAGATCCAAAGGGATCCCAAATAGCCGCGGCTGCGATATCCCCTTTTTGGGCAGCCTCAATTTCCAGGTTACCATCGCCGTAAGGAACAAAAGTCACTTCTTTATTATCCTTGGCGATGATGCCATGATTTTCCAGCCATACGCTCGCAACTTGAAAAGGAGTTCCCCCAATTTCATCGACGCCGATTTTCTTACCTTTCAACTCTTTGGCGGATCGAATCGGGGAGCCTGAAGGAACCACGATTTTGATACAACCTTTATGAAGTCCATCCACTACTTTGACCTTTACACCTTCTTCAATCGAAGGGAAAAATTGAAAATCACCGTTGACAATGGGAATGGTTCCGTTGTTCAACCCTATTTTCCGGGTTTCGGTATCGGCGGAAATCAAGTTGACATCAAAACCTTCCTCGGCAAAAAAGCCTTTTTCATAGGCAATATAGATGGGAGCGCCGCAAAGCGAACCGTCCTTGCCGGGAATATCGATTTTCCCGTATTTATACTTCGTTCCCTGAGAGTTCTTGGCAGTCTTGGAACTCGTTGGATTATTGGCGTTGATTGTGCCCAAGCCGACCCAAAAAACAGCTATGGCCAGAATAAGCGCTACCGCTGCGCCAAAAATTTTGGTTACGTTTTTCATCACAACACACTCCTCAATTTAGTTTTTAGGACAATGCCTTTTGAAATGCCTGTTCCAGGTCTTCAATCAAGTCGGTCGCATCTTCCAACCCGGCCGATATCCGGATCAGGTTTTCGGGAATATCGGCCAAGACCTTTTCATGGGATTCCAGCTCTCCGTGGGTGGTCTGCGGTGAATTGACAATTAGGGAACGGGCATCACCAATATTGACATGGTAGTGGAAAAGCCGGACCGCATTCAAAAACGCCTCCCGCTGCTTTTGGGTTCCTTTGAACCCAAAGGACAGAATTCCGCCGACCCCTTTTTTGAAGTCGCGCTGATAAAGGGAGTAATATGGACTGGATTCCAATCCCGGATAACGGACCCACTCCACCGCTTGGTGTCCGGATAAGTAACCCGCCAGCGTTTCCGCATTGCGAACCTGCTTAGCCAAACGCTCCGATATAGTTTCCAGGCCGATGATTGCCAGATAAGCATCAAAGGGCGAAAGAGCCGCGCCGAAATAATTGAGATAATTAAAGCGGATCCGGCTGGTAAACGGAGCATCAGGAAATACTTCGGGGAAACTGCGGTATTTGCCATCCAGGTCACGGAGTGTATAGTACTTCTCGGAAAACTGGGGGAATTTTACGGTGGTATAGTTGAACTTCCCACTTTCCAAAACCAGCCCGGCGATGACGTTGCCATGTCCGTTCAGTCCTTTGGTGGTGGAATAAATCACAATATCCGCGCCGTGGGCAATGGGATTGTACAGATAGGGCGTGGCCACCGTATTATCCACCACCAGCGGAATCCCATGCTGGTGGGCAACTTTGGCGATCCCATCCACATCCAGCAAAACGGTATTGGGGTTACTGATACTTTCAATGTAAATCGCCTTGGTATCGGGTTTAATCTCCGTCGCCAGCGCCTCGGGGTTTTCGATATTTTTCGCCAGCTCGAAATGAATCCCGAATTTCGGATAAATCTTTTTAAAGCTGTCGGCGCTGCCCCCATAAAGGTATGGGGAGGTCAGAATGGTTCCGCCGCCTTCGGCCAGATTCAGCAGGGTGTAACTGATAGCTGCCATGCCGGAAGCCAGGGCAATAGCCGCGCTTGCCCCATCCAACGTTTTTACCCGTTCTTCCAAAACCGCTACAGTCGGATTGCCCACCCGGGTATAAAGAAATCCGATCTCGCGCAGACCAAACAAATTGGCGGCATTTTCAACATCCCGAAAATCATAGGCCGCAGTGGCATAGATCGGTGGTGATACGGCGTAATGATGGTCCTTGGGCTCATAACCGGCCCGGACTTTTTGGGTATCGAACTGATAGGGGGAGGGGGACACTGCCATGTTTTTCTCCTTTCGATTCTTTCATTTCGGAGCACTTCGTGATGGATTCGTGACACTTCATGAAACACCACATCCTTCCGGGATATCCTTTTGAATTCATATCTCATCGATAGGTAGCCAAAACAGCGGCGTAGATATCCTCTATCACCCGCAGCCCACCGGAGAATCCGGCATAATTGGTGGTCAACACCAAACGGTAAGGCGATGGCACCGCGGCGGACAAAAAATCATAATTTTTTTCTCTGGCCAGTTCCTTATCCCAGCCGCTGCCGATAATGAGCCCCCTTCCGTTGTGGGAAAGGCCCCGGATAAAGTCCTGAGCCTTACCGGCGTCAGGTTCAAATATCAGGGGTATATTGCGTTTGTCGGAGGTTGTCTTGAGTTCAGCCTTAATTTGTTCCTGAACCTTTTCCGGCGTATTGTCCACCACAAACTGCTCTTTAGGAATAATGCCCACCTCGTGCAGGAGAAACTTGGACAGTCCAAGTACATAACCGGCGTCATGCAAGATGTGAACATGATTGGGCAGCCCATAACGGAATTCCAGCAAAAAGGTGGCCAGGTTGTCGATTTCCTCGTAATAGGCCTCCCGTTCCCGCCGAATAAAATCCCCGGCTGCTGTTTCATCGATCCCCGCTTGCATCTCCGCCGCAAAGGCCAAGACCTGCCGCAAAAAACGTTCCGTTTCATTGGCGCCAATGGGAATGTGGGGAAATTTCGTAAAGGGCTGCCCATAACGTTCCTCCAGATACTCCACAATGGGTTCCCCCGGCCATGGTGAAACCAAAATATTAAAATTGGCTCTGGGAATTTCCTTCCATTCATCAACTCCATTCGATTTCGGGCCAAACAACACCTGAACCTTGAGACCGATGCCTTCCAAGAGCCGTTTGTATTCAGCGAGATTGCCTTTCCAGAACGGATCCTGGTATGGGAGCGAGGCGAACAAATTCACGGTGTTTTTCTTGCTGCGGACGGGATTATCGTCTTCAAACAAGCTGACATATTGATCAATAATCGCTTTTACCACCAGACTGTGGGATTCAAAGTTGTTGCATTTGAAACCGGCCGTTTCCACCGCCACAATCGGCCGGCCTGCGGCGCGGAATTCCGCAGCCAGGCTTGCTATATCGTCGCCTACGATTCCGGCTGTGCAACCGGTCAATATCACCTGCAGATCTGTGTCCAGCACCTTATAGGTATTGGAGATAATCTGCCGCAGTCTCTCAATACCCCCAAAAACGACCTCTTGTTCGCCAAAATTGGTGCAAGGAGAGGTACTGCCGCCGGCATAGCCGGTGGAACGCTCAAAAAACCCTTGGATCATACTGCCGCAACCGGGGCCGGAATGGAGAACCGGTGCGGCTTTGGGTATGGCCACCACGCTTTGCAGCGCGCCAATGGCGCAGGTAAAACGCTCTTGCTCGATGATCCCCCTCATTTGCAGCCGCCCCCGCCCAAAAATATACCCGGTTCCTGTGCAAGCCACCATGGGGTATAAGGATTGACGGCGTGTTTTTCAAGGTTCTTCACGAATTCATCGTTTTCCAAGGTTTCCAAAATCCGCTCCCCGTAACGTACGATACCCTCATAACCCATACCGAAGTGCTCATCGCCAATCAGCAGTGAAGGGATCCCCAGTTTGGAACCCCATAGGGTCATGCCGCCATGTCTGGCCAATAAAAGATCCGGGCGCAAACGGTTCAAGATGTTTACCAGTTCAAACTCCTGCTTGTTGCAAATATTAAAATTCGGTACATCACCATAATCTTTTACGCTTTGAGCCAGCAAATCGCTTTCTTCACTACCGTTATCATAGAGCGGATCATGATGGAAGAGGGCCGCGCCTTTCGCCTCCATCCCCAGCTCGCCCAATACGGAAAGTAACGCGTGTCCGTGTCCGGCTCCCGCCGTTACAAAGGCGGTTTTCCCCCCCAATTTTTGGCGCAGGGCGTCGATCTTTGGCAGGTATTCCGCTTTTTTGGCCGCGATAATTTCCTCAGCCTGTTTTTCCTGGTGAAGAATTTCGCCCAAAGCCCGGAACCAACGGTCGGTTTGGGCTACTCCATAAGGAGGAGCCGCTTTGATTTCCGGTACTCCAAATTCCTGCTCCAGGGCTGCGCCGAGATACGAACCTAACGTAGGACAGGCTTGGATTGTAGCGGCTGCTTCCGACGACCATCGAAGGCTTTCTACCGTAGAATAAGGGGTTATATAGTTCGGTTTGGCGCCGAAAGCCCCAAACCACTCACTGAAAATATCCGTACCCCAGAAGTTAATTACATTAATGACGTCCTTTCGCTTCTCACGGGCTGGCTTAATCAATTTCCGAGCAATTCCGTGATAGCTGGCGTCAAATCCGGTGGTCCAAACCTTGGACCGGAACCCTTCGCAAAAAATTGCCACCACCGGGATCTGAAGTTCCTCCTCCGCCTCATTGCAAACGCTTTCTACATCATCCCCGATGATTCCGGCGGCACAGGTGGTCAAAACAAAAATAGCGTTGGCCTGGGTACGCTCATAGACTTCACGAATACCCGCCGCCAGCTTTTGGGCGCCGCCATACACCGTATCAGTCTCCTCCAAATTGGTGGAAAAAATGTTACGCTGCGTTGGCTTTTCTACACTGCGCAAGGGCGAATTGACCCGATAGGTAAAGGCAAATTCATGAAAGCAGGATGAGCAGCCCACAGGACCGTGGCTGATCACCGCCGCATCCTGAACCAAAATCACCATACAGGCTGCCTGGGAAGTGGAACAGCCCAGACACTGTGAAAAGGAACGGCTTTTATCCCTTAATCCGCAACGTGAGTTTCTTACCAGATCGGCGGCACTGCCTTGATAGCCGGTAATGGAATTCAGACGAATTTCCCGAATGGGTACATCAGGAATCTGCAAATTAATGGGACTCATTATTTCCTCCTGTTTCAACATATCATTACGGCTCATCTTTACCCCGCTGTTCCCCAAAGGCCGTTTGGAACGCCTGATCCAAATCAACGATTAGGTCTTTGGCGCTTTCCAGCCCCAAAGACAAGCGGATGGTATCCAAGCTAAGCCCTACCAGTTCCCGTTGTTCCAACGTCAGCTCCACATGAGTGGTTTGGGCGGGATTAATAATCAATGAACGGGCATCTCCAATATTGGCCTGATATCCAAAGATCTTGGTTGATGCCAAAAAAATCCGTTTTTGTTCTTCCGTGCCCTTAAAACCAAACGATAAAATCGAACCCGCTCCTTTAGGAAAATACCGTTCCGCCAGGGCTTTATAGGGGTTGCTTTTGGCGTAAGGATGGCGCACCCATCGAACATGTTCATTTTTTTCTAGATACTCCAATATCGATTGGGTATTGGCCACTTGCTTATTCACGCGTTCCGAAAGTGTTTCCAGCCCCAGCAGCACTAGATAAGCATCGAAAGGGGAAAGGGCTGCGCCGAGATAATTAAGATGAACCGCCCGCAACCGGCCCGTAAAGGGGATCTTGGAAAACACCTGCAAAATATTGCGTTCCACATCATTGCCATCCCGCAAAAACCAAAGCGGTTTTTCAAAATGGGGAAAATTGCCGTTTCCATAATTAAATCGGCCACTTTCAATCACCACGCCGGCAATCACATTGCCGTGACCGGAAAGGGCCTTGGTGGCCGAATAAACCACCACGTCCGCCCCGTGTTCAAAGGGGTTCAACAGGTAAGGCGTTGCTACCGTATTATCGACAATCAACGGAATGCCGTGTGCATGAGCGATGTCGGCAATCGCCTCCAGATCCGGGATGGTCACAAACGGGTTGGTTAGGCTTTCGATGAAAATCCCTTTGGTGTCCGGGGTCAGTTTCTTTTGAAATTCGGCGGGATCGTCCGGATTTTCCACCAGATCGATCGCCAGGCCCAAGTCCAGGAACACCGAAGAAAAACTGTCCACCGTTCCACCGTAAAGTCTGGCCGTTGTTAGAATTCTGCCGCCTTTCCCCGCAACATTCAGCAATGCATAAGAAACCGCCGCCATCCCTGAGGCTAACGCTATGGATCCGGCAGCACCGTGAAGGGCGGCCAATCTTTTTTCCAAAACATCGATGGTTGGATTGGAAAGCCGCGTATAAATCGGGTCATCCTCCGAAAAGGAAAACAACCGGTCGGCCCGGTAGCTGTCGCCCAAGGCAAATGCGGTGGTTTGATATATCGGCACAGAGACCGCATTGTTATGCCGGTCGGCTTTGTACCCAGCCTGCACCTTTAAAGTATCAAAATCAAAACTCATTTTGGCACTCCCTTGCTGCTTTTTTATAAAAAATAAGAGGCTAAATCACTCCTTGCCCGTTCGTACGGGGAAAGGGAAATGATTTAGCCTCCAGTTTTCTGGTCAGCCACGAATATCCGGTTACAAAACAATTTTAAGTAAATCTATCTATTTAGTATAATTTCATTGAATTAATAATACCTCATGTGTAAAAAGATGTCAATAGCTCTTTCTTAAGTTACAAACTTGTTATAGTGCCTTTTAATTATTGAATTTTCTCTTGTAATGCCATAAGGGCAGGCCTCCCCAATTCTATTCATAGCTTTGCCACATCCCTCATTCTTATGATTTTCCTACTCCCGGCTTGGGGAAAGCCATCATTCTTTATTTTCCGCTTTGGAAACATGATGAGCACCCTGTTTAATGTTGGGTTATTTAAAGTAAAAAACCTGCATAATTCAAAATAACCCGTTGAAATCATGATCATCGTTGAAATTCAGTAATTGCTGCCCCTAAAGGCTGGATATAAAAAAAGTCAATTAAAAGGCCGGTTCTTAAATAGAGCCGGCCCTTTAATTAAGTCTCAAAGTTTTTCCTGTAGATTGCGTTTTCGGTTTTAAGAGAGTTTACTAAGGTTCTGCTTCAATTTTAGGCCGTATCCCCTTTTAGGAAATTATAGTCCATTACAATTTTCTTATTCTGTATACCGTCATTTTTTAACCACTCAAACAACAAGTAAGTCGCCTGTTGTCCCATTTGCCTGAAATCGATTCCGATGGTCGTCAGTTTTGGAGTATAAGCGGCAAATTGCTTATCATTGCTAATACAGACAATATCAACATCGGTTCCGATAGCCACGTTAATTTCCTGTAGATAATTGCATGCTCCGACAGCCAAATCATCGGAACCGCAAAATACGGCTGTAATACCGGTTCTCTTCTGCAGTAACTCTTTCATGGCATGATATCCATATTCCACTCCATAACTGGTAGTGACGATAAAGCCTTCATCTGGGGAAATGTCATGCTGTTTCAATGCCTCCAGATAACCATTCTTTCTTCCGATCCCTCCGTAAGTCCGATCCGAACCTGAAATATGGGCAATATTCCGGTGGCCCTTTTCAATAAGGTACTCTACGAGAGTATAGGCCGCTTTGACTGTATCCAATGTTACCGTGACGATTCTCTCGTCCCAGATTCCACCCGACAAAATAACATATGGAACAGTCTTTTCAACTAGTTTGTTAATACTTAAATTATTCGGCCTGACACCGTAAAATAAAATCCCGTCAATTTTTTTGGAATTAAATAAATTGAGGCCATGTTCGATAATATTGGCGTCCTTGGGAGCTATAGTCGTGAGTAAATCATAATTATTTAAACCCGCTTCATTAATGGCTCCAATCAACATTTCAGCGCTTCCCATATGAGTTCTGATGTTTTGATAATAATCCAGTACAAAACCGATGGTGCTGCTTTTTTGACTCAACAAAGCCTTGGCCATGCTATTAGGCCTGTAATTTAAGCTATCTGCAACTTGCAGCACTTTTTCAGCAGTTTTTGAATTAATTCTCCCGGTATTGTTTAGGGCTTCAGACGCCGTTCCAACAGAAACTCCTGCTATCTGTGCAATTTTCTTTATCGTAACTCTCAAAATAATTGCTCCTATAAACTCCCATATTGATCCCATGCAAAATTCTACACTAAGTATATCGCCTTTGAACCTATTTGTAAATTTCCTGCAGTGCGGGCAATTCCGTTAAAAATATGAATGGATTCGTCATTTTCTCCACTTTCGCGGCATAAACCCCGGAACCGTGTTTTTCACCATCTTTTGCTGAAAACGGGTTACCAGCCTATCCAGCTTAATACTGGCGGCTAAAACTACCGAGTCGATACAACCTCGGTCGTCGTAAGCTTCCTGAAGTTTACGGCGACCGACGGCTATTTTCTGTTCTAAGGAAAGTCGGGAGCTTGTTTCGGTTTGCGGCATAATTCCCTCTCACAATTCCGTAATAATTGAAAACACAAAACTTAAATCTAAACTTTCTCTGCGCGAATTATTTCCTATTCTTTCACCGCACCCGATACCAAGCCGCTTATAATATGCTTTTGCACGAATAACGTAAAGATAAAAACCGGAATGACCAATATTGTAATGACTGCGCCTAACTTTCCCCAAAGGACGCCTTCCTCCGCACGGACCGAGGATGCGATAACCGGAAGCGGAACCGCACTGATGCTTGTAAGCGGTAAGGCCAGCAAGAAATCATTCCAGGCCAATATGAAACAAAATATCGAAGTTGCCGCTATGCCCGGAGCCGTCAGCGGGAGGATTACATTTAAAAAAGTTCTGATTCTTCCGCAACCGTCGATCATCGCCGCCTCTTCAAGCTGTTTGGGAAGTCCCTTGAAAAAACTGTGCATCATCCAGGTGGCCAGTGGGATGTTTAACGCCGTGTAAGGTATGATCAGCCCAACCAAAGTATCCAATATGCCGATAGAATTGTAAAAAATATAAAGAGGAACAATGATGACTATCGGGGGCAGCATCCTGACCGCCAATATAAAAACGGTAAGAAATCTCGAGCCTCTCGGCCTAATCCGGGCAAGACTGTACCCGGCCATGCAGGCAAACAAAATCGATATGACCATACTGGTAAGGCTGATAATCATCGAATTCATAAAATATTTTAAAAACGGAATATCGGTTTTCGTAAAAAGATCGCTATAGTTCTCCAGGGTTGGCTTAAAAATAAACAATGGAGTCATTGAAATAGCATCCATCGGTTTCTTAAAACTCGCCAGCATCGCCCATAATACCGGAAACACCGTAAAAACAAGCAGCACTGTTATTAAAGCATACCGGAAAAAGTTCTTCACCCATTGCAGGTTCTTATGGGTCTTCTGAGTTGTTATAATCTTCAACGATTGAAGGTCTTCATATGTCCGAAACATTACGAGTAGTCCTCCTTATCGAGTAATGCGATATATGCAATAACAATGCAAATGGTCACAAAAATAAGAATCCAGGAAAGAGCATTGGCAAGACCCATATCGTAATATCGAAAAGCCTTTCTATATATATCGATTCCAAGGACCAGCGTTTTGTCGGCGGGACCTCCCCCCGTTAAAACCCAAGGCTGAGTGAACGCCCTCAACGCAAACATCGTTCTGAAAACCAGAACAATCAAGATTTGAGGCCTGATCACCGGGAAAACAACTGCAAATAATTTCTGAAAATAATTTGCGCCGTCCACATCTGCCGCTTCCATGGTATCACTGGGTAAAGATTGTAAGGCGGCTAATATAATCAAGATCACAAAGGGCGTGTTCTGCCATACTTCCATTAAAATGATCGATATTAAGGCATGATTTTGATCCGTCCAAGCCTGAGCGCCAATGTGCATTACTTTTAGAAAATAGTTCACAATTCCGAAGTCCGATTGAAGCATATATCTCCAGCATAACGAAGCAACCACTTCCGCAATCATCATCGGCATAATGATTAGGGATCGAAAAACCTTGAGTCCTCTGAGATTTCCATTTAAAAGAAGCGCTATGCTTATCCCCAATAATAGCTCCAATGCTATGGAGATGCTCATAAAAGAAAAAGTTACTTTAAAAGAATTAATATCCTGCGGGTTGGTCAGTGTATGAATGTAATTTTGAATCCCCACAAATTTCGGAACGCTTTCGGGATCCATATAATTCCACTCAATAAAACTCAAAACCAAACTGCTAAAAAGAGGAACGATTAAAACAGCAACCAATACCAACAAAGCCGGCATCAAAAACAAATACCCGTCTCTGTTTTTCAAGCTTTCGATATGTATCATCTTCTGCTTTGCCATTTCAGTCTCCATTCCGCCGCCGCTGCCGACACAAATAATAATGACAAAATCGTGCGCGGTTTTCGCAGATTTCTGTATAACTATGGGGCGAAATTGCAAACAATTTCTTGCGAAGTTGTTTGCAATTTCAAAATAAGGAGATTCAAATCATGGAATATTCAGTATTGCATATTATTATTTGGCCCCTAAAATTTGATTAACTTCTTTTTCAGCATCTTCAAGCATTTTATTGACGGTCTTTTGGCCGGTGATTGCCGCCGAAAGCTCTCTTGACAGCACATCCTCAACTCTCGTCCAACGAAGTGTACCCGGTCGCGACTTAGCGCCCTGGAGGGAAGTTAATACCGATTTTGCTTCCGGATATACCTTTAAATATTCAGGGTCGTTAAAAGTTTTGGAAACACTGGGAGAATTATTATTCTGTACAGCAAGCTTCCTCTGTTCTTCTTCGCCGCACACAAATTGGATGACATCCCATGCCAATTCCTTATTAGCGCTGTATTTGCTTACTCCAAGCCCCCAGCCTGAAATTTCAGTGATTCCCGAAGTCAGGCCGGAGTCTTTATCATAGGGAAGAAACGGCGCAACCGCAAAGTTTCCGGCAAACTTGGATTTTTTCGGGTTGTTTATTTCTTGAAAATAAGGTGAATAAGTTATAGCCATTGCCGTTATTCCTTGTTGCATGGATGAAATAACGCCGTCCTGTTCATAATCGATGGCCGAAGGAGGCACTACTTTATAATTTTTATAAAGATCGATCAGAAATTGGGTGGCCTTTCTCCCCTGTGGGCTATTGAAAACTGCTTTGGTCATGTTTTCATTTAAGATGTTTCCTCCGAAACTATAGAGGAAAGGAACCCATTGAGCTACTAGATAATTGGTCTGCTTAAAAGCTGCTGAAAATCCATATACATTGTCCTCTGTCAATTTTTGGGCTGTACTTAAAAATTCATCCATCGTCTTTGGTACAGGCAAATTTTTAGCTTTCAACAAATCGGTTCTATAAATAAGAACCCACCCCCCAATCCGCATGGGTAAGGCAAGTAATCTATTTTGATTCTGAATTTTCATGGTGAACATGTTCAGCATGGATGGAACATAGATTCCCGTATCAAATTTGCTTTTCTGGATATAGGGTTGCAACGGCTGCAAATAACTGTTGAGTTCAGCCAGCCATATCTGGGAATCAACATTGACAATATCGATGTTTTTCGATTTATTTCTTAATTCCAAAAGCTGTTTATCGTGGGTATCACCATAGGGATAGGAAAGTACTTCTACCTTAACACCCTTGGCTGCCTCGTAATCCTTCATCGCCTGGCTGATTGTCCTTCCCGAGCTTCCTTCCGATACCATTATCCGCAAAACTTTCTGCGAACTCTTGCCTTCAGCGGTAAAAATAGGCGCCCAAATTAAAACGACGCTCAACAAAATCCCTAAAATAACAGACGAACTCTTATGCATATAAAAACCCTCCCTTTTTTATTCAGTCAATATTGCATAATTTCTAAATCTGTCGTTACTCAAGCCTAACCTTTAACACTCTGGAATGGGGCTAAAAAGCAATTAACCACTCCTTTCATTTGAAATCGCCTAACGAAAAATCAATGCCGGTACTGATTAAGAAAATAGTCGTGTTGGTAAAGTACCGAAAAATCCAAATCGGGTGCGGAATAAATGCCCCTTCGCACTTACTCCGGACCCGTTTAAATCAATCCCGTTTTATTTCCAATCTTCCCACACAAAAATATCAACCGGGAATCCCCCAAGGTTATGGGCGGGCAACGGCAAGATAGCTGTTGAAAATCTCTTCTGTTTAATATGAGAAAGCTTAGTAGCCTTTTCAATTACAGGAATATCGTTATCATGGAAATAATAATGCACATCATTGGATGTATATCGCATTCCATCAATACCACTGGGTGGATTGGATTTTTCAACGGAAGGAAAATCGATGACAATGGCTTTGATACCCTTATCCGTTAGCCACCTTGCGGCGCCAACCGTGAAGCCCGGCGTTATATCAATAGACTTTCCAAACAAATACCAGTCATTGATATCCGCCCGTACAAAAAGAACATCACCTTTATGTATGTCTGCATCCGATTTTTCAAGAAGATCCACATCAATCGTCTGCCTCGGACCAATACTTTCGCTAAGATCAAGAATTGATGCATTTCCAATCAGCCTATCAATAGGCATTTCTTTATATTTTAGCATGATGTCTTCTGATATTTGATGGTAATTAAATGGATCAAAATATGCGCATTCAGCATGAGTGTTTGAAGCGTGACTGAAATACATATACATCTCTTGACTTCTGCCATCCGGGGTTCTGACATCATCGCCTTCAAGAATAAAGGGTAAAAGCCTAGTCCATCTGGAAATTTGATTCTGCATATCCCTGGGTTCAATTCGTTCCGGTAAGGGCAGTTCCCAGCCATGAGGCCTGTCAAACCTGGTATCCGGGTACGACTTGACCTTGTGAGACAAATCTAAATATTCTTCCGGTTTATCGGGATTAATAGCAATAACCCGGGCTGCCCCTCCCAAAGCCCCATGTATTTTCACAGGCACTCCAATCATCGCCCATTTCAAATTGTTGGTGACGGATTCCAGGTTCGCCAAATCCTCCACAACCGGTATGCCGGCTTGGTTAAATAAATCAATGATGGATACATTGCCCCGGTTGCTTTTTTCCAAAGGTTCTATGGTACGGGCGTCAATGCCGATAGCTTTTACACCCACATTTACCAGGTGTTCTGCTGCTGCAAAGCTAAGACCGGGAAGCCCGGTATAATACTTTTTAGTTGGCTTCATATCGCGATAATTTTTGCTGAAATTGGTATTTAAAAACACGATATCGCCCTTGGATATGTCGTTTTTTTTGATATCGCCAACGGAAATATCACTCTTAATGTCGGTAACGTGGATAACTTTTAAGTCTCCAACCAATTGATCCGGAATCAATGCCGAAACATCCGCCGGGTCGTACAAATTGGCTTTATTTTTTTTGAAATAGGTGATATGGGTTGTATGGGGTTTAGTGGTCATAGCGCAAAGATTGAACAATTCTCCCGGAAAAGGCCCGAGCAGAAATGTTTTTAAATCAAAGAAGCCCATAATCTGATCGATGCTTCTCTCTTCCGAGACTTTCTCAATAAATGCATTGTAATCCGGGCGGTAACTATAAATCGGATAGGCTCCGCCATCGGAATTACCTTCAGGACACGTATAGCCTGGAATGGATAAATTCAAAATTCGTTTCATGAGCTTGCTCTCCTTATGGTGTTTTATAGATCCAAAACAATTTGAAAGCTTTCAAATTTAAACTTAAAAAAATTCATCCCTCTTAACTGGATTCATTCTTCTTTCAAGCCTACTATTGGATAGTGGTATCAATCTCTTACGCTTCTTGACAAAGGCCTTTTTATCAATCAGTCTACAAAAATTCAATTTGAAAGCTTTCAAATTGAATTTATTATATCATGCCTTTTGTTTTGATGCAATCCAGAAAATAACATCGATATCTTATTCTGTTAAAAAAGTTCTTCACAACATAGGTCCTAAAAACCGCGCTTATATCTTCACAGGGGAAGAACGAGAGTGGGGTCTCGACCAACTATCGGCCCAGGCATAACCTGAATTTTTCCGTTTCTTTTAGATTTTGGTCAGATTATTTATTTCAACTCTTATAGATCGAACAACCACCCCGGCGGTATTTTCGCGCGCATAGATGCGCGACATCGTTGTCCCAGCAAAGCTAGGGTGGCTGACTACTTAAAATTCTTCTATAACACTCACTCTTAAGATTTTCCCGGTTCCGGCCTGAGGAAAGTTTTCAATCCTCAAAAGCAACCGTGATATCCTTTAACCATTTGGTAATCTCAATATGTTGCGGACAATGTCTTTCGCATTCTTTACATTCGATACAGTCGGAAGCCTTGCCGTGAGTTTTGGCATAATTATCATAATACACTCTCTGGAGCGAAGGCCCGGTGTTTTTCACCGATTGCTTTTCATTATTGTACAACGCAAAATACTGCGGAATGGCTATGCTTTTCGGGCATCCCTCCACACAGTACCGGCAGGCCGTACAGGGAATCGCGATGGATTCGTTGATCAGCTTGACAGCCTCTTTGACAATAGCGTATTCCACCCGGTCAAAAGGTTCGAACTCTTGCATAAAGCCCGTATTGTCCAACAATTGCTCCATACCGGACATCCCGCTCAAAACCATCATCACTCCCGCATGACTTGCCGCAAACCGGATCGCCCAAGATGGTATCGACATCTGCGGATGATAGTCCTTAAACAATTGCTCCGCTTTTTCAGGCACTTTGGCCAGCGCGCCGCCTTTCACCGGCTCCATCACAATAACCGGTTTCTGGTGTTTTCTGGCTACCTCGTAACATTTTCGGGACTGAATGCTTTCATCTTCCCAATCCAGATAATTGATCTGCAACTGGACAAAATCCACTTCCGGATGAGCCTTTAGGATTTCATCCAATAAGTCCGCGTTATCATGAAACGAAAAGCCGACCTGCCTGATTTTTCCTTGATTTTTCTTTTCCTGAACGAATGCAAAACTGCCCAATCTCCGGGTCGTCTCATAATTCTCCACCCCCAGATTATGCAACAGGTAGTAATCGAAATAGTCTACCCCGCATTTGACCAGCTGTTCGTCAAAAATTCTTTCCTGGTCTTCCTTTGTTTTTAAAAACATCGTCGGTAATTTGGTGGCCAATGTGAAACTGTCTCGATGATGACGTTTTACGACCGACTCCCTGATCGCCTCCTCGCTCTTGCCCATATGATACATATAAGCGGTATCAAAATAGGTAAAGCCCCTTTCCAAAAAAGTATCCACCATCCGATTGACGGTATCCTGGTCAATACTTGCGGGATCATTCTGGTCTCGTAATGGTAAGCGCATAAACCCAAATCCTAATTTTTTCTTTTCCATACCGGGATGGTCTCCTTTGCTATTTTTCTTTCTAGCTGCTAGTGATGGGATTCAACCAATAAAAACTGCTTGAAAAAGCACTGCACTCGCTGCAACTGTTATTTTCAGCTTCCCTAAATTTAGTCTAGCACTTGGAGTTAACTCCAAGTCAATCTTTTTTTAGCCTACTTATCATCCTAAATTTGAAGTTTTATAGGTAGGAAATAAACAAAGCCTGGAGTAACGGCTCCCAAGGCAAGGGTCGATCCGGCAACCAAAAAACCCGCTGCCGTATTCTTAGCGCGGGTTTTCCCTTTTCTCAAAAACATTGATCCCAAAGGAGGTCAAAAAACAACGGACATTCTGTGTTTGCATTTTAATTTCGTCGACTTTAAGCATAGGGCCTCTCGGCCGATCCGCTTCAAATTTCAATTGACCAGCTTTTTTACGAAGAAAGTGATAAAGAAAAATATTGCCGAAACCAGAATGATGGTCGCCCCTGTGGCAGTCCCCCAGTAATAGGATAAAATCAGTCCCGTGATCCCGGAAAAAAAGGCGATTGTCACGGAATAAAGATGATATTGTTTGGCGCTGCCGGCGATATTCCTGGCGCCTGCCGCCGGTAAAATCAGGAGCGAATTGATGATTAATATGCCAATCCATTGAATGGATATCGTTACCACCACCGCCACCAACGCCGTGAAGAGAACTTCCACCAAAAATAGGTTGATGCCTCTACTTTTAGCTAAAGACTCATTCATACTGACCAGTAACAGTCTATTGAAAGAAAAATACCAAAAAATAATTACGGCAATTAAAACCAGAGCCAACATCCCGATTTCCCCGGGTGTAATACTTAGTAAATCCCCGATTAAAAAGATGGAATACTTGTTAAATCCTCCGCCACGGGAAAGGATGACGATTCCTAAAGCCACCGCCACGGAAGAAAAAACCCCGATGACCGTATCGGTGGAAGTCTTATTGCCGTGTTTCACGACAAGTATGCCCACGGAAAAGATTAACGCAAAGCCAATCATCGACCAGACCGGATTTCCAATCCCGATCATCGTGCCGATCGCTATGCCGGTTAAGGCGGAATGGCCTAAAGAATCGGCAAAAAAGGCCATCCGGTTATTCACCACCATGGTTCCCATGATGCCAAAGATAGGAGTGACCAAAATTACGGCCAGCAAGGCATTTTTCATAAATAGATGTTGCAGCCAGGCAAAGGGGATTAAATCGGTTAGGCTATACCATAGATGCATTGTTTTTCTCCCCTTCTGTTTCTTTAATTAGCCATAATGCGCCGAATGATTCCATGATTTTGGGGTTTGAAAAAACTTCACCCGGCGTGCCGACACATTCGATAACCTTATTTAACAGCACCACCCGGTCGGCATATTTCTGAACCAGACCCAAATCATGGGAGACCAAAATAATCGTTAAATCATATTCTTCCCGCAGTTCCGATACCAGACCGTAAAACAACTCCATGCCACGCTGGTCGACGCCGGAAATCGGTTCATCCAAAAGCAAAATATCCGGTATCGGCTGGAGAGCTAAAGCCAGCATGACCCGCTGCATTTCTCCTCCGGATAAATTGCCGAGACGTCTTTTGACCAAATGTTCGGCATCAACCCTGGAAAGAGCTTCCAGGGCTTTGCCGCGTCCTTCTTTGGCATGTCCCAGCCAAACAGGTCTGGTTGACTGGGACGCGATAAATAAATCCATGACACTGATGGGAGAGCCAGGGTCAATCTGCATGCTTTGGGGAACGTATCCAATGACGGGATGGTTTGTTTGTTTCCCAGCCGTGTCCAGGAAACTAAGCCTGCCGGTATGTTTGACTTCTCCCAGGATAGCTTTGAGTAATGTACTTTTACCGGCTCCGTTCGGGCCAATAATTGCCGTCAATTCTCCACAATGGATATGCAGGTTGATCCCCTTGAGAATTTCCGTTTTTCCCAGGGTTACATTGATGTCTTCGATTTTGGTGCAACAAAGATTGCAGGCATTGCCATTATCGGCACTGACGGAATGCTTTGGGTTCATTATTGAAGGGCCTCTTGTAATGACTTCAGATTTTTCTCCATGGTCTTTAAATAAGTGTCCGGATCGCCATTGGCGTCTCCAGTAACCGCCGGATCCAGGGTGGATACTTTAATTCCGGTTTCTCTGGCAATCGTTTGGGTAGCTTTGGCCGGATATTGCGGTTCGGCGAATAACCCTTTTACTTTAGCTTTCTTAACTGTGGCGATGGTCTCGGCCAGTTCTTGGGCACTGGGCTCCGATCCGGGTTCCCGCTCGATTACGGCAACGATCTTCAGATTAAACTCCTGCGCAAAGTAGGGAAAGGCCTCATGGAAAGTGATAATATTCCGGTTTTTGACGCCATCCAGTCCCTGATGCATTTTTTCCTTTAAGGCTTGCAGTTTCTTGATATAAGCATTGGCATTTTTGCGATATTGGGGCCCATTGGCGGGATCGATTTTCGCCAATTGCTCCCCGATATTTTTGACTTGCTTGATCGCGTTGGATATACTGACCCAGAGGTGGGGATTGTCGCCTTCTTCGCCGTCACCTTTGATTAAAGCGATTCCCCGGCTGGCATCGACGATCTTTAACTTCGGCATTTGCTTGATGACTTTTTCCAGAAAAGCCTCCATGCCTGCGCCGTTAACTACAAAAGCCCGGGCTTTCTCGATAGTTTTCAAATCATCCGGGGTCAACTGATAGTCATGCAGGCATCCGGTTTGGGGTTTGGTCATGTTGACGACTTTAACCCCTTTGACATCCTTGGTGACGTTGATGGTTTGAACATACATCGGGTAAAAAGAAGTTACAACCGTTAACCCGTTGTTCCCGGATTTCGCCTGGACGAAGTTTGAGTCAAAGCCGACCGGGGCCAAGCCGGTTAATAAAACCAATAGTAGGCCGGTTAATA
The DNA here is from genome assembly GCA_023429995.1 of Bacillota bacterium. Lineage (GTDB taxonomy): Bacteria > Bacillota > UBA4882 > UBA8346 > UBA8346 > UBA8346. The sequence continues at coordinate 94,483 of JAEZCE010000045.1, read as the reverse complement.
TTTTCACTGATTTTAAATTCATTGAAATTCCTCCATTTTATATCGATTAAAGTACCTTGTCCATTGAAATAAAATGGCGGCGCTCTTAACCGGTTGCTAAAAATCCTGAGGGAATCTATCTTTTTCGCCGCATTGAAACTGCTAACAGCCAACACAGCGACAGATACGGAAAGCTCAAACGGTAAAGAAAAACCGAGACCCGTATGTAAAAGCGCGCAAAAAGGGCAATGAGCCTCCTCCTCGTCACTGCCGGAGTGGCGCAAATGGATATGGCCGGTCAAAACAACCAACGAAAGGATAATGATGATAATGAAAAACCGTTTCTTCATGATTCCCCGCAGACTCTTTATTGGCTGGAACATTTCGGACAAGTGCCGAATAGCTGCAAATTATGTTTCTTCACTTTATAATGGGTTTTTAACTCAATCTCCTGAACCAACTGATCGAAGATGCATTCCGAGAAAACCACCTTGGCCCCGCATTTGAGACACTCCAGATCATGTTTGCAATGGTTCTTCACCAATTCATACTGATCAGCCTGACCTAAACTGTTTACTTTCCGGATCAGTCCCATTTTTTGCAGAATGCCCAGATTACGGTAAACCGTGCTTAAATTGACTTTACAATGCTTATTGACCAGATGGAATATTTCCTCGGCCATCAGCGGCGGGCTGTCATCCAAAGCTGCTAAAATTTCGCAACGTTGTTTGGTCAATTTATATCCCTGTTCTTTAAGAAAAACGAATTGATTTTCCATATCGTTCCCTCTAATTAAGAATTTCTTGCAAATAAATTTTATCATTTTTATTTTTTTCCGTCAAGCCATATCATTCACAAATAAAGAAACCGCCGTCCCGATAGGGTGTTCATTTGGCAAGGAATATAAAAGAATCTTTTGCATTTACCCCGCTCCGGAACACATCCTCCCCATTTCCGTTAAAGATAAGAGATTTTTTACAACACGGATAACAAGCACTGAGTTTTCCAAAAGAAAAGTCCCGCCGGAAGCAGGAACCCGTTCAATCATCGCGAAAGCATAAATATTCCGCATTTCGTCAACACTGAAAGAAAAAAATAGCAATTTCTGTGACCAAAATGAAAAAATCCGTCATTCTTAAAATCAGCATCTTTTTAATCATCGGCTTAATGTTGTTGTTGTCCTTTCATACCCATCCTCTGCTTTCTCCATGGGATGGCGGGGATGATCATTGCCTTTTATGCCAGCTTCTCCAGATTGGATTCACCTGCAGCCTTGTATTTATACTCAAGTTATTGTTGATTCTCATCGAAATCCTCTCTCTCATCCAGAATTCAACCGTTACAATACCTTTCCGAACCGGTTATGATAACCGGGCGCCTCCTTGTATGTTCCTTTTCAATTAACTTCCTTCAGACATAAGAAATTACCATTGGCATTGACCGGGTGAAAAACCGTGTTTTGATGTCTTTTTGGGGTTTGCTTTACCTAGAATTCAAGCCAATTCTGAATCTCTTCATTGAAACTTGCCGGATTTTAAGTTCAAAGAACGTCTTTAATCAACTCATTAATGGACCAAAGAAAGGGTTCTCCATGAAAAATCTGAAAAGAAATTACTTAACCGCCGTCTTCATCGGCTATATTATCTTGCTGTCATTCCTGCTGACAACGGGGAATATTCGCAGTTATATCAATCCCAAGCTAACATTTCTGACAGTCTTGACATTAGCGATTTTAGCGGCAATGCTGATCAACAATCTCCGGAAAACGAATTTACCCCACTCGGAACATTCACCCGACTGCCATTGCTGCCATTCTGAACATTTTGAATGGACCAGTTTATTGTTGCTTTTGCCGCTTTTATTGCCAATCCTTGTCCCGCCGCAGATCTTAAGCTATCAGGCGAATGGATCGAACTTTCTTGACAAACTGCCGCAACTGGTGACCATCTTCTTAAGCATTATCATTCAAGCTTTACCTTTCGTCTTAATCGGGGTGTTCGGTTCAGCCCTCATGAATACTCTGGTTACCGCGGAGATGGTCGAAAACAAGCTGGCCCGGTCCGCCAAATTGCCGGGGATCCTGCTGGCGATTGGCGCCGGATTTTTCTTTCCCGTATGTGACTGTGGGGTTATTCCCGTAGCCAGGCGGCTCTTGCTTAAAAAAGTTCCTCCCTATATGGCGATCGCCTTTTTGATTACCGCGCCTTTGGTCAATCCCATCACAGTCTGGGCTACCGCCACGGCCTTTGGTTACAACCTGTCGATTACATTGACGAGGGTGGGGATGGCCATTGCCGTGGGAATCATTATCGCTTTCATCGCCAGTAAACTCTTTCCTTCCCTTGAAACGCTTTTTCATCAAAAAGCCCTCCGGGAATCGGAAACCGCCGCTACGGCAGATGAAACGGCTAATCATTCCTCCCATCGGGGGTCGGTAATCGGCGACATTTTCGGCCATGCCAACGACGAGTTTCTTGAGGTCGGTAAATTCTTAATCATCGGCACTCTGATTGCGGCCATCATTCAAACGGCGCTACCCAAACAAGCTTTCATGGTGATTACGAAAAACCCCGCTTTATCCGTTCTAGTGATGATGTTTTTAGCTCTATGCCTGTCGTTATGCGCTGAAGCCGATGCTTTTGTGGCCCGTTCCTTTCTATATCACTTTCCTTTGGGAAGCGTGATGGCTTTTATGGTATTCGGGCAAATGATCGATATCAAAAATTCGGCCTTGTTGCTTAAAAGCTTTAAAGTCAAGGCCATCTTGTTCATCTTCGGATTGTGCGCGCTGTTGGTTTTCCTGTTTTGTGTCTTCCTCAACTTATTTCCCGCTCACAACTTACTGCGGAGGAGGTTTTAACCGTGAAAAAATATATTTTCCTGCCGCTATTGCTGCTTTTGTTATGGACGGCTGTGCCCCAGACCGGTGCGGCCAATTCATCCGCTCCCGTACAATATAAAGAATATACTCAGTTGGACATCGGGGATATTCTGTTTGATACCCCGAAAGCTCCCAAACAAAAGTTGCTAAAGACCAAAATTTTTTTCAGGGGTAAGGTTTTGAAATCATCCCTGCTTAAAAAGGATGAAATCGTCGTCTACCGGATGGTGGTCACCTGTTGCGCCGCTGATATGCTTCCTCTGGGGATCCTGGTAAGACTCCCCGACAAGATGGGGTTTTCCGAAGGCGATTGGGTCGGGGTCGAAGGGATGGTTCAATTGCTGCCTTTCAATGAAAAATTGAAAACCATTGAGCCTGTGGCCAATATGGTGCCGCCGGAAAAAGTCTTTCCTTATTTCACCGCTGCCAAGGCCTATAAAGTCAAAGCGCCAAAAGACGAATATATTTATGTTCAGTACAGTTATTAAAAAACGGCAACCATAGAAGGAATTTGCAACGGAAAATGATCTAAAGAGATTACGTATAGGGTAATCCGGACGATCTTTTCCACCACACTGATGTAGAAGTTCAGGCGAGATTTGGATGCTCACAACCGGTATAAGCCGAAATTACTTTACAATCCGAAGTTGCCGGACCTCATCCCAAACCTGTTGCAATACGATGAGACTTAAATTTTAGAAAACAGGTTTACTCTCAAATAAACAATCGTCCAGCCGCAATCTATTGGCGACGAGACGATTGTTTACTGCAAACTTATGCCTTTTGGGATGCAAAAGTAAATCCGAAAGTATAGTCCATTTTATATCTCAATTCATTTTTTGTTAGCTTTATCGTAACTAGCTTTCGCTTTTTCCATGGCAGCGGCCCATTCATTCAAGAACTGCTCCGGAGTCTTTCTGCCAAGCAAAACTTCTTGAAAACTCGGTTCTACAAATTGTGATAGGATTGCAGAATAGTCCGGCAGATAAAACGGTTGAAGTATAATTACGGAATTTTTGTCTGCCATTGCTTTCCCAGCCATTTCAATGTGAGGATATTTTTTTACCCAATCCTCCTTATAAACATCGCTATGGGTCGGCATCTGTCCGATATGATAGTTCCAATAACTCTGAGCTTCCGCCGAGCATAAATAACTGATAAACCGCCATGCTTCCGCAGGATGTTTCGAATTACGGAAGATTCCATATCCGTTCGCTTGACCGCCTTTTATAACACGCTTCCCTGTCTCTGATACCGGAAATGGGCAAGCCGCAAATTGTTCCGGGCTCAATGCTTTAAGATGTTCGCCGTATGAGCCCAAGTTGTGTTGGATCATCATCGCCCTGCCCGAATCGAAGGCTGCAACCATTTCTTTATAGCCGCTGGTAATATCGCTTTCTTGAGTATATACCTTATACATAGCTACAAAACGTTTTACGGCTTCAACATTTTTAGGAGAGTTTACCGTGCATTTTCCGTTTTTTGTAAAATAATTAGTTATCCCGGAATAAGCAAACATCATGTCTTCCAGTTGTTGGACACTGCCTGGCCCCCCACGGAGGCTAAATCCATAAGTATTTTTACTTTGACTAGTTGTCGCTTTGATATTGTCATAAAGCTGATCCCAGCTTTGAGGCGCGGTTAAACCAAGGGATTTGTAAACATCCGACCGATACCAAAAGACGGACATCGTGGTAGTATTGGGAAGCATATAAAGCTTGTGGTTTTTTGCCAAGCTCCGGTTGGCAGTTAATATTAAACTGCTCATCTTACTTTTCTGATCCCATTTGTCAAAATACTTGTCTAATTCCAACAACGAATTTTTCATAACAAAGCCAGAAACAAAAATCAGGGGCATACCGCCGCAATCCGGCAATGCATTAGCTGCGATCGCCACATCATATTTTTGTTTAGCGTTACTCCATGGCAATCCCACATATTCTACTTTAATATCCGGATTTTTTTGTTCAAAACGTTTGATCAATTCTTCGTAATAGGGTGTCCGATTCGGTCCGGCATTCTCATCCCAAAAAGTTATTTTGGTAGTGCCTGACCCTTTCGCAACAACTGACGACAGTAGAACTCCGGTCAACATGACCATGAACAACAAATAGAAAACTTTTTTCATTGCAAAACCCTCCTTTTTTCTTTACTACAAATTATTATCAATCCGCTGGGACCAATAACCGTTACCCTTTGACGGAACCCGCGCTTAATCCGGCCACCAGATATTTTTGAACATAGGCAAACATCAGGATGGGAGGAATTAAGGCAATGATACTTCCAGCCGCCAAAGCACCATAATTAATATCGTACTGTCCTTGCATATAGTTTAATCCAACCGGAATGGTAAACAACTCTTTACTATTAATAAACATCAAAGCGCTCATGAACTCATTCCAACAGCCAATAAAGGCAAATGCGCCCGTAGCTATCAACCCTGGCAATAAAATCGGCAGTACTGTCAGATAAATCGCTTTAAGCCTGCCGCAACCGTCAACCATGGCCGCTTCTTCCAGCGCAAACGGAATATTGCTTACAAAACCGCGCATGATAATGGCGTTGAACGGAATTTGAAATGTGATGTATGTACAGATTAACGAACCTAAATTATTGATCAAATTCATATTTTTAAAGATAATAAAGAGCGGAATGATCAACATGGTCTGCGGAATAAATTGCGTGCTTAACATCAAGAGCAAAAATGCAGTTTTTCCCCTGAAATTGAACCTATTTAAAGCATATCCGATGAGTATAGAACAAAAGACAATGATCACAATACTGATGATTGAAACTAAAAAACTATTTCTAAAAAATGTGGAGAATCCAACATTTTCCCAAGCGAATGCAAAATTATGAAATGTGATGGGAAACGGGAAATATTGAATGGGTATTTTATAAATATCCGCCTCTCTTTTTAATGCGGTAACGAATGTCCAATAAAAAGGAAACATAATAAACAATGTAACTAAAATCAGAGGTAAATACAGATAAAAGAATTTTAAGCCATTTTTAAAAACACCCGTTTTCATCTTAAAATTCCTCCTTTCCAAATCTGGAGGTCCATAAATAAATTCCTGCAAAACAAAGTAAGATCATAAATGAAACTACAGCCAAAGCCGACCCATAACCAAAATTATTGGCTCCTATCGCTTGATTGACAAGATACATGGAAAGAGTAGACGTCAACCTGGCCGGACCGCCGCCAGTCAAGGTATAAATCATATCCACCTGGTTAAACTCCCAGACCGCCCGTAGCAAAGTTGATAAAACTATCGTATTTTTAAGATACGGAAGTGTAATATAGCAAAGCATTTTCCACCACCCACCGCCGTCAACCCGGCAAGCTTCATACAATTCATCCGGAATAGTCTGTAAAGCCGCCAATAGTAGTATGGCAAAAAAAGGAATTCCACGCCATAACTCGGCTATAATCACCGAATTAAAAACGACATTTAAATCCGCGAGCCACGCCACGGGTTTTGCGATCAAATGTAATTTCATGAATAAATCATTGATAATACCGATATTTTGGTTATACATCAACGCCCACATCATACTGGTTAAAACTCCCGAAATCGCCCAAGGAGAAAATGTAAGCACTCTAAAGAAAGCACGTAATTTAAAACTGCGATTCAATAATAACGCCACAATTAAACCGCAAAGCAGCTGAAAGAAAACTTCACTAAAAACCCACCTGGCCGAGACCAATAATGAATCGTAAAAGATTTGATCTTTCGTAAAAATGTTGATAAAATTATCAAAACCGGCAAATCCGTCCAGAGACGGCATGGACATATTGTAATTTCTAAAACTGTAATAAAACAAATTTTCGATAGGATACAATAAAAATACTAAAATTAACAACACTGCCGGAAAAATGAAAATATATGGAAGCATTTGGTTCTTAAATGTTGCCGTTCTTATAGGCCGCGCCATTAAATGATCACTCCTTTCAAGCATTACAAATTACGGTACGAGAATCTCTACCTCGAAACATGAAATACTCCAATGGTGAAAATACAGGCTTAAATTCAAGTTACATATGTTGCGCTAATATTTGAGACCTGGAATACTTGCAACATATTTTCAAACAAATATGCATATCATTGAATACTTTAATTCTATCACAGCGGAATTTTAACCAAAATACAACATGTTACGAAGAAGGTATAATATTTTGCGAACTTATAAGTTCCGCTATTTGGGGGCTTAAACGTAAAAATCTTCATAAAAAAAACAGGGGCATTCATTCACAACCCTGATTTTTTGATTCTCTTCGATGAGCATGGTTACCTATATATTTTTAAAATCCGTCGGCGAAATCCCAGTATACTTTTTAAAGCTGGCGCTAAAATAATGGACATTGTTATATCCGACCAATTGGGCAACTTCGTAAACCTTAAGCGTACCGTCGCGCAGCAACTTCTTGGCTTTATTCATCCGTAACTCTAAGATAAAATCAAAAAAATTGATCCCTTGCTCTTTCTTAAAAATATTACTTAAATATGTCGGACTAAGATGAATCTGCGCGGCCACATCTTGTAATGATAATTCGGTTTTTCCAAAGTTAGCCGTGATATAATCAAGCGCTTGCTGAATTAACGTATGGTGCATACTTTTTCTGAATAAATTCACTGCAGTGCATATTTCAGTAATAAGCCGGCGTAGCTTACCAAAAATTTCAGTCGTGGTTTGGGATTGATTTAAATTTAAAGTGAATTGGTAAACATCATACTTTTTGCTTATTTGGTTTCCTATTTCGCTCCATTCTTTGACTTCCGCAAATAACAAAACAGCGATCTCCAGCCCAATCAGTCGTAAACGTTCTAAAGTTACCAAACGTTCTTCTAAAATTTCCTTTTCAATCTGCGCCACCACAGTTAATGATTCTTCCAGCAATCCCAATTTAAGCTGCTGCACTAATTCTCTGGCCATCGGATAAATATCCACAGTGCTGTTTTCGGTTTCGGTCGGCAACTCCCGCCCAAAATAAATCTGATTTCCCCCTGTAATATGACGAATTTCCAAGGCAGAACAGGCTTCTAAATAAGACCGGCCGGTTTCGCTTAAATCGCCGCAAGCTTTGCCAACTCCGATAGTCACCGTAGTTTGTAACCTCTGTTGTACTTCTTGAATCACCCTCTCCGCAAAATAACGAACCTCCGATAAAATATCCGACGATGCTCCGCTATTAGCCGGGTAAAGTAAGACAATTTCATCCTGCTCGGAATCAACCGGTAATCCGCGCCCATCCTTATCCAGTCCTTCAATAATCCGAACAATTTCATGCTTTAATGTGTCTTTTTGAGTCCGCCCGTTCCACCGGTAATAATCATCCACCTTAATTACCATGACCGCCAGTGGCGCTTTCAAATTTTTAATTCCCAAAAATTCTATTTTGGTATGAATTTCATTTGGCGAATATCGTTCTTCGATTAAACCCATTAGAAATTGTTGCAATAATAACGGGGTGCTTTCCTTAAGCTTCCTGTCAATTTTCTCCTGTTCCCCCTTTGCTAAAGCCGCCCGGTTAACCACTTCCAGTACTGCTTGATTATCAACAGGCTTTAAAAGATAATCAAAGACACTTAACCGCAAGGCGGTTTTGGCATATTCGAAATCTTTATATGCGGTAAGTAAGATAACCTTGATCCCCGGATATCTCGAGCGGGCTATTTCCGCAAATTTCAGTCCGTCGACACGGGGCATGCGGATATCGGCAATGACAATATCCGGTTCATTCTCTTCCATTATTTTTAATGCAGCTTCCCCATCTCCGGCGACTCCCATAATACGGATGCCATACTCTTCCCACGGGATGGACAGGGAGAGACCGCGGCGAATAATAACATCATCATCCACAATCATTAATTGACACATCATAATTCCTCGTTCATGGATTATTTTCATTTGGAATGGTTATCGTTACCACAGTGCCCACAGCTACTTGACTATGAATCGTCAACCCATAGTCAGGCCCAAAATGAATTTTCAGCCTTGCCTGGACGTTACGCAGACCGAATCCGACCGCCTCCGGATTATTCGCTTCACTGCCGTCCGCTAAATATCGCTGAATTTTAGCCAATTGTTCTGCCGTCATTCCGACACCGTTATCCCGGACTTCAATCCGGATTAACGCTCCGCTGCGATATCCTTCAATCCGAATCACCCCTTGTTCCGTCTTCTTTTTTACACCATGATAAATTGCATTTTCAACCAAAGGTTGCAAGGTTAACTTGATGATCCTTGCTTCAAGAATCTCCGATTCAACTTGAATCTCGAATCTGAGCAGGTCGGCATATTTCATCTGCTGAATGACGAGATAGTTACGGACATGGTCGATCTCTTCCCGTACTGAAATAATCTCCTGCCCTTGACTTAAGCCTATTCTAAAAAAATTCCCCAACGCCAAAAGCATTCGGGCCGCATTTTCACTCTCCCCTAATGCGCATAGTTGTTGAATGGAGTAAAGGCTGTTATAGAGAAAATGCGGGTTAATTTGAGCCTGCAACAACGTCAAATCCGCAATCCTCTTCTTCTCTTGCTCTTCTTTAATCTGATGTAGTAGGCCCTTAATTTGGATAATTAGAGCGCCGATTCCATTATTCAATATTCCGATTTCATTGCCAACCGTAATATCGAAGGGGACATCCATATCCCCTTGGGTTACATGTTTAACTTTCGTAGTTAATTGAGACAACGGCTTAGTAATAATGGTCGCCAGCACATTGGACATTAATATCGCCACAACCAGCAAGATAAAACCCATGAATAAGAGCAGCAACTTAATATACTCGGTTTTACTCAAGATCTCGTTTTCCGGCAAAACAGCTACCAGTTTCCACTGACAAGTATTGATCGTATCATAAACGATAACCATTTTGGGACCAAATAATTTTTGATATTTAAAATTTCCCCTTGAATTCGGTAATGTTCTAATACGGCGCAACATACCGCTGTCCAACTTATAGCGCGGCTCAACCGTTTTACAAACTAAAGAACCCTCGTTACTGACCAATGCCAAATAACCGTTTTTGCTGATTACCGGGGTTTCCAAAATTTTACGAAAAAAGCTTTCCCGCAGATTAAATAAGATAATCCCACGAGTAACCGAATCCTCCCGCCCAACCAATTTGAAGAGACTGACTACCTTGGAATCGTCTCCTTTAAAAACCTGATCATGATGGAGATTTAACCAATAATAATCAGATGGGTCGCCCTGAAACCGTTTACGCCAATCATCAAAGGAAAAGTTTACCCCATAAAACAGATTATCCGATTTATACAGCAAAACCCGGCCTTCATTCAAGTAAAACAGCATCGATTTTATACTGGAATAATAAGAAATATAGACCTTACTGATGTTTTCAGACAAACGGATATAATCCCGGTCGCGCAACCGCCAGAGCTGGTCGTTGCCAATGCGGCTCATGACCGACAGGACATCACCGTCTTCAGTTAAGACCGTTAATTGCTCAAAAATATCATACAATCGATTATCCAAGTAATTTTGGGTTTGGGTTACCGTATCGGCTATATTGATATATGCATGAGCTTCCAATTGCTGATGTAATAAAAAATAGGCAAACATCCCGACCGTAACAGTTATTACCACGATAATTGGAATGAATAATAGGACAATTAATGATTTTACCGAAAAAAATACATTTTTAGGCAAAATGTTTCCAATCTGTGCTTGTTTAAATATTTTCCATTTCATTTGTTTCAATTATACAGCTATACGTTTCTAAACAAAACAGTCCTTTCAATACAAATTTTAACAAATCCACATATGAAATGCTCTTCACTCAAGATCAACTTTTAAGATCGACCAAATACACGTTGCATTTCCCGTCCCGGTCCGAAGTAAATAAAACCCGGTCACCCGCAAAATTAAACGTCGGATGACAGTGAGTTTGTTGCGAACGCCACGAAGTACTGTGAGTGCACAAAGGATGCAACTCCGGCTGCTCTCCGCGAATATCAATTAATACCAAATCATCCACTTCGTCCCCAACCAAGTGGCTGTGATCCTGATTGGCATGATAATGATTGCAATAATATGGCATATCGATTTTTCGAACGATCTTTCCATAACGGTCGGCTAACCCGATGTAAGGGGTCTGAGAACCCGCGGCAGTTACAACAGTCGCTTGAGTCCGTGATGAAGTAATCGTGCCGTCATGACCCCGCCGCCGGTTATCAAAAAAGATCAATCCATCCCGGGTCCAAAATTCATGCCCCACACAATCATCTTCGCCCTGCCGAAAGCAGGGCTTCACTGTCCGCTGCATCATATCTAAGATCCAAATCCTTTGTTGAACCAAATTCCAGGGCCCCTCATGGCAAAAAATCGCCACCCCGCTGTCATCCGGTGCAAATTGAAAATGCCCTAACCACTGCGTATCTTCATAGACATCCGTAACCTGACCTGTGTGCAGATCAAAAATAGTAATCCACCCTTTTTTAATCGCGTACATCGTTTCTTTAAAGCCGCAATAATTAGCTCCGGGCAACAGATGAACATCCTCATTGCGCGCGACCCCCACATACCTCTTATTAGGACTAATAAACGGCGACCCTATAAGGATTCCCTCTTTCTCACGGTAAAGGACTTCACATTCTCCGGTTTGAGTATTGAGTTTCTTTAGTTGATTTTCAGCAACATAGATGATGGTCTCTCCATCCGGCGTCTTGGTCTGATACTCAATATTGATGCCCCCGGGTTCATCCGAAATCTGAATGATTCGCCCGGTTTCCAACTCCATTTTAAAAATATTATAAATCTCCGGCCGGCTGGATAAGCGGTCCGACATAAAGTAAATATCCCGGTCATCCGTAGTGAAGGAATTATCCGTAAAATAAAAAATGAAGCTGTTGCAATCTCCCTTAGTAAGCTGCGTCACTTTCAAACCGGTTTTTTCATCACGATAGCTATATTTCTCCGAACCAAATTCTTTGCCAAACATTTGAAAACCTCCATTGATTTCTCGATCAAAGAGTCCTTTAAATGAATTCAACCTTCGGCAACTGGACATTATGACAATTCTCCAACTTAAGCGGTTCGTTGACAGTGGTGCGCAGCACAACATTTTCCATCATCCAGTCCCGGGCATTCGCTATGGATCCCGCCCTCTCAGCCTCCACCATTATATTTTTCCAACACACTTGATGAATGGGTTTTTGAGCATAAGCATACACATCAAAGGCTCGAGACGGAATCCGCCTTTCTTCGTTACTACCCTTGCCGCACTTCGCGGTAACATTGAAAATATTGATCTTCTTGAACTCGGGAATTCCTCGTTCCGGAGGTTCTACGGGTTGCGCAAGAACTTTCCAGTGATCCGGGACCGAGTCTCTCCAATTTTCGGGAATTGTTGCATAGCTGTAGCTTGGATTCCAATCCAATTGAAAACTAAAAGGATAGGCAACATTGATGAATTCAAGATCATGAACTGTGATATTTTCAATTAATCCGCCCCGGGTCCGTGAGGATTTAAATCGTAGGCCATTATGACTGCCATATGCTTTGATATGGTCTATTTCAACATCGTGTATGCCCCCGGAGGTTTCACTGCCAAGTGTAATTCCTTCGCCGTGCCTGATTCGGCAATTTCGAATGATGATCTTTTCTGCAGGTTTGTTGACTCGCAATCCATCGGCGTCTCTTCCGGATTTAACGCATACGTTGTCGTCATTGCAGTCAATGTCGCAGTTTTCAACCCATACCCGAGTGGAGGAGTCAATATCTATCCCATCCGTACTCGGCCCTAAATTATCCTTGACAACTACTCCGTCCACCCACACCCGATCTGAATAACAAATATGCACGTTCCAAAAGGGAGATCGGATCGATGTGAAATTTTCCAGACCAACTTCGGAAGAGTTCAACACAATCACATTCCGCGGGCGTTTACAGTCATAATCCACGGCCCATCTCAATCCCCTTGCCGTGTATGCTTTACGCATTCCACCCAGTTTATCGGCTCCCCAATATTTGTCCCACCAGTATTCTCCTTGCCCGTCGATGATTCCGGACCCGCTAATTTTGACCTGATGCGCTTCAATAATATTAACGAGCCCGCTCGGCCAGTTCATCTCGACCCCGGCTACCCTGGACCAAATATCGGGATAAGCTGTTTCATCCTGAATCCCGCGTATTTCAACACCTGCATCGATAAAAAATTCAACATTGGACTTGACAAAGATGGCGCCTGTTAAATAAATACCTTTTTCAAAGGTAACTCTTCCCCCACCCCGAGCAAAGGCTGCATCAACCGCCGCCTGAATTCCAAGGGTCGAGCAGGTTACTCCGTCCGGCCTCGCGCCATAATCAACGGCTTTAAACTCTGTTTGGTGTGGTAGATCCATGCTTTACCCTCCCTTCAAAAAGTATCAAATTTTACAAGCATCGTCCGGAATCATTTGATATCCTGCAATTGATGACGGTCATAGTCAAAAAACTTCCCGTCAAACATACAGATCAACGTATTGACGAGCTTCACCTCGATTTCATTATCTCCCAGTTTCAAAAGGTCCTTGGCCCCTTGCCACAGGTAGGGACTCCAGGGTCTAACTCCTAATGTTTGCCCATTGAACACTAGCTCAATGCAATCATGTAAATTATGATCCAAATGCTCAAATCCGAAAATAATACCTGCGGCATCAGGTAAAGTCTCCATCTTAAATTGACGTTTAAAGGATAGCTCCCCGGCATAATAAGGATACCCTTGAATATATCCTCCCTCCAGCTTCACGCTTTGAGGTGATGAATCTAAAAACTGCATGCCTTGGTCGCCGAAAAACACTCCGAAAGGTCCGATAATATATAATGGCGAAATAAGCCCGTCCCAATCTTTTTCAGCCACGACGCGTACCGCCAAATAATTGACGCCTTCTCGCAACCACTTGGTAATGTCGCATGTTTTATTTTGGCAATCATAATAAAATTGAAAATTAAAATCAGCCGGAGTGATCGTTACACCATTGAGATAGATGGTGTAAGCCCCGGAAACAGCCCCGGACTCCATCAAAAGTTTAGCGGCCTTCGGTAGCTCTTGAATCTTAAATTGACTCCGATACCAAACGACCGCCGGATAGCTCAACTTGGCCTGCATAGGTATACCGAAATCTTGCTTAAAAGTAACGTGATAGGATTCACTTTGACAAAAATCAGAACATTGATCGATAAATGTCTTCGGCTCCACCGCAGGCCAATGAGACCCGTCGGCGAAGTCCTGCCATCTCTTTTCTAAGCCTTGATCTTCCGCATCGATGGCAAACTCAAACCTACCCAAGCGCAACACGTTATCCCGTTGCGGAGCCACGCTCCAATTCTCAGAAGCGTCAAACAGTAATTGGTAGGGCTCTGTTTTGTCTTCTTTTACTTGGGCAACCGTTTTCTCTTTTGGGCTGTGGACCACCCGGACCAACTGGGCTTCATAGGGACCGAATTGAAGAGTAAGGTCATATCCATGGTTTTGCCGGACAAAATCCAGCGGATAAATCACTCCTGTCTCGAGGTCTAATTTTTCAAAGACGATTCCGGCTTCAGCCGCAGCTACCGACAGAGTTATCTCCCCGTGGTCCCCCTCTTGATTGGCCAACCAAATAATTTCCGTCCCATCATTCATTTTCCGTTGCTGCATCAAATACCCGCGCCGATTGCCCTTCATAAACCGGACGCTGGTTTTATTGTAGTAGACCTCATTTAACAACTTTAACAAGGCCTCACCTTGAGATTGATCTGCAAAACTGCCGTGAGCCGGAATAAAATAGGCGCGAAGCAAATTCCCGCCATTCCCACGGCTGCCGCGACGCACGCCACTAAACCACTCATCCATCTCTCCGGGAATGTCCGCCGTCTCATCGATCGTTTCATAAGGCAGTGTTCCCAAGGCGATCACTGTGCCCCCGGATTCCAGAAATAATTTAATTTTCTTCCAAACTACGGTTTCCAGATTGCTCAGCGGCGGTAAAATCAGTACCGAATAGACGGCTTTTCCCAGCAGGAACTTTCCAGCCTCGATTTTCGCTTCTGCCAGTATTTCTCCATCAATATGGTCATAATCGATTTGATTCATTAATAGGGTTTTGCAAATATAAACCCAATCCCGTTTTAAAGCACCTAACCTTTCTTTTTCTGCTGCGTCATTCCCGCCGTAATTAAATCCCTGAAAAGGATTGCCCAAATGGGTCCAGAACGTAGTGGTAGGGTCTAGAATAGCAATTTCGGTCATGGCAGTGCTTTCACTGAGTAGATAGGATAATCTGCTCACATAGTCGCTGAGCTTTCGATAATGCTTCCAATAGGGATTTTGTAAAAATTGCGAAGGCGGCGCATCATGTTTCGCTAGTCCATCCACAGTAAAGTAGAACGCGTGGAAATTATAAAAATTTATGCCGTAAGCGGCTAACCTGTCAATCATCCATTTGGCGTCTTGCAAGGTCATGGACCAGCCGACGCTGTGAAAACATTCGGTCATTGCAAATTTCCGGTCCAATTGCCGTGCAAGTGAAGTTACGAATTTTGGATTAGCCCGCAAATTATGGGTATATTCATCCAAGATCCATTCCAGAGAACGGCCTAATTTTTCATGAGCGCTGTCACCTCCGGGAATATGACTATACTGCTGGGTCGCCATTCTCACCGAAGGCACTTCCGTTGCATATTGAATCTGGTGTTTCTGGCACCACCGGCTGATTTTCTCGTGATAGGAGGCTCTAAACAGAAGGTGGATGGATTGAAAGAAGTCATAACGTATTTTGGCTGCGTTATTATAGTTTCTGTCAAAAAGCGCGGGCATGCGCTGACTCAGCTCGTAACCGTTTTGCGCCTTAAAAAACGAACCCAACCGCGTGGACCAGGGTAAACTCCCCAGCAATCCCACCTCATCGGAGAACATTCCCTTAACCGCTCCGCCAAAGTATTCTCCTAAAGTCTCCCAGTACCGTTCATGAGTTGTTTGAATAAATGTCGCTACCGCTTCCTCGTGGCATGGATCAAGAAAGGTCCCATAATATTTGAAATCGCTGATCTCCTGTTCCATGGAGATTAAGATGGCGAATTCCCCTTCGGGAACCTGCCAAATCAATCTCTTTTGCGGCCCATACGTAAAATAACGTTTATCATTATACTTGGTTAGCCCCGTTTTCTGAAACACTTCTTCCGCTTGATAGTTCCCGATAAATTTACGTAAATCCAGTGCTTGATCCCACAAATATTTTCCGGCAGACTGGTCTTTGGGCGCAGCCAGCGCCGATATGACCTTTGCCCAGGGAAGTCTCAGATCCACATTCCTCTTTCCGACCACTTCTTCAAATCGCTGAACCAGATGGTTCTGTTTGGCATCCGGATGCTGTAGCGTCACTTCTCCACCGCTCATCCCGCTCGGATAAGGATATTCATCATACAGCCATACTTCAAGACCGTATTTAACTGCGGTGGCCGTCGCAAATTTCACCCGGTCAAACCACGCTTCCGACAGATAAGGAATCTTCAATCCCTGGCGGGCGCAAATAAAAACCCCTCCAATACCTTTTTCCGCCATTTCTTTAATTTGAACTTCAATTTCCGCTTCATTCAGATCGCCATTCCAAAACCAAAACGGCTTAATCCCGTATTCCCGGCCGGGATTCTTAAACAGCTTTACATCCATTTCCAGCACCTCCGTTGCAAAACTTTTTTTGCCAAATTCACCCGCTCCAGCCGCGGGCCACCAAACTTTAAGCCTCCGGGACGCCGTTTAAAAATGCCTGAAGCCTATCCACTTCAGTTCCTGCCAACATCACAATACCAATGCCGTGGGTATCATTGAGCAGCCATGATAGATCATGCTTATAGTAATCGGCTGAAAACGAATACCCTGAACCCCGGCATACTCCGTAAATGTTTCCGTTTTTATCAATGGCTATTTTGGCAAGGCCTTCCCAACCTTTAAATACCGCTTTGATCAAGGGCTCCTGGTTTTTAATCCAACCATGACGAATCCCCCGGGCAAAACCGCAGATGAACATGGAGGTGCACGAAGTTTCCACATAAGAATCGGCGTCCGTCAGTACTTGGCGCCACATGCCGGCTTTATCTTGCAGCTTTAAGTATCCTTCACTTAGCTCGTTATAAAAGCCGATCAGTTCGTCGCGGGATGCATGATCCTCCGGCAAAACCGATAATAACTCCGATAAAGCAAAGAATACCCAACCATTGCCTCTTCCCCAAGGAATCCCGGTCGCCGTATTATATCTGAAACTATACACATGGGACATGATCTTTAAATCCGGCATATATAAATAATTCTTATAATGTAAAATCTGCTTAACGGCATCATCGATATATTGGTTTTTCCCTGTTAAACGGTAGTATTTACAAAGGAACGGAATACTCATATAAAGGTCATCCGCCCATAAAGTTAACTCCATAAAAGGGTTATAAGTGCGCCTCCGATAGAGCGCCCCATCTTCACAGCGGGATTGAACATTCATAATATAGTGGGCCACATCGTCGGCAACAGCTGAGGCTCCTGCGACATCCGGGGAATAATGCATCAGTTCAAGCATAGTGGCTGCGAACGCCCCGCAATCATCTAAACTGTCCACTCCGGAGATCTGGCTGTTAATTCCAGCCGCGCCATACTGTTTCCGGTCCCATAACGAATATTGATAGTATGATGTGCAAAACTGGATATGCCGCCGGACATAATTGAACAGATCCTCCTTTTTGAATACGACCCCGCTTTGGAGCAATCCATATAAGGTAACACCCAACGGATAATTCCATTTGCCGAACAATTCATTTTCATGGTACACCCGCACGCAGGAATTAGGCTGATCTACTTGCCAGTAAGTGGGCCCATCCACACTGGGAAACAGTTGTTGGCAGGTCCCGATGCTCCCGACGGCCAGCGCTGAGCTCTCATCGAAAACGCCGGCATAAACATAGGAATCCGCCGTTCCTTTCACATCAAACGGAAGCTTCAATTTTACGAGTTCACCGTCGCGGCTGCGGCGGATTGCCAATTCAAATCCCCAACCTTTAGGTCCGCTGCCGCATTTGACCATAATATCTTTGGCCCCATATTGGACAGAAATCTTTTGGTGAAACTCTAAAGCCTGAGGAGAATGGAATATTTCCTTTCCCCCCAGATAGAGGGTGATCGCTCCGTCGCTTGAGCCGCTGAATTCATAGTCATTTTTTCCGGCGGCGTCAAACTCGCCTTGCGTCCACGCCAACCCATAACCCTTTGATTTTAACCCGAAAATCCTTTCAAACTGCCCCTGTTTTGCCTTTGCTTGATCCCAACTCATTTCGGGATACCATTTTATTTTCCCCTGCGCCAAAAGATCTTTTAGCGAACTCATTTCCCATTCTTCATCAAAAGGTTCCGAATATATCAGTCCCTCTTGCCCTTCCCTTTCAGGAGTGGGCGCTAAAAAATGAAAGGGGCTGCGTTTAAAAGAACCCGTGCCCATGACGCATCCGAAGCCGGATCTTACTTTCTTGCACTTAATGACGATCTGATTCCAGCCTGGTTCCAGTTGGGCGATAAATTCCTTTTTGACCGTATCATTGGTTTCTTCGATAATATCGGATTTAAAAACAAACCGCTCATTGCAAAATACTAAAGACGGGCTTTGGCAAGTAATCGCTAAGCGCAGATCGGCTTGGGTATCGCTCCAAAGCTTTCCCCAGGCATAACAGACGTTTCCATATTCAGCTTCAGGATATTTTTGATCAAAATCAATAATATAGCGATAATCACTGGCCCGAATAAATCCGGCACGACTAAAAACTCTATAAACCGGTCCGTTAACCGGATTTTGCCCAATATAGCGATAGGCGATGGTTTCAATAATTGGTTCCGCTTTAGCGCCTAATTTCGCATAAATACTTTCAGAATCGTCAAAATAATATTTTATAGGAGCCACCTTCTTCCAAATTATTGATTCCCATCGGAAGTTATCAAAGGTTGATTGATACGCAATATCATTCAGATATTTTTAATCATAGCACAACATAAATTTAGCCAAAATACAACATCTTACGCTGAAGGTATAATATCTTAAACAAATAAGTCATGACATTTAAAAGATCGCCCGAGCACTTTACGGATTAAGTCCAAATATAAGTTTTCCGAGGAAAAACTTCAACGATAAAAAACGGTTACTTCTTCGATTTGAGGGATGGCGCGGAGAAATTTCCTGTTCTTTGATATGCTTAAAAAACCAATCGAGCTGGTCTAGCAGCTCGACGGCTTTTTCATCCTCAACAACTTTCGGGTGCGCTATTTCCTGTCTCCATGCTCTGTGGCGATGGAGTGAATTTCATTTCAACCAAGACCAACATCCAGAAGCATCATGACAGCAAATCCCAACATGGTGCCCATGGTGGCAAAATCGGAATTACCCGATGACTGGGCTTCCGGTATCAGTTCTTCCACGACAACATAAATCATGGCCCCTGCCGCAAATGATAATGCATACGGTAATAACGGCCTCATAACCACCACCGCCACCACACCGATAATTCCCGCAACCGGCTCTACGATCCCCGACAGTTGGCCATACCAGAAGCTTTTAAAGCGGGAAAGGCCTTCCCGTCGAAGGGGAATCGAGACCGCCGCTCCTTCCGGAAAATTTTGGATACCGATACCCAATGCCAAAGCCGCCGCTCCGGCAAGAGTCGCTGAAGGAATATTGGCGGCGACCGCTCCAAAAGCCACACCAACCGCTAAACCTTCCGGTATGTTATGCAAAGTAATCGCCGTAACCAACAGGATGCTCCGTTTCCATCTGGTTTTAACTCCCTCCGCTTTTTCAAGGGGCATCCCCAGATGTAAATGGGGAAGCAGGGAATCCGCTATTTTTAAAAAAACACCGCCGGCCAAAAAACCGATTAATGGCGCTAGCCATGGTAAATTCCCCGATTCTTCGGACATTTCAATGGCCGGCGCCAAAAGCGACCAAAAACTGGCGGCAATCATCACTCCGGCGGCAAATCCCAGCATCGAGTCTAAAATTTTCCGATTGATGCTTTTAAAAAAGAATACCAGCCCGGCGCCAAGGGCTGTAACCAACCATGTAAAACCGGTTGCGATAAGCGCTTGATGGAGCGGGCTCAGACCATTTAAAAAATTGGTTTGCATTGGATAAAACCCCTTTCCATTCTATATTTTTAACATCAAAATCGATACTGTTTTCCTCGTACATGTGATAAGAGTAACAAAATCCGGCAACCCATCCAGCGCCGACCGAATGTTAGTTCAAACTAACATGTTTATTTTAAAATTACTTCATTTTGGGCAATCTGTCAAGGAGAAGTCATACCGATCTTCTGGATGGATTATAACCATATCCCAATCAAAGATTCTTTACTGAGAAACGTTCGATTATCTTAATAGGAAACACTTCATTAAAATTGGCGCCATACGCCTTATTATCCACTATAGTCTCCACAGCTTTTTTACCCATTTCGTAAAGGGGTATCACCACAGTCGTTAATGGCGGATCTGTATATTGTGCTTGTGTTATATCTCCAACACTTATCATGGAGACGTCATCAGGAACGGAAAATCCATTTTTCTTCAAGGCATGCAATGCTCCAATCGATATATTATCATTTGCGCAGCAAATGCCGGTTATGTCACTCATGCTTGATAGTAGTTTCCGGCAGGCTTCGTAGCCCCCCTTCCAGGTAAAATCGCTATTTACGACAAGGGACTCTTTAAAGGGGATCTTATTTTCCTTTAAGGACATTCGATACCCACGCAGCCTTTCCTCTGCTGTAAAAACATTTTCAGGTCCCGTAATAAAGGCAATCTTCCGGTGCCCCTTATCAATTAGATATTGGGTAATCATTCTTCCGACTTCGATATTGTCGATTGAAATATATGGCATATCAAGTCCTTGAGGCGCAAGCGCGATAATTTTGAGCCCATACTTTATGTTTCTTTCAAGTTGTTCATTGAGTTCCCCAATGTAATCAGGAGAATTTAAACCTCCGCCCGCTAAAATAATACCTTTTACCCTGTGTTGCCACAAGATCTCATGGTATTCCAACTCGTTCTCGGGGTTTCGGCCCGTATTGCATACAAACGAGAGATATCCCAGTTGAGAAGCCTTTTCCGTAACTCCTTTCGCTATTTCACCGAAGTACGGATCGGCAATATCACGGACAATCAAACCGATTATATTATTAAATTCCTTTTTTAATTGCTGGGCCGCCTTATTGGGAAGGTAATGCAATTCCTCGATCGC
Organism: Bacillota bacterium; assembly: GCA_023429995.1. Taxonomy (GTDB): domain Bacteria; phylum Bacillota; class UBA4882; order UBA8346; family UBA8346; genus UBA8346. The sequence continues at coordinate 73,368 of JAEZCE010000045.1, read as the reverse complement.
CTTTAAGACTTTTTCTTTATTTTCTTTGGAAACCGGATAATCTGTTTTATTAACGACCCTTGATACTGTAGTGATGGATACTCCCGCTAATTTTGCTACATCTTCAATCGATACTCTTTCCATATTTACCCTCCCGAGACTGTTCAATACCAATGAAAGTCATCGTTTGAACTTTGAGAAATATTTTCATCAACCTGTAATTAATTGCGTTTTTTTTCCAATTTTCCTGCTGCCCTTTTACCGGATTTTTTCAATTTTTAGAACCACCGAATCTAGGGGTATCGGAGACTTTTTCAAAAGGGATTGCCGGTTCATAAAATCCAAAACGCCCCTCGCCAAAAACAATGAGATTACCACCGTTTTTGATTATTGGGACGTTTTAGGCTTTTTCCAGTATATAACAAAAATCAACGCTGGTTAACAGGTTATTTCTCTAAAGCATATCGAGTTGAAATCAATTGTTAAATTTTCAACCCGCTTCCAGGGACCGACTGGTGTTTACTTTAAAAATTTTATTCACAATAAATGCCACCACGATAAGGCCGAGACCCATCAAATCCGTGACGGCCTCTGGGAAAATGAGCAAAAAGGCCGCGCCTCCCAGAACGATCCGGGCAATCTTGCTCCAATATTGGAACAGGTATCCTTCGATAGCTGCCACCAGACACCCGATTCCAATGAATGCGGCAACCAAATTGACGCCGATTTCCAGAGATTTCCCTTGAAACAACAATGTCGGCGATATTAAAAACATGAACGGAATAATATAGGCCACCAGCCCAAAACGGAAAGCCGTCCATCCCGTCTTGGTGGGGTCCGATTTGGCGATCGCCGCGGCCGTATATGCGGTAATCGCCACCGGAGGAGTAATTGCCCCGACACATGCGAACATGAAAATAAACATGTGAGCGGCGATGGGAGCAGCCCCTAATTGTGTCAAGGGCGGCACCAGAATTGCCGCCAGGATAATATAGACTGCCGTAGGAGGCATTCCGCATCCGAGAATTAAAGTGATGATAGCGGCCATAAGTCCGGCAATGAGCAGATTGCCGTTGGAGATACCGATTAAAGTATAGGATAATTTGGCCCCTAACCCGGTAAGGGAGATAATTCCCACAATAATTCCGGCGGCAGCGCAGGTGACAACGATCGGCAAAATTTGCCGCGCGCCTTCTTCCAAAGCTTTTGCCAAATCAGCCAGTTTAGGCCTGGTTTCCCGTTTGAAAAAGGCAACCACCAGTACGATCATGCTGGACCAAAAGGCAACTTTCATGGGGCTCCAACCGATAATAATGGTTGCTATCAAAAAAATCAACGGAATTGCAAATAAACCTCTTTCCAAAAATGTTTTCTTGATACTAGGCAGTTCACTGGCAGGCATTCCCACGATTTTGCTTTTTACGGCGATCGAATCCACTGTCAGAAATAAAGTGATATAGTATAACGCGGCCGGAATAATGGCGGCAACGCATACTGTGAAATAAGATAAGCCAAGATATTCCGCAATAATAAAAGCCGCCGCCCCCATCACGGGAGGAGTGAACATTCCTCCGGTAGACGCCACGGCTTCAATAGCCCCGGCCGTATGGGGTTCATATCCCAGCTTCTTCATCAACGGTATGGTAAATGTTCCTACCGTCGCAACATTCGCCGCGGACGATCCAGAAATCATTCCCATCAGCGCGCTCCCGAAGATGGCTGTTTTGGCCGGTCCACCCCTGAATCTTCCGGCGACGGCATATGCCGCATCAAAAAAAAGTTGTCCAGCCCCAAAGACTTCCAGAAATGTTCCGAAAATGACAAACATAATAATAAACGTCGCCGCAATTCCGGCAGGGATTCCAAAAATGCCCTCGGAAGTCATATATAAAAATCCCGTCAACCGATCCCAGCTTTCGCCACGGTGCGCCAAAAATGTCGGCATATAGGGTCCAAACAAGGCATAGGCCAAGAACCCCAGACAGATTATGGCGATTACATTTCCCACCATCCTGCGGGTCACTTCCAGGATCAGGATAATCAGAATGGTGCCCATCACGATGTCCATTATAGGGACAGAACCGATTTTGGTGACTTTGGACTGCCAAACGCAAAGCAGATAGACTCCCGTCACCACCAGGCCAAGGACCATCAGAAGATCGATGCTCTTGGTCAAACCATTTTGCCTGTCTTTGATCTTTAAAGGTTTGATGAAAAACACCAACGGACATAACAAGGTAATTAACAACGCTCGCTGCGTCATATCGGAAAAGGGGCCCGCTCCCCCCGTATACAGGAAAATAAGGGCGGTAATCATCAACACAATCTTAACGATTTTATCCGTAAGGTCATTGTATGAAGTCATTTTACGGTTTCCCTTTCCCTGAAGTACTTGGCAGCGCCAGGGTGCATCGGGATAGACAGCCCTTCAGCGGCGTTCTTAATATCCATATCCTTGGCGGTTGGATTGGATTTTCTGATTTTGTCAACGTTCTCGAACAAGGCTTTGGTGATCGCATAAACTAGGTCCCGGGAAAGAGCGCGGTTTACGATCACCATATTGCTCCCGGAAATCACCTCCACATCCTTGCTCATCCCATACATGCTTTTATCCAGCTTGACCAAGGAATAGTAGGGGAATTTCTTAAGAATTTTTTTCACCTTGTCGGGTTCGATGGTCAAAATTTTAAAACCTTTGCCGCTGGCTGCCAATTGGGTGATGGCGGAAGCCGGTGCGGCCGATTGAACGACAACGGCCTCAATATTTCCATCCACCAGAGAATCCATCCCATCGCTATAGGATAAATAGGTCGCTTTGACATTGCCAAGTCCAAATCCATATATACTCCATATGTCGCTGGCGACGCTTATTGCCGCTCCTCCCGCTGGCCCCAGGCAAACTCTCTTGCCTTTTAGGTCGGCCATGGAGTTAATGGCGGAATCCTTCAAAACAACCACTTGAAAAAGACCCGACGACAAATTGTTGAACAAAATATTGATGTCTTTATTCTTTTTATCATAAGGTGGCAATCCATTATAAGCCGCATAACTTAATGAACTGGTTGATATCGCCAAATCGACCCGTTTGTCCTGAATGAGCCCGTTATTCTCCGTTGCTCCCCCGGTTACCTGAGCGGTGGTTTGTATTCCTAACTTATTGGTAATAATATCCGCCATTACGATTGCAATCGGGTAATAGGCCCCTCCGGATGCCGCACTACCGATCGTTAAAAATTTCGGGAATTTGTTTTCTTTTCCGGCACACATGGAAATCATCAGGAATAGCGCCAACAAAATACCAAGAACCGCTACCATGCCCTTTTTTTGCATTTTCTAGCCCTCCCCCGCTATTTTTAATTTGGACCCGGCAAGTAACTTTCAGAATCCCATAAATTAAGAACTTACCGGATTCTGTAGAAACCCCGATCCGGTGATTTTTCTGCGTCATCGCAGAAAAATTGTCATTTATTTGCCGGATCGAGGTTTAAAATATTTTGGCAACAGCCTCCCTACATCCCTGTATTTACGATAGGTCGTCTTTTACTTTTTCAAGCTGTCAATCCAGGCCTCCTTGACGGAGTTGTAAAGACGTCAAGGTCATAATCTTTTGCTTATACTAAATTGACAGAGCACACTCCTGAATCAGCCAATGCTTTAGTCACTTTAGCGATTTCCTCTTTAGCCAGCGGAATAAGAGGCGGCCTCATGAGTGGCCTAGTGAACACTTTGCGCTGATAGAGAAATTCTTTCATTCTGGCGTGTGCTTCTCCGGAGGGTTGACCGATCCCGTAGATTGCGCTTGAAGCGGCGAACAATTTTTCATTGACTTTTTTAGCCGCTTTCAAGTCCTCTGCTTTTACGGCATCAAAAAGGGCGGTGATCAGTTCCGGCACGCATCCCGAAAACCCGATCAAAGCGCCGTCCACTCCTTGAATCATGGTCGACAACAGATTTTCGTCATGACAGGTAATTAAGCTAATGTCGGGTGCTTTTTCTTGTAAAATGCGCACGTCTTTTTCATAGAGCGGCATATCCCGGGTTCCCATCTTGATCGCCACCACATTGGGGATTTTCGCCATTTCCAGTAAAAGTTCCACCGGATAAAAGGCTTTGGTGGTCGACGGATAAAGATGGATGATAATCTTAATATCGATGGCTGATGCCACATCCTGGACGAATTTTAAAGCAGATTGAGGTTTCATTCCAAATCGCAGCCAAATATGGGGGGGCATTAACAAAATACCGTCCGCTCCTGCTTCTTGAGCTGCTTTGGCGTGTTCAATAGCTTCAAACGTACCTTCGGCCGACACGCCGGAAACAACCAGCATCCTTCCAGCCACTTGTTCTGCGGCGATCTTCGTAATCCGTTTTCTTTCCTCAGGCCTGAAACCGGATATCTCGCCAGTATGCCCATTCGTGACCAGACCTGTGATTCCTTTATCTTTAAATGAAACCAGCCAGTCGATATAATCGCGAAATTCCTTCTCATTGATTGAATAATCTTCATTTAACGGTACCATGATTGCGGGGAAAATTCCGCCCCATTTCTTCACCATAGACTAGACCTCCTTTTGTAATCGACTATCCTTTTGAATGTCACAACTTCTTTGATCAATGCTATAGAAAACGTTTTCTGTAAAAATTATATTTCATTTTAGTTACAATGTCAATATTGAGAAAAATTTTTGTACTCCCCTGATTGAAAGTGGGTTTCCCCCGATTCTTGGATGACAAGAATCATTGATTTCGTGTAAAAACTGAAAAGACGGGGGTGCCTCCATGTTAATTACCAGTATGTTGCAATACGCCAGTTGACATCGGTCACAAAGGACTATATCTCGTATACGACAAAAACCATTGGGGTAAATTTAGTGTATCAACTTGATCAATGCGAGTATATTGAAAATAGCAAATTCATCGGAGAAGGTTCTTTGGTTTTTAAAACCGGTGATCCGGATTACACAATTCCCAGTAAACAAATTTATTTTTCGCGAATGAAGCTTTAAAATCAGCCCCGGAACTTATTCCAGAAATGATTCATCATGCTTTAATTCAAGGAGTAACCACTTCATATATGCTTGGTAGACTAACGTTCTTTATCGCTCAAGAAACTGTACCGGGTTGCTAATTCGGATTGATCCCGGGCCGGCCCTCGGCATACGACATTCTAAAAATGCTTTTCTCTATGACTCTTTTACGATTAAACCACGAAAAGCATGAAATTACACGAAATCAAACCCCACCGTCCGGTCATCCTCTTTTCGTGCCCTTTCCTTGGTTTCATGGTTCATCGTCGGATCAGGATTTCACGGATTCATTCTTTTATCACCGAAACCATTCTTTCTGTCATCCAATGAATTCATTCCGTCACAAAAATAATTCTTTCTGTCATCCAATGAATTCTTTCCGTCACAAAAATAATTCTTTCTGTCATCCAATAAATTCTTTCCGTCACAAAAATAATTCTTTCTGTCATCCAATGAATTCTTTCCATCACAAAAATAATTCTTTCTGTCATCCAATGAATTCTTTCTGTCACAAAAATAATTCTTTCTGTCATCCAATGAATTCTTTCTGTCACAAAAATAATTCTTTCTCACCCAAACTACACGCCGTACGAGGGGAACGAGAGGCAGGTGGGCATAAAATTAACCAGGATTAAAAGGATTCATCGCCATTTTCAATGGTGCAGATTAAACGGATTTTTTCGTTCAGAAAATCGATCCGAATACTGAGTCGTTGCGTATGCTTACCAAACCATTGCACGCTAAAAAAGAAGAGGATAGCCCGAAGGCCATCCCCTCCCGTTTTATTTCCGAAAACAGTTCTTTCGTTTTGAGCTCATTGATTCTCCGGCATAAAGCATTCCCATCATTTCAATGTTCACTGATTCGCTCCAAAAAACATTTCCGCCATTTCGGCATTGACTGATTCCGTCTCCAAAACCGGTGCTCCCTTTTTTAGCGTTCCCCGAAAGATGTTCTATATCCGGTTAATAATTAACACCATAAAATTTAATTTGACAAAATTAATTAACTATATTAATATTAAAATACCTCAAAATTAAACAAGTTGGAATATCCCGGGATTTATTTTCAATAAATAACAGGCTTTATTATAAAACCAATCGCTAACTCACACTAACAAGGAGGATTACTCATGCAAACCAGAATGAAATTAGGAAGCAAGATCGCCATTGGTTTTACGGTGCTGTTAGTTTTAATGTTGTTGATGATATCCTTGGCCGCCTACAATATGAGCCGCTTTGTCGCAGTTACTGAACAAACGGCCGTCAATGACCGGAATATTCAACTTACTACCAAAATTTCCGACTCTTTGCAACAAATTATGCTCAGTATCCATGCCCTCATTCTCTTTAAAGATCCTGACGGCATCCGCCGGGAAGCCGAAAAGATCCAGGACGCCAGGGCGCAATATAGCGCAGCCTATAATGAATTAAAATCGACTACGATGTCTTCCGGTAAAGCCTTGACGCTCCGGGACCAAATCATCAAAGACATTGCCGTGGCCAAGCCCATTAATGATAAACTATTGGCATTGGTTCAGAGCCATCAGGACTCGGAAGCTCAGGAATTGCTGCGTTTGGAAGCATCACCCGCCACAAGGCAAGTTTTAAGTACCAGCGCTGATTTTATCAAGGAACAAAATGATGCCATCAATACATATAACCTGGCGGCCAAAAAGAATACCCAAATCTCTTTCAATATCCTGCTGATACTGGGACTCACGGCCGTGGCGCTGGGCATCCTGATCGCTTATGCCATCACCCGTTCGATCACCCTTCCGGTAAACATCATCGCCAGCTCGCTTTCGGATAGCGCGAGCCAGGTGGCTGCCGCCTCCGGACAATTGGCAGCTTCCAGCCAGCAGCTTTCCGAGGGATGTTCGGAACAAGCTTCTTCCGTTGAAGAGACTTCGGCCACCCTTCAGGAGACCACCTCAATGGTGCTGCAAAACAACGGCAATACCCAGCAAGCCGTTGAACTATCCGGGTTGACCCGGGACGCAGCTCAAAAGGGACATCAGGAAATGCAAGAGATGATGAATTCCATCAAGGAAATAAAGAATTCCAGCGACCAGGCAGCCAAAATCGTCAAAATGATCGATGATATCGCCTTTCAAACCAATATTCTGTCCCTTAACGCGGCGGTGGAAGCCGCCAGGGCCGGTGAAGCCGGAGTCGGCTTTGCCGTGGTCGCCGAGGAAGTCCGCAATCTGGCCCAAAAAAGCGCCCAGGCCGCCAAGGATACAGCGGCCATTATTGAAACCAATATCGGTTTGTCCACCCAGGGCGTGCTGATCAGTGAAAAAGTTAAGAATGATTTGGATGAAATCACCCTGCAAACTAAAAAAGTCAGTGAACTGATGCAGGAAATATCGGCCGCCGGCAGCGAGCAGTCTCAGGGTATCGGACAGGTCAATCAGGCAATCATTCAAATCGAGACTGTGACCGAACGGAACGCCGCCAACGCTGAACAAACCGCCTCCGCTTCCGAGGAACTCAACGCCCAGGCGGAAAACTTAAGCGAAATCGTCCAACAGCTCTCGGAGCTGGTGAACGGAAGCAGGAAAAGCCCGGTCAATCCCCATAAGAATCCAAAAAAGATCCCCCAGAATTCCTCATGGGGAGGAAATGAAAGAATTCCCGCTCTGAAAACCGGGCTGCAAACCAAAGAGATTACCCCGGACAATTCTTTAAAAACCAAGATCATTCGTCCGGAAGAAGTCATCCCCCTTGAAAAAGACTTCAGTCAGTTTTAACGGGTTTGAATCGTACAGACGAAGCCATTTAAGGTAAAAGCGGATGGCTTCGCGTTTGAACCGCTATAAGTGACGTTAAATCCAAAGTTAACGGTGGCGCCCGCCGGAATGGCACTGTTATGACTAAGATTGGTCACCTTTACATTCGTCCCGTTTTGATTGTAAGCGCCATTCCACAGATTCGTAATCTTCTGGTTGCCCGGGAAACTCCAGGCCAGTTCCCAACCGTTTATCCCGGACGCGCCGTTATTCTTAAGGGTTACACTGATCGTAGCCCCATTGCCCCAGTCGTTCTGAATAACATAAGAGACCGTGGCGCCGGCGCCGGGAGTTGGGCTCGGTGTTACGGTCGGAGTCGGACTGGCTGTTGGGGTCGGCGTGACCACCGTTCCGCTTTTGGCAGCCATTCGCTGGGCATGGGGTTTAAAAACGCCGGCTAAAACAGCATCACCCTCCAGCATATCAAAATCACCGGTATAAATGTCGTTAAAATTCCAAAACAGGCTCCCGGCCGCATTCCGGTTTTCAATTTCCCCGAGCATGGCCGGCCAATATTGGTCTTTATTGTTGTGGACATTCCATTCCTCCATCACAAAAGGTTTGCCGACAACCTCCTGAGCGTCGCTGATCCAGGCGTCAATCAACTTTTGGGTCTGACCAACCGTCAAGTTGGACCAGGACTCGTCCGGATAAGGATGGGCGGTGCAAAAATCAATATCCGGCGACTGATGAATATAGATAAAGGGGTTACCGCAGTCTCCCCCATAGCCATATGATATCTGCTGGCCTTCCAGACCGGCGCTGACCATATGATTGGGATCCAGAGTCTTGATATAACCCGCCATTTCGTCGACCCAGGCCCGCATGGTAATGCCGGTGGTGTTTTCTCCGGCATCCTGATAACGGGGTTCATTCATCAGTTCCCAGGAAAAAATCGTCGGATCGTCCCGATAAGCGGTGTTGGTATAGTGATTGATTCTGGTAACCATATGGCGGACGAAATTTTTATAATCATCTTTGCAGTTTTGGTTGGTAAAGAAAACGGCCCGGTTGGCATAGCTCTTCCCGGGCAGACCTTCCCAGGCAAGCCGGGTGTCAATGCCGCCATAAGCCTCCCAGAAATTCTCCAAAGTCACAATCACCTTGAGACCGTTTTTTTTGGCAGATTCCAAAATATAATCGAACTCCATAAATTCCGCCTCATTATATTGGCCTTTGGCGGTTTCAAACCCATGCCAGGTTTCATGGGAAAACGCCCAAGTCCGGACCACTTTGACCCCATAGGAAGCCATTTGACTCATCAGGGTATCGATTTGCCCCTTGTTCATGAAATAATTTTCAATATAATCCGTGGTGCTGGTATTGGAACCGTCGCCATGGGTAAATAAATCATAACAATTGCACCCGGCAAAATAATAAGGCTTGCCGTCCAGATAAAGCTGGGAGCCCTGCCGGTAAACGAAGCCGGATGGCGGGGCTGCGCTGGATATGAAGGTTAAACCCAAGATCGATAAAATCAACCCTAAAAAAACCGTCCATAATAATTTTTTCATCCAAAGGGACCTCCTTTTTCGGGAATCCAGCCGGTGGTGGCCTTTCACGATACGCTGTACTATATATGTTGAATTAAATTTTATTGTTGCCAGAAGTCACTGTTAGAAGTGAACGCCTATTTGACCTAACCCTTGCGAAGTCGCTCAAGGTTGTTGAATCAAGTGGAAGGGTAACCCTAGCCGATGTCGCCTAAATCCTTTAGGCCCCAAAGGCAGCACGCACTTTGTGCGCGTGGGGTTACTCTCCCCCCATTCAGGGCCTTCAGGGGGAGAGCGAGAGTGAGAGTGAGGTCTCAACCAACTGTCGGCCTGGGCATAACCCCAATTTTTCCGTTTCTTTTGGATTTTGGTCAGATTATTTATTTCAACTCATATAGTTATTCCGGATGAGCGGAACCGGTTTCCCGGTTCCACTCGTTATAAGATAAATGACTTTATTGAACCCCGGCTGCCGCGCCATTGAGGGTAAAACCGGTCGGTTTGGCGTTGGAACCGCTGCAGGTAATGTTGAACCCGAAACTGGTTGTACCCCCCGCCTGGATATCACCGTTATAATTTGAATTTTTGACTGTCACGGCCGAGCCGCTCTGGGTATAGGCGCCGTTCCAGAGATTGGTGATTTTTTGGTTGCCCGGGAAATTCCAGCCCAAGGTCCAATTACTAAGCGGCGCTGTACTGTTGTTCTTGAGGGTCACCCCAATCGTCGCTCCGCTACCCCAATCATTTTGAATGGCATAAGATACCCAATAACCGGAACTACCCGGAGTCGGTGTGACCGTTCCTGTGGGAGTCGGAGTTGGAGTGGAACCCCCGTTGACTGTAACCGCAAACGAATTGGAGGCGCAGCCCACACCGCTTTGCCAAAGTTCAGACCCCGCTTCCACATCAATCAAATACCACGAATTTTGAATATATCCCCGGGACACACAATCTTTGATGAAGGCATTGATATCAAAATTGACGGAAGTGGCGGGGGGGAGGGGTTCTGACATAAGCGACATATTTCCAACCCATTTGACTAAACCAAACATCCCAGCCGGTTCCGGCGATGGTTACTGTGGCAACTTTGGAACCCGCCGGTTGCGGCCCGCCTTGATGGTTAATCCAAATCATCAGCTTATTGGACTTGGCAGGGAGTTCCATTCAAAGTAAAACTGAGCGGTTTAATGTTTGAACCGCTGTAGCTGAGATTAAATCCAAAATTAACGCTGCCTCCGGCCGGGATGACATTGTTATATCCAAGGTTAGCCGCATTGACGTCGGCTCCGTTCTGGGTATAACTACAGCTCCAAACGTTGGTTATCTTCTGATTGCCTGGGAAAGTCCAGGCCAGCTTCCAACCGGAGATCGGGGAAGTCCCGTTATTTTTGATCGTGATATTGACTGTCGCTCCACTGCCCCAATCATTTTGAATGACATAGGACACTACCACATCCGCCACCGGCGGAGTCGGAGTCACTGTCGGCGTTACCGTTGGAGTTACTGTCGGAGTTACCGTAGGCGTCACTGTCGGGGTTACCGTCGGTGTCACTGTTGGACCCGCCGAATTGTAAAGCTGGGTTGTGGGCACAATTTCCTTGGCGATGGTGTTGGCTGTGCTCCAGGACAACTGGCAGGTCGCGTCGCCGGAATTTTCATAAAACTCTACCGTAATGTTGTATTTTTGTCCCATGACCAAATCAATGGCACCGGTATCTTCGACGGCTTCATGATCGGCCCAGCTATTAATGACCGCAACATTATTCACCCACATTCTGGCGCCATCGTCGTGATTCAAATAGAAAGTGTAAGTTTCGGTGGTACGGGCTTCAATCTGCCCGGTCCAGCGGGCCGAAAAACCGTCGCTGGGAACGCTCGGATTCGGAGAGCCTCCGCCCCAATTAAAATTGACCGTCGGATCCACCCGGGTCACAAGGGCTGTACCGGCCAAACCGGTCCCTTGATAATAAGCGCCCAATAATCCGGTACCGTTACCCGGAGGGGATTCCGGAGCCGGAGTCGGGGTCGGAACAGGAGTGCCGCTGGGTCCGCCGTTGGCTACATACAAACGGCCGGCGCAACCCAGTAAAAACGAGGCGTTATAGTCGAGGGCCACTTCATTGTTTGTATAATTGCTGACCTGATCTTGAACGCCATCATCGTTATTGGGGCCGCCGGCTAATGCGCCGACCATGCCGTGAGTGAAGGAGTCGTTTTGATTGGGTTGATTGGCCCGGTGATGCGGATGACGAATCGAGTTGCTGCCAACATTGGTTAAAAAGCATATACCGCTTGGATTGGCGCCCAGAGAATAATCGATGATTTGATTGGCCGCCGTGAGATAGCTGGAAAGGCCGAACTCCTTATACATCACGTAAATCAAACCGGCTTCCGCCGCGTCATAGCGCAATACCGCCCATTGATTCAAATAGGGCAGACCGTAAGGGGTCTTGGTGAGCGTCTTGGTGTACCAATCGAAATTCCAGATAATCCCCTTGTAATACTTTTGATTGCCGGTCAATTTGTACATCATGATTAAATTGCCCAGGGTCGAATCGTCCCAGCAAAAAGTCCAGGGTTTTTGATAGTTGTTGTCGCCGCCGTCATTCTTTTGATCCAGCCAGGCGTCAACCGGGCTGAGATAGCTCTGATCGCCCGTGGCGACAGATAGCCAGATCGCGGCCCAACTCAAATCGTCATAATTGGAACTCGAGGTATAATAGCCATTGGCTGCTGTGCCCCGGCCAAGATTGGCTTTGGCCACGTTAAACATGGCTTTAGCCGTCGTAAGACACTGGTTGGCGTATGTGGCATCAACGCTCCGGTAATTAATGGACATCAAGGCCAAAGCCGCCGCCGTCTGCCCGATAATGTCCGAAGCGGTGCTGGATGAAGATACGGGCCTGGAGGTAGTCTGATTTTCCGGCGGTCCCCAATAGGCATGATCGCTGCCGCCGTCTCCAACCTGGATCACCATGCTGGCGCCGTTCCAGGATTTCAAAAAGTAATCGCTGAAAATTTTCAGTTCCTGGAGTAATTTGGTTGTGGCTCCGGCATTGTCGTATGCCGGCTTGAATTCATAGAGCGACCAGCCCAAAGTCGAAGCGGAAAATGCGGCCGGCAGTGCGAATTTAGCATGGTCTCCGGCATCATGAAAACCGCCGGTAACGGCATCCGAAGTATGGCAAGCGCTTCGCCAGCTTGAAAAGACGTTATTCACGGCCACATCAGGGCCGCAGCGGTTGGCGTCAAACCAAGCCGTTGCTTTGGCAACGGCGTCCGCATAATTATAACTGGCTGCGCCCGCCCGGAACAATACCCCTCCTGCCACGATTGCCAGGACTACCATTATAAATCCAGTGATTTTTTTCATACGTACCATCCCTTCTTTCTCTTTTTATTCCAACGGGTTCGTCGGTGAATGATTGATTCCAAAACCCCTCCTTTCCAAATCCTTAAATTTGCTTTCAAAGAACCCGGAAATTCTCTTCTTTACCTTTACCGCCCGACTTCTTTCCCAAAACCAAGTTCATTGCCCATTTGTAGGACCTGCTCCTTCTCCACCACGTTATCAGCGCTCAAAACCAGGGCCGTTTGTAATAACTTCAATGCTTGAGGCCTTTTCTTCTCATGGCATAGTCCCTCGGCGCCATAAATGTAATACGGAACCTTCATCCCAAACTTCTTAATCCCGACTTGACTTAAATACACCACTTGATCCCAATTTCCGGCCGCCCGGCAACTTTGAAAAGCCCGGTAAAAATAGAACTCCTGTTGATAGCGGCGGTACGCTTTAAGATACAGACCGGCGGCTGTTTGATATTTTTGATTTTTGAACGCTCCATAGGCAGCCAGCGCCGGATCGGTAATTTCAATTTTCATCGTTCCTTTCACTTTGGCAAGCCAATCCACAAAGCGGGGAGATTTTTCAAATTTCTCAACCACAAGCATGTCCGCAATTTCATCCCGGGAATGATAAAAACCATTCAACTTGACCACCTTGAGGATTTCTATCCCGTAATCCGTTAAAAACGGGGCAATAACTTCTCCGGGCTTAGCGCCAAAAATTTTGGCGGCAAAGGCCGGGGGCACTTTTTCTTTAGCCAAAGGTTCCAGCAGTCCCCCTTTATCTTGGCTTTCCGGATCATCGGAATACTTCCGGGCCATCGTTGCAAAATCAGCTCCCTTTTCCAATTGCCCGGTAATCTCCGAGGCCAGCTTCCATTGGCTTTGGAGACCCCTGTTTTTCTGGGGAGAGAGCAAAATATGTTGCAGGACCACCGACCAATTTTCCGTCTTTTGGCGTTGATAAGCCCCTTCAATCTCCGGTTGGGAAACTTGAACGTCATATTGCAAAGCAATAGCGGGAAAACACTTCAATTTCAGCAAATAAATCCGGATTAATTTTTTTAAATCCTCTTCGCCCTCACAGGAAACACTGTCGAGATATTCATGGAATTCAGATTCCGTTGCATATTTGGTTTTAATGAAACGATTCAGGTAGGCTTCGATTTCCTGCGGCCCCGCTTGAACGCCGGAGCTTTTCAACAGGAATTCCTCCACTACCACCCTTTCGATAATCGTATCAACAAGCAAATCATTGCGTTCTTCATCGGACTTGCGCAACATCGCCGCCGTACGGCGCCAACGTTGGAAAAACCTGTTTTGTTCTTCGTGAAAAACCGCTTCGCTGACGAAATTTCCATTGATCTTTAAAGCATGGTACCCCAAGCTCCCAAACTTCGCTTGGGCCGTCCCAAACCATAAAATTCCGCTTCCGAGCATCATGGCGATTAATAAAATAAACCCTCCAGCGGTGACTTGCTTTTTGGAAAACATTGGACTCCCTCCTGCAATTTCCAAATTGACATCGTTGTCATCTTTCTTTTGTTTTCACCCCGTCAAATTTGCTTCATCTCGTTGGAATTGCCTTAAATTTCCATGCCTGCCTTCAAAAACCATTTTATCACAACTGCGCTCGGGGAGCAATATTCAATTTTACGCCGTTTTTGTAATGAATAATAAAATATCCTGCATAAACAGACGCAGGATAAAAAATACGATCCAATATCGAAACCATCGGTTTGGATAGAGCTGTATATTATATTCCAGCCCTTTATTTCCATTGGTCATAAAAAACTCGATGATCTTTATATTCTTCCCTTTTGGGATTGGGCGCCTCGGCCGCGTACCCAACCGCCGCCAGAAGCTGGCAGGTAATATGATCTGGTAACCCCAGGATGTGGTTTATTTTTTCAATATTGATAAAATCAACGATACACCCCCGTAAATCATGAGAAACAGCAGCGAGAATCATATGTTCGGCCGCTATGTAAACCGGTGTGCTCTGCACCAAAGTTTTCGCCGCTTTCCGGTTTTCGTGTTTTCTCAGAAATTGAACGATATCATCACCATAGCGCAGTTTATTCCCGATCACGCCATAGTCGTCATCTTTCTGGTTGCCGATATCCCAACTGATATCACAACAGCAAACAAAGAGGACCGGCGCTTGGGCTACCCAATCCGCCCATAATGTCGCCCCGGCTATTTCATTTTTCACTTTTGATTCTTTGATCACCCCAAAATAGTAATTGCAGGTATCGGTTTCCGGAGCAAGTTTGGCGGATTCCAAAATATCCTCAATGATGGCATCGCTGATATCCGCCTCTTTGAATTTTCTTACGGACCTCCGGTTTCGCATTACTTCCAGTAATTCCATCGTATCCTCCTCTTTTGACTCATCACAAATCCGTTGAATCGTAAATTACGACCTTCCTATAGCCTGAAATTTTGCTTTCCATAACCAAAAAAAGGCCGCCTCTATTCGAAGCAGCCTCTTTTCTCCTTTAATCCGGGCAACTGTTATGAAAGACGTTTTTCGATTGAATTTTTCCGCCCTTCTCATTCTCAATCCCCAGTCTCTTTCATTGCAATGTCTGGTGATTTTCTCCCATCACCCGCACGAACTCCAACAGTTCTTCCTTGGTAAGTCCTAAAATTCCAGGATTTGTCGAATAAAAATAAATCTGATCATTTGCTTTGGAATAAAATACAACCCAATCCGTAATTGTCGCAATTGCCATTACATCTTTCGGTACTCCATTTTCCAAAGTCCAGGCCATCATAAACACCCCTTTTGATTAGTGTCTAATTCCGGTGACCAAATTCTTTGAATCCTGAAACCATAACCCCCTTAAAACAATAACCGGCTTCCTGCTTGTGAATCATCCTTCACTTTTGGCAAACCGGTTCGCATACTGCTCGAATTTTTTATCTGTTTTATTAATTCGATGAAGAAACTAAAAGACCTGCTGGAAAAGAAGATGTAATTTAATTTTAATCATTTTCCACTCCTGCCTCTTTTTGGTGGTTGGTATCCCATCTCCCATTGGATGTTTTCATTGGGCCAATCGGGGGTATAATTGTTTTCCTGTTGATTTTACCATCATCGTTACCCTGTTCATCATAACTTGCCCCATTTTTTAATTGCCGCTTCCCTGGCCGAAAAGGTTCCAAATATTTTTGTCAAAAGCAGGGTTAATAATATCGGCAAAGAATTCATATAATTAAACTTATAACAAAGAAACTTTATATGATATTAAAGTGAGGTGTCTGATATGAAACCAGCTCTATTGGTCGTTGACGTTCAAAATGATTTTTGCCCCGGCGGGGCTTTGGCAGTGCAAGAAGGCGACAAGATCATCCCCATTATCAATGAATTGATACCTCAATTTGAAATTGTTGTCTACAGCCGGGATTGGCATCCCCTTAACCATATCAGTTTCGGCAATCCGCCAAAATTTACCGATAAATCCTGGCCGGTCCATTGTGTCGCCAATACCCGGGGTGCTGATTTTCACCCTGAATTGTTATTCACTCTCAACGCTCTGATTATTGAAAAAGGGACAGCGGTTGATGAAGAGGCTTATAGTGCTTTTCAGGGAACACCCCTCGCCCAAAGTTTACATAAGCTTACCGTGGATACTGTCTTTGTCACCGGCCTGGCGACTGATTATTGTGTCAAATTTACCGCGCTGGATGCCTTAAAGGAAAAACTAAAAGTATACCTGGTTCAAGATGCCTGCAAAGGTGTTGACAATCCCCCCGGGACGGCCCAAAAAGCCCTTGACGAGATGCGGGAAGCGGGCGTACAAATTATTAACGCTAATGAGGTGGAAAACATCTTATGAATAAGGATACTGCCGTTGACTGGTCTAAACGCGAAGACTGCGCCCTGCTCACCGATTTATATGAGTTGACCATGTTTTATGGATTCTGGAAATATCACAAACATGAACAGCGGGCCTGCTTTGAATACTTCTTTCGCTTGTTGCCTCCCCATAACGGATTTGCTCTCTCCGCCGGTTTGGAACAAGTTTTGGAATTCCTCAGAAATTTTAAATTCAATGAGGGCGACTTGGACTACCTGGGGCAACAAGGTTTTGAACGGGGTTTTTTAGATTATCTTCAAAACCTGAACCTGGATATTGATTTATGGGCTGTACCGGAAGGAACCGTTGTTTTTCCCCATGAACCAATCCTGCGGATTGAAGGTCCCTTGGGAGTTTTACAGCTTCTGGAAACCTTTCTTCTAAATGCCCTCAATTATCCTACTTTGGTGGCAACCAAAGCAGCCAGAGTCTGTTATGCCGCCCATGGCGATCCGGTCATGGAATTCGGCTTGCGCCGCGCTCAAGGACCTGACGGAGGGATATCCGGAGCTAGGGCTGCTGTAATCGGCGGTTGTATAGGAACTTCCAATACTCTGGCCGGAAAACTGTATGATATCCCAACACTTGGAACCCATGCCCATAGTTGGGTCATGAGCTTTGATAGTGAATATGATGCCTTTCGCGCCTATGCTACCGCATTTCCCAATAATAACACCTTATTGGTTGATACCTATGATCCGTTGCAAAGCGGTATACCCAACGCTGTAAAAGTATTCAAAGAACTTCGGGAGCAAGGATTCCCTTGCAGGGGCGCTGTGCGCCTGGACTCCGGAGATTTGGCGAAATTGTCCAAAGAAGCTTACCGGTTGTTTCGGGAGGAGGGTTTTGATAACCCTCTCATCGTTGCATCCAATGAGCTGGATGAGGATTTAATCGCCGAACTGAAAAGGCAGGGCGCAAAAATTAATTCCTGGGGGGTCGGGACCCACTTAATTACCTCCAGTAATTGCGCTTCCCTGGGCGGAGTTTACAAATTGGTGGCAATTCAAGGAGAACGGGGATGGGAACCCAAGATTAAAATTTCGGCTAATAGTGCAAAAATAACCGACCCGGGCCGTAAAAAAATTGTTCGTTATTACAATGCGGAAGACCGGCCCTTAGCCGACGTGCTTTATCTGGAGGATGAACCCATCCAACAAACCCGGATTATTACCCACGATCGGGATAATTTGATAAAAGAGATCGTTTTTAAAGCCGACCATTATCGCGAACTGAATGAGAAACAAGTCGTTCAAGGCAAAGTAACGGCCTCACAGATTTCAGTAAAAGAAATCCGGAGCAGAGCTCAAAATAACCTCGCCGAATTTCCGGATGAATACCGTCGTTTACGGTACCCCCAAACTTATGATGTATTGTTATCTCCCCAAACAGCGCGCGTTAAACAAACTCTATTGGAAGCGGCCAATTTCTACCGAAGCGAGACCGCTGCCGGAAAAGAATCATAGTTTAAAATGGAAATCAAAATATTCTTTCTGTTATCTCCGTGGCCCTTTATCTAAATTATGGGCCACAGAGCCAGAATATGTTATTCTCTTACGCATTGAAGCAATCTCCCATGCAAACTATTGGGTCGATAGCTCTACCGTAGCATTACTCGATTCAAAATGGCACCGCATATCTCCCCAAATCTGGGTTAAAACTTCCGGAGAAACCCAGAATCCCCCGTTCCTGGGTTCTCCTCCAATCATTATACCGTTGCAGATAAATGATCCCGAAACATAATCCCATGAAAATCCAGTCCCCAGCGCGGCAGCCACCGCCTTTAAATCAATCTGGACCCCTTTCTCTTTTCCCCAGCATGCTGATTTACTTAATTCAACCCCATTGAGTAACACTTTGGGCCGAATAATCCGTAGCGTATTTGCCTCGCCGTCCCAAATATATCGCGGACTTTCTCTGGTTTTACGATTTAAATCCAGCTTACGGTAACCCATAAAAAAATCGTTCTCGGGTTTTCCGGTACTCGCATTCTGAGATAAAATAGCTAAAGTTTCCATGGATTTTTGGGAAATGTAGACATTTTGCCGCCAATAAAAACCATCCATGTCGATAGTTTCCCCGCTAAACTTGATAACTCGTGGAACTTCAACTTTAAAAGGCTTTTTAGCCTGCAAAAGTTCTGATAAAGCCTTCCAATGGGGTTCGTAAATCCATCTCAGTTCACGCAAGACTCTAATACTTTCCACCTCCAGATTGTTCCATTTATAGATGTCGGAGAAAGCCTCAAGCCAAGCTGTATTCTTTTGATCAACCGATGCATGAGCGATTTCATAAACAATCTGAACCGGGGTTCCTACCGGGACTATCTCAAAAATTTTTTTAATATCATTATTTTGGAGGCGAAAACATCCTAGCGACGCCGGGGTGCCAATGGACCATGCGGCCGAATTTCCATGAATTCCATAACCTTCAATATTCAGTCCCATCCAATACCTTCCAAGAGGATTGTTCTTACCGGGTGGAACCGGTAACTTCCCATCCGATGGGTACCATGTTGGATCGAGCACTTTATTGATGATCCAAAAATCTCCCAATGGTGAAGGAGTACCTTGTTTTCCCACAGCTACATCAAATTTCTGATACAAAATCTCACCACGGTATAAGTACAGTTTAAATTCGGGAAGATTGATCCGCACCAGCCAAGGATTGTCGCCATGGCAAGGGATAAAACTCCCCAGCAGCAACAGTATAAAACTTGCGACCATTATTATAAGTTTTTTCATCTGTAAGCCCCCATAAGGATTATCCTAGGTAGGATTCCAAAAGGGTTTTTTGAATATTCACCGGTTTATATTTTAGGTATATTTTTACCCTGAGATAAAACTAAACCCGGAACCATGCTTAATAAATTTTTGAGAACTCAAAAAAAGTATTGATTGAAATTCCAAAAAGGCCGATTAAATATACTGGCGGTAAAAAAATCCCTATTAAAATTTTTGTTTAAATTTAGTTACTAATAATGGTATAATTAGAATTTGAGAGTTAACATTTTGTACGGCGAAGAAATAAATAAATTTTGGAAAAGGTGCTTCATGCAAAAGACTATTAAAAAAATCAAATCTTCTCTTGCGGTGATTGTTAGCTTACTCAATGCAAGTCTCGGAATTCTGGCAATTTATTACGCTTATCTTCAAATTTATAACATTGCCTGTATTCTGCTGATCGCTGCATTTTGTACCGATGGATTGGATGGATTTTGTGCCCGACGGTTTCATTCCTCTTCCGACTTTGGCAGAGAAATCGATTCTCTTTGTGATTTAGTTTCTTTTGGAATAGCGCCTGGCTTTCTTATTGCGACTATTACCCCCAATGTTATTACATTATTGCTTTTTATCCTGATCGTAGCTTCCGGCATTTTGCGTCTGGCCAAATTCAATGTCACCAAATTTGATGGCTATTTCCGCGGAACTCCGATTACCTTGAATGGTTTATTGATTCCGCTGAGTTTTTTCATTTGGCCCAATATTATGCCTTTCATTGCGGCGTTTTTAACGGTAACGATGAATGTGCCGCTAAAGATTAAAAAATTATCCTTTAAGCGAAATAAACCCGTTCAAAACAACTTGTAACTTATTGGATAATTTTATCCATCCGAAGGAGTGGTAAAGATTAAAATTCGTTTTGCAAAAGAAGTTATACCTTATGTCGGTATATTGTTGGTTCTGGTTATTGGGATCGGTTATTTCTTTCCTTATGTGGCTTTAGTTCCATTGGCATTATTGATTTTTGTATTGTTTTTCTTTCGTAATCCGGTACGTAATGTGATTCAAAACCCTCTCCAAATTCTGTCCCCTGCGGATGGTCAGGTAATGGCAATCACCGAATACGAGGATCGGGAATTTTTTCATTCCCGGGTAAAAAAAGTTACTATCTTCCTTTCCGTGCTCAATGTCCATCTTAACCGTAGTCCAATTTCAGGAAAAGTGGTGTATCTGAAATACACCGAAGGCAAATTCCTGCCGGCTTACAAAGAAGAAGCCGGACTTGTCAATGAACGAAACACTATCGGTGTCGAAAATAAGCAATTGAAGGTTTTAGTGCATCAAATTGCCGGAATTTTGGCCAGAAGAGTGGTTTGCCGAAGCAAAGTCGGCGAGGCGCTGGAACAAGGAGAAATCTTTGGCCTGATTAAATTCGGTTCTTGCACGGAAGTGGTTTTTCCCAGCAACGTCCAGGTTAATGTGAAAAAAAATGACAAAGTCAAAGCCGGTATTACCGTAATAGGCACTTTTCAATAATTCTGCCTGTTTACAACGAAGAATAGCCGCCCCGTTTTTGCAAAACACGGAGCGGCATTCTTATGCCCGCAACAGGAATTGGCGAATTGTTTTTTGACGCTCCACGACTAAACCGGGAATGTAGTTTTCATCATGACCAGTTCCACCACAACAAAAATAAGAAAGAGCAACAATAAAATCCAGGTTGTCCAATGACTTAAAACCGTCAGGAACATCCCTGGTTTGATTGGTTTTTTGGGAATTTTTTCGTGATATCGCAAAACAAGAATCAAAATGATCAATCCGGAGATTATAAAAGCGGGAATTTGAATGACTATATCGCTATTGCTAATCGGTTTCGGGCTTCCATAATCCGGAATCAGGCAAGACAATAAAAACATCAATCCATTATTCAAAAAATGGGCAAAGCAGGCCACAATGATTGTATCAAATAAACAAACTAACCAACCGCAAATAATTCCTATTATGAACGGGCCCCAAAAATTTCCAATACTTAGATGCGCAAGCCCAAATAAAAGCGCGCTTAAAAAGATCGCTTGACCGTTCCCTAAAAATTTTCGGTAATTTTGGAGAATAAACCCTCTAAAAAGCATTTCTTCGGCGAAAGCCGGTAAAACGACAACGGCCAACAATGAAAATAAAAACTCCGGACTTTGAGGCTTCACCAACCCCGGCTCGATGATTTTTCCAAAGCTTTGAAGATAGTAGCGAAATAACAAGTCAATAAACGAGGCCACATAAATGCCGCAAGTCGCTATAATCAGCGTTGCCCCCATATTGCTAAACCCCGGCGCCTTCCATTTGAACATTTCATGAAAATCCATTTTTTGAAGTCCGGTCCAGCCGATGGTGAGCAGTAAGATTCCAACTTCGAGAATAATACTTCCGAGGACCATTTGCTTTGAAAAAATCAGGCTGCATCCAATAATCCAAAAAAGATTACATAAGAGAAACAAATGAATTTTCCGGATTTGAAACAGCTCTTGCCCGGAGGTTCCATCCCGTAGTCGGTTATCCTGAACCTTTCTGAATGTTTCAGGGTTCATGAGGATCACGTTTCTCTCCTACCAGAGTTTGAATTTGTAAGATCGTTCCCTTGGTAATGATCTTTTCACCAAAACGATCCTTCAGTTGATCGAGCGCATCATGCAATTTTGATAAATCTTTTGGGACGGTCTGAGGTTCTGAATCAAACAGGCCTAACTGCATGAATCCTTTGTTTTCAAAATCACTCACGCTCACCCCGATTAACCGGATTTTCATACCTGTGCGAGGTATCGTTTTAAAAAGCTTTAAGGCTTCTTGGTAAATAGTTTCTTCAAAATCAGTCGGGGCTTCTATCGTGCTTCTTTTGGTAAGCGTTTTAAAATTGCAATCCCGAAGCTTCATGGTAATCACTCGCCCCTTGAGACCATTTTGCCGAAGCCTGCGGGCTACCTGGTCACATAACCAGAGCAACACTCCGGCCAGAAAACTATTATCCTCCGTATCAACCTGAAAGGTAATTTCATGGCCGACGCTCTTTACCGGTTCGCTTGGCGAAACCTGACGCTCATCGTGACCGTAAGCCAATTGATAAAGCTGTAAACCGATTTCTCCCAAACTATCTTCGAGGGCCTGAGGATTCATTTGGCGAAGCATTCCAACGGTTTTAATTCCCATTCCATGCAATACTTCGGCAGTTTTTGGGCCCACTCCCCAAAGCTTTTCAACGCTAAGATTTTCCAAAACATCATCGACGTTTTCAGGAGTAATAACCACGAATCCATGGGGTTTTTGGAGATCAGAGGCCAATTTTGCCAGAAATTTATTGGACGCAATTCCTACGGAAGCCGAAAGACCGGTTTGGTTTTGAATTTCCTCGACAATACGCTTTCCAATGGACTCTGCAGGTCCAAATATTTTTTGGGATGCGGTTAAATCCAAAAACGCCTCATCCAGCGAAAGCGGTTCAATAAGCGGGGTGTATGCCGTTAAAATTTGCATGATGCTACGGGATACCTCGGCGTACCGAGCGCCCCGAACCGGCAAAAAAATCCCCTGGGGGCAAAGACGGTAGGCTTCCTTAATCGGTTGGGCCGAATGAACGCCATACTTCCTAGCCTCATAGGAACAGGTCGAAACAACGCCTCTTCCCCTTGGATCGGCGCCGACTATAACCGGCTTTCCTTGAAGGCTGGGGTTATCATGCTGCTCAACGGCTGCAAAAAAAGCATCCATATCCATATGTAAAATTTTACGTTCCAAAGAGCCCTCTTCTCCCCACCATTGTCATTAACATTATATATCAAGCATTTATCCAAAACTAGTAAAACGTTCTCTAAATACTACTTAATGATTGTGAGTCCTTTACCGGAAACATAAGTTTTTTTGTGGCTTGGCAGGAAAAACTGTAATTAGCGATAATAACTATTAAAATTTAAAATTGAAGGAAGGATTATAACCATGTCTCAATTTGTACCTACCCGCCCTCAGGCTTATGAACTTTTTAAAAAATACAACCAAAATGAAAGCCTCATTAAACATGGTTTAACTGTTGAGGCAGTGATGAGGCATTATGCCGAATTATTTGGAGAAACTGAAATTGAAAAATGGGGCATTATTGGACTTTGCCACGACTTGGATTATGAAATGCACCCCGAAGAACATTGCAAAAAAGTTCGTCAAATTCTAATGGAGGAAAAATGGCCTGAAGATTATATCCGGGCGATTGAAAGCCATGGCTGGGGACTTTGTGTGGATGTCAAACCCCTCCATAAAATGGAATGGGTACTTTATACTATTGATGAATTAACAGGATTGATTACCGCGGCCGCTCTCGTTCGGCCCAGTAAAAGCATTCTCGATATGGAGATTAAATCCATTAAGAAAAAATGGAAAGACAAGGCCTTTGCCGCAGGCGTCAATCGTCAAGTGATTGAGGATGGCGCCAAAAATCTCGGGATGGAATTAGACGCCATTATCACAGAAACCCTCAAAGGCATGCAAAAAGTGGCCGAAATCATCGGTTTGAAAGGCAATCTTTAATTCTTTCATTAAGTATTTCAATACAAGATAAATTTTAATATTATATTTATTCATCAATCATAACCTTAAAATTAACAGAAGATTAAAAATTTCTGGGGTTATGATTTTTTTGTTGAGACAAGGGCATAAAAGGCCTAGATTTATTGGTATGCGCCAATTGCATCTTTATATTTTCTTTTTAAACATCCCTAAATTTACTATTTTTACTGGAAACTTGCAGGAAAAAAAGGAAAATGACCGAATTATTTTCTAAAAATTTAAAAATTCCCAAAGATAGCTTGGAGTCCTTTTCAAAAATTGGCTTTGGTAACGAAAAATAAAAATAAATACAAACTGACACAATGGGAAGGTGGATTTCGCATGAGTGAGAATTTGACAGCAATCAATGAAGCAGTTAAAGCTCGCAGTGAATTTGTTGGGAAGGTTAGAAACCAGGTTAGTAAGGTTATTGTCGGTCAGGAAAAGCTGATTGACGGGTTATTGCTTGGGTTATTGGCCAATGGTCACGTTTTATTGGAGGGGGTTCCCGGCCTTGCCAAAACTTTGTCCGTAAAAAGCTTGGCAGACAGTGTTAAGGCCAATTTTCAACGAATTCAATTTACCCCTGATTTATTACCTTCGGATTTAGTGGGTACTTTAATCTATAACCCGCAATCCGGTAATTTTACGACCAAAAAGGGACCTATATTCGCCCAAATTGTTTTGGCCGATGAAATAAACCGGGCTCCCGCCAAGGTTCAAAGCGCTCTCCTGGAAGCGATGGCAGAGCGGCAAGTGACCATCGGTGATACCACATATCCCCTGGACAAACCTTTTATGGTATTGGCAACTCAAAATCCAGTTGAACAGCAAGGTACCTATCCTCTTCCCGAAGCCCAGCTGGATCGGTTTATGTTGAAACTAAAAATCGGTTATCCAACCAAGGAAGATGAACTCTTGATTATGGAACGGATGGCCCATACAAGTAAATCAACCGATATCGAACCGGTGATTACACCGGAAGAGGTTTTAGAAGTCCGCAAGGTTGTCGATAAAGTTTATATGGATCCCAAAGTGAAGGAATATATTGTCGATTTGGTTTGTGCTACCCGTGAACCTGAAAAATACAAACTTGACATTGCCGAGTATATTCAATATGGGGTTTCACCGCGCGCCACCATCAATCTGACCCTTGCAGCCAAAGCTTATGCTTTCATGCAAGGCCGGGGTTATGTCACCCCTAACGATCTCAAAATGATCGGTCTGGATGTTTTGCGGCACCGCATTATTATCACTTATGAAGCCGAAGCCAGTGAAGTTACTGCGGAAGATCTCGTTCAAAGAATTTTCGACGGAGTGCCCGTTCCCTGAATGAATTAACCTTTGGCTCCTATCACTGAAAAAATGGAGGCCCTATCTTGCTCTCAAAAGAAATACTCAAAAAGATTAAAGGAATTCAATTAAAGATTTCTCATATGAGTAATGAGGTTATCTCCGGCAGTTATATCAGTGCGTTTAAAGGCGTAGGCATTGAGTTTAACGAAGTCCGTGAATACATTCCCGGCGATGACATTCGGGCTATCGACTGGAACGTCACGGCGCGCGCCGGTGCCCCTTTTATAAAACGCTTTATTGAGGAACGGGAATTAACCGTGATGTTAATGGTTGATCTCAGTCCCTCCCAACATTTTGGAACTGCCGAAAGTTTAAAAAGCGAACTGGCAGCGGAGATCTCAGCTTTAATTGCTTTTTTGGCAATCAAAAACAATGATAAAGTTGGTTTACTGATATTCAGCAATACCTGTGAAAAATATCTTCCTCCCCAAAACGGGCGACTTCATGTTTTGCGAGTCATCCGGGAAATTTTAGGTTTTCAAGCTGCGGGTTCCGGAACCGACATTGCGGAAGCCCTCAATTTTGTCAATAAAGTTCTAAAGCGACGGAGTATCATTTTTTTGATTTCCGACTTCCGCGATGATGGTTTTGAAAAATCCCTCAAAAGCATTGCCAGCCGCCATGACCTCGTGGCTGTGAATATCACCGACCCCCGGGAAACGGAGCTTCCCGAAATTGGAATCGTGGAATTCGAGGACAATGAAACCGGAGAAAAGATCTTATTTGATACTTCATCGAAAAACTCCCGGGAAGAATTTCGTCGAAACGCTTTGGCCCGTATCAAACAAAATTCCCAAATATTTAAGGCCAGTAAGATTGATGTCATCGAAATAGCTACTGATAAATCTTATCTCGAACCGCTCCAAAAATTCTTTATGAAGCGGAAACATCGAAATCATTAGCACGGAGGCAACATGGAGCGCTTTTCTACCAACAAAATAATCGGTCTTTACCTACAGCTCATTGTACTCTTCATCGTTCTGACAATTGTAACCGGCTGTAGCCGTTCCAAACCGCTTGGACTCAAACCGGACGAAAACATCCGGGTTAATTTGCGCATTGAAAATGACGGACGTTTTCATGTCGGCGACTCTATCCCGTTCATTTTGACTGTGGAGGCGCGGAAAGGGATTTCATTTCAAATCCCTGAGATGGATGAAAAAATATCCGGAGGCCTGGAACTCAAAAGTAAAGAAACATTTAAAACAGAGACATTTCCCCAAGGTATCCGGCAGACGACTCGTTATGTGATGGCAGGCTGGAATGTGGGCCGATATAAAATACCGGCTCTTAACTTGCCCTACAAAACGCCTTCCAGTAAAGAAGGTAATATAAAGACCCCATCCGTAACGGTAACATTATCTTCGGTTTTACCGAAAGGAATATCTGAAGCGGAGTTATTGACGTTCAACATTAAAGGCATTCAATCTCCTTTAGCATTGGAACCCCGTTATTCAATGATCAAATGGTTCCTATTGGGCGTCCTTATTTTGAGTTGTCTCGGAATGCTTCTTCATTACTACCGCCGTTCCTTTCTTCATCCGCAAACCCTCTTTGATGCCATTAAAGAGCCTGCTCACATCATCGCTTTACGGCGCTTGGACAACATAAAAATGATTGCGCTCACCGACGAAGCCGGTTATAAAATCTTTTATTCGGAATTAAGCGAGTGCATCCGTGAATACATGGAAAACCGTTATTCCATTCGGGCTTTGGAAATGACCACGGAAGAATTTTTAATGCGACTAACAACCGGAACCTATCTAAATAAGGAACAGCAATGGTTATTAAAATCTTTTATGCAACAGTCCGACTTGGTGAAATTCGCAAACCATTCTCCTTCCAAGGAGGAAGCTGAAATGGCATTGCTACAGATTGAACAATTGGTAGAAACAACCAAAGAAATACCGATACAACCCGACGAACCGGCAGCGCCGGATCAAACAACGCTTTAGGGAGCAACAATCATGATATTCCGTAACCCATTTTATCTACTTTTACTGCTTGTATTGGTTCCATTCATTGGGGCGCTGATTTTTAGGGGTCGCCGTCATTGGGATAATTATAATTATCTCAATACGGTGCATTATTCCGCGATCGATGAACTGAAGGCTGTTAAGGCAAATTGGAAGACTCGCATGGTTCGGGTCTTACCATGGTTTCCCATAGTCAGCCTAGTATGCGTAATTATTGCCTTGGCCCGTCCCCAACTAGGTATCAGTCAATCCCTGCAACGCCGTGATAGTATTGATATCATGCTAACAATTGATGTCTCACCAAGCATGTTAGCGGAAGATTTCCGGTTGAACGGACATCAAACCAATCGCCTGGAAGTTGTCAAAAAAGTGGCTAAGGATTTTTTAGCGAGCAGGCCGAACGATCGGATTGGATTAATTGTCTTCTCCGGTAAGTCTTACATTTTATCCCCGTTAACCTGGGATCATGATTGGTGTAACAGCCGCCTTGGCGAAGTTCAGTCCGGAATGATTGAAGAAGGAACTGCCATTGGATCGGCCCTTGCTACTTCGGTTAACAGTTTACATGATTCCAAAGCCAAAAGTAAGGTGGTTATTTTGTTGACGGACGGAGTCAATAACGCCGGTCAAGTGACTCCGGAAGCTGCGGCTAAAGTTGCTAAGACATTGGGAATCGTTATTTATACAATAGGCGCAGGCACCAAGGGAGGACCGGTTCCTTGTCCCGTACTGGATGACATGGGGCGTCGCACCTACCAAAACATTCCGATCGATTTGGATGAAAATCTACTCACTCAAATTGCCGCCAAAACAGGGGGCCGTTATTTCCCGGCTACAAATACCGAGGGTCTCACTGCAATATTTGAAAAAATAAATAAAATGGAACGAACCAGCCTAAACTCGCCTCAATTTCAGGAGTATAAAGAGCTTTATCCTTTGTTCCTGTTACTTGGATTCCTTTTTCTATTCCTTGAGACAATTTTAGGCAACACCATTTTTAGGAGACTGCCATGAGATTTGCAAACCCTTACTTTTTACCATTATTATCTGTTCCTATTCTATTCATATTGCTTTTTATCAGGGCTTACTTCAAATGCTCTCGCGACCTAAAAACTTTTGCGGCTCCGGAAAGCCTATCTAAAATCGTTAATCCGGCTTTGACCAAATTGCGGTATCAAAAATGGATTTTCCGTTTATGCGGCCTTTTCTTTTTGATCTTGGCCATGTCCGGACCCCAATGGGGTTATCAATGGCAGCAGTCAAAAAGCAAAGGATTGGAAATCCTCATGGCGCTCGATACTTCCAAAAGCATGCTGGCTTGTGACGTGGAGCCCAACCGTTTTGAAAGGGCCAAACTCGCTATCAAGGATTTTGTCGGTAAAATTCCGGGTAATCGGATTGGCTTAATCGCATTCGCCGGGGACAGCTTTTTGCAATGCCCTCTCACGATGGACTATGGCGCATTTAATCTTACCATCGACAGTTTAAACATCCAAAGCATCTCCCGTGGCGGGACTGCCATTCATACAGCAATAACCAATGCCCGGAAAGCTTTTAAAACCGCTATCGGAAGCAAAATCCTCATACTAATAACCGATGGCGAAGACCATGACGGAAATCCGGTGAACGAAGCCCAAAATGCCGCCAAGGAAGGTATCTCAATTTACACAATCGGCATCGGTAGTTCCAAAGGGGTTCCGATTCAAATCAAAGATGCCAATGGACAGGTAATCTATATAAAAGACAGCGATGGAAAACAGGTGATTACGTCTTTAAACGAACAACTTTTGCAAAATATAGCTTTGGCAGGGAAGGGATCCTATATTAAGGGTGATGGCTTATCTTTAGGCCTGGAACAGCTTTATCGTCAACAATTATTAAAGTATTACCGAACTGCCCTGACCGGTCAAAAACAAAAGCACTATATCGAACGTTACCAGATACCTCTGATTTTGGCTTTTCTTTGTTTCCTTTTTGAACTGGCTTTAGGAACCAAGTGGATGGGCTTAACTAAAAATCTTATCCGTCCTTTCTTCAAACAACGCATCTCATCCGTAAAGGAGGAGGCTCGTTAATGCCTAAAAAAACTATCATTTTTGTTATAACAGGATTTTTGGTGGTGGCGGCAATCGGAGCAATGATATATACGGTTTGGGGACAATCCATCCGGGTATCGCGCGCCAACGGATTATTTATAAATCGCAATTTTGAAAAAGCAGAAGATGCCTATGAGAACTTAGCCGTTGATCTTCCCAAATCCAAGATTATCACTCATAATTTAGGTCTCTGTTATTACCAGGCAGGCCTTTACGAGCGTTCTATCATCAACTTTACAAAATGTGTTCCCAAAGAAAAATCATTAGCTGTGACCGCAGTTCCGCAATTTAAAAATGCCGATACTTACTATTATCATCTGGGAAATGCCTATTTTAAGGCTGCTTCCCGCGATAGCGTCGATAGCCAGACAGCCGTAAAATTATTCACCGCCGCTGTCCAAAATTATAAGAAAGCGCTTTTGGCAAGCCCTTCTGATAAATCAGCCAAGTATAATTATGAATTGGCTGTGATTCATTTGCAGCAAATGGTCAATAAACCGCAAACCAAACAAGATCCGCAACAGGAAGCCAATGATATGCTTCAGAACACTCAAAATTCCGAGCAGTTCAAAGCCAAATTGATTCCTGATACGAATCCTCCAAACGGCAAGGATTGGTAAACCCTATTTCAGCCGGTGAGGTTGACACTATAACGCCAAAGTAGGAAGGAACCAAAATGAAGACGACCAACTTGCAACACAAAAAACGGCTAGTGTATTGTATCTTACTTTGTATTTCCTTTTGCTTCTGGAATGCTCCACAAGAGACCTTGGGCGCAGAATCCCAAAATACTTTGACAGTGAGTGATTTGGTTGAACAAAATTTGGGCTCCCTTGAACTTCCTCAAGTTGAAGGACCCCTTTACTTAGAATACTCGTTGCCAAAGACTCGCTTCTATATTGGCGAGCGGGTCCCGGTTACAGTTACCCTATATGTGGGTAATATTGTGGTCAACAATGTAGATCAACCCATATTGCATCAACCCGAATTTATACTGGATTCGGCCGGCAATCCCTCCCAACAAAAATTGCGAATCAATGGTCGTCCTTATCAAGTGATAAAATTTCCATGCTTGCTTAGTCCTTTACAAACAGGCTCCTTTAAACTCGGTCCCATCAGTACTACTCTCTATCTCCCAACGACTACCGGTAAGAAAAGGACAATGGATATAACTGCACAGCAAGTCAGGGTAAGGGTTTCCAACGTGCCAATTCAGGGCAGACCGGATCATTTTTCGGGTGGGGTCGGCAATTTTCAACTCAGTGTTTCCGTTAGCCCGTCCCGGGTAAAATTAGGCGAACCCGTTACCATTCGGATGGTTCTCTCGGGATCCGGCAACCTCCAAGTTGTATCAGCGCCTTTTTGGGAAAATCCTGAAGGTTTTAAAGCTTATAGCCCTTTAAAAAAATCCGAACTATCCACTGCAAGCAAAGTTACATTTGAACAAATTGTGATTCCTGTTGAAAAACAGGTCAAAAAAGTGGGCCCGTTTTCTTTTGTTTATTTTAATCCCCATTCGGGAAAATACCAACAAATTACCGCCCCGTCCCTGGCTGTTTCCGTCAAGGATAACCCGGGATTTAAAAATGATCTGCAAGATTCGGCAACCCAAAACCTAACTCAATCAAAAATGGTTTCGATTCGGAAAGAACTTGGAACCTTGTACTCCATCGGATGGCAATGGCTGAAAGAACCATGGTTTTGGGTTTTGCAACTGCTTCCTCTGTTGTTGCTTATGGGAGCAATCATTTACCGCAGGCATGTCCAATTTATGCAGTCGGATTCCCCTCGGGCCCGGGCGATTCGTTCCAATAATATAGCAAAGGAACAAATGGCTTCAGTACGACTCTTATCCGAAGAAGGCCGTTTTGACGAGATTCCCGAACAATTACATCAATTTATCCGGGAGTTCCTGGCTGAAAGATTTGAACTTGCCGCAGCCGGCATGACCGGATCCGTGGTTAACAAACTTACCCATAAGGGAATTCCTTCTGATATCTTGGAAGATATTCAATATTTCTTTGAACAATATGATTCTCACCGTTTCGCGCATTTGAATTTTACGAAGGAAGAAACCATAGCGCTTACGGAGAAAATCGAGAATATCATAGCTTCTTTCGATAAAACCCATTAGCCTAAAGTGACTTTCCTTATCACAATTAGCCCCCGGTTAACCGGGCATTTAAACCTTTATCTCTTAGCAAAGGAGAAAAGCAGATGACATTCAAAAAAATTAAATTATGCTTCTTATTTACTCTATTACTGATGTTATGCAGTTTCAGCCTTAGTTTTGCTTCCGAATCCCGGCCGTCGATATCTGACAGTACCGCCCTTTTTCTACAAGCCAATCAGCTTTATGAAAAAGGCGAATATAGCAAAGCCGCAGAAATTTACGGGAAAGTCATTGCCACGGGTAAAGAAAATGGGACTATCTATTTTAATTTGGGGAATGCGTATTCAAAACTGAACCAGAAGGGGCTGGCTATATTAAATTATGAAAAAGCCCGGCGTTTCATCCCTTATGATAAAGGCTTGCAAGCCAATCTAAATCTGGCCTTGCAAGGGGTCAATGAAGGTGAAATCAATTGGGGCCGTATGTTTTATTCTTTAGTAACACATTGGGTTCCTCTCAACTGGTTGGCCTTGGGCTCTTCAATTTGTTTCTATATCCTGATTTTGCTAATCATTGTTGGGATACTCTTCCCCAACCGGCTTACAAAAGGTTCCGGAAAACCCGCTTTATGCTATAAAGTCTCCCTCTACACTATTTCCTGCTTTTTATTGGTTTTCGTATTCATAACAACGATCACGTTTATGAATCAACACCAAACCCAAGCAATAGCCATTAAAGGAAACACTCCCGTGCTCAGCGAACCGAAACTGGAAGGAACATCCTATTTCAATCTGGATGAAGGAAGCCGGGTTATTGTCAGCTCAGTCAAAGGAAATTGGTTATTAATCCGAAGGCAGGATGGTAAACGGGGTTGGGTGGAACGCCAAAACCTTGGGCTATTATAAATAAAGCAAAGGAAAAATAAACTTTTAGTACCTCGTATGAAAATAAACCTTCGCCGGTTCAGGGTGTAGCCTTCGGCTCGTTTTTTTCATTGATT
Source organism: Bacillota bacterium (assembly GCA_023429995.1). Taxonomy (GTDB): domain Bacteria; phylum Bacillota; class UBA4882; order UBA8346; family UBA8346; genus UBA8346. The sequence goes on along the minus strand of JAEZCE010000045.1, from coordinate 41,019 downwards.
CTTATGACAGCCTGTTTGAAGGGGGCTGTCATAAGTGTTATCTGGCAATCTCCCCTTCTCCGTATGAAGCCTCCGGAGGGGAAGATTGTTTATCCTTAAAGTTACGAAACGGAACTACGATTCGTTTTTCCGATGTCCCAATTTCAAATTATGGCTTTATGCTTTCACAATTCTCACTTTAGCAATTCTACGCTCTTCAACGACTTCGACTTGAAAAACAATGTTGTGATATTCCACAATTGGTCTTTCATCTTCACTTGGAATTCGCCCCAATTGCGCAACCACAAATCCGGCCAAAGTGTCATAATCGCCTTCAGGGAGTTTTATATCCAGCAACTCATTAATGATACCCAAAGCGACATGCCCATCCGCCATAAAAGTTGAATTATCGACCCGCTCGATTTCCCTGGTTTCTTCATCATGTTCATCAAAGATATTACCCACTATCTCTTCAATCAAATCTTCGATGGTAACGATTCCGGCAGTGCCGCCATATTCATCGATTACCACGGCCATATGAGTTTTATTTTTCTGAAGTTCCTTAAAAAGTTCATCGGTTTTTTTGGAAGAAGGCACAAAATGGGCATCCCGGATAATTTTTTTCAAAGAAAAATCCGCCTTATTGGCGCCTTTCAATACGGGAATCAAGTCCTGAACATGCAAAATACCGACAATATTATCGATATTATCATCATAAACCGGCATTCTTGAAAACTTTTGGCAAACCAATAAATCAATGACTTCATCTAAACTGGCATCCAATGATAAAGCGTATACATCAGTCCGATGGGTCATTACTTCCGAGGCTGTCGTATTATCAAATTCGAAAATATTATTAATCATCTCTTTCTCAGTTGTCTGAATAACCCCTTTTTCCTGACCAACCTCAACCATCAAACGAATTTCCTCTTCGGAGATTTTTTCTTCATGCAGCGCAGGGTTACCACCAAAAATTTTAATCACAAAGTTTGTGGAGATGCTTAAAAATTTCACAAACGGTGCGGTGATTTTTGAAAGAATATAAATAGGCTTCACGGCAAACCGGGCGATCTGTTCCGGCTTTTGCATTGCCAGGCGTTTAGGAACCAATTCTCCCAGGACTAATTGAAAATAGGACAAAATGATTGTAATCAAAATGACCGCTGCAAATTTAACAACCGATAGTTCTAAAGGCCATCCCAATCCTTTAATCCATAAAGTCAATTGATCCGCAAAACCTTCGGCAGCCACCGCACTAGCCAGCAATCCCGCTAAGGTCACTCCCACCTGAATGGTTGCCAAAAATTTACTGGGTTCACCAATTAAGTTTTGAAGAAATCTAGCCTCCGTGTCCCCTTCCTCCGCCTTCTTACGAATTTTAACTGCATTGACTGAAATGATGGCGATCTCTGAAGCGGCAAAAAAGGCATTCATGCCAATTAATACAAGTAAAATGATTAAGTGCAAAGAAAAAATCCTCCTAAAATGTCGAAACTGATAATAAAAAAGACCTGACAATCGTGTGATCGTTAAGTCTTTACAGTAATACTCCGATAAGGAAATAAACACTCTCTATCCAACGAGTACATTCTTCACCATAGTTTACAGGTATAATAATTCTAGTAATTAAAATATATACCAATTAATGTCCAAAGTCAAGAAACATCCCTGATTTAAACCAATTCAAAAGAGGCTGTCTCAAAAGTAACTTAAAATCAATAAGATATACAGCATAGAGCCTCGTTGAAGAATCAAATATTCATCGATTGTATATCTAAGCGATAATTTTTCTTTTGAGACAACCCCTTACGGAATCCTCGTGAATTAGTTCTTTTTATTGTTATTAACTTTTATATTTGTGCCACTATCGGCCTCTTTAATTACATTAACCGTACTCATCGCCGCTTCAATCAATTTTTGTAACTTCTCGGAATTATAGGAAACCGAGTCAGCATTGGATTGTATGAAAGACAGGTTGCTTTCAAATTTCTGGTTAATCTGTTTATACTGCTCTTCTGCTTTATCAATGGTCTCTTTTAATTTGACAGCTATCTCAGCGGTGGCTTTGGTATTTCCTTTTGATTCGTAGTATTGTTGAACCAATTGGTTATATTCCTTTGTCTTGACTGCAAAACCCAAAAATTTCTTTTGCTTCGGCAATGGCACATCACCGCCGGCACTATTGCTGTTAATGGTTTCGTATAAATCTTTAAACGAATCCAATACTTTCTCATATTCCTTACCGACGAAACGGATGGCGTTGATGTTATCCGTTAACATCCGGATATCGGAAGTCATTAGAGTATGCCCGGATTTAATATCTCCTAGGCTACTCCGAAGACGACCCTGAAATTCATTTAAAATTTCCTTGGAATTGTCCTTCGGAATTAACTTTTCCAGCGTGTTATTTTCGGCCAATCCTTTCCAAGTCCGGACTTCCTGATCGGAAAGTTTATAGTCACCTTTCGCTTTTTCCAAAGCTTTTTGCATCTCTCGTGTGGTGCCGAAAACTTTATTTTTCCAATCTGCTAAAGCCATTTCTTTCGCATAAAAGGAGCGGATCCGGTTGATTTCCGCCTGTTGTACCGACTTCATTTCTGCGATTTTCACTTTAGCGGCATTATTGGCGGCTGTAATTTTATTGTTGGAAACCAAAAACATTACCGTAAATAATACGAGGTAAATCAGAACCAAAGTTGAAATTGACAGAATATAACGTTTGGCGATAACTTCACCACTTTTTTTGGCCAACCAAAAATTTACTCCATAAAGAATACCGCCCGTAACAACAGCAATACCCAAAATTACCAAGAATACCGAAAACATATAAATACCTCCTTGTTTTAGTAATTCCTCTTAATAGATTACGGTATTTTATGGCAAATTCCTGCTTTTTACATTAAAATCCTGGTTTCATTTTTAAAAATTTAAACCACTCATAATAATTTAAGGCTTGCGAAATTTTTCCAAACCTACAAATTTACTAAACTCCTTTTGAAATAACAAATCAATCGTTCCTACGGGACCATTTCTTTGTTTGGCAATAATTAATTCGGTGATATTTTTCTTATCCGTCTCCGGATTATAATAATCCTCACGGTAAAGAAAAGCGACCAAATCTGCGTCTTGTTCCAAAGAACCGGATTCACGCAAATCAGAAAGATTAGGGCGTTTATCCGTACGTTGTTCGACTGCCCGTGACAACTGGGATAATGCAATAACCGGAACATGCAATTCTCTGGCAAGGGCTTTTAAGGTACGGGAGATATCCGATACTTCCTGCTGGCGGTTTTCACTACGGCCCTTACCATTGCCCTGCATTAATTGCAAATAATCGATCACTATAAGTCCCAAACCATGTTCTGCCTTGACACGTCTGGCTTTGGCGCGGATATCCAAAGCCGAAACTCCCGGTGTGTCGTCGATAAACATAGCAGCCTCCGATAAACTTCCAAGAGCATGAGACAAACGGGGCCAGTCGCTGTCCATCAAAGTGCCGGTACGGATCCTCTGATTATCAACTCCAGCCTCTGAACACAATAATTTCAACGCCAATTGTTCTTTAGACATTTCCAAACTAAAAACAATAACCGGTATTTTTTGATCAACTGCGGCTGATTGGGCGATATTTAATGCGAAAGTTGTTTTTCCCATACTGGGTCTGGCTGCCAATATAATGAGATCGGATGGTTGTAATCCTGCCGTCATCCGGTTTAAATCGGTATATCCGGTCGGAAGCCCTGTGACGCCCCCCTTTGATTCATAAAGCGTTTCAATCCGTTCAAATGTTTCAATTAAGATATTCCGCAAGCTCACAAACCCTTTGGTATTCCGTCGCTGGGTCACCTGAAAGATTTGTTTTTCAGCTTCATCCATGATTACATTGACTTCTTCAGCGCCTTCATATCCCATACTGATGATACTGGAAGCAACCGTTATAATGGAGCGCAATAAAGACTTTTCCCCTACAATCCTCGCGTAGTACTCGATATTGGCCGCGGTGGGAACGGCATTTGCAAGAGCGGTCAAATAAGGAATACCACCGACTTTATCCAGCATATTACGGCGGGTTAATTCCTCGGATACCGTAATAATATCAATGGGTTCGCTTTTATTCGATAAATGAACGATCACTTCAAAAATGACCCGGTGAGCTTCCCGATAAAAATCTTCAGCCTTAAGTATTTCAATCCCTTTCTCAATCGCTTCTTTCTCCAACAACATCGATCCTAACGTTGACCTTTCGGCATCGATATTTTGCGGGGGTATCCGGTCTATAATTCCATTACCAATGCTCATTTTAAACCTCCATGATTGTCTATTAAGAAATGAAACAAATATCAATAGGGACCTTCTATTCAGGCGGCAGGGAAAATAAATTTATTACCGAACAATTACAAAATATTAAATATGAGGAGAAATAATGATGAAACGTTATATCCTGATTATTGGGCTCTTGTTCCTTCTGTTGCCCCTAAACTCCCAGGCTGCTTCACCCAACTTTTTAATTATGAACCAACTTTCAAACCAAGTCACCGTCGTGGGTTCGGATTTCAAACCATTGGATTCTTTTAAAGCCGGGCCTGGTCTGAATGCATTGAAACCGCTTCCCGACGGCAAAGGATATGGATTACTCTGCAACGGCTCCAAAAATTTATTAGGCAATGTTAGCACTCCGGGGGAATTATTTCTTCTGGATTCCAATCTTCATCCCACCGGACAAAAAATTAGTTTACCGGGACTCGTGATTCAAAACTATTTTTTAAAAGACTCTTCATCCTGGGCTATAATTACTCAAAACAAAACCGCAAGTCCATTAATCAGGCCCAAAGCCACTATCACTCTTGTTGATTTAAAAAACGGTACTGAGAGTCATTTTGAAGCAAACTCCATTCCCACATCTTATCAGTTCAATTCCGATCGGAGTCTATTGGCGCTGACTGTTCTTGGATCCAGTGATGAAAATATTCCTGCTCAATGCCTACTGATCGATCTCAAGCTCCGAACCATGAAGTCCTACCCCGTGTCGGCAAATCCCGGTGGGATCTATTTTATCAACGAACGTAACATTCTGGTTGCTTGTGGCGGTTTTGGAAATTCATCCCGTTACTCTTCGACGCTCCCAATCGAACGTTTTGATAAGCCCGTCAATGCTTCCTTGCACTGGATCGATATTACAACCGGCCAGGAGCAAATGACCTCTCTGGGATATTCCCCGATGGTTGTTGTTCAAGATCAAAATTTCACGGATACATTTTACGTCGTAAGCCGCGATAAGATTGACAGCGATGGGTCTCTGTCTCAAAGTACTTTTTCCCAGTTCAGCAATGGTACCCTGCGTTCCGAAATCAAACTTCCCACGGATATTGTTCAATTGACCCAGGTAAAATCGGACAACATCTGTTTGTATGGCCGCCATGATTTTTATATCATTCATCCTGCAGACGGAAAAATTCTCAATCATCTCACCTATAATTTAGAAATTGAAAAATTGTTACTCAATGAAGACAAAAGCGTAGGTTATGTTACTGCAATAAACAGTAACTATGTCGACAAAATCGATCTAACAACCGGTAAGCTTCAATTCAAATTCAAGATCAGTTCCTCTTTGTTTGGCGGGATAGGGCTTTCCGGGTTATTTCCCCAAAAATTGCCGCCTGTAGAGGGAATGATACCCCCAGTTGATGACGATGCCAATTTGGTATCCAATAATAACCGAGTCTTGATGAGTGATGACTTTAACCGTTTATACGCTCTTGCCAGCAGAAGCGAGGTCATTGGTGTTGATTTAAGTACCGGACTTCAAATCTCTTCTTGCACGTTCAATATGGGAAAATCTTTCGGAATTCATTTTACACCCGATAAAAAATTAATTGTCGTGGAAACCGATACCATCTGGTATTTACTTAACCCGGAACAAAAGAAGCCGGTTTTTTCGCTTCCCCTATCGAGTACGAATACTTTTTCGCAACCCGCCTATTATAGTCCTGACGGCTCCATTCTGGCGATACAAAACAATGGTTATTTTTATTTCGTCGATTGCCAAAATCCACGGCTAGCCGGAAAACTGCGAACCAAATACCAAAAAGCGGCGATTGCTTGGTTACCTTAAAATGATAATCCCAGCTCACCTTGGTAAACAAGGGAAAGCCGGGCTGGATTCATCCCGTCAAGCACCTTTTGGAAGGCTACTGCACAAGTAAATTGAATAATAAAGATATACGATATATAACAATTTGTTCAGTCAACAACGATATATACCGTATATCTTTTGATTTTACATTACTTTTTCGACAGCTTCTCCTTTTGCCAGTACGGTTTCAACAATTTCTTGGACTGTTTGTACAGGAATTACTTGAATATCCGTTAAATTGGCAGGAACATCTTTCTCATTTTCCTTGGGTACGAAAACCCGTCGAATCCCGGCTTGTCTGGCTCCATATATTTTTTCTATGACTCCCCCAACCGCCTTCACCTTGCCTTGGATGGAAACCTCCCCGGTTACTGCGACGTTCTGAGGAATCGAACGCCCGGTAATACAGCTGATGATTGCTAGGGTTATGGCTACTCCTGCTGACGGGCCATCAATTTTACCTCCGCCAATTACATTGACATGGACATCATAATCCGCCATATCCATGCCGGTGACCAACCTGACGACCGAAGCGGCATTAAATACCGAATCTTTGGCCATACTGCCGGCCGTGTCATTGAAGCGAAGCCTGCCCTTCCCTTTCTCGCCGGCTGGAAAGCAGACGGCCTCAATTTCCAAAATTGATCCCACGAAACCACTTACGCCGAGCCCGAAGATCTTGCCTATTTCCTGAGTTTCGGATGCTTTCACGATTAAATAAGGGGATAAACGGCTTACTTGAAAGACCTCTAATAGATCATCCTTATCGATCTGAACTTCACCCGGATCTTTTTCAACAACTTTATTTTTATATAACGCCAATCCAAAAGCGTCGGCTAAGATTCCGGCCGCTTTACGTCCCTCAATGGTATAATCGCTAATCAACTCGGGTGTTTCCGGACCAATATTCGCTTTGATTCGGGAAGCCGAACGCATTACGATTTCTTTAATGTCCTCTTGATCCAAAGGTTCAAAATACACTTCGGCGCACCGGGACCGAATTGCCGGGCTAATTTCCGAAGGGTCTCTCGTGGTCGCGGCAATCAGGATGAAATCAGCCGGAGCCCCGTCAGCGAATAATTTTTTAATATATTTGGGAACATTGGGATCGCTGGGATCATAGTAGGCTGAGTCAAAAATAACTCGTTTATCTTCAAGTACTTTCAGAAGTTTATTTTGCAACATTGAATCCATTTCGCCTATTTCATCAATAAACAAAACTCCGCCATGAGCATCAGTCACTAATCCCAATTTGGGTTCAGGAACTCCACCCTCGGCCAAATCTCTTTTGGCACCCTGGTAAATCGGATCATGAACCGAACCTAACAGCGGGTTAGTGACTTCCCGAGGATCCCACCGCAAAGTTGTTCCGTCGACTTCCACAAAAGGCGCATTCTCTTGAAATGGGGTAAAAGGCAATTTCTTAGCTTCTTCCAAAACCAGACGCGCTACCGTGGTTTTACCAACTCCCGGAGGTCCATAAAGAATCACGTGTTGGGGGAAGGGGGAGGCAATTTTAGCCAGTAGCGATGTTACAGCCCGTTCTTGCCCGACAACATCTCCCAAAGTCGTAGGTTTTAATGCTTCCATGGCGGATTTGGAAAGATTGATTTGGTCCATTTTTTCGAGTTCAGCCAACTTTTTAAGGGTATGAGGATTGTCCGGACCCGAGGACTCTTGGAGAATCTGGACTTTTATTTCCTTCAAATATTCTTCATGACGCTGCTGCATCCGCTCGGCGATTTTTTTCTCAATCTTTTCTTCAACGGTCCGGCGGGCAATCAAATCAGCAATCTCTTCTTCGATTTCATTAATGATTTGCGGTAAATCCTTATGCGACGGCATCGTATCGATGGTCGGGTCTTCAAATACGATCCGTTGCAAAGCGAGCACACGTTCTTCAATCATTTCCGAACGCATTAGTTTTAAAGCCTCTAATTTTCCGGCTTTCAAAATAAGTTTATCTGAACCATATAAATTAGAAAGTAAAGCAAAAACAGCTGCCACTTGTCTGGTCAACTGCTCTTCATCCAATAAACGTTCATGAAGGGGAATCGTATTTTGGGGTCCGTCAGTAAGTTTTTTATTTAAACCTTTCATTTAAATTCCTTTCCTTAGAGACATCGCGCATGAGACGCGTTATTCCCCAATTACTTTTACTGTGATTTCAGTGGAAATACCTTTGTATAAATGAATTTTAACAGGGTATTGGCCAACATTTTTAATTGAATCATCAATAGCCAGTTTACGTTTATCCAAGTCAAGGCCCTGCTCTTTTTTAATTTGGTCAGCCACGTCCTTAGCGGTAATGGAACCGAATAAACGTCCGCCGTCTCCGGTTTTCACCTTAAAAGTCACAATAGCGCCCGCTAATTTTTGGGCGAGACTTTGGGCTTCGGCCTGTTCCATTTCCTCTTTTCTGGCTGCGCTTTCCTTCTTATCATTCAATACTTTCAGATTGCTCGTGGTGGCCTCAATCGCCAATCCTTTTGGTAAAAGAAAGTTTCTGGCATAACCGTCTGAAACTTCTTTAACCTCACCCCGTTTGCCTAAAGCTTTCACATCCTGATTTAGAATTACCTTCATCGTTTTCCACCCGCCTAACTTTGCTGTCTTTCTTTAAAATATTGTTCTAAGTTCGTTACATCCCCATACCACTCTTCAATTTCATGTTCCTGGAGCGGAGTCGATTCCAATCGGTTGATAACCTTTTGATCCAGCTTGTCAAAGGGGATGCTTAAACGCTTTCCCAGAAAATAGCAGCCCATAATCAAAGCAGCCAGTGAATCCGCAATCATCTCTTCGTTATTTTTAACCATTGCTTTAAATAAAGCCCCGATTCCCGAAACCAGTTCGGCCTTTAGCCATTCGATCGTGCGAACGTTCTTAACAATATTAATATCAGGGCTGTTAGAAGACATGAAGTGTTTCTCCTTTCAACCCATTGTATTCTCTATCGCAAAAAAATTTCCTGCGTGATTTGGTACGTAGAGATTGGTAATCTGGAATACCCTTCAATTTGCAAATAATTTTATACATGTTTCCCGGCGTCTTTGTAGAATTCATTTAGCCGGAAGGGTATAAAAATTCTTTTTCTTTCTTCTGACTTTCTTGCAAAATTTTATTTGTAAAAAAAGAGGCCGTTGGCCTCTATTCACTGGTAAAAGGAAGTAATGCAATCTGTCTTGCGCGTTTAATGGCAATCGTTAGCTGACGTTGATGAACGGCGCAATTGCCGGAAATCCGGCGCGGTAATATTTTACCCCGTTCGGTGATAAATTTACGAATTTTAGCAGTTTCTTTATAGTCAATGCTTTGCACTTTATCAACGCAAAAAGAACAAATCTTCTTTTTAGGCCGTCGCATCATGCGTTCTTTTCCACCGCTATTTTCTCTATCTCCATTATTTCTGCCCATTGATTTCACCTCCACTCAATCCCCTAAAAAGGAAGATCATCGAGATTTATTCCTTCCATATCATCATTCGGTTCGGTCATATTATTTGAACTGCCATGTCCGGATGAAGCCGCCTCATCGCGAGCTTTTTCCAAAAACTGCACCCGGCTGGCCACTACTTCAGCAGCTTTACGTTTTTGACCGTCTTGGGTTTCGTAGTTCCGAATTTGTAATCTGCCTTCCACCGCCACAAGACGTCCCTTTTTCAGATAATTGGCGACAACCTCCGCCTGTTTTTGCCAGGTTACGATACGGATAAAATCCGTTTCCCGTTCACCCTGCTGATTCGTAGTTTGGCGGTCGACCGCCAAATCAAAATTCGCAACTGCAACACCATTTGGAGTATAACGAAGTTCCGGGTCCCTGGTTAACCTACCAATTAGGGCGATATGATTCATCTTAACAATCACCTTCGTTACTCATCTTTTTTGATCACTAATTGACGTACCACATCGTCTTGAATCCTTAAAACGCGATCCAATTCCTGGGCTACGCTACTTGGAGATTTAAAAGTCATCAAAACATAGTGTCCTTCAGTAATGTTGTTTACTTCATAAGCGAGACGTCGCTTACCCCAACGGTCGGTCTTTACAAGCTCTCCTCCGCCGTTTTTAACAACATCCTCAAAACGGGACACCGCAGCAACAATGGCTTCTTCCTCCAATTCAGGTTTTAGAATAAACATTGATTCGTAATTCCTCACCTGAAACCACCTCCTCCCTCTGGACTTTGAAGCGTCAAATCATTGACGCTTACGGCCCTGTCCAAAATGTTTTCACCATAAAGCAAGCACTTTACGCTTTATCCTGAATATGATGATTCATTTTCACAGAGCAGGGAATTCATTGTAGAATTATACACTTTAATCTTATTTTATTCAAGAGGTTTTAGAGGAGAATTTTCAGAAATCAAAATAGCTGGTACTGCCGACTTAACAACGGTTTTTACTGCTTTTTCAAATTGAGGCCGTGGTAACATTACGACCCGATTACATTTTAAACACTTAATGCGGAAATCCATACCTACCCGCAGGACTTCCCAATCCGTCCCGCCGCAGGGATGCACTTTTCTCATTTTAACAATATCACCAATGTAAAACTTCATTCGATATCCCTCATATTGATGTTTTATTCATTCTTGACAATTGAAATGATGGGCTTCGATGAGTATAGTCCAAATTTCAATCACCACAGGATATTTTCAAAATATAAAACTTCAATCCCGTTAATTCAATGAAATGAACGTTGTAAAAAGGCTTGCTTCGATTCATCCCTTGCTGTTAATTAAAGAAGTGTACGCTGTCGGAGCAAGCAAATTGTTAGTTTCCTTAGGATCATCGGGCTCAATAATAAAAATCCAGCCTTTTCCATAAGGGTCTTGGTTAACAAATTCCGGACTATGTTCCAGTGAGTCATTAATTTCCATTACTTCCCCACTCATTGGCGCATAGATTTCGGAAACCGCCTTCACAGATTCAATGGTAGCAATGGGTTCTTTAGCCGTTACCTTATCCCCTACGCTGGGTAAATCAACAAAAACAATATCTCCTAATTCTTTTTGAGCATAATCCGTAATTCCTACTTTAACCCTCTCCCCTTCAAGCTTAACCCATTCATGCTCCTCTGTGTATTTAAGATCTTTCGGTAGCAATATGATTACCTCCCTTTCCAAATCATAGTTTTTTTCGACAGCCAGAAATAGTTTCCTTCTAAATTTGTGCTATTTACAGTTTATTTTCGGGATTAGCCTTTAAAAATCTTCTTCACGATATCCAAAATCCTGCTATTTGAGATTTTTAATCATTAAAATCAGGATCTGCGCTTCTCCAACAGGTTACATTATACACAGCCGGTTAATTCACCTTCATCAGGATTTTTTCATAGGATATATAATCTTCCGGCCAAAAAAAGAAAGGAGGTCTATTATGTTTGATATTTTAGCCGCTATCTTAAATCCAATCCTAAAAAGAAAAGGAAAAACAATGATTTTAATTTGGCATCGCAAAAAATCCCCCGGTTAAAATGCGGTAGCGCGCATGCGCTGAGAATATTCCCGATTTCTCAATTTTGCGCTGGATGGTTATGAATAATCTTCTCTGCTACCAGGGGTCAAAGTATTTTCCCATACTCTTTCAAAATCTCAGTACAATAGTTTCCAATTGTATTGAGACTCTCTCAAAAAAATTCTAAAATGACAGCTTGCGCGCCTTGATGCACGCAAGTTTTTTTAAAAAAAGTTTTCATCTTTATTAAATCTCCAAAAGTTTCCTTCTTTTTTCTCGTAATTAAACCAATCATCAGCATCTTTGTATTATACCCCACCCTCCAAAATATTACCTGAAGATAAGAAACATTATGAATCCTCGTTTGGGTCCCGTTTCAAAGGGTTCAGCAGGAATTTTCAATGAAAATGCAGAATTATTATAGACAGAATATTTCTAATTCAAGCGTTTCAAGCCAAAACTTATTGTCCAACATCGGTTAGGAAATAAAAGGATGAAAAAATGCCGACACAGTGGAATTCGCCGAAGATTAATCCCCTATCCTTTATTGGTAAAAAAGTATTAATCATTTTATTCCATGTAGGATCAATGACTCAGCTTTATTTAAGAAGTATTCGATCCATTCTTTCCCATACAGTATATTGGAAAAATGTCATTGTAGAAATGGAATTTATCGGCGTCAAGTCACTTCCGATTGTATTAGCGATTTCAGCATCCACTGGTATGGTTTTTTCGCTGCAGATCGCCAAAATTTTTGCTACCTTTGGCCTTTCATCCCAGTTAGGGCAAGGACTTGCTCTCGCTTTCGCCAGAGAACTGGCTCCCGTATTAACCGGCGTTGTTGTAGCCGGTAGAGTCGGGTCATCCATTGCGGCGGAAATCGGTTCCATGAAAGTGACTGAACAAATAGAAGCTCTTGAGGCTTTATCCACCGATCCCATTGACTACTTAATCGCTCCTAAAATCATCGCCGCCGCCGCAATGTTACCTCTGTTAGTCATATTTGCGGATTTGTTTGGGATTTTTTGCGGATTTGCATTGGCAGTCAATTATGCTCATATTTCGGCCAGCGATATCATCAGCGGGATATTAACTTTCGTAACCTACTGGGACTTCCTGGGCGGCTTAATTAAGGCTTTTTTCTTCGGACTTATTATCGCCGGAGTTGGCGCATATCAAGGTTTACATACAACCAACGGAGCAATCGGCGTGGGAAATTCGACAACCCAATCCGTTGTAATATCCAGCATTTCCATATTCATTGCCAATTATTTTTTATCGATGATTTTATATCGCTTATGACTCTTTAGGTTTATTATCAGGAACTATCCATGGCTTACAGGAAAAAAGGATAAACAATGATATCCATTTCGAAACTTCATTACCAAATCAATGACCAAATGATCATCCGTGATCTTCAGGTTGAATTCCACAAAGGAGAAACTTTTGTAATTCTTGGTCCCAGCGGATGTGGAAAAAGCACCTTATTGCGCTTGATCATGGGACTTATTAAGCCGGTTTCCGGTTCTATCATCATTGAAGGGCAAAATACCCAAAACTTGACCCGGCAAGAGTGGCAGGAAGTCCGCAGTAAAATGAGTTTGGTATTCCAGTCGGCAGCCCTTTTCGATTCCCTTACAGTCTTTGAAAATGTTGCCTTTAGTTTACGGCGCCTGAAACTTCCCGAGCCGAAAATCCGGGAAGAGGTAGCCCGGTCCTTAGAAATCGTCGGACTTTCACCGGATACAATGAGCAAAATGCCTTCCGATTTAAGTGGCGGTATGAAAAAGCGGGTCGCCATCGCGAGAGCCATTGCCATCAAACCCCCGATTTTGCTCTATGATGAACCCACCGCCGGTTTGGACCCGATGATTGCAGATACCATCAATGAATTAATTCTTGGGTTGCAGAAAAAAATGGGGATTACCTCCATCGTGGTAACTCATGACATGATCAGCGCTTTAAAAGTCGCCGATCGAATCGGGTTATTGTATCAAGGCCAGCTCGTTGAAATCAAGCAACGTTCGGATGTCGCTAGAGCCGAACATCCTTTGTTTCAAGAATTCTTCAAACATTACCGATTATGAAAGGGCCACTTCCCGATAATTTCAAAACAAGCGCCCTGATGGAGGAAGTTTTATGAATTTGGCAAGTCCGGAAACAAAAGTCGGTTTCTTTTCAATTACGGCGTTGCTCACCGTTTGCTTCGCTTTTCTGTGGCTGAACGGCTCTCAGCTGTTTCAAAGAGGCAATACCATCGAAGCTGTTTTTGAACGGGTTGAAGGACTAAAACCCGGGGCCTCCATTCAGCTTGCCGGGGTTGATGTAGGAAGAGTATCCCGTATTTACTTTGAAGATCGCCGCGTGATTGTAGTCATGCGTATTAACCGCAATATACAGCTCCCCGAATCTGTCAAAGTTCTGATTGCCAGTTCCGGTATAGTCGGAGACAAATATTTGGATATCATCCCCTGCAAACCCGGAGAAGTACCCGCAAACTCCAAACGCTTATTTGGTGAAAGCCCGGTCACTATCGAACAATTTTATGCCACCGCCTATGAGGTTTTGGATTCATTACATGCAGTAGCCTACTCATTAAAGAACTTTGTAGCCGATCCGGTAGTAACCGAATCTTTGCGAAATACCGTCGCCCGGATGGACAAGATCAGCGCCGATTTGGAAGAAATAACGGCGCAGTTCCATAACATCAATATGGCTGAAATTTTTGGGCGCATCAACCACATCGCGCTGATGATGGAATCTCTCTCCGAAACCAATGGGCCGAAACTTAATGAATTGGTTACGAATATTACTGGCGTATCCTCCCAATTGGCGGAAATCACCCTCACTGCCAACCGCTTGTTAAAAAGCATGGATGATGGTCAAACAGGGGAAAATTTGAAACAAACGATTGCCAATGCGAAAGAAATTACCGCCGATTTGGAGAAATTCACCACCATCCTTGCAAACAAACAACATAATATCGAACAATTGCTTCAGGATGCCCACGAAACCATGCAAGCAATCAAAAAGGCGGCCGACAGCATTGATAATGTTTTAAATCAAATATCAACCGGTGACAATCCCCTATCCAAGGTGCAAAAAACATTGAATGATACCAGCGAAGCCGTGGACAAAGTCAACAATTACCTGGCTGCCTTTGAACAAATTTCGGTCAAAAACGCTATTGGAGTTACCTATCAACCAAACAAAGATCCTATGCTCGATTATGAAATGAATTTATCTTTTAATCCCCAAAATTCAATTTTATTGGGATTCCATGATATTGGACAGGACAATCAAGCTACTTTCCAATGGGCCTTGAGCTCTCCAAAATATGTAACCCGGGTCGGCATCTACAGAAGCAAATTTGGCTTGGGCCTTGACGTTCCTCTTTCAAACCGGCTTCTACTCGGTTTTAACCTTTGGGATAATTATTCTCCAACGCTCGGGATCAATTCCGCCTGGGAAATCAATCCCAATTGGTCGTTATCCTTAGGAGGAGAATCAAATCTTAAGCATCACGAAAACAATTGGGATCTTCAATTGTGGAGAAACTTTTAAATCGATTCAGCCCCCTTTTGTACTTTAAATAAGCCGGCAATGATTTCCGGACCTTCCTTTCCGAGATTTTGAAAATCAACCATAGCCACTCCGGCAAAATTCAGTTGAATCATGTGATTTAATAATTCCCGCCAACCGTCTTCATCCCGATAAATTAAGCAACATGCTTCTTGATGCTTCCGGTAATCGATGCGGCTTAGCTTTGAATCCCTCAGATGTTGAATATTTCCATATTGCCCTCGAAGCAATTGAGCCACTTTATAAGGAATTCTCTCAACAAAATTTCGATTAAGGTTCCAATTCCAACCACTGGTTTGACATACCAAAATAATTTTTTCCGTTAGGCCTGTTTTTATAATACCGGCGATAGCTTTACAGGTTGCAGCAGCCGATTCCTGGAACAAATCGGGAATATCCGTCATATACACCGGGTCCAATAGGATGTATTGGGTGTAAGAGCCGATCATGGGAAGATTCACCCAATATAAACGGTTTTCAAATTTTTTTCGGATAGGCAATAATGGCAGAACTTGAAACTCTAATGAAGAAATATCCAGTTTCCTGTGAATGAAATGCAAAAGATCTCTCCAGCGTGGGAACTTTTCGATGGGGACCTCTCGTAAATCAAAACCGAATTTTAAGTTTTTTAAGGCCGTTAATTCTTTGACCAGGCCGTCCCATAACCGGGGAGAAGTCAAAACCTGATTCCAAACCTCCCGGGTAGAGCTGATTACATGGTATACGGTAGAGTCCGGCATTTGGGCATCGTCGCGAAAGCGGCTTATGGAAAGCGAATTGCTATCCAGCTCCATTTCATAATCGGCATAAACCATTCCCGTTACCGGAAAGCTTAACGGTTTAAGCCCGGAGGACTCCCATCGCAAAAGAATTTTTTCATGCAAAAGCATTTTGAGTCCGGGATATATTTTCTTATGCGGGTCTCCCTGGCCCGGTATTCTTTGCCACGCGGATTTTCCGACCCCAAATTGTTTCGATATCCAATCCAAACTTTCATTATTTTTAACCCGATAAATGATGCGCCCACTTTTGTAAGCTTTTTGAAATAGCAACCGCAAAACCTCCCGGCCTGCAATCCCATCGACTCGAAGCCGGAAAGTTCTTTGCAATAAAATTACGGCTTCTCCAGTCAAAACTCCATACCATCCGTCAGGTTCACCAAAATAAACCCCGGCCGCTTTTAATAACTTCTGTAATTCAATAACGTCCCGTCCATAACATCCAAACCTCAATACCCGACGTCCTAATGGAAGGTTCTCCATCTTCACAATCGATAATGACATCAAAATACCCCCGGATAATACTCTATGTTAAGGCTTCCGGGATGGTGTCATTTTTTATCCCCGTCTTAGTAAAAACAATTGACTTTCGGGTTTATCAAGTTTAAAATATATTTTAATTATCTTCTTAACTTAGTTGCAATTCCCGGAGGGAAAATGGTTTATCCCGGCGGGTCAATATCGCTGAAGTACCCCAATCTCATTGTTTTAAAATCTTCTGATATGTCTTACATAAAACATTACCAAAACAAAGGAAGTGATCCTCTCAATGCCTAAAATCGTTATCTATGATACTACTTTGCGGGATGGAGCCCAAGGGGAAGGCGTTTTCTTTTCTGCCGACGATAAACTTCGCATCGTCAGAAAATTAGATCAGTTGGGTATCGATTACATTGAAGGTGGTTGGCCCGGTTCCAATTCAAAAGATCTGGAATTTTACAAACAAGGCATCAATCTTAAACTTAAACATGCTAAGTTGGCATCCTTTGGGAGCACCCGGCATGCCTGTAATTCTCCCCAAGATGATAAAACCTTACATGATCTTTTGGCCACCGGAACTCCCGTCATCACCATCTTTGGAAAGAGTTGGGATTTACACGCCCAGGATGTTTTAAAAGTTAGCCTGGCCGAAAACTTGAATATGATCGAGGATTCGGTGGCCTACTTAAAGCAGCATGACCGGGAAGTGATTTATGATGCGGAGCACTTTTTTGACGGCTATCGTGCCAACCCGGAATACGCTATGGAGACCTTAAAAGCGGCCTACAGAGGCGGCGCCTCAACCCTTGTCTTGTGCGACACCAATGGCGGCACTTTACCGATGCAAGTTCTGGAAATTTTCAACAAGGTGCGGCAGGAATTAAAAATCCCACTGGGCGTTCATTTTCACAATGATGCGGGAGTCGCCGTTGCTTCTTCGCTCATGACAATCCAGGCAGGCGCATCTCATGTTCAGGGAACATTCAATGGATATGGAGAACGTTGCGGCAATGCAAACCTCTCTACCATTATCCCAACCTTGGTTCTTAAACTAGGTTATGATACCAACACCAAGAACAATCTGCGACTCATAACCGAAACTTCCAAATATATTTCCGAATTGACCAACCTTCACCATGATGAAAGGCAACCTTACGTGGGGGCTTCCGCTTTCGCTCATAAGGCGGGCACCCATGTGGACGCCATTCTGAAAAATCCGCTAACCCTTGAACATATTCATCCCGAATCGGTCGGGAATGAACGCCGTTTCCTGCTCTCCGACCAAGCCGGCCGGAGCACCATTTTAAATAGAGTCAGAGAAATAGTCCCTGAAACCAAAAAAAATGATCCCCAGATTTTGAAATTAACCAACCATTTAAAGGACCTTGAAAACTTGGGATATCAGTTTGAAGCCGCTGAAGCCTCCTTTGACTTATTGATTAAAAAAGCTTTTGACATGTATGAAAAAGCTTTTACACTGGATGGTTTCCGGATCATTGTTGAAAAACGCGGCGACCAACCCGTTTTGACCGAAGCGACCATCAAAGTTAAGGTTGGCGACGAACATGAAATCACGGCCGCTGAGGGGGATGGCCCGGTAAACGCTCTTGACTCAGCTATCCGTAAAGCGTTGCATCGTTTCTACCCTGAGATAGGCGACATTGATCTGATTGACTATAAAGTCCGGGTCATGGATGAAAACCGTGGAACCGCAGCAAAGGTTCGCGTTTTAATCGAAAGTTCCGATGGCGAGACTTCCTGGGGTACTGTCGGTGTTTCCGAGAACCTCATTGAAGCTTCTTGGGAGGCTCTGGTCGACAGCATTGAATATGGTATTTTACTCAAAAAAAATGAAGTAAAAGACTCCACTACCGCCGGCTGAACCCGGCGGGTTCCATACCTTTAAGTAAAACGAATGAGAAGCATCCCCAGGAAAATTCCCACAGCAAATCCATAGCTAACCCAAATCAAACCGGCCAACTTTTTTGCTGTGGGAAGCAGTTCCTTCCCAACCAAAAATATCATCGCGCCTCCCGCAAAACCCAGTGAAAACGATGTCATACCAGAGGAAATCCCCCCCAGAAACGCTCCCACAGTCGCCCCAAAAGCCATTGGAATTTCAACAAGCACCAGGCTAAGAAAAATACTGAAAGACTTGACCTTTCCCAATTTAAAAGCAGCGCTCATCACCATTCCCTCCGGAATGTTGTGAATACCCATGAGCAGGGCGATACTTAGCCAGTTACTTATATTGGGATTGGCGATATAAGTGGTTCCCAGGGCGACTCCTTCCGGAAAATTGTGAATGCCGATACCGACTCCCAACATAATTCCAACCTGAACCAATTTCGAAAATTGATGTCGGCGGTACCAGGGAACAAGCCGTAAAAACTCATCAAAATACTGAACAAGCAAAATTCCGATACCCGTTCCAATCAGGGTCGGAACGATACCCCCAAAATGCAAAGCCTCGGGCCAAAGATCCAATATAACGACCGCTGACATGATCCCCCCGGAGAGGCCTAATAGCCAGCTTTGAGTGGATAATTTATGGCTGAAACGGTATAAAACCATCAATCCGCCTATCAATGTTCCAGAGATTCCGACCACAAATCCCAATATGGTTGCATTTAACAATGCCAAGAACTTCACCCCCCTACTCCCGCATTGTAAATTTTATGCTTGGGCACAACCCGAATATGAAACTCTCTCCGGGGTCAGAATAAAAAACGTAAGATCGAAGAAAATGAAAGGAAATTTTGACGCTAAAGATGAGCAACCGGATCTTATTTTTAATTCTGGCAGCTTTATCGGGGGCCCTTATGGCAATTCAAGGGACTTTCAATAGTGTGCTCGGAAAAGTCATTGGTTTACTGGAGAGTACTTTTGCCGTCCATTTAGTGGGAGTGGTAACAGCCGGCGCCTTATTGCTCACTTTAGGAAACGGCAGTTTTTCAAAGGCCGGAGAAGCGCCCTGGTTTGCCTGGCTTGGAGGTCCGATAGGAGTAGGCATTATTTTCGGTGTTACCTTCAGCATTCCCAAACTGGGGGTTGGAGTAGCTACCACCGCGATTATTGCGGCTCAATTATTAGCAGCCTATGCCATTGATCATTTTGGGTGGTTCGGCATGGAAAAGCTGCCGTTTAATCTTTGTAAGCTGGGTGGCATTGTCTTAATGGTTGCCGGAGCTAAATTATTATTGGATAAATAAAAAGACTTTGCAATCTTCACTGGGATTGCAAAGTCTTGCGGACAGTCTCAACGACCTTTTCCTCATCAAAGGGTTTGGCGAGAAAATTAACCGCGCCGGCCTCCATAGCCTCAATAATCAGGGACTTTTGGCCCATGGCGGAACAAATAATGACTTTGGCTTCGGGGTCAATTTCCCGGATGGCTTTAAGCGCCTTAATCCCGCCCATCTCCGGCATGGTAATATCCATCGTCACCAAATCAGGCCGCAATTCCTGGTATTTCCGAATTGCTTCGGCGCCATTGGAAGCCTCTCCGGCAATCTCAAAACCGGCTTCGGTCAAAATTTTGCGCAAAATCATGCGAATAATCATCGCATCGTCAACCAGCAATATTCCATTTCCCATTATTACTCTCCTTGAGATTAGGGATCCTTTTAATGATTAACAAAAACCGAAATCGCCAAAACAAACGACTCAAGTCTAGCCATAAATCATAACCTTAATTAATATTACAACAAAAAAGCGATTTGTTCCAGAAAAAATTGTTTAATTTAATATAGGGAAAAATAGCAGAAAATCCAGATACTTCCGCAGTTTACAAGCTAAGGATTTTTTGATTAATCAAAAGTGGTTTTGGCCATTGAAAAAGCCTGACAATTTTTTCGTCCGTCTTGCCACAAACGACAACTTAAGTTATTCCGGCAGAATATACAAAGTAAAATCTTATTCAATTCCTGATCATCAATTGAATAACTTTTTTCGGATGCCATTCAATGATTCCTCCAATCTGATTTAGGAACACTTTCCTAAGCCTTTTCGAACGGCATTCAATGTATCAGTAATCATTTGGAGCTAAGCAGAACGCGGTTCACAAATCCATTCCATACCAAGGCCATGAGAAACGTTTCTACCATTTTAAAATTTCAGCCTTCGATTCAGCTCATTCAAAGTTTATTCCATCCATCGGATAATGGGCCACCAGAAGCTATTTAACCCGCCTTCCCTGGCGGAAATTTCAGCTTCCCTGCCTTATTTAGTTATCGGACAAAACATCAAATTTTATATAAGTCCAAAGTCCTGATTTTTTTAAAAAAAAGAGAACCTTTATTGCGCTAAAATTTCCCGCAAGCTTAAACCGTGAAATATTTTTTCCATCGTGTCCGTATACTCCCCTTCAGACCGATAGATCGTAACCGGAGAAAGAACCTCCACCCCTTTTTTTGCTCCCGGCCTTGCCTCCATCAAAACCAGATTACTTTTTTCCCCGGGTTTGGGATGAATAAAGCAAATCCGTTTCGGCATCAGATGGCGTTTGTTAAAGACAGCCATCAAATCGTTTAACCGCTCCGCGGGATAAATTATGGCCACTTTGCCGTTACCCTTGACACATTTTGCCGCAGCCGCAACAACATCCTCCAATGTACAGTCAATCTCGAACTTGGCCCGTGCCAAACTAAGATTCTCAGAGGTCATACCCCGGTCTTTTTCAAAAAAGGGGGGATTGGTGATGACGTAATCAAAGGAATTATCTGCGATTTCCCCAGGCAGCTTTCGAATATCCGCCACTTCAAATTTCACCGTCTTTTCCAGCTGATTTATTTCCAGACTACGGCGGGCCATCTCAACAAGATCCGCTTGAATTTCAATCCCCAATACCGAAGTCACTTCTTTTTGCCCGGCAATCAGCAAGGACAATACCCCTCCCCCGCTCCCCAGATCAATAATCTTGTGTTGCGGTCTGGGATCGATAAAAGCCGACAATAAAAAGGCATCCATGGTAAATTTAAACTTGGAGGGATTTTGAATAATCCGTAAACCATGGTATCCCAAGCGATCAATGTTTTCACCCGTGTTCAATCGGGGCTGAATTTCCATAGCCGTCACACCCGTCATTTTAATATTATACGCATTTTTGCGGACCCTATCAAATCAAGCCGCGGCTTCACTAATTTTGAATTGGATATTTAAAGCCCAACCGTTTCCTGATTCCCGGCAAACATTTCATTCTTAAATAAAAAACGGCAGACCAGGGTGTCCACCGTTTTTGAGAAACTTGATGGGTGATACGTTATTTCGACATTGCTTCTTCAACCGCGACGGCCACAGCCACACTGGCGCCAACCATCGGATTGTTGCCCATCCCCAGGAAGCCCATCATTTCCACGTGAGCCGGCACTGAAGAAGAACCGGCAAATTGGGCATCGGAATGCATCCGGCCCATGGTATCGGTCATACCGTAAGAAGCCGGACCGGCAGCCATGTTATCGGGATGCAAGGTTCTTCCGGTACCGCCACCGGAAGCCACCGAGAAATATTTCTTGCCCTGTTCCATACATTCCTTTTTATAGGTGCCTGCGACCGGGTGTTGGAACCGGGTAGGATTGGTGGAGTTACCGGTAATGGAGACATCAACGCCTTCATGATGCATAATGGCTACGCCTTCCCGGACATCATCGGCTCCATAGCATTTAACCTTGGCCCGTTCTCCGCTGGAATATGCGATTTCCCGGACAATGTTTAGTTTGCCGGTATAATAGTCAAATTTGGTTTGGACATAGGTAAAACCGTTGACTCTGGAGATAATCTGCGCGGCGTCTTTGCCGAGGCCGTTTAAAATCACCTTCAACGGTTCTTTACGGACTTTATTGGCGGACTTGGCGATTCCGATGGCGCCTTCGGCGGCGGCGAAGGATTCGTGTCCGGCCAAGAATGCAAAGCATTTGGTTTCTTCCCTAAGCAGCATGGCCGCTAAATTGCCGTGGCCGATTCCCACTTTACGGTCATCCGCTACAGTTCCGGGAATACAGAATGCCTGTAAGCCTTCTCCAATGGCTTCGGCGGCATCGGCTGCCTTTTTACAGCCTTTTTTAATGGCGATGGCGGCGCCGACTACATAGGCCCAACAGGCGTTTTCAAAACAAATCGGTTGAATATTCTTGGAAATGGTATAGGGGTCGATTCCCTTTTGTTCACATATTTGTTTGGCCTCTTCGATGGAGGAGATTCCGTATTTTGAAAGGGCCGTATTGATTTGAGCAATTCTCCGCTCATAACTTTCAAATAATGACATTGATATTCCCTCCTTATGTTTATTCGTGCCTAGGATCAATATGCTTTTTGGCTTCATCAAAACGGCCGTATTTTCCGGTCGCTTTCTTCAAAGCCTCATTGGCGTCAGTGCCTTTTTTGATCATATCCATCATTTTCCCGAGGTGGACAAATTCATAGCCGATGATCTCATTGTTGTCATCAAGGGCAACCCGTGTTACATAACCTTCCGCCATTTCCAAATAGCGGGGCCCTTTGGCCACGGTGCTGTACATGGTTCCAACCTGGCTGCGCAAGCCTTTTCCTAAATCTTCAAGACCGGCGCCGATTGGCAAGCCGCCTTCGGAAAAAGCCGTCTGGGTACGGCCATAGGCAATTTGCAGGAACAGTTCGCGCATGGCGGTATTAATGGCATCGCAGACCAAATCGGTATTTAAAGCCTCCAATATGGTTTTACCGGCCAAAATTTCCGCAGCCATGCCGGCGGAATGGGTCATCCCCGAACAGCCGATGGTTTCAACCAACGCTTCTTGAATAACTCCATCTTTAACATTTAACGTCAATTTACAAGCGCCTTGCTGAGGCGCACACCAGCCTACGCCGTGGGTCAAACCGGAAATGTCTTTAATCTCCTTTGCCTGAACCCATTTCCCTTCCTCAGGAATCGGAGCAGGTCCGTGATTAGGCCCTTTTGCAACGCAACACATCTTTTCCACTTCTTCAGAGTAGATCATTCTGTAACCCCTTTCTTTCATTTGATATAGGCATGATATAATAAAACTCCCGCAAGCAGGCTATGCCGAACTTTAGGAGCCATCAGCCTTATAGGCGTTTTACCGTTTGTTGCCATTTCTTTATTTTTCCGATATTACTATATCACAAAAAGCCAATACCTGTCTAATGATATTTGATATTCGCATCTGTTACCAAGCAAATTTAAATAATTGTTAACGTTTGCGGAGGGCCCGTCCGGTCGTCAGCGTCGATTCCCATCTCCGCCCAGCCGTGAACGGACTGGGCTAGGTACATAAAAGCTTCCCAAAGGCCCTCCGGGCCTCGGTAATGCTCCGTAGCCAAACCCAGCCCGGCTTAGCCGGGGTTTAGAATGTTTTTAAAGCTTAGCCTGGGACTTTAGCCTCGGCGGAAGGAAAGGGCTAGTTTGATTTTCCAATTTTAAATGAGCTTGGTTCCCATCTCCGTCTTTCTCCCTCTGCTGCTGTTTTTTATCAAACCGCATATAAATACTCCGGTCTTTAAACCCTAATGATCGCCAAAACCCAATACCTCTTTCATTCCACGCCATTACCTCAATAGCAACGGTTTCAGTTTTTAAAATCTCTAATATCCTTTTCCATGCGGTTTTTCCATACCCTTTTCTTCTTTCATCCTACAGATAAAAAAATGTCCAGATCCTCATCCGAACCAATCCGTATTTGTAGATCTTCCATTCGTAATCCCCTTTGCGTTCAACCAATCCAACACTCCATTACCCAGCAAGATGGCCTATTTCTTTTCATGCAAATCCTTCCATGTTTCGCGTACTTTATCTTCTCCTTCATAATAATCCACTTTATCTTCCATTTTGTATATTTCTCGGTAAGGCCGGATGTTAATTTTACCTGAATCCGGATATTCACAAACATCCAAACCCGTTTCGGTTCGGATATCAAGGTACTGACAGGCTTGCTGGGTATGATTATAGAGTTGATGCGCGCCTTGAGGTCCGGTCTCAAAAAAAACGATGTCACCCGCTGATAATTCCATGAATCCATCAGCGGTTCGCAGGGTTGCTTTTCCGGATAAGATTACAAATATTTCTTCGGAATTTCTATGAAAATGATATGGGCAAGAATATTTATCCGGATCAAGAGAGCGTACATCAAACTGTAAATGTTTTGAGTTCACCCGTTGCGCCAAATTTTGACTCGTATGCGAAGCGTATTCCGGAACAGGCGCTTGTTCAGGTTCAAACAAAAGATTTTGTTGGTTAAAGATTTGTACCATTCAAATTCCTCCTTTTTTGGTGAATCGTGGATTTGAATTTTTTTCACTACAATATGGTATCCCTATTTGTGATAAAGTTAGTTCAGCAGATGATTTGGACGCACCGAGCTATCACTATCTGCTGATTCAAAATCAAAATAATATCTCGCGCAGAGGCGCAAAGGCGCGGAGTTCGAGATTAGCTTTGCAAGTCATTGATTGGCGATTGTCAATCAACCCATGAACGTGAAATGTGTTAAGGCAAAAAGCATACCCAAAAACCGTAACCCTTTCCTCTGCGCCTGCGTCACCAAGGTGACGACGCCTTATACAGTAAACTTAATTTATAAGATCCTAAATAGTAGTAGCAGAGGGGGGCCTGGGGGGAGATGTGAAAACTGTGAATAAGTGGATAACTTTCTCCATCCGGCAGTAAAACCTCCTTAAGAGTCGAATAAATAAAGAGCTGAAACATTTGGGAAAGACCATGCGCCTTTGATTTTTGATATCTCCGCAGAGACTGAGCTTCCCAAATGATAACTGTGCAAAATAACTGATAGAGGGTTTGTGCTTCGAGCACTAGTATAAGGCTGCCGAAAGCACGGTTATTCAGCACTCATCAGTTTAGGAGGCGAAAAATTATGGTACTATTTGTTGGAATTGATTGGGCAGAAGACAACCATGAAATCTGCGTCATCGATACCAACGGCAACGTCAAGGCATCATTTCAAGTTAAAAACAACTACGAAGGTCTTAAATTACTGTGTGACAAACTCCGGGAACTGGCCCAGGGAGACTTAAGTAAAATAGGATGCGCAATTGAGACTAGCCGGGGCCTTTTAGTCAACACATTATTAGCCGAAGGCTTTAATGTGTATCCCATAAATCCGCGAGAAGTTGAAAGTCGCCGCAAGACTTCCGGCGCAAAAACGGACCGGATCGATGCTAAGATTTTGGCTAAGATACTTCGTAGTGATTATCAAGACTTAAAAAAACTGGAACCCAATAGTGAAACCATCACGGAATTAAAGCAATTGACTCGGGACCAAAATAGATTAATTCAGATGCATACCGCCTTAATTCAGCAATTACGGGATTGCCTTAAAGAATACTTCCCAGGAATACTTATGATATTTCAAGACTTAAGCAGTGAAACCCTATTGGTATTTCTCAAAGCGTTCCCGACACTCCAAGACGCATTAATACCTGATGTATCACAGTTAGAGGCTTTTTTTAGGGATAACCATATAGCACAATCGAATAAACTGGCTAGCCGGGTTTATATCGAACTCCATAAACCCCAATTACAAACTCGACCAGCAATTATTCGGACCAAGTCCCGCCTTGCCACCGGATTGATTGGACAAATTGAACTCCTCAATAAACTAATTAAGGACTACGACCAAGAAATTGAACGGGTTTTTAAGTCCCATTCCGACAGTCAAATCTTCGCCAGTTTAAACCGGGCGGGTAAACGGCTGGCTCCCAGATTGCTGGCGGAATGGGGTGACAACCGGGAATGTTTCAGCTCTGCAAAAGAAGTCCAGGCATTGGCTGGGACTTCACCGACACCATATCAATCCGGTAAGATAAGTTGGCCCCATTTTCGCTGGTCTTGTGTAAAAGACTTCCGTTATGTTATGCAATTGTACGCATGGCAGTCTACATTCTCCGATCCTTGGGCCAATGATTATTACCGACGAAAGCGTTCCGAAGGTAAAAAGCACCATGAAGCTGTCCGTGCCTTAGCAAATATTTGGGTTAGAATTATTTTCGCCATGTGGCAGAATCACGAGCGCTATAACAAAGATACTTTTTTAGCTGCTCAAAAGAAACATCAAAAACAAATTGCTTAATTTTTAATTACTTCTTGACATAGAGGGTCTCTGCGGGTGATAAGGCCCTTAGACTGAAAGCTACTCACTTGAAAAAGCCCTCACCAATAACGATTCCCTCAGCGCCTCCTACGCTTTATGCTGAGCAAATTTTATAATCAATTATATCTTTTATCGAAACTTATCGATGTAATATCCGAATATAAAATTTCCGTTGGTTCTTCATCCCAATAATAATTCTCTGATGTTATTACATTTCATGAATTTCAACTCTTTCAATATTTATTACAGCCTATACTTCCTTCATCATTAAATATTCCGTCACACCGCTTTTATATAAGTTAGGAATGATTCCGACTTCTTGATAACCAATACTTTGGTATAAATGCTTTGCTTTGGGATTGAAATCCGCAACCACAAGAAAATGATATTTTTCAACAACGCTTATAATTTGTAAACCATTGGCGTGTATCGAATACCATCTTTTGTCTGTTCGGTATCTCTATCAATAAACCCAATATGATGATAAAAGGGTAAACCGTAAGGAGCAGAATTTAAAGTAATTTGTTCTACCTTAGGATTTTCGATGGAAACATCTATCAATAATTGATCAAATATTGCAGTCGCAATGCCTTTGCGATGATATTCGCCCAGGGTAAACACTAAACAAATGTGGCTCTCGCCACGCATGCCAATAATGCCGACCAATTTTGAAGAATCAAAAGCGCCCCAAATTCTGTTTTTTCCCGATAGGCAATCATTTCTGAAAGCCGCGTTTTCAATGATGTCACGCTTGAATGTTGTTACTCCCTCCGGAGAATAGTCAGAAGCTTCAAATTCCAGATATGTTTTCCATGCCAGCGCAAGCGCTGCATCAAGTTCAGCGTTGTCTAATCGCCTTACTATCCATTCCATATTCACACCCCGTAAAATAAAAGCTTTCCTTACTTGCATTTTAAACAAATAAGCGACGGATTATGTCTTCACTCATTGCCTTCCCCATATTGCACGGGATAAAACTTGACCCTCAATTTCTCAATCAAAAAGAATATTCCGCATTCATTTGTAATTTCATTCCTTTTGCCCTATTGATTGGGAATGTCCAAATATCATCCAACGACAAAACAAAACGGATGCCCCACAGGGTCAAACATGACCGTCCACTCGTCGTTATACTGGGTGTCCGCTTTCGTTGCGCCGCATGAAATTGCATGTTTCACAGCACATTCCATCTCTTCCTTGCTTTGCACCGCAAAGTCGATGTGCAACATCTGCTGCTGCGTATTGGGTTCTTCCGGCCAAACCGGTGAAACGTAATCCGTGTTGGTTTGAAAGGCGATCTTCACACTGCTAAGCGGAGAACGGATTTCTAGAAACTCTCCTTCCTCTACAAAGTCCTTTTCCCATCCAAGCATCCGAATATAAAAATCGGACAAAGCTTGAATATCGGGGCAATCCAGCACAATTGTCTTCAATTGGATAGTGGGTATGTTATTCATTTTTACTGCTCCTTTCGTTCCAATGTAACTTCCCATGATGAAAGTTTGTTTTCCCCATTGAAAGCAAAACCTCGATTGAGATACTTATTTTCATCGATTCGAAACAAGCTTTCAGCGCCGGAATAAATACCGTTTTCGGAAGTATACGATGACAAAATCGTATCACCGATAACCATAAATTTTCCACTCAATTTCCCCAACGCCGGATTTTCCGATGTCCATTTTGTATAGTCTTTATTATCCGGCAGCGGTACGATGGAGTACTTATTAAAAAACCTGAGGGGATTTTCGATTTTCAGCTCCATAAATCCATCCAAAACCCATTCATCCTTGAAATGTTTGACGGTTGTTTCTCCGTAAACGCCAACTTCATGACCCTCATGATCAAAATAAAGTCCGGTAGCTTTCCAATTTCCTTCTTCAAAAACATAGGTATGTTTCATCGGACGGTCCCCTTTTACAAATTCAATGAGCCATTTAAAAGCTCAATGGTTCGACATACTCCACAGTTGCATTTCCACCAAACAAGACGCGCCGGGTCTGATCCATCCATGCTGTTTTCAACTCAACCAGATTCGGATACTCGGTACTCGGTCCTTGTTCTATGGCAATCATCCCACCATCCCAGATCTCCTTTTTAAGGAGATAATATCCAAATGCCGCATTGCCTGAACCGGTAGCCGGGTCTTCCAAATAGCCGAATTTAGGAGCAAACACTCTGGTCCTAAACATATTGCCCCCGTTGGAAACCTCGGAAGAGAACACCAAAACAATATCAATATGATTATGGAAACAAAAATCTTTCAAAGTCATCGGATCCGGTTGGATATTGACTATCTCATGCAATGAGGCAATGGGAACAATGAGAGTTTTGAGTCCCGCATTGATAATTGAAATATCTTTACTTTTGTCAATCCGCTGTTCCGGGATATTCAGATTTTTGGCAATATCCTCAACCAATAGATTACAGGAAAAATATTCAGGAACGGGCGCAGTGATAAAGACCGAGTTCGATTGACCGATATCATTGAACACAGGAAGTTCGCCCTTAGATGTTTTGATCGTAACCGTCCGCATATCCCATAATCGGGGATTATTCTTAATCAGATCATACATACAGGCAATGGTGGCATGGCCACAAAATTCCACTTCACATTGGGATGAATAATACTTCAGAGCGTAAAAACCCGGATGGATAGGAGCGCAAAAAACAACTTCACTGACAATTCCCTGCTGTTTCCTGGCTATTTCCTGCATTTCCGTTCCGTTACGCTTTCCTCACCTTGTAACAAAACGACTCCGGCCGGGTTTCCGGTCGATTTCCCTTCGGCAAATGCATTTATTTTTTTGTATTGGAATTCCTTCATCATCTGCCTCCTAATTCTTCTGGGCCGTGCCCAAGGTTTGATACAAGAATATCACTGCTATCGGCTGTGTGTGACCCTATATTGAAAGTTGCCAGGACGGCAACCATTTATTTTCTATATCAACTAATGTTCGAGGAGGATTTTCTCTAAAACTCTTTTGGCAATTGAATTTGAAAAATGAATGGCTGAAATTAATATATTCATATCAGTCATTATTCTCATAATTCCTCTCCCAAAGCTCTTTCCGAATATTTTAACCAAATCAACAACATCTTGTTCGGTTTTTAATCCGGATTTTTCTGCTTCGCCCAATAAATAGTCAATTGGATTTTTAGTTCTTGGGTAGGCCTCTTTTATCCCTTTCAACGATGGACGATTTTTAATCGAAAATTTGTGTTTTCATAAATTTAGTTCTTTGATTATAATAAGCTGTACTTCCAACATATACTGGTTTTCCTGTATTCGGGTTGTATAATTCATATACTGTGAATTTTAAGTTTTCAGGATTATCAGTATCCGTTATGCAATATTTTAATGATTCAAATGTAACTTTCGAGAGAGGGGGAATTTTGCCGATTTCTTTTTTAAATTTTTTTATGACTGATTTCCTTTTCCAGTATTGAGTCAAACCGGATTTTTTCCATTTATCCAGATCGACATTTTCGTCAATATCCAAAAATTTATCAAGAAGTTTTTTTTGTAAACTCCCTGACTCCATCTGCAATTTTGTCAAAGCTACAAAAACAAGAAACTTACAATCATCTTCTCTTAATACATCAGCAAATATGTTCATTACTTTAACTGTTGCTTCAAAAGGGTTAAAACCCTTTACCTTAAGCTCATCAAAACAATCTTGTACATCCATTGTTAGATCATCTTCGAAAATGTCAAAACCCCAAGTACCCAAAATTATCGCCTCCATTTGGACTATCACAATGACGGGTTTATGCGATTCAATTTTTAAGTTAAGTCCACCCGTTCCGGTCATTTAAAAACCTAGTGACCCAAGCCGACTTGGTTTTGAAAATGTGGGCAAGACAACTTCATGAATAAACTTCATTGCATCCCAACAATTTCATTGTGTTATATGCCGTAACCGAGCATGGCTAAATTTCTTCATTACTCTCCAACCCTTCAGGCATGTATTCAATTATTATTTCCGATTCCAGATTAAATGGCCACTTTTTATCTTTAAAATCATTCGGCCCTTTTACCGCTACTAATTCTCCAATTAGTTTACTATTCACTTGGTATCTTAGAATGATTCCGTCTGTTTCAAAAAGTTCAATAGTTCCTGTCTCTTCTCCTATAAAATCATATTTCATTTCATAATTGTTAAAAATAACCGGAGAGGGAGCTTTTAAATTAGCCTGAATCCCCGATTTTATATCAATCGTTAAAATATTATTTCTTCTATCTTTTAATGTGAAAATAGAATTGGAGATATACGGAATATTACTTGTGGATACTTTTTGATTCTCCCAAGAATCATTAATAGCAACAGGTTTTTTGGGGAATATATCGTTTTGAAACATTTCTTCAAGAGCTTTGTTTCCAATACTTTTATTAAGATAACTTTTTAAGAACCCTTTTGTCCCTTTTGGTAAACTTGAAAAGTCAATGCTCTTTATATAATCCTTGATTATATGTTCATAACCTTTAATTACCTTACATTTCCCATTTGAATCCAATTTCATTTCAAAACTATTTGCCGAAAGAATAGCTAGCGGTACATCTAAGAAAGTAACATTACCAAAGACATCCGATGAATCATAGGATCTTACACCGTCAGGCCCACTTTGAGTTCGTTTTATTGATTCCGTATAAAACTCAATTAGATAGGCTTTATTTCGAAATGCTTTCTTAACTTTGCATGAATAGATGGAATCAATATTTGTATTTATTGTGCCACATCGAGTTTGGTCAGGAATATCTTGGGTAATTGTTTCAGTATATACTTGGTGAAAACGGTACGTAGCTCCCTCAGTGAAGCTTCCTTTCATTTCAATTTTTTCGCTGTTTTCTTCCGCAAACACAAAGGAAGTCATTACAAGAACAAGTAATAATCCAAACAAGTATTTTTTCATCAAAACTCACCTCAATATTTTTTGCGGCACAACTTTAGGATTTAACTTCCAGGAATTCACTTTCTTCAAAAAGAACATTCCCTATTTACCGATAATTTCCTGCCATTCTTCCGCTTTGCCTGAAATATTCAAACTATTGCCAAAAAAGATCCTTTCAACCACTTCCTGAAAAAGCGGTTGAAAGGACAAGTAACTCTTCCCATACCCTTAATTTTTAAACTTCCTTCACATTACAACCTCTTTCACTGTCTCCGGTGTTTCCGGCTGCTCTTTGGCTGCAAATTCACCCGCCCTGAATCCGAATGCCGGCCAGGATTCCTGGGACATTTCGATCTTAACCAACCTTTTGGCTACGCTGTACTGGTTGTTCAAGTCGGCCATAATTTCCTGTTGCTCGGCGGTAGCCTCCTGGGCGCTGGCGTTCAGAGCATTCCTCTTACTCTCAAGCTGGTTGGCCCGATCATGCAGGCTGGACATGGCGGTAATAAAATCCGCCGTAATCCCCCATTTGGCCAACTTGTCCGTATTGGCTTTCAAGCCATCCAACATATTCTTGGCCTTATTGATCTGATGCGCAAATGTTTTATACATGGATATCACCTCCTCCTTTTGTAAATTTCAACCCCCGGAATCCAAATGGTTCCCGGCCCCCTGCCATGGCAGCAAATTGGCATCTAGCGGAAAAGAGCCGTAAAGATGTCGGATATTTTTCAAACTCCATGAAAAAACCCGCTACCTTTAGGTAGCGGGTCTTCTCTGACTTCTTCCGACAATAATATTTTATCACCTTTTTCATGACTTTAGGTGCCAAAAAAGTGCCGAAGTAAATCAAGTAGGGCAGCGCTTTTGGCAGTTCTTCTATATTTCAAGAGGCTTCTCTACTGAATCGATGATTTAATTATAATCTATTCATTATCGGCGAGCAATACCAGATATATATGCATTGCAAAGGGTGTTATTTCCCCCAAAAGTAAGGGTTTAAATTTCACCCTCCACTCTTCACCGCGCAATAGTGCGCAACTCCACTTCATAATGACGGCAACCACCGACGAAAGAACCTATGTATTGTTCCATACCTTTTTAACAATTTTGTAGACTTTACTCCATCCATAAAGCCCTGCCGGTACATAGCCGACATCGTTATGCCGTCTTGTTCGGCTTCAGCTTCCTCATATTTAAATACCAAAGATTGTGATTGTGGAGGTAGGTTTTTCATTATTGCTTTTTGAACTTCAATAATCTGAGAGTTTAATTCCCGGTATCGTTTGTTGTTATATAAAATCTTTTGTCCTATTTCTTCAGTCCGGTCGAAGATAAGATCTTTAAAGTATTGGTTGAACTTTTTTAACATAATGAATATCCCCCTTCATCGCGTGAATGATGTCACTTTGAATTCACCTTTAAAATCATTATATACAGACTTCAAAGTGATGTCAATATGAATGTATTCTATTTGATGTCACCATGTTATAATAATGACATCAGTTAGAAGGGAGATTAAATAATGCCTACGGATAAGAGGGTTTTTACCCTACGTTTACAAGAAGATAATTTCAATAAAATCAAATATATTGCCGAAAAAAATAAACGCTCCATAGCTATGCAGATTGAGTACTTAGTTGAACAATTTATCGGCGAATATGAAAGAGACCATGGGAAGATTACCATCAAATAGTTAACTTCTATGTAGGGAAAACCATAAAAATTACGTATTTAGAATATGGCCGCTGTTTTCGCCACATTAATGATAACGTCTTGGCATCTGCGACTTGCCTGAGCTTACAAGGCGGCAACTTCCTCGAAACATTTTCCCGCCGACTCGGTTAGCGAAGGCGTGTGGCGAGATTCATCATGAATTTTCTACTGCGGTTAAACTTCGTGACATTCTTACCGCGCCCGAAGCGGCAACCATTACTGTTATCTGAAGTCCTTTTATATTTCAAGAGGCTTCTCTATTCAATCGATGATTAACACCTTTCAGCTTACTTTATAAAGCCTTAATCGACTAACATTTCCTTAATAACACTTTTTACTTGAATAACTTCTTCGGCGCTTAAGTCCCCTATTTTTTCACAAAATCTAGTTTTGTCAATGGAACGGATTTGATCCAATACAATGAATATTGGTCAATGCTTTGGTACATCCCATTCCTCCAACGTATCATGATCGATTTCTTCCGATATTAATAAAACATCATCATTGTTTTTCCGCATGAGTTTAAAAGACGCAGCCCAGCCTTGACGGGGGTTCTTTACCGGTTTTAAAATGATATAGTTATCTTTAACTTCCAGCTCTACTTTCGAATCAATCCCACATTGCTTCAAAACTGCCTGCGGAAGCCGAATCCCTTTAGAATTTCCAATCTTAATAATGTCCATTTTCATGGGGGTAGCGCTCTCCTTATGCGGTTATTACTATGTAATTACATTTTATCAACACCATGAAATATATCCAAGAAATTTTTTACAGTTAAAAGCGTTTTGGACTTACTTTTTACGCTTTTATTTTCTTAACCTTGGCGCTCAATGGATGGCTAAGATATCCATTTTTCAGTTGAGAAGCCCACGCCAAAACCGGATTCGGGTTTTCAAACTCCATAGCAGAATGCAACCGTGCTTTCGTTCATCAAGGTGTTTCCAAAATTGAGCGAAGTTAAACTCTACTAGCCCCGAAAGGTCCTACACTTTTTGGGGCTTTTTGCCCACTTAATCTCGGATACACTGCTGGCTGATCTCCGCAGTGCCAGCTTCCCTATCAGTCCCAAATCCCGCGCCATCCGAACCAACGATGGTTGGATGGTCGATATCATTGCTATTAAATGAATAAGACTTACTTTTATTCAGGATAAGTATATCTGGAAACTCCCTTAATGTATTTTAATTTTTCACCACTAGCCTGGATTAATGAAATATTTTTACCTTCATCAAGATACCTTTGCATTAAAACAAAAACGCTATTTCCCTTTGTAAAAATATTAAATACTTCTTCACATTGAGGTATACTCATTCCGAGTATATCTATATAATCATCTTTGGCATATAAAGTAACACCTTCTCCGAAATCAGAAAAATATAACCTATTATTATAAACCAAAACAGTACACTTCAAGAGTGAGTTGTTTTTTTTATCCTCAAATAATACCGTCCCAATTTTATTAGAATTTCCAAATCCAGCGAGCACCCAACCTTCTTTGACTTTCATTTTCTGCTTTTCATATATTTTCTTTAATAATTCCGGACTAATTTTACTATAATTAGCTTGCTTAACCTTTACCGCATTATAATTTTTTAAGAAATCCTCTTCGGTAAGGACACACCAAGAATCTTCAAAGGTTTTCCCAGAGGTAATACTAAAATAATAACCGCCACAATAGTCAAAATTCCCAGCATTTTGTCGTCCATTATTTTTCTCAGTATCAGCATCCTTAAACCCTTCAAATAAAACGGGTAATACTTTCCCTTCCTCACAAATTGCTTTTGTAAGCTTGTTTGGGTTAATGTTTTCATTTTCTACAGCAACAATTCGAAGTCCAGTTCTGTCCGTAAATCCAAACCAAATATTTTCAAATTGACTTTGATTTTCTTCTTTACTTATTACTAGAGGACTAGAAATTGTAGCCATAAGAAATATCATGCACATTATCGCCAACAAAAAGCCCTTTCGCATACAAACCCCTCCTCCATTCATTCTCTAAGAGGCCGTGCCCTCGATGGGCTGCCTAGGGACCGCCACTCTGTTTATTCCCCTATGTTAATTCTTCATCAAAAAAGCATTCCCCATTTACCTATAATTTCCTGCCATTCATCCGATTTACCGGAAATATTCAAATTATTGCTAAAAAAATATCCTCTAAACCACTTTGGCTGTTAAAGCTGACGGTCTATCGACTCACCCCTTCAGAAACCCGGTCGGTAGAAGATGTTTGGTAGCATTTCCCCTCCCTTTGACCGGTGGTCTGATTCAAATGCTAAAGGGAAGGGGAAGGTCGATAGGCTGCAACAAGCGGCTGCATTTCTTCTAGGCATAGTTTAGGCCAATTGCAACAAACATGAGTCAACTTCTTGAATCAGCTTCATGAATTATCTTTCTGGTTCGAATCTGCTTCTTCGAATAACCGCGCCCCAAGCAGTAACCCTTTGTTAGGCAATCGGACCATTGCCCCACGAAGTCCAAGCCGTCAAGGATGACGGCATTTTACATTTTTTATTCTTATATCTCTCCATAAGCAAATAAGTTATCCTTACCCATACCGCAAACATATTGATTACTATCATATTTATAGCAAAAATTTAAGAAATCCGCTTTTTGCTTAGGATCATTCATTATCTTAACAAGCAATTCGTTAGGTATCGTTCTAGCGTAAGCGCCTGGACCAGCAAGACGGATGTTTTTTACTCCAAAGCTTTGTAGAATGCCACTTAATTCATCAGGCATAAAGGTATAAGTTATTACCCACGGTGTTTCACCCTTTTCGAATGCTTCTATTTCTTCCTTCCCATTTCCAACTAATCCTTGACTTAACATTTCATAACAAATGTCTGCATTAAATGAGAAGTCGTTAATCATATTATCCTTATTTTGCAAACACCATTGCACCCAACTATTCGAAGAATTTTTGTCAAGGATAAATTGGATTTTTTGTAGAGGGTTGGCCAAATATGGCAGATATCCTAATCGACTGGAAACGCTAATCATGATCTTATTTTTTGCAAGACGTACAAGATTTTTAATTATAGTATGCTGATTAGGATACGTATACGATATGGGAGCATCAAATGATATAACCATATCAAATGATTTGTCTGAATAGGCTGATAAATCTTCCAATGCGCCTTTTACAAATTCAATATTCGCCAAAACTCCTTCCTTTTGAGCAAGCTCTTTTGCTTTATCGATCATGGGTTGGGATATATCAAAATGAGTTATATGCAGTCCCCGTTTAGCAAGTAAAATAGAAAATCTCCCGGAGCCTCCTCCTGCATCAAATATCGAATGAATACCATCAATATTTGCTAATAATTCCTTCTCAATATGGCTTTTTTGTACAATATCATCAATAAAAGTCTTTTCTCGCATGCTTTCAAGTTCACCTTTATCAGGTAAATTCCAAAGACGCTCTGAAATTTTTCTACTATAATCCATTCGTTTCATTGCTCCTTTAAATGGAGTGGTCAGCTCCTTTTTTTGCTGGAGTCAGGAAGACGGAAGCCAAAAAATCCCATTAGTTCCTTTTATTATACATTCAAAATTACCAATTCCCAAATTTTTCTTACATACTTTAAGCATAAGCTGGAATAATAAACTTGCATTATATCGTATATGATATATACTATAAATATGAAATGGAGCATTGAATTATTTGAAAAAGATAATCTGCAATGTCCCGTCCTTGATTTCATTCAGTCTTTACCCCCGAAGCACCGGGCAAAGATTGAACGGGAGATTGATCTTCTCGAAGAGTTTGGGATTAATTTGACTTATCCCCATACCCGGAAAATCGAAGGTGAGAATTATAAGGGTTTATGGGAATTACGAATTCAATTTGCTTCTGATATTTCAAGAATTTTTTACTTTATTCATTTAGATAATACCTTTGTTCTTTACATGGCTTTGTGAAAAAATCCAATAAAACCCCGGAAAGAGAACTTGATATAGCCAGAAAATAGATGCAAGACTACATCAGGAGGTGCGAACAATGAAATGGGATGATGCCAAACAAATCATTAATTCCGATCCGGAAGTTATTAAAGAACTTGATAATAACTCCATTGAATACAAGGTTGTTAGAGAAATCATAAAAGCCAGACATGAATTGAACTTAACTCAAGAACAACTTGCCGAATTAGTTGGAACAAAACAATCCAATATTTCCAGACTTGAAAGCGGAGATTACAATCCTACCATTGAATTCTTAGGTAAAGTAGCTCAAGCTATGGGAAAAACCCTCGAAATTCGGCTTCAATAATTGGCCTCTGCCCCCAGGACGGGGGCAAATGATTTTGCCCTCAAACCTTTATCATTGGGGCTGACAATTTCATATATCGTTTCCGCGTTACTGACGTCGATACAGCTTAGTGATACTTCGACTTAGCTGTATCGATGTGGGCGCGCTACATCATGAATCTACTTCCCGGCCCGTCTCAGGACTTGGCGCGGGCGATTTGGGCCGGGGCACCGGAACAGCCCAGATTCGTTACAATCCGGTGCGTAGCCTGCAACTCGTTGTTATCGGCTGTGCGTCGGCCCTAATTTAAGGTTGTCCATGGAGGGCAACCACTTTCAAAGTTCCTTTACCCATGTATTAAAATTCCCAAAAGCTCAACCTTTTGGGAATATAATCTTATCTGTTTAATTTAATGGTATCCTATTTTCATAGAGTTCATCCGGACAGAAATCCTGTCCATGAATCCATTCTACGCTTCCGCCACTTACCTTAACAGTCCTAAATGGACTTATCTTTTAATTCACTCCAAAATTTATGTTCCAGATATTTTGAAACATCAAATAACACCTTCTCACCATTTGTGAAAGTCAGTAGTAACTTATACTCATCTAAAGGTTGGACATCATTAACTCTCGGATTCATTTTCTCACCCCATCACCTTAAAGGTTCAATCTTAAAATATTGATCGTCATTCGACAATAAATTCCAATTGGCAACTAATTCCTCTTGATGGATATCCATCCACGTCAGCAACATTCTTAACTTCTTAGCTGGAATTTCACCTTCTAATATATTGCCGTCCACATGTTGCCGATGTCGACGGACCTTAGTGATACTTCGAATTAGGTCCGTCGATGTGGTTGCGCCAACTCCATGAACCAACATCTTTGAATCTGCTTCGTGATTTAGCCTTCCTCTTCGAATACCCATCTTCGAAATAGCGCAACCCGCCAGCGACAACATGTTGTTAGCTGAAGTATAGCACATCGGCCCTATATTGAAGCGACCACGGATGGTCGCACTTTCATTTCTTTGATTTTTTATGGAGGTTTTAATGGAGGTTTAAAAAATTTCCCATGGGTTTAGTTTTACTTTATTTAAGTCTCTTGCGGTGTGGATAATGGCAATAATATAAAGAACTTCACTATCTAATCCATATAAAATACGGTAATTTCCATAAATGATTTCACGAATATTTTCTTTTTTGATTTCCGGGACTTCTCTTCCCAGTCTAGGGAAAGCGCCAAGCTTTTCTACAGCTCCAATAATTTTCTCAACGAATTCAGCAGCATAATATTGAGAATCCTGTGCAATATACTCTTTAATACCTTCTAAATTCAAAACGGCAGATTGGGTCCAGATAATCCTCATGATAATAATCTTTTCTTCACTTCTTCATGAGACATTGTTTCACCGTTTTCAATTTCTTTAATCCCGGTTTCCACTCGTTTTTTTACATAAAATTGGTACATTAAATCATCCCAAGTCGCATTTTCCGGTAATTCTTCGATAATCTTTTTAGCTTCATCTTTAATAATACTCATTAGTTGACACTCCTAAAATTAATTATCTTTCTATTATTATACCATAGGCATACTACACTTTCATAATCCCAATTACTTATCCCGGTTAAGATATTTTACAAATCCTTTTTTATCTGAGCCGTTAAAACCATTCTTTTCAAAAAAGCGATGTGCATCTTCTCTGAAACTGCTACTTAATAGTTTTACAACGAAACATTTATTCTCACGACCGATTTTAAAAATATGATTTATTAATGCAGTTCCTATGCCCTGCCCACGATATTTTTCATCTACTACGAAATTTTCAACTACTTTTGATCTTTCTTTATCTGCTCAATTCTTTCCGGATGAACGTTAACCGGATCTTCGGACACAGAGTTTTATATAAATTTTGAATGGCATCTCTATCCATTATTTCAGCTTCTCTTATCATTTTTTACTCTCTCATGTTTTTATCGGACGGCCACAATGGCCGTCACAATCGCCTTATTTTAGGCAACGTCCCAGGGTTACTGACGTCCGAGCGCCCTAGTGACACTTCGACTTGGGCGCTCAGATGTGGCGCGCCAACGTCGTGAGTCAACTTCTCGAATTAGCTTCATGAATTATCTTTCGAATCTGCTTCTTTGAATACCGCGCCCAAAGCAGTAACCCTGTGTTTTACGGAGTATCGCCGAACGATCCCTAGTTTCTTTTGCGGTCAAGGATGGATCGCCCATAATCACTAACTTTTAGGTTTAATTGTTAAGAGAAATCTAAATTTCATATCATCGCCTAATTGAGAAATCGAATCAAAAAGGTTATAGTTTCCATTTCCTCCCCCACCTAAACCCTGATTAATATGAACCAAAAACAGATCCTTTTTTTCTAAATAACCATCGATAACGACTGCAT
Source organism: Bacillota bacterium (assembly GCA_023429995.1). GTDB lineage: Bacteria > Bacillota > UBA4882 > UBA8346 > UBA8346 > UBA8346. Next base: position 1,236 of record JAEZCE010000045.1, on the reverse strand, counting down.
GGGTGACTTCTTTGCCATCAGAAAAATAAAACATAATCGGCCTTAAAGCGGTGATTTCACTTTTTATTAATTTTATTATTTTAGTCTTTTCCTTATTGAATAAAAAGTCCTTAAAATAGTGTTCCGTTGCTTTACATCTAAAATGTTTCTCCAACACATTTTTATAAGTTTGATCATTCATTAGATAGCTGCCTGTACCGAAGTCCTTTCGTATTACAAGAGCAACAAAATATGAATATTTTGCTACCTGATCTATCGATGCTAGAGACGTAGCATCATCAATTTTATTAACAAATTGATTCCAATCAAATCCATATGATTCAAGATTTGCATTAATTTTATAGCCCTCTGTACATTCATAACTAACTATTCCTTTAGGAAGAAGTCTATGATAATAAAGAATTTGAGCGATAGCAGTCGACCAACATCCAACTCTGACCTTTTCCGGGGTATACATTGCGTATTTTCCTGCTTGGTCCCATTCAGTTTTTAATAGATAAGGTATCTTTTCATTGCCAGATATTAAATTTTGTTTGTTTACAAAAAAAGAGGTAGATTCTGCGATTAATTCAGCATTTCCAGAGGCATTTATAGGAACAATAATAAATAAAATTATAGACACTATTATTAAAAACCCTAAAAAAATTCGGTTTATTCTTTGCACGCTAACAGCCTCCTTAACTCGCTTATAATATTAACTCATAAGCACTTTCAGAAGATCTATTAATAAGCATAATATTCGGCTTTCGCTGTTCTTTTAAAGTGCCGCACGATGCGGCATCGGCCCGTTTCAGGCGGTATTTCGTAAAACTACTGCATTCCCGACTTATGTCGTATACGCGCATATATTTTAATAATATATGACATAAGTCGTATATAAAAACTTTAACAGTGCGGCTATGACTCCTTTTTTTCCCAACCAACCATCAGAAGCACTCTCTATCAACTCGCTACCAGTCAAAGGGAGGGGAGGGGCCAATGTCATCAAGCTAAGCATCCATAAATAGGAAATAGCTAAAAATCTTTATGCTCATTCTGTCCACCCAGACCTAAAGTTCTGGGCTAGGCCTTAAAAAATCATTCTAAACTCCGGACAAGCCGGGCTGGGTTTGTGCTTTGAGCTGCGTGTATAAAAATACACACCGAGGCCTGGAAGGCCTTTAGAATATTTTTAATATACCTAGCCCCATCGTTCACGTTGGGGTGGAGATGTAATCAAGCATCTTTTTCCGGTTT
>JAEZCE010000072.1 GCA_023429995.1 Bacillota bacterium | reverse complement strand
GTGGTTAACTTTTTGTATCTATTTTTTTGAAGCGATAAGATCTGAGATTGTCAATATATCTTTTTATTTTTTTCCATACTTACGTATCAATTGTTTTCTGCGGCTTTTTCCTTTGCGAAAGTTGAGTTTTTAACAAGAAAGGTTGTCGATGTTTCCCTCGGGCCACGGTTTGGCCGGTTTTTGTTTCATAAGAAAAATTCTGCGTGAAACAGACTTAATTTGTACTTGATTCCTACTTGCTTGCATATTCACACCTTACCCGGGAAATTATTCCAATCAGGATAAAAACATGTACTCCATACTTTATTCCCTCACATCGGTTTTTTATTTTCATTCAGTCGTCCAATGATCTTTTCAAGTCTCTTTATTCTCGTTTCCTCTTTTTTAGCATCGAAATAGAATGCTGTATAGGTCCTTTTAACAGAAACCGGCATTTTCATAAAGTTAGACAATGCTAATTCGGAACCAGACAAAGCGCTTATTAAGATATCCATCTGTTCATCAGTTATTGGTTCAGCTTTAGCTGTATCCCAAGTACCACTCTTTTTTGCTTGTTCAATCCCGGCTATACCGTATTTTGTCATTTTACCGTTTTCAATAAGAATATTTGCCAAATTTTTATTTTTTTCTGACCATTGACTACCTTTTCTACGTGGCGTAAATCTCTTTAAATATTTTCCTTCATCAATACTTTTGAATTGTCCATCAATCCAACCAAAGCACAACGCTTCTTCCAGCGCCTCATCAGGCATAATAGTTTTAAGTTTACCTGCTTTTCCAAAAACCATCCAGATTCCATCGCTAATATTATGATTTTCTATAAGCCAATTTCTAAACTCCGCTCTATTTTTAAATATTATTTCATCATTCATCTTTAATCCTCCATTTGGATGGTCGACCAAAATAAAATACTTTCAGGCCTTCTTTAGTTAAGACCGTGCCCGTAATGGACTAGCCGAGGATGGTATTGCGGAGATTTAATGCATTCCCTTCTCATATCGCATCCCCACGCCTATCCGATACGGCATAGGTCATATCTGAAAACTTCAAAAGTGCTACTACGACTCATCCTTTATCCCCAACCAATGCTCCAAAGCGCTCTCTATCAAACCGCCTACCCTGTTTGTTTCCCTGTGTTAAATTCTTTATCAAAAAACATTCCCCATTTACCTGTAATTTCCTGCCATTCTTTCAGTTTGCCGGAGACATTCAAACTATTGTTAAAAAAACATACTTTTTAGAAAAATTTGGCCTAGAAAAGTCAAGGGAGGCAGGATTCATCGCCTTTAATAAAGGCGCGACTAACTGATCTTCATGAGCCGATTTATCATCAACACCCCATGAAAAACGAAACGAAACCCGCTACCTTTAGGTAGCGGGTCTTCTTTGACTTCTTCCGACACTAATATTTTATCACCTTTTTCGTGACTTTGGGTGCCAAAAAAGTGCCGAAGTAAATCAAGTAGGGCAGCGCTTTTGGCGGTTCTCTCATATTTCAAGCCAATTTCCCGATTTTTACAGTTGTTTTTCCAACCCTCCAACCATCCGGATCATTTTTTCAATTCATTTTCCGATCATCCAATTGTTTTTGGCCAACATCCAATCGTTAAAATCATTACAGCAATTTTTAATGCTGGGACTTGCCCTGTCCATAATAGGCATTTTTACCGTGTTTCCGCAGGAAATGCTTATCGAGCAGATATTGAGTCACCGGTTTCACTTGCGGGTTGAGCTGTTTGGCGGCCAGCGCCATTTTGGCCACTTCTTCCAGGACCACACTGTTGTGAACCGCTTCCGCCGCATCCTTGCCCCAGGTAAAAGGAGCATGATTGGCCACTAAAACACCGGGAACATATTCGTAATTCAAATCCTGGAAACGTTCCACAATGACTTTCCCGGTATTGAGCTCGTATTCCCCTTCAATTTCCGCTTGGGTGAGCGCCCGGGCGCAGGGGATTTCCCCATAAAAATAGTCGGCATGAGTGGTCCCCAAGCATGGAATGCCCATATTGGCCTGGGCCCAAGAGGTAGCCATCGCTGAATGGGTATGGACCACGCCCCCAATTTTGGGGAATTTCTGATACAAGTACATGTGGGTCGGCGTATCGGAAGAGGGGTTTAAGTTACCTTCCACCACTTTTCCGGTTAAATCCACCACCACCATCATCTCAGCCCGTAAATCCTCATATGCCACACCGCTGGGTTTAATCACAAACAGCCCTTTTTCCCGGTCGATCCCGCTGACATTACCCCAGGTATAGACCACCAATTTTTTCCGGTTCAGCTCCAAATTGGCCTCTAAAACCTGCTCCTTTAATTTTTCCAACAAAATGAATCAACTCCTTGATCATTGTAAACTTGTACGGATAAGTTGATATAATATTCCATTTACCCTCGGAAAATCCTGCGCTGGAAAAAACTTAATCATGATCAATCCTCAAAAATCCGATGAAAACCAATGTTATATCCTTTCAATCCATCCCAAAATGACACGAAGCATCGCTGATAGATATACATTAACCCCTAACGCCTCTTCAAAGATAAGTGGTCAAACCATTTACCGATGATGAAATGAAAGGGGTTAAATTGGATTCGTAAATTACGGTATGATGATTACCTTCAATGACCCTTCGCCTTTTCCGGCCATTTCAAATGCTTCTTTCCATTTCTCCAGTGGATATTGATGCGTAACAACGCCTTCGGTCGGAAGTTTCCCACTCGTTATCCATTCGATAACCGGCTCATAGCAATAAGGGCTTAAATGGGCGCCCAACAAATCAATTTCTTTACGATCGCCGATAATACTCCAGTCAACGGTGGTAGGGGCGCTGAATACACTGAATTCAACAAAAGTTCCCAGCTTGCGGATCATCGAGAGTCCTTGGATTACACTTGAGGGATGCCCGGTGGCCTCAATGTATACATCGCATCCATAACCTTCGGTTAAATCCATTACTTTCTTGACGGCATCCTCTTTGCCCGGATTGATTACCAAATCAGCTCCAAACTTTTTGGCAAGTTCGAGGCGGTCATCTTTCATATCAAGCACAATCAACATTTTGGGGTTTTTTAACTTGATAGCGCCAACCATTCCAAGGCCCAATGTACCCGCACCGGATAAAACAACAACATCCGTATTGGATATGTTTCCCCGATCCACCGCATGTTTGGAACAGGCGAAAGGTTCGATCAAAATTGCCTTTTCGAGGGGCAGTTCTTTGGGAACTTTATATACCAAAGATTCTTTCGGCAGTTTCAAATATTCTGCCATACCCCCGTTGACATTGTTTTGGAATCCAAAAATATCGTGTTTCTGGCACATCCAATATTTTCCGCTTTTACAAAACCGACATTCCCAGCATGGAACGATCTGATCGGCAACCACCCGGTCGCCGAGTTTGAAATCTCCTTTTACATTCGGGCCCAGCTCGGCAATGACTCCAAGAAATTCATGTCCGGGGATGAAGGGTGGTTTGACCCAACTAGGCTGGCCATCCCCGCCCCAGAACATCGCTGCGCCGTGTTCGGCTTTCACATCCCCCGCGCACACTCCGCAGGCCTCAATTTTTATTATGATTTCACCTTCGCCCGCTCTTGGAACAGGATATTCTTTTTCAAACCTGTAGTCCCCGGTGCCATACACTACTAATGCTCTCATTTTTTCCGGTAAATTTGCCATTTTCATTCCTCGCTTTCAATATTATTAATGATTATTGAGTAAAACCAATGGGTTTCAAAATTAGGATTGCTAAATTGTCACTTAGTTGCCGGAACGAGGTTTAATCCTCTGACCGGTTTTAATATCAAACAAATGAGTTTTTTCAGCATTAAATTCCAGTTTAATAGAGTCGCCGGGCTTGTAGCGAACTTCTTCAAAGGTGATTAAATTCAGATATTCCTCGCCCACCCGGATATTTATTCTTCTTTCATCGCCAAGGTTTTCAAATACGGCAATTTTGACGGTGCTCGCCTTGCTGTTTTCATCCCCAATTAACACATCCATCGGCCGTACTCCCAGCCTAACCAGCATTCCGTCTTGAATGGCCGGGTAATAACGTTTTGGCACGCTCACTCTCACATCACTGCCTGGAAATTCAAAGAAAAATTCCCCTTCGCTCTTGGAGATTTTGACAGTCATTAAGTTCATTGGCGGCTCACCGATAAATCCCGCCACAAATTCGTTGACCGGATCGTCGTATACCTCCAGGGGCGTTCCAAATTGCTGGAGTTCCGCATCTTTCATGATCAAAATTTTATCTGCCAGCGACATCGCCTCCAACTGGTCGTGGGTGACGATAACTGTTGCACATTGAATTTCTTTATGTAATCTCTTAATCTCCACTCTAAGCGTCTGGCGCATCTTTCCGTCAAGATGAGAGAGAGGTTCATCCAAAAGAAGCAACCGGGGCTTACGTACGATGGCTCTGGCAATATTGACACGCTGTTTTTGACCACCACTCAGAGCGGCAGGTTTACAATCAAGGATATCGTCCACCTTCATTAGAGGGGCAATTCTTTTGATTTCTTTTTCAATTTCCGCTTCACTGACTTTTTTGGCCCGTAAGTTAAAAGCGATATTGCCATATACTGATAGTGGCGGATACAATGCATAATCTTCAAAAGCCAGACCAATGTGCCTATCCTTGGGATGAAGATCATTAATCCGGGTATCGTCAATGTAAATTTCACCCTGGGTAATATCTTCAAGCCCGGCAATCATCCGGAGTGTAGTCGTCTTACCACAGCCCGACGGTCCGAGGATACCCAAAAACTCACCATCCAGGCACTCGAAAGATAAATCCTTAACGGCATAGTCATTGTCCGCTTTTTTCAACTTGGAATTTTCATATCTTTTATAGACATTCTTTAATGTTAAATTCGCCATGATATCACCTCAAAAAGTATTGCCAACATGTCGAGTCACAAATTTCTGGTCATTACAATTAAAAAATAATGCGCGTTCCAAATTCAACCGAATATAAACCTTGGAATCCATCTCTGCTCTCAAGTCGTTTGGCGCAACCATCCTTAGAAGATGGCCATATACATCCACAGTCAAAATCGACTTATTGCCAATCGGCTCAACCGTATAAACGGAACCTGTCATGTAATCGGAGTCCGGCTTTTCGAAATAAAATTTAATGTCATTTCCTCTGATCCCAAGATCAAATTTGTTGACATTCTTCTTACTCAATGTTTTCCCAACATCATCCGGAAGGGGGAAAAGTCTTTCTTGGGAGAGCATTTTGAGCATAAAGGTTCCGCTCTCGGATACCAATTCGACCGGAAATATATTGATTTCCGGCTCGCCCATGAGTTTAGCGACCAATTCATTAGCGGGTCTGTAGAAGATATCATCACCGGCGCCGATTTGTTCAAATCTCCCCTGAATGACAATGGCGATTCGATCACCAAGACTCAATGCCTCCATATAATCATGGGTCACATAAATTGTCGTTGTATCAAATTGAGATTGCATTTCCTTCAGTTCGGCCCTCATTAAATGCCTCAGTTTAGCATCTAGATGCGCTAAAGGTTCATCCATCAGGAATACTTTAGGTTCACGCACCAAGCATCTTCCCAATGCCACACGTTGTCTCTGACCGTTACTTAATTGACTCGGCAAACGTTCCATCAGGTGATCGATTTTCATTAAGGAAGCTATCGAATAAACCTTTTTTTTGATATACTCTTCATCCTTTTTGTATAACGGACTCCGCAACGGGGAAGCGATATTATCATAAACGCTATAATGAGGATACAAAGCATAATTTTCAAATACCATGGACACATTGCGATGGGTTGGTTCAATATGATTGATAACCTCTCCATCGAACTTTACCTGGCCTTGATCTGGATATTCGAGTCCGGCAATTGTTTTCAAAAGGGTGGTTTTTCCGGCCCCCGCCGGCCCGAATAAAACCAAAAATTCTTTGTCCTTGACCTCCAATTTAATATCATCAATTGCGGTAATTTTTTTAAACTTTTTGGTAATATTACACAATTCAATCCGTGCCATAGTTTTTTCTCTCCTTATCCCTTTACGGCTCCGAAGCTTAAACCGCGTACTAAATGTTTTTGAATAATCAAGGCCATAATGACTTCAGGTAAGACAGTTATCGTGGCGGCTACCGCCATTTGGCCGTAATGGACCGTATCGGACGCCAAATATTTTAACGACGACACCGTAACGGTTTGTACCGAAAAACCGCTTAAAATCAAAGGAAACATAAAACTATTCCATGCAAAAATGAATGTAAGCAAGGCTGCCGCCACCAAACCGGGTTTTATCAAAGGCAATAATATCTTAAGGAATACCTGGTACCATGAATAACCGTCCAACTGCGCCGCCTGTTCCACTTCCAAGCTGATATCTTCGAAATAACCCCTGACAACCCAGATTAAAAACGGCATTGTAATTAATTGATATACCCAAATCAAACCAAAATAAGTATCGATCAAATGAAGCTTTTGATAAATCATAAATAGAGGTAATACCACTAAAATTTCAGGAGCAAATTTAAAGCCCAATATTTGTCCGGCCCAGAATTCCCTGGATTTAAAGTTGTATCTGGCGAAACCATAAGCAGCGGGTACTCCCACCAATACCGAAAGAATAACGGAACCGCCACTCACGATGATATTGTCAAAAAAGGCTTTAAAATAATCCGTTCTGACCAGAACATTCGTATAATTCTCCAAGGTAGGATGGAATAAGAAAGTAGTGGAATACATTTCCCGATCAAGCTTAAAAGTACATAATACCATCCAAAGTATAGGGAATAGTGCAAATACTGCCCATAGCGCTAAAATTAAATTTCTTCCCGCTGCAGCCAAAACTGCAAGTCTTTTGGTATTCATCGATATCCTCCTTCAGTGACCGGCTGCTTGTTTTTGGACCGCAAGCCATCTTCCCACCAAAAAATTGCTGATCAAAGCGATAACGAACCACAGAAATAAAATGTACGTTAAGGAAGCGCCAAATTTCATAAATTGAAATCCCTTCGTATAGGCGGTGATCGACAGATTCATTAAAGTATCACCAGGCCCTCCCTTTGTAAGAGCGAAAATAATAGCGCTTTCTTGCAACGACGCCATTAATCTGAAAATAAGGGCAATATATATAAATGGCTTAAGTAAGGGCAATTTTAGATTTTTAAAAGTAAACCATGGGGAAGCGCCATCAACCTGAGCCGCCTCAAAAGGAGATTTCGGCAGTGATTGAATACCTGCTACGACTAATAGAATCACAAATGGAGTATATACCCAAATATCAATCAAAACCGCAGTAAACATAGCCGTATTCGCCGAAGATGCCCAAGGGAAGTTATATATATTGAAAAGGTTCAAAAATTTTTCAATGATGCCTACAGAGTTATTGGTCATTAACTGCCAAATAACCGTGGCGATAACCGGAGCTACCATTAAAGGAAAGACAAGCGTTACTTTGAGTATTTTAGTAAACTTAGTGCTTTTGGCCAATAGTAAAGCGATTCCGATACCAATGACCATTTCCGATCCGGTTGTGAAAATTGCATACTTACAGGTAACCAGGAAAGCATGCCAGAAACCTTCATCAGTGAACATGCGAATCCAATTATCCAAACCAATAAAACGATGCGTAGGTGATGAAAAGGAATAATTCGTAAACGAATAATACCATGCCATAACAAAGGGATATAAAATGCCGATGGTAAGCAGCAGAGCCGGGGCAATGATCAGATATGGCCTTGCTTTTACCATCAATGGAATACCCGTTGATTTTTTATCGACAATCATTGAATCTTTTGATGTGCTTTCCGTTCGCATCCTCAAAATTTTTACCTCCACTCTTTAAAGATTCAAGGAGGATTACTCCTCCTTGAATGAAAGGATACCTAAAACATTTACCGGTTATTTTTTAATCTCAACGTCGCTAACCGCTTCATCGGTCTTTTTCTTCAGATCGTCCAAACCTTCTTGAATTGTTTTGTATTTACCGGCAACCAAATCTTGAAGAGTAGCAGCCCACTCTGTGGTGGTTTCTTGGAAATGAGGTTGCGGTGTAAATAAGATTCGGGTATTATTGATCGTTGCTTGGAAGGTGCTACTATATCCCTCGTGTTGACCAATCTTCTTTTTGAAGGCGGCGCTATCCCAGACGCTGGCGCGAACCGGGTCAACCGCATTGCCAACCGTCGAGGCATATAATAAATAGGATTTACTGGTAAAGTATTGCATAGCAAGCCAGGCAGCAACTTTATTTTTTGAGGCTTTGTTCATTGCAATGCCCCAAGTCCAAAGATTGGAATTATTTTTGGTGGCGCCCGCTGGAAGGGGTTGCGGAACCCAAGCGATATTGCCTGCTTCTTTCGAAGCGCCGGGCCAGTTCTGTTGAATCCCGTTGTTATCGGCATCCCACAACATAGCTGCTTTACCCGCTCCAAGGTCAGCCCCTGCCTGATACCAAGTGTAGCTTGACCATGATGGAGAACCGCCTACTTTGATTAATTTAACCCACATTTCATTCATGGCAACGGATTCCGGAGAGTTAACCAACGATACGAGCTTGCCGTTTTGAATTTTAAAGTCTTTGGCGCCATAGTTTTCATAAGTACTCATGTAAGCAGGATGGATGGTTCCCCAATTTCTAGCGCCACGAATTGCCAAAGGATAAGTACCCTTACCGCCCCATTCCTTGAGCTTTTCACAAACTGCTAAAAGTTCATCCATTGTTTTCGGGGGCTTGATCCCTTTTTCTTTAAATAATCTCTTATTATAAGCCAATGAATAAATCTCAAATGCCATCGGCAGTCCCAACTGCATACCGGTTCCCGCTTTATGTCCCGGAACTAAATCCCATTTCATCGCCCCAATGGCGCCAGCATAAATATCAGCGATATCATAATTGGCGCTGGTCATTTTGGGGTTATTGAGATAAGGCCCCAAATCTTCCACAAATCCAGCCGGAGCATAATCCCATAACTGATAAGCGCCGGACATGAATATATCCATATCACCAGCCCGGCTATTTAGAGAGGTGGTAACTTTGTCAAAATAATTCTCTTCCGGGGTAATTGAATATTGGACTTTAATACCGGTCAATTTTTCAAACTCCGGAATCTTTTTGACCATTGCTTCGGCAATCGAATGTTGTACTAACATTAATTTAATGGTTGCGCCTTTGGCTGATTTCCAATTGAAAGCCGTTTTCGTCGCTCCATAGATTGACAAAGAAAATACCATCGCCAACAAAGCCAACAGAACAACAAATTTAGTAAAACCATGTCTTTGTTTCATTTTTCTCCCCCTATCAATTTTTATGGCATTCTTCCAAAATAAAAATTGACCGCATCCCCCGCTTCCTTGATAATTAATAGCTACACTGCATATTTATTTTAACTTTTACCCATATCCCCTTCAATGGATATATTTTGGCTTTTTACAAATCTGTAACGATGAATTTAAAATTTTTTAATTTAGCGAGTGGGGTTTTTATAAAAATTTTACGATCTTCTGAACTTTGTTTTTAAATTTTGTAATCCTTATTCATTTTTTATAGTCTTTTTAGCGCTGCTTCCTACGATCCCAGAAAATAAAAAAGACTGTCTCTTTTGAGACAGTCCTGGTATAAACCAAAATACGAATAACAACAAATCTATATTCCGCTTTTTAAACTCCTACAAAATATCGAGGATATTTTTAAATGGAATGGTTTTTTTCTTTATCATCTCTCTAATTTTTTCCCGCAACAATCTTATTTCAGATGATCGACCGCAGCTCTTTCAATAACCAGTCCCTGGGTGTAGCGTTTCATAAATTCATTGAAACCTGCAACATCAGAAGGGTTAGGCGCAATAGTCTTTCCCTGTTTTCCAGCAAAAACCTTTTGTTTAAGGAATTCATCCAGTGATTCGTTATCGACTCGATTGACCATATAGGAGGCGAGCAAGGCAATGCCCCAAGCTCCACCCTCTCCGGCGGTTTCCATGATTGATACAGGAACATTAACAGCAGCGGCCATGATTTTCTGACCCACTTCCTGGGTCTTGAAAAAACCGCCATGACCCAAGATTTTATCTACCTTAACCGATTCTTTTTCCAGCAAAATGTTCATACCGGTTTTTAGAGCGCCTAGCGCCGTGAATAAATTGACCCGCATAAAATTAGCCAAGTTGAAGTTGCTGCTAGATGAACGCACAAACATGGGGCGGCCTTCTTCAAAATGAGTCATATGTTCGCCTGAAATGTAACCATAAGATAATAAACCGCCACAATCCGGATCCCCCCGAAGCGCCATACCCAGTAAAGTATCATAGAGCTTGGGTTTATCGATAGTCATACCCAAGGCTTTGATAGCCTCCGCAAACAAACCTATCCAAGCATCATAATCCGATGTACAATTGTTGGAATGGGCCATAGCCACCAGTTTACCATCGGGCGTCGTCACCAAGTCAATTTCCGAATACACCCTGGAGAGTTCCTTCTCAAGCACAATCATTGCAAAGACGGATGTTCCAGCGGATACATTACCAGTTCGTACCGTTATGCTGTTGGTAGCCGCCATTCCTGTCCCTGCATCCCCTTCAGGCGGGCAAAGTGGAATACCTTCGTGCAGCTGACCGGTGACATCAAGAAGCTTTACGCCTTCAGCCGTAAGTTGACCCGCTTTCTCTCCGGCCACTAAAACAGTTGGCAAGATGTCCTCCAGGCGCCACGGGTAATGGGATGGACCGATCAAATCATTGAACTGCGAAATCATTCGCGAGTTGAATCCTTTCGTCTTTAAATCAATGGGAAAAGCTCCTGATGCTTCGCCGACTCCCAGAACTTTCCGCCCGGTTAATTTCCAATGAATATAACCCGCCAGCGTGGTCAGGTAACGAATTTCGGATACATGGATTTCCTGGTTTAATATGGCTTGATAAAGATGAGCAATGCTCCATCTCTGGGGGATAGGATAGTCAAACAGCTTGGTCAGAGCTTCCGATGCCTGCCCGGTAATATTGTTACGCCAGGTACGAAAGGGTGTTAAAAGTTTTTCGTCCTTGTCAAAAACCATATAACCATGCATCATGCCGCTGATGCCGATGGATCCCACTGTTTGGACAGAGACTCCGTATTGCTCTTTCACATTGGTAACCATTTTTAGATAACTGCTTTGTACACCCTTCCAAATATCCTCTAAGCTATAAGTCCAAATGTTGTTGATATAACAGTTTTCCCAATCATGGCTGCCGGAGGCGATCGGAGTATTGTCTGGACCGATCAAAACAGTTTTAATGCGGGTCGACCCCAATTCCATCCCAACCACTGTTTGACCGTTGATAATGGCATTTTTTACTTCATTGAATTCAGGACTCATCATTATCCCCCTCTGAATAAGTTACATATCAAATACCCTACTAGATAGGATGATTGTAGGTTCAAAATAAATTAATAGAGATTCCATGTAAAATATCCATACATTTTTCAAGAATTTTGATTTAATTATATAGTAAATATCACCAGTTTTAAAGTCTTTTTTAACGATATCAATATTTCTAAAGCTTTGACCGGAATCATTGCTGCACCAATTATCTTAGAAAAGGCATCGAGTTATCTTGTTCGCTCAAAAAGAAAACCCATTGAATAGACATTGCTTCGGGAGTTAAATCCGTCTGGCGCTTATTCGGGTTAAAAAGTTGATTGTTTGGCGTAAGAATTTTTCTTAAAATCCTTACATGACATCCCAGTAATGCCCCGGAAGACCTTACTAAAATAATAAGGATTTTCGAACCCTACCTTTTCGGCAATCTCGTAGATCTTGTCATTGGATGATATCAACAACTTCTTAGCCATCTCAACCCGGTAATTCGTCAAGAAAGTTGAAAAATTGATCCCCGTCTCCTGCTTAAACAAGAGGCTTAAATAACTTTTACTAATTTCCACACAATTAGCAACGTCCTCCAAAGCAATGTTGTTATGATAATTCTGTTTGATAAAATCCATGCTTTTACTGATAATGTACGAGTATGTCTCGGATTTATTGTTGACATTATACTCAATAATGGAGTAATAGATATCCGTTAAATATTGTTTTGCCGCATCAAAGTTATAAAGCTTATCAAAGTTACTGTAGCTGAACTTCGTTTCATTAAGCGCCGGACCCATTTTAATACCCAATTCATGAGAAATAATCCTGGCGAAACTTAATAAATCAATAAAAACATCCTTGGCATATTCAAGTCGTTTGCTTTCTAAAAGACTATCAAAAATATCATGAATAAATGATGTAATCGCAGCAGATTCCGATTTAAGAACAAATCCTTTTAAAATATCCAGATTGATACTTGGAAAGTTCCCTTTTTTAACCAGCATGTCCTTGTCAAATACCACCAGACCGGATGGCTCATAAAAACAATATTCCTGAGCGGTTTTAGCTTGCTTCAACAAGTCGGGCAACTCATTGATTGAAGCGCCTATCTTGCTTAAACCAATATTAATTTCAACATCAAGAAATTGCTTTAAATTTTTTTTAATCCGGAGGCATAAGTTCAACAAATCCTCCTGAGTTCTCTCAACATCGCTTGAATTCAGACAGGAAAAATTCACGATACAGACAAAACAGTTTTTGTTAAAATAAAGGCTATGAACGATATCCCTTTTTTCAAATTCCTGCCTCGAAATATTCCCGATATTCCAAATAAGGTGTTCTTTTTCTTTAACATATCCATTGTTCTGAATATCTTGAATAATGCCATAAATAAAAACAAAAGAATTCTGTTGGACTGAACTTTCATATGGATGAATATAATCTAAAAAATCTTGCCTTGATTCGAAACTTTCATAAAACATCTTTTCCAACAGTTCTTCCAATAAACGCGAACTCTCAACCGTTCCTCCGAGCGGATTTTCCCTCTCCGCCTTCATATTGGGTCCCACGGCATTATCTATCTCACTTGACAGCTTTTTTAACATTTCCAATAGACTTTCCGATGATAAATCGGATTTTAATATATATTCAGAAGCCCCCAGCTTCATAGCTTCTTGAGCGTAAACAAAATCATCATAGTGTGATAAAATGACAATTTTTAACGATTTCTTTCTTCCTTTAAGGGTTTGAATAAGCTCAAAACCATCCATCAACGGCATCTTAATATCAGTCAACAAAATATCGGGATTAAATTTGTCAAATAAATCAATAGCTTCTTTGCCATTTTTAGCATCGCCAATGATCAGAAAACCACTCTCCGTCCAGTTAATAGTGGTTTTTAGTCCAAGGCGAACCAGATACTCATCATCTACTATTAATATCTTTTTCATATTTTCGCACCCATAATTATACAAAATGTACTGTATTTATTTTTGTAGATATCGTGCTATAATTTTAATTATATCATAATAACCTTTTTATACTTTTTTCTTTTTTTTCCTATGGAGGCATTTATGTTTAAACCAACCATACGAATAAAAATTTTTGCCTATTTCTTTACTTCCACCATGCTGGCGCTGGTGATAATCAGTTTGGTGGTTTACTTCTTATTATTTCAAACTTTAAAGAAGAATGAAACCGAATATAATGTGATTTCATCTGATAAAACCAAACAAAGTCTGGAATTCGCCTTAAAATTGATAACGAATACCGGAACATTATTGGGTTCCAATCCAGAGCTCCTAAATGAACTGAATCGTACTTATTCGTTGAACAACTCCGACTATCAGTTAAGTCAAAATAAGATAAGCACTATGCTGCAAAATATAATCAGTGTTCAAGAATATATAAAAGGCATCTATTGTTTAAGCCCCAAGGGAAATTTTTATACCAGCAATTGGGGAGTAAAGGAAAATGAAATAAAAGCCCTATACACGTCCTATTTAAACAATGCCGACAAAGCGAAGGAAAATTTCACCGGGATTCATAGCGCTACATACCACCCTGCGCTAAAGTTTAATGTAATATCCTATATCAGGCCGATTTTCAATCTGGAAAACGGTAAAATTTTAGGTGTTATTGTCATTGATATTGATTATGAACTTCTTAAAGAAACGCTAACAAGATCTTCCATCCAAAATGATGAGAAAGTCCTTGTTATCAATCCGAAGGGCGAGAATATTTTTACTTACCCCTATAATGTGATTCTCGATGATATCATCATCAAACACCCTATTTTACTACGAGAAAAGAAAATGGAAATTACCGGGAAGGTTTTTGGTAGTGACAGCATTATTGTTTCGAATACTATCGAGTATACTGGTTGGAAATTTATCAGAGTCATCTCATCCCAAAAGATCCACCGTGAAACGAATTCTCTTGAAACAATTGCTATTTATATGTTCTTCGTTTTTTTACTCATTTGTTTTTATGCATCATTTGCATTATCGAAGACAGTTACAAATCCGATTCAAGAGCTCAATCAAAAATTCAAACTAGTTGAAACCGGGGATCTCTCCGTCAGAACTCTTATTAAAGGCAACGATGAAATGGGGGAACTCAGTAATTCCTTCAACAACATGGTGGCTAAACTAAATTCACTCATGGAGATGCAAAAGAAAAAATCCGACATGGAATTTCAAATTCTTCAGGCCCAAATCAATCCCCATTTTCTCTATAATACCCTAGATTCCATTAAATGGCTGGCGGTACTCCAAAATGTTCATACCGTCAGCGACATGACTACCGCATTGATCAACTTGCTGAAATACAATATTTCCAAAAATAATACCTTGGTTTCGCTTGCAGAAGAATTGGATAGTGTAACCAATTATGTAAAAATTCAAAAATACCGCTATGGGGATATCTTTAATATTCAATATGATATTGATGAGGACACAATTGACTGCAAGATCTTACGTTTTTCGCTCCAGCCAATCGTTGAAAATTGTATTATCCACGGGTTTGAAAATATAGAAGGAAAAGGCGTTATTGCAATCCGTTCCAAAATTGAAAACGACCAACTTCGCATTGAAATCGCGGATAATGGTTCCGGTATGGATCAAAACACTCTAGAATGTATTGTTAAATCGGATAATTCCAAAAAGAAGTTTAGCGGGATAGGGATAAATAATATCCAAGAAAGAATTAAAACTTATTTTGGAATGAATTACGGATTATCTTATGAAAGTACTCCGGGATTAGGTACGAAAGCCATTCTCACCTTACCGCTTGTCAAAAAAGATACAGATATTTAGAATTTAGAACAGATATCATTTAAAATCTTTCCAAACATTATCCAAAGCACCCGAAACTTTTTTATAAAGGTCGTATTTCTGTTTATAAATTAGCGCATTTTCGCGATTGGGTTCCAAACGGCATTTAATCTTGACCATCTTTTGTGCGGCTTCTTTTAAATCCTTGTACTCCCCTGAAGCAACTGAGGCAGCCATGGCGCAACCCAGAGCACCCAATTCCTTCGTATCTACAATTTCAACCGGTAGCTGAAATATATCCGCAAATATTTGCGTCCAGACCATAGATGCGGCCGCTCCACCCGCAAGACGGATCGCTTTTGTCGTTTGGCGGTTCGCTATCAATTTTTCCAAATGCACCATATGGCAAAATACAATACCCTCCAATACAGCCCGGATCATATGCGCTTTCGTGTGGTGACTGTCCATTCCAATGAAGGTCACTTTTGCTTGAGGGTCATAGTTGGAGCCAAAAAGATAAGGAAGGAAAATGATGTTCTGCTCACCCGGAGCTACTTTTTTTGCCATTTCGTCACAATATTGATAGATGTTCTCCCCCAATTCACCGGCCTTTTGCTTTTCTTCACCCATAAACTTATCAATAAACCATGAATGATTACCAGCGGAAGTAGGGCTGCATTCTTCTATGAGATAGTACCCATTGATGCAATACAAAGAATTCATCATGACGGTTTTGTTAAGTACCGGTTTTTTGGCGATATATTCATTGATACTCCAAGTTCCTGCTATGACTGCAATATTATCCTCATTTGTAATATCCATGGCCACTGCGCATGCATCGATATCAAACATCCCTCCAGCCACAGGAGTATTTTCCAGCAAACCTGTCTTTTCACTAGCGCTTTTGCTCACGCCTCCACAGAAATCCGTGGAATATTTCAAGGGCGGCAATGCTTCATAAAGCTCTCCCAATCCATATTCCATCAGTAGTTCCCGATCAAAGCATAAATCACGGAGATTCAACATATTAGAGCCAGAATAGTCGGTCACCTCGGCATATGCCTGATCGGTCATTTTAAAACGAATATAATCCTTAACCTCAAATATCCATTTGATATTCGGTATGATTTCCGGTTGATTATCCTTCAACCAACACAGCAAAGAAACTGGCTGACATGCTAATATTTTTTGAAAAGTTTTCTCGAAAACTCGGTCTGCAGTACCATCATGATTCCACTTTTCTGGATACATCCAGGCTCGGCCATCGGTAGAGACAATCCCGTTATAACACGGTTTATCATTTTTCCCCCACAGATATAACCCTTTTCCATGTCCGCTGCAAGCTATGCCCTTAATTTGTCTTCCAGTAATTTCGGCCTTTGCAATCGCTTCCCTAATTACTTGACAGTTTATATTCCAAAGCTCATCCATGTCCCGTTCTGTAAATCCGGCTTCTGGAGTTATCATTCTGAGTTTACCGGATGAGCTTGCGATTTCCGAGCCCTTCGCATCAAAAATAACCGCCTTGCAGAGTGTACCGCCATTATCTATGCCCAAATAATAATTTAACACATGAATCATCCTTTCTCCAGAGTTATTCGCCAAACTTTGCTCTTAAGAAATTGTTTGCAAATTTCAATTGATTCTGCCAGTCCTTATTACCAACATACCAGAACTCTCCCACAAACAGTCTCACACCCATTTTACTTGCGGTTTTTATACCATTTCCAAAGTCTACATGTCCTGTGCCAAAAGGAATCTCTCGGAATTTCCCGGGCCTCGTTTCTTTCAAATGCATCGCGGCAATATTTCCCCTGCCTGTGACAAGATCCTGGTAGACCGTATGATTATACTGTAGTGCTGCATTGGTTATATTTCCAAGATCCGGATATACCTTAAGATAAGGAGATTTGATTTTATTGACTTGTTGCATGGCTTTTTTCACTGTATTCATAAACTCTGTTTCCATGGTTTCAAAAGCCAAAATAACACCTTTTTGGGCTGCATATTGCGTACTTATCATCAGATTCTCCGAAAATAACCGCTTGGTATTTTCATTTGATGGCTGATAATACTCATCGTATCCGGCAATTTGAATAACTCGCACACCGATATCAACAGCGAGATCAATTGCATCGAACATCATTTCCATGCCTTTGTTCCGGATCTGTTCATTTTCACTGCCAATAGGATATTTTCTATGACCGCTAAGGCACATGGTTGCAATTTTGGTTCCAGTTTCCCAAATCATCTTGAGAATCTCTAAGCGATAAATTCCATCCCATTTCAATCGCTCTAGTTTATCATCCGTTTCGTCAACACTTAATTCCATAAAATCAAACCCAGCTTTTTTCGTTTCAATTAGCTTCTCTTTCATGGATAAAGAATTCGGCATGGATTTTTCATAAAGTCCTAAACGATATACTTCCAAATACAATGCCTCCTCTCCAAAAAAGTACCTGTTAGAGTGGGGAGAAGGAAGACAATGAAGTATCTCCCTCCCCAAACTATGTCTTTATTTTAGCTTTTTAATGAATTTGACTTCAATGAAGATAATTTCGTTTTTTACAAATCTGTAACGATAGCATTTAATAATTTCCAGAAACGATGAAATCTTTTCTAAAGTTTTTTACGATTTTTTAAACTCTATTTAAAAATCTAGTAATCAATCATGATTTTTTATAATATTTTTAGGCCTTTATTTTGGGGGAATTAGATCGAAGCGATGGAGGACAGCATCCTTTAATGAAGCAAAAAAAAGAAAGAACATCATAGTTCTTTCTCTTCCAAATTACAAATCTAGCAACAAACATAAACTTGAAAATTACATTTTATGCGATTTCATAAGGTATCTTTATGACAATAATCCCAACACACTCCATAAATTATTTGACGATATAATAAATTAAAGACTTCTACAGGATTTGCGGATAATCAATTCGGGTTGATAAATAAAGGAAGGTTTTTCAATCCGGTTTTCAACCATATCAATGATAAATTTTGCTGCCTTCCGTCCCATCTCGGCTTTTGGGTGTTTAATCGTGGTTAACTTAATTTCAGAGGCTGTTGCAAGGCTTGAGTCATCAAAACCAATCACCGAAATATCATCCGGTATTTTTAGCCCGCGGTTTCGAATTGCCTCCATTACTTTCAATGCAATCTGGTCATTATAACAAACAATCGCTGTCGGTTGAGGTTGTTTTTCCATAAGAGTTTGGACAAAAAGCTCAGAAAAGCCCAACATTTCCTCAGTCCGATAATTCCCCAAATAATTCTCTTGAATATCCAAATGATGTTCCTTCATGGCCGCCGTAAAACCAGCCTCTCTTTTGACTCCTTGAAGGTCGTCACCCTTGAAAATAGCGGCAATTTCCCTATGTCCCAACTGAATCAAATATTGGGCAGCCAAATAACCGCCCCGATAATCATCCATCATAATATAGGCAGGATCCAAATCATTAAAGAAAGCATGCAACATTAAATAAGGAATCCGCCGTTTTTCAAATTCACGGAAGTAATCGATATTCACATTCGGCTGGGAACTTTGGGTCGGCTCGATAATGACCCCGGCGATATCCTGATTCAAGATATTTTCCAGGCATTGCGCTTCTTTGATTTTGTCATTGTTCGTATTGGCCAATATCAAGTTATAACCCGCCTCGCTTAAAATTTCCTCAATTCCGCGGATCAGTGTTGGAAATATATATTCCGATATATAAGTAGTTAAAACCGCAATGTTTCCCCTAGTCATCAGTTTTTCCCGGTAAATGCAAAAAGTGCCTCTTCCTTGTTCGCGCTCTATCCAACCTTCGTTTTCCAAATCACCTAATGCCTGGCGTACCGTCTGACGGCTCATCCGGAACTGCTTGACCAAAATATTCTCCGAGGCTAATTGTTGCCCATAGAGGATTTTCCCCTGGCGAATCTGTTTTTTTAAGTATTCTTTAAGCTGTGAATACTTTGGTAATAAACGTCCTGAATCTACCAATCCTTCACCTACTCGTAATTTTCGTATCTGCGCGGAACACCCTAAATAAAACAATCCAACGGACGGGAATGCTGAAAGTTAGAATTCTACGCCTTTAGATGCTTTCCTTCAAATACCGAATAAAAAGCACTACTTTATTAGCTATGCCAATAAGTAGTGCTTTTGATTTGAAAAAATGTAAGAATAAAAAACCCACTTTTCCGATAAGCGATCCAAAGAAATGTTCGTTTTTATTCCTTCAATCCATTGGGTCGTCCCATCCAATGGATTAGCGGACTCTAGCTTTTAGGGCATCAAGGAATGAGCTGTTTTTAATTTTAATATAAGTCCCCTTGATTCCCAGTGAACGGGAATTAACTATCCCGGCGCTTTCCAATTTACGCATGGCATTTACAATGACCGAACGGGAAATTCCAATCCGATCGGCAATTTTACTGGCTACCAGAAAACCTTCCATACCATCCAATTCGGCAAAAACGCTGTTGATAGCCTTGATTTCGGAAAAAGAAAGAGATTCCAAAACCATTTCAATATTATTATATTGTTTGGAATCGGAATCCTCTGGGTTGCCTTTTTCATACAAATAGATTCCTGACAGCAATGAGGAAGTTTCAGCTAATATTAGTTCTTCTTCCGAGAACTGCTGGCCTTTTTTAGTAAGTAACAGATGCCCGGCAGCAGATGATAAATGGCGAATCGGAACGATTGTCATAAAGGTGTTCGCTGAAAAGCTATTATCGTTTTCCAAGAAATTACTTTCCAGAGGCAAATTGGCGACCGTCTGAAAGACAAACCCCACACGCTGTTTAAATTCAAGCTTTAGTGCGAGTGAAGCATTGTTGTCCTCTTTACCTTCGTTCAAAGTATAGCTAAGTATTTTGCCTTCCGCATTCACCAGATAAACGTTGGAGGCAATTTCCTGTGAAATCCCCGATACCAGTTCATTTACAGTTAATTGTTCCTTTTTTAGTAAGCTTTCCAATTCTTGTATTTTTTGCAATAAAGACATGGCACATCTCTCCTCATGGTTTTCCAATTTTAGTATTTACTTTAGTATTCCATAAATTTCGCAAAGCTATGATTTACGCCCTAGGATGACTTTTTAGATAAACTGCGCGAATTCTTTCTTTCGTCAAATGGGTATAAATTTGGGTGCTCGATATATCTACATGGCCTAATAACTCCTGCACCACTCTTAAATCGGCGCCGTTTTCCAATAAATGGGTTGCAAAGGTATGCCGGAGAGTATGTGGACTTATTTTACGATGGAGGGCCAGCTGCTGTAGATATTTGTCCATAAGTCGTTGAATACTACGGCCACTCAAACGTGTGCCCCGATAATTTAAAAAGACATTCAGCGTTTGTTTTGAGCTATTCCCTTTCAAAATTAACTTTGGTCTCACCTCTTTCAAATATTTAATCAAAGCACGTTTCGCGCAACCACCAAGTGGAACAAGGCGTTCTTTGGCTCCTTTCCCGTAAACCCGCAGATATCCCCGATCCAAATCAAGATCAGCCAATGTTAGGCCAACCAACTCTTGTAAACGAAGGCCGCTGGAATAAAAGACTTCCAAAATAGCTTGGTCTCTTATTCCTAAAATGCTGGAGAGGTCCGGAAGTTTCAATAAACTCTCAAGTTCTTCGGGATATAGAAATTCGGGCAAGCGTTTTTCCAACTTAGGCGTTGAAACCCCTTGAATTGGATTGTTCATTAAGTAACCTTGCCGACAAAGAAATTTAAAAAAAGACCGTAAACAAGAAATTTTCCGAGCAATAGACCTGCGGGCCAACTGCTCATCTTTTAATATAGCCAAATATTTTCTAAATATTAAATGATCAATTTCTTCCAACGTTGAAACCGGCGCTTTGTCGAAAAAAGTCATAAATTGTCGTAAATCAAGGCCATAACTTTCCAAGGTTTGTTTTGAGTAATTCTTGTTAGCCCGAAGGTAAATCAAGAATTCATCAACTAAATTTTCCAATTTAAACATTTATTCTCGCCCTCAATCATAACACAATTGACGAAAAATGACAACAAAAACCGAAATTTAACAATCGCAGGTTGATTTTGGAATCTTTTACTAAATTAAATAAAATTGTCGAATTTTTGTCAACGAACGACTAGCCAGAGCCAGTCTTCTTTCTTTTTTACCCTTGATGGGATCTTGAATGGGAGGAAATAGACCGTAGTTTACATTCATGGGTTGAAAATACTTCGGATCAGCATTACAAATATAATTCATTAAAGATCCGACAGCAGTTTCAGGGGAAAATTCAATGAGCGGTTTTTCCATGATAAATTGGGCACAATTAATGCCGGCAAGCAGACCGGAAGCGCTTGATTCAACATAACCCTCCACACCCGTCATTTGACCGGCAAAAAAAAGATCGCTTCTCGTTTTAGACTGTAATGTTTTATGTAAAACCACCGGCGCATTTAAGTAAGTATTAC
Organism: Bacillota bacterium; assembly: GCA_023429995.1. Lineage (GTDB taxonomy): Bacteria > Bacillota > UBA4882 > UBA8346 > UBA8346 > UBA8346. The sequence continues at coordinate 29,025 of JAEZCE010000072.1, read as the reverse complement.
GGTGCATGACTCCATATCTGACAAACTCGGCATTTTGGAGTCCCGGGATTTTACGAAAAACCCTTTGTTGTTCTCCCCATTGAAGGTGGGTTTGAAATCCTACTAAATTATACAAACGGTTTTCCTGATCCTCGGGCCGGAGTTGAACAACAGCATAAGGCCATTTTCCCGTCTTGGGGTCCGTGATGCCTACCGGTTTCATCGGGCCATAACGCATGGTTTCGATTCCCCGGGAAGCCAATACTTCGATGGGCATGCATCCTTCAAAAAAAATCTTTTTTTCAGAGGGTAAATGTCCTTCAGCAACCTGCGCCGAAACGATTTCATTCCAAAATCCTTGATAATCTCCCTTGGAAAAAGGGCAATTCAAATAGACGCCCTCCCCTTTATCATAACGGGATGCAGCAAAAACAATTTCATGGTCCAAAGACTCTGCAGTTACAATCGGGGCCGCAGCATCATAGAAATAAAAGTAATCTTGTCCTATCAAGTTCCGGATAGCTTTTGACAACCGGGGTGAAGTTAGGGGCCCTGTGGCAATAACAGTTAAACCCTCAGGGATATCCTCAACTTCGGCGTGAATCACTTCTAAGAGAGGATGATTGGACAGGGTATCGGTAACATATTCGGCAAACTTCTGACGATCAACCGCCAGAGCGCCTCCGGCCGGAACTTCGGTTTCCAAGGCGGCTTTCATAATTAAAGAGTTTAAAAGCCGCATTTCTTCTTTTAAAAGACCTACGGCATTTTCCAAAGAGGATCCGCGTAAGGAATTACTGCAAACTAATTCAGCGAATTGGCCGGTTTTATGAGCCGGTGTTAGCTTTTCCGGTCGCATCTCCCATAACTTAACCGGTATCCCTCTATTAACCAACTGCCATGCGGCTTCTGCTCCAGCTAAACCCGCTCCGATTACTTTAACAGGATTCAATCATTCTCACCTTGTTCTTCAAATTTCGCGGTGTAGCCGCAACCTTCTTTCAGGCAAACAATATTTTTATTATCCTTGCTTCCTTTTAAAACACACATACTGCCGCATTGAGGACAGGGAGTTTTAAAGGGGCGCTCCCAGCTGACAAAGTCGCAGGCGGGATACTGATTGCACCCGTAAAAAAAACGACCTTTTTTCGATTTACGCTCAGTAATTTGCCCGGTTCCACATTTGGGGCAGCTTACCCCCATATCTTTCCGGACGGGTTTTGTATTCTTGCACTCCGGATAGGCCGGACAAGCTAAAAATTTTCCAAAACGGCCGTATTTATAAACCATTTTGCGGCCGCACTTTTCGCAAACTACATCGCTTTCTTCCTGAGGCAATTCGATTCGTTCCACATCTTGGAGGGCTGTTTTGACTTCCTCACTGAAAGGATCATAAAACTCCGCCAAAACCTTAACCCAGTCGATGTCGCCTTCGGCGATTTTATCCAGCCTTTCTTCCATATCCGCCGTAAAATCATAATCGACAACCTTGGGAAATTTTTGTTTCAGTAAATCGACCACTACTTTCCCAAGGTCAGTCGGTTTTAGTCGCTTCTCTTCCATCAGAACATAATTCCGTTTCAGAATGGTATCAATTGTCGGGGCATAAGTACTGGGCCTGCCGATTCCTTTTTCTTCAAGCATTTTGATAAGGGTCGCCTCAGTATACCTTGGTGGCGGTTGGGTAAAATGCTGTTTGGGATCGACCTTCACCAATTGAACCTCATCATGTTCCTTGAGTTCCGGTAATTGGGCTTCTTCCTCGGGAATTTCATCATCCTTGCCTTCCTGGTATACTCCGAGAAAGCCCGGAAATTTGAGAAGGTTGCCATTGGCCCGAAATACATAATCGCCTCCACGAATATCGGCAGCAACTGTATCAAACAACGCGGGCTTCATTTGACTGGCAATAAAACGGGCCCAAATCAACTGGTAAATGCGAAACTGATCTTTGTTCAAAAAAGCCTTCAAAGATTCAGGGTTCCGCGTAACATTGGTGGGACGGATCGCTTCATGGGCTTCCTGAGCCCCAGCGGTTTTGGTTTTATAGACCGGCGCTGTTTCCGGCACAAAATTTACACCATAACGTTCTTTGATGACTTCTCTTGCGAGGGTCTGCGCCTCTTCCGCCACTCGGACAGAATCCGTACGCATATAAGTTATGAGTCCTTCAACTCCGGCCTCGCCGATTTCCAACCCTTCATATAACTGTTGGGCGATCATCATGGTTTTTCTGGGGCCAAAACCGTGTTTCCGGGCAGCTTCCTGTTGCAAACTGCTCGTGGTAAAAGGCGGGGCCGGGAATCGCAACCGCTCCTTTTTTTTCACTTCGGCAACTTCAAACTGATTCTTTTTAATATCCGATTGAATTTGCTTGGCATCTTTGGCGTTGGTTACATTTAACTTTTTCTTGCCAATGGTAGCCAGTTTGGCCGCGAAACTCTCATTTTTGGCAGTAATAAAATTACCGGTAATGCTCCAATATTCTTCTGGCTTAAAATCTTGGATCTCCTGCTCCCGTTCACAAACTAGCCGAACGGCCACAGATTGAACCCGGCCGGCGCTTAGACCCCGCCGGACTTTTTTCCAAAGCAAAGGACTTAATTCATAACCCACTATCCGGTCTAAAATCCGTCTGGCTTGTTGGGCATTAACCCGGTCCAAGTCAATTTTCCGGGGATGTTTGATGGAACTTTCAATTGCTTTTTTAGTGATTTCATGAAATTCAATCCGATTGAGCTGTCCAGGCTTTAGATCCAAACTGTTCGCTAAATGCCAGGAAATTGCCTCGCCTTCGCGATCAGGGTCGGTGGCCAGTAATACGTTTCCAGCCTTTTTAACCGAGTCTTTTAACTCCTGAATAATTTTTCCCTTGCCTCGAATCGTAATATACTTTGGCTTGAAGCCGTTGGGAATATCCACCCCGAACTGGCTTTTAGGTAAATCAATAACATGTCCCATGGAAGCTTTGACCATATATTTTTTACCGAGATATTTTTCAATGGTCTTAGCCTTTGCCGGTGATTCTACGATAACCAATGTTTTCAAATAAATGACCCCCATTACCTTTACAAACCAAATTGACCCATAAAAAAAGGGTTATCCAATAACCCAAAGTTGCAAGCGAATTTTGTCAGTTTAATAAGAATGATGGGCCCATTTCCACCGGGTGAGGTATGATCATTAATAATCGTTCCTCATCCACAATTACTTTATACAATATCTGTTCCAATTCTTTGAGCCCTACTTCATTCGTTTCCATTTGTAACGCCTCTGCCAAAATCTTTTCCAGTTCATTTTGAGTCAATAAAGAACTGTTAAAGAGACGCAGAATTTCCCCCTGACAAGTTACGGTGATTTTTTTTCGTTCTGTGGGGCTAAAAATACGGTGTCCATCCTCTAAACCTGTTAATTCATCCAGTTCTTCGATATTTGCCTTGAGAGCGCTGGGAAGTGAATGTAAAAGTTTAAAGGCTTGATCGATTTCTTCCGGTTGAAATCCCTGTTGAACTAAAGCATCCACGAGAAGGCGTTCCGAACAAGAGTTATCTCCTTGAAAAAGGACCTGTTTCATGATAAAACTGACAATCTCGATAACGCGATCCATACTTTCACCTCTGTACTGGCTGTTAATAAATATTTCGGCATGATGGTGGATATGCTTAATAAAAAATAGTTTCCAAATAAGGAATTAAAGTAAAAATTTGAATTTCAATTTTAACATTGAATTAGCTTAATCCCTCAGCAAGAAGTATATATCATGAATATAACAATTGTAAAGTATGTTATTTTATACGGAGATACATTTGACCGGGAAACCTTTTCACGATCCCTCCCAATTCCAATTGGACCAAGGCTGAATTAACCTGTGCCGATGCTAATTTTGTCTGGCGAACAATCTGGTCGATATGGAGTGGTTCACGACTCATCACTGAAATGATTTTTTCCTCCAATTCACTCCCGGCAACATAATTTCCATGGGTTATTTCTCCGGGAGATAATTGGGGAATGGCCAATTCCTCCAAAATATCCTGATAATTTTCAACTAATTTGGCCCCTTGCCGAATCAGGCGGTGAGGTCCTTTACTGCCGTCGTTTCCGATATTTCCCGGAACTGCAAATACTTCCCGGCCTTGTTCTAAAGCAAAACCGGCTGTGATGAGAGAACCACTATCCTGGGTAGCCTCAACCACAACAACACCTAAACTTAACCCGCTAATAATGCGATTACGGGCGGGAAAGTTAGTAGCCAGCGGTTTTGTCCCAAGGGAAAATTCGGAAATAACCGCTCCGTGGCGGTCGGCGATTTCCTTCATTAGATATTCATTTTCGGGTGGATATGGAATATCAATACCGCAACCTAAGACGGCCACCGTTCTCCCGCCGGCCTCAAGCGCTCCTTTATGCGCTTCCGAATCAATTCCCCTTGCCATTCCGCTAACAATGGTTAAACCTTGCCTGGTTAACTGCACCGATAATTCCCTGGCGTTAACAAGCCCTGAGGGAGTGGGATTCCTGGTGCCTACAATTGCCACGGCGATATCGTCCCCATATTCAAAATCTCCAAGGACATAAAGAACCGGCGGGGGATTGGATATTTTTTTTAACGCCGACGGGTAGTCGGGTTCGGAATATAAATAAAAACGTATTCCCAGATGATGCGCTTTAACGATTTCTTTTTCCGGATCCCAGGTTTTTTGGACCGTTTGCATGTCAAGCCAAACTTTTTCTCCGATCAACGGCTGTAAGTTTTTATTTGAAGCAGACCAAGCCGCTTTCATCGTGCCAAACTCTTTCAGTAATTTATCGAACCGGGCAGGTCCTACACCAGGCACTCGATTCCACCATAACCAATATTTCAATTCTTCACTATCCATGATAGCACCCCCCAATCATATAATTCGGCGCTTTTGCCATCATTCCTGCCATTGACCGATAATGTAGAATTCTCCAAACAATTCAAAACAGAAACTTAAAATACAATCCATACGGTTTAAAGATCGGTCTTATACAAACTTAGTAGGAGTTGCCAGAGAGTTTTAATTAATGACGGACAAAATAAGAAATGGCATAAACCATCGTAAGCAATTTAGTCAGCCCTTTTCGATTGATCATTAACTGTGTAAGGCGGGAATCTTTCATGGAATATCAAGAATTTGATCACATCTATTTATGTCCCCACTGCGAGACCGACACCCTTCATCATGTCATCAATCATAACCGCGATTTAATTGGAATCGTATGCGCCCAGTGCCATACTCCTTCGCTCGTTAAAAAGGATGTGCTGACCTACCACCAATTAAAGTGGGAGGATGAACTGCGACAAATCCTCAACAATTTAGAGAACCCCTTCGATGAGCCCTAGTAAAACGTTCTCTAAATAACTACTCAATGATTTGCCCGTAAAAGCAAGAAGAGACACGCGGAATTGTGTCTCTTACATAAACGCTGACTCTTCATAAACGATTGTCAAAAGCGAAAGCCTACAGCACCGATTCAAACTTCCATAATGATCGGTAAAATCATCGGCCGCCGCTTCATTTTCCCATACAAATGCTTGCTCAGTATTTCGCGAATTTGGTTTTTAATCGTTGCCCAATCCGAATACTCCGTACAATGTTCCAAAGCAATCTTCACTTTTTCTTTGGCTTCATCGATTAAGGCTTCCGACTCACGGACGTATACAAAGCCTCTGGATACGATATCCGGCCCGGCGACAACTTTACCGCTTTCCTTATCAATGGTTACGACAACCACTAATATGCCGTCTTGCGATAATTGCTTCCGGTCACGGAGAACAATATTTCCAACATCCCCTACGCCCAGGCCGTCAACAAAAATTTTTCCGGAAGCTACTTTTCCAATAGCCTTGATTTTGTCGCGGGTGATTTCTACCAAATCACCGTTTTCGGCAATAACCACATTTTCGCTCTCAACTCCGACATCAACGGCCAATCTTGCATGCTGAACCAAATGACGGTATTCTCCATGAACCGGCATGAAAAATTTGGGTTTTACCAAATTCAACATTAACTTTTGTTCTTCTTGGCTGGCATGTCCGGAAACATGAACACCGGAAACCGATTCATAAATGACCCTGGCCCCCTGTTTAAACAGGTGATTAATCGTCCGGGCAATTGATTTTTCATTTCCGGGAATGGTGGATGCGGAAATAATCACCGTATCTCCGGGAATGATATTGATTTTTTTATGCTCGGAAGCGGCCATCCTCGAAAGGGCCGACATCGGTTCTCCCTGACTTCCGGTGGTAATAATGGTAATCTGATTTATCGGATAACGCTCAATCTCATCGACATCAATCAATAAACCCTCCGGTACTTTCAGATACCCAAGATCGATTGCAATCGTGGCCACATTAATCATACTTCTACCCACCATGGCAACTTTTCGATTATGCTTAAAAGCCGTATCGATGATTTGTTGAATTCGATGAATATTGGAAGCGAAAGTCGTTACCAAGATGCGGCCGTCTGCTTGTAAGAAAAGCTCCTCAAAAGTATGAGCTAAATCCCGTTCTGATGGAGTATATCCTAAATTTTCCACATTGGTGCTATCGGAAAGCAAAGCCAAAACGCCCTTATCGCCCAATTCAGCCAATTTACGGAAATCAGTGACCTTTCCATCGATTGGAGTATGGTCGAACTTAAAATCTGCCGTATGGAGAATAGTCCCGATCGGAGTGTGGACAGCCAAAGCAATTACGTCCGCTATACTATGATTCACATGAATACACTCAATCGTAAAATTATTACCCAACTTAAACTGGTCACCGGCTTTTACGCAGTTCATATTCACCGAACGGACCATATTATGCTCTTCGAATTTACCCTTAGCCAAACCCAACGTTAATTTGGTTCCGTAAATCGGCACATTCAGCTGCTTGAGAACATATGGCAAAGCGCCGATATGGTCCTCATGACCATGGGTTAATATCAGACCCTTAACCTTTTCTTTGTTCTCCACCAAATAAGATACATCGGGAATCACCAAATCGATTCCCAGCATGTCCTCATCAGGAAACATCAAACCGGCATCGATTACAATAATTTCCTTATTGTATTCAATGGCCGTCATGTTTTTACCAATCTCACCCAAACCACCCAATGGAATGATAAAAACACGCTCCTGTTTATTAAAAACACCCAATAAAAAAAACACCTCCTGTTGTGCTGTCAAAAGGATCGCACCACTGTGCGTTGCTCGATAATCCCCATTTTGTTGTTTTCCGCGCAGAGGGCACACACAGACATAGTCCCCCAACAACTCAGGGAAACAGGAACATACCAAAAATGACAATATCCGCACAATAAAATTATGTCTATATTATACCGGATTTGATTATGGTTAACAAGTACAATTTATCTATACTTCCTTTTCAGGCTTTGCATATTTTTGAAAGCGCTTCGGTAAAATAGTACTACGTTTTTAATCTGAGGTGAATCCATTTGACAGTGAAAAAAGCAATTCTCTCCGAGTCTGCTCAAGAATGTAATAATTACCGGCCGATTCAAGTTTTAAAAAACCATCCTTCACGCGCGACATTGGATCTTGAGATGGCAGACGAGATAGAGTGTGATTCCTGCATTCATTATAAAAACGAACAATGCGGTGTCTATCTGAATAAAGGTTATGAATAATCAGCCTATGAGTTCATACCGGATGGTTCGGCCTTTTTCCAACTTGCTCAATAGCTTCCAAAATAACCATCAACGCATCCGCCCTAACCTGGCGATCATCCCGGGAAATTTTGGCAAAAATTTCCCCTTCCGGACTTACTGCATATTTACCCTTTAATTTTGTTAAAGCAATCGCTATCGTATCTGCCATGCACCGGTCACAGGTACAATAATTAAGATTATGTTTTTTATAATCATCATAAATTTCAACAATAACATCTTCCATATAATTTTTAAAGCCCATCTGGACCACTCCTAAAATTGAGGGTTAGCAATTTTTGTTTTAACACAAGGAAGAACGATGATTTCCCCAACATAAACTTTGGTTACATCACTGAGCCCATTCAAATCTTTTAGAACTTCCAAAGTGGTTCCATACCGTTTGGCTATCCGCCATAAAGTCTCCTTCGGCTTAAGGGCGTATGTCCTTTCCGCGGGCACCGGGATTATTACCACCATATTCTCCTTAATGGCTCCATTTTTGTTTAAATTATTCCTACTCAGTACAAGTTCCAAATTGGTAGCGAATTTTTTGACAATACTGGTCAGAGTGTCTCCGCTTTTTATATGGTAACGAATTTCCACATACTGCAAATTTGAATTTCCGTTATCGTTTGTTCCCTGCGTTTCTCGAGGTTTTTCAGCGGCAACATCCGGATTAACCTCGGTAGTTTCAGGCGTTATCTTGATTTCCGGCTTATCTTCCTTGATCGGCAATTTACCTTCCAAATCCTGAGCCGTTGGATCCAATGGTTTACTCTCCGGTACCTGATTTGGAACGGCAGAGGAATGATTGCCGCTGTCATCTACCCCCATAAGGCTTGCCCCAGGAGAGCTCGTTTTCTCTGCCAACTTTGGAGTGAGCAACGCAATTAACTCACCCGATGAATTGGTTCCCGCCTGTTCCGAAAGGTTTTGCGCTATAAACAGCTTGTCCAATTCCGGAAATTGATAAGGACTCTTTTTCATCATTTGGTATTCATTCCGCTGCAAAAGTCCTGAAAGAATGAAAGTCTGTCCCATTTCCAGACGAATGGTCGATTCAAAATCCCGGGTTACCACCCAAGGCGCCCATTTTGCCCCTGGTTGAGCTTTATTGGCAATCGTGCTGACGGTAGCTTTAGTCACAAGAGTCAATGGATGTCCCGGATTAATTTGCGGGGTCAAGGATAAAAAGTTCCCGGCATCCACATACTCAACCTTATAATTAAGATCCCCTTTCCTTTTCTTGGTTGTGACGATAGATACCTTATCTCCCAACAAAATCCTCAACCTATGATTATCAAGACCGGAATAATTTATTCTGGCAATGACATTAGGAACGAGGCCTCCAAGGGCCTTTTTTTGCTCTTCCTTCAATACATACACTCCCATATGGGGCGGTTGGTATATATTGTCAATGCCAAGCTTTTTCCATATTTCCGAAGGAACTTCCGCTAATTGGACCTCAAGGTCAATCGGTTGGAACTCCCTGTCCAATTTCTGAATGATTTCAGTGATGTTGGCGATTTCAATTTCATTAGCCAGGACAATCACTTTTTTATTTTGTAAATCGGCTTTAATCCGAGCTTTAGGAATCACCACTTCCAATGATTCCGCAATTTCTCCCGGACTGGCATACTTCAGGATGTAAGTTTTAGAAATCTTACGATCAAAATTTATCTGAATAAAACGGGAGCTTCCTACAAGAGCCGTGGGAGAATCGGTTATCCACCGACAACTATACCCATAAGTTTTGGCGATGACGGATACCGCATCCTTAACTGTTACACCATATCGCAGGACCAAAGTTACATTCCCATGGACTTGCGGCTCCATGATAATATTAAATTTCCCGGCTGTAGCAAGGCTCCGGAAAACATCCCGCAAATCGGCGTTAACAAATTCAATATTTTTAACCGTCGCTTGGGTTTCATTTCCAAAAACAAATGGCCCCCATGCAACCACTATGAGAAAAAATACACTCAAAAATGTACGTACGTTGCCTCTGCCGCTCAATTCGATGCCCCCCCTAAATGAATGACCTTTTCAATTCCGTTTTGGGAGTATGTTAGCATTTTGGGCGTAATTTTACCAATAATAATTCCGGATATCACCAAATCTTCTCCTTCGAATACAACCAATGATTCACCGGTGTTGATCTTTACAAGTCCCATAATACCATTATCCGTTTCAATGGTTCCCAGATATTCAAGCAAAGCCCGTTCCTTTGGAGGGGGGCTTTTTCTGAAAGAAGCATGAGATGGAATAGGCGAAATGAAAGGGTTTTTTAAACGGATATCTCCCGTTGAAGTTGATGGAAGAGTCTGATTTTTCAGCGGTTGATATCTTTCTATATTTGAAGCATATTGATTTGAATCATACTTTTGGCGAACATCGGTTACATCCGGTTGAAAACTCCCGGACGGCCAAAGGACATTTTGTAAATAGGGAAAAAAGACAAAATAACAGCCAATTCCCAAAAAGATACCTACAATCAATATCAACACCCAGAGAAACCATAATTTAGGGTGAAACACGAACAGCCACTCCTTTGCCTAACCGTTCAAATCAAACCGAAGTCTTCAAGCGTTTCATAATTGCCTCTTACCTTGCCGCATACTCAAAAGCGTTTAATGTTACATTAAATTGCAACCGTGGTTTAGAACCTTTGGAAATACTGCTTAAGTCCAGGTTTTCAACTTGAATCACAAATCGGCTCTTGGAAAGAGAATCTAAGAATCCGATGAATTGCGGGAAATAAGCGCTTCCCTCAATGCTCACCGCGATATATTGTAGTCTCGGATTTTTCTTAAAAGGTTGAAAGGTCTGGTTGGTAGAAATCTGTTTAACCTTCAATCCGCTGGCCTTACTCAACCCATCAATATCGTTGTAAATTTCCGATAAAGTTAATCTCTCCGGAATAATGGGTGAAGCTAGCTTTTCAGAATTTTGAGCGTTCTGAACATTTGCTTCTAAACTGGAAATCTTAGCGACTTTCTCTTTCACAAGCCTGATTTCGGCCTCTTTGACTTTAACCTGCTCCGTTAGATCATTACGTTTGGTCAAGAGGGGATGAAAGACAAACTGATACAGTAGATATGAACAAAGAATCACCAGGCCACAAGTGAAAATGATTTTAATGTTGCGCGACATTCGGTTCACCCCTTTTTGCCAAAACACCACTAATTTTAAATTGCACGTACTCCCGACCGGTAGAATTGCCGCGAATATTGGCCCACTCCGGTTTCAATTCCAGAAAAGCATCTTTGTCCTGCTCAAGTTCTCCGATAAAAGCAGCCCAGGTTCTGTAATTCGTTGCCCCTCCCGTAACTGCAAAATTGCCGCTTTCGGCGCTGAGTTGCATCCGTTCAAACCATACCGAAGTGGTCTTTAATTGAATTAAACTGTTTAAGGCATGCAAGGGGGGCAAATACCCCTCCAGAACGGTCTGCTTGAGATGCTCTTTGTTTTGAAGCCGCTCCAGAACGGATTCCATGTCCCGAATTTTTTGAAAGGGCGTGCTATAGCACTTCATTTCCAACTGTAGCTCTGCTAATTTCGCTTCCTGAAGCGACACTTGATGGTTTAAATAACCCCAGTAAAATCCCAAACTAAAAACCAGACAGGCAATGACCGCCACCATCACAAGTATCTGCAGATTCGAATGACGGTTACGACCGATACCGCTTTTGTTTTCTTTTGGTAAAAGGTTGATCATCAATATTCAACTCCCCGTAGTGCCAAACCAATAGCCACCGAAAATTGATTGGGGTTACCGAGTATTACGGCCCGGCTTATTTGTTTGGTTCCAATTGGAAGACCCGTTAATGGATTCCCTAACTTTACATCGATACCCAATTCAGGCCTCAAATAAAGAGCCAGGTTCCGTAATTTACTGCTCCCGCCCGTTAGAATACACTGATGAATCGGTGTACCGGGAAACTGTAGCTTAAAATAATCAAGAGAACGCCGGATTTCCGCTATCAGTTCCACCAATTTCCGTCTAATAATTTGATTGGCTTTATAACTATCGGTCTCCATTTCCGACTCTATAAAACCATAATCGGCATCTCCGAGGTTACACTTTATGGCTTCGGCTTTCTCAAAGGAAATCTGCATTTGGTCCGCTATTGCTGCTGTTATCGAATAACCGGCTATATTGATGACCCTTGTTTCCCTAACATTTCCATTGAAAAAAACAGCCATCCGGGTGGCGGACCACCCGATGTCTAAAATAACGATGCTGCCCAAATCGCCGGTTTCTCTATCGATATCAGTTTCCAAAGCCCGCATATTGCAAAAAGGTTGCATATCCACGGCGATGGTATGTAAACCGGCATTTTGAAAACAAGCCAATTGACTGGCAACTATTTTCTTAGGCGCAGCCACGATCATGACTTCCATTTCCCCACTATCATATTGCTTTAAAATATCCCAATCATACTCCGCTTCATCGATGGGGAATGTCAAAAATTTTTCAGTTTCCAAACGCACGACTTCGCTGAGCTGCGGCCCTATCATTACAGGAAGATTAAGTTCCTTCATGACTGCCGCATTACCGGCTATTGCAGTGATCACTTTTTTGGTTCGAATCCTCGCTTGGCCGCAAGCTTGCCGGATAGCTTCGGAAACCAAAGATTGGTTTGTCACTATCCCATCGTCATCCATGGCATCGGATGGAATCATTATTTGGGCATAACCAATCAATTCAGCTTGTCCCTTAGTTTTATCAATCTGAACAACCTTAATTGAACCATGCCCTAAATCGATGCCTATTCCTATCCGCGCCATCCTACCCTCCAAAAAATAAATAAACTGAAAATAAAGGTAAAAATATTATAATTTTCTTATTATGTTATAATTCAACTTTAATTTATGATGATCCTGCTAAAATCGCAAAAGTAACAAATCCGGGCCAAGAAAAATTTGATTACATGACCAAAAGCTCTCAAAAAACATGTTCTTCGGCGTATTCAACTAAAAAAACAAAACACCATTTTAATAAAAGCCACAAGCTTTATTAATAATACTGATATAGAGCGCGACGCATCACATCAACCGGCGGATCGGAATCAAACCATAATCGGAAACTTTCTGCGCCCTGGTATAAAAGCATAGACAAACCAGAAAGCGCCCGACAGCCAATTTGTTGAGCATCACGATAAAGTTTGGTGCCGCTTTTCGTATAGTTCATATCGTAAACAAAATGCTTCGGCTGTAAGAAATTGCCGGGGATTAAACTTTGATCATCCTGCCGACCTACAGAAGTAGAATTAATCAATAAATCAAAAGAATCCCAATCGATTTTCGAGAGCTCGTTTAAATCGGCCACGTCAACCCGGAATCCCGCCTTATCTAAAGCTTCTCTTCGCAATTCATTCGCTTTCTCAAGATTCCGGTTCACTATCGTTAAAGAAACGATTCCGGCTGATATCAGGGAATAAAGCACAGCCCGGGCAGCGCCGCCTGCGCCAAAAAGAAGTACCTTCTTTCCTACCATATCGAAATGGCCGTCCTCAGAAAGGGAACGCAAAAATCCCACCCCATCGGTACTTGCGCCGATTAATCGCCCATCCCGATGAATAATCGTATTCACCGATCCGCTTTTTTGGGCATCACCGATAATTTGATCCAACCCATTCAGAACCGCTTGTTTGTGGGGAACTGTAATATTGGCGCCTATCCAATTCAACGCCCGGATTGACTCCACTGCAACAGGAAGTTTCCCACTCTCAACGCGGCACGGAATATAAACACACTCCCATCCCAGCGCCGAAAAAGCCGCATTATGCATCAGCGGAGACAGGCTATGATGAACCGGGTCCCCGAAAACTGCCAAAACTTTGGTATTTCCGCCCAACGTATTTGTGTTCATACCCAATTTATTCGTGTTCCATGATGGGTTTTCCTGCCAATGTTTGAAACTAAAAGATAATTCCGGCATGTAACCAGTACAATGCCGGAATTTAGCAAAGAATCAGGCCCTAAACTTTTTTTAGCCGCAAGAATCTTAAGGTCAGTGAATGAATGATTACCCTAAAACAACTCCGACTTGATTTTGTTCCTCCATGACATCGAAGGGTATCATATTTCCCTTCACTTTCTTCCCATTGACTGTTAATTCAACCACACCACAATTTACACGCTTTGGATTGGCGACAGAAATGTTGCATATTTTACCCCGGAAAACCCTGCGGACCTTAAAACCTTCCCATTCGGAAGGTATGCAGGGATCAACAACCAGGCCATCATAATCCGCTCTGATTCCCAAGATATACTGGGTAACGGCCACAAAACTCCAGGAAGCCGTGCCTGTCAACCATGAATTACGAGCCCTTCCGAAATGATAAGGGTGTTCTTTGCCGGTTATAAATTGGGAATAGACATAGGGTTCCATGGTGTAAAGATCAGCCTGGTCATTTTTAGCTGCCGGCAAGAAGGATAGGTAGTATTGGTAAGCCCGGTCTCCCCTGCCAAGCATGGCTTCGGCAATGACCGCCCAGGTATTGGCATGACAAAAAATAGCGGCATTTTCTTTCAAACCCGCCGGATAGGCGGTAATGTAACCAATTTCCTGATCGTATTCGCGAAATGCAGGATAATTTTTGACAATTCCATGTTCAGTGGCAAGATATCGATGGAGACTGTCCATAGCCAGTTTGGCTTGTTCTTGATCGGCGGCTCCCGACACCACCGCCCAGGTTTGACTGTTAATAAAAATTTTGCTTTGTTCGCTTTCATGGGAGCCTAATTTACGGCCGCTGTCGAGAAACCCCCTGACATACCACTCCCCATCCCAAGCGTATTGCTGAAGTTTTTCTTGAATCAGGCATTGATAATTTTGAAAATGCTCAACATCCTTTTTTCGGCCGCAACGTTCGGCAAGAGCCACAAATTCCTGCAGAGCCCGGTAATATAAAAAGGTACTCCAGGTACTTTCGCCTCTGCCTTTTAAGTTGATGCAATCATTCCAATCTGCTGCCAAGCCTAACAATAAACCATGGGGACCCTTTTGTTTCCAAGAGTATTCAAGGGCTTTTTTTAAATGTTCATAAACCGATTCTTCTTTTTCATCCGCATACGGGATCACTTCACTTAAAAAATCAAAGATTCCGGTTTCTTTAATATAAGCCGATACGGAAAGCAACAGCCACAGGTGATCATCCGAGTAAATCTGTTCGGGATTTGGAATATTATGGGCGCCCTGTTTCCAGATTAACGGTTGGAAACCGTGCATGGCATAGCCTTCGTGAAGTTGACCTTTTAGTAATTCCAGAAGTTTATCGTGAACTTCATCCGGTATGGAATGGACGACTCCCAATAAATCTTGGTTGGTATCCCGGTATCCCAAACCGTCCCTTCCCCCGGCTTCATTGAAAGATGCCGATCTTGACCAGTTAAAAGTGGTGTGGCATTGATACTGGTTCCAAAGGTTAATCATGCTATCGACCATTCCCGAAGGAGTCTCACAGGTATATTGGGAAAGCCTTTGTTTCCAATAATTTTGTACCCGCTCAAACTCTTCATTTACTTTATCGCGATCCGAATAGATATTACGGCATTCTTTGCCGAAAGTAGTTGCATCACCGATGCCGACAATAAAAAGCGCGTACTTCTTTTCGCCCGGTTTCAAGGTAATCCTATTTTCCAGCGAGGCGCAAGGGGTGCCTCCAACGGCAATGGAGTTAGAACATTGACCCCTTTCAACCGCGGTTGGATTTCCCTCGTGATGATAATCACCGATAAAACATTCCCGGTCGGTGTCAAAGCTGGTTACCGGTAAGGTAGAAGCCATAAAAGCCCTCGGGTCTTCCGGCGGGGCAAAACTCATTCGATAATCGATAATGTCGTCCTGATAATTCATCCGGCAGGTGTATAAAATATATTGGAAGTTGCTGAGATCCTGATCCATGTTCCAAAAGCACCATTCGGCGTATGTAAACAGGGATAATTCCCGTTCCCGGTCGGACTTGTTTTCAAGTTCAACTTCCCAGAACTCAACCGGCTTGTCGATAGGCACAAAGATCCGATAGTTTGTGTGGATCTCCTGATAGTCGCTTTCAAAAACCGTATAACCAAGGCCATGACGGCAAGCGCTCTTATACTTATCCAGGGGTTTTCCCACCGGTTGCCAGGAGGCCGACCAATAATCTCCGTCTTCACGGTCCCGAATATAAATATACCGTCCCGGTCGATCCATGGGAATACTATTGAACCGGAACCGCAGCATTCTTCCTAAACGCGGCGATTTATAAAACGAATAACCGCTGGCATTATTGGATACAATGGAAGCAAATTCACCGGTCCCTAAATAGTTGATCCATGACATCGGTGTCATTGGATTCAAAATTACATACTCTTTTTTCAGGTCATCAAAATATCCATAATTCATTTTGTAGACTCCTTCTTATATTGTTCCTCCCTGAAATTTTATTAAAATTGCAATCGATTGTCAATCAATAATTCAATATATTGCAATATTTTATTGTATTCCTTATCCTTTCAACCACCCATAGGATTGATAACGAATAAAAAGGACTTTTACATAAAAAAACCTGCATTCATCCATTGTAAAATGAGGCAGGATCATTTGTTTTTTTGGGTATGTTCATTTCATTTCCGGACGCCCCCATATCTACCCGGGAACAATCTTTCAAATTCGTTTAGCTCAGGATTTTTTTCCGATGATAGCCGGCCTTACCTCGAATCGCACTCCCTTGGGAATTCGAATTTTAAAATCGGCGGCTGTTCCACGCAGCGAGATCCAGCCTATACCGGCAACTGCTAAATCCTGATTATCCTCAAGATGTACAACCTCTTCCTGCCACTGGATTTTACCGATACATTTCCGGCAAATCCGGGTAAGCCAAGAAGGTTTCTCGTCCAATAAAGCATCCATTTTGTTATTATCCGTACGGTGCATCACTACGTCCGGCGAGCTGTAAGCGATAATGACCTCTTCCACCTCTCCCAGATAGGCAAAACCGCATAAACCGCCTAGAATTAATCCTTTACCGGGCTTTAATCCCCACAACTTTTGTTCCATTTTCTGAGATGCCACCAAAGTACTGGCGCATTCCGGACAAACCAAATCGGCGACTCTATCCTCGGGCGCTAATCCGGGAGTATCGATTAAGGTATTGCGCCCTTTTAAAATGCCCCAATTACTAAGCCCCATGGTAGTTCCGGGAAACTTGGAAATCGTCGGTGAAATGACCGAACCTTCCAACTTCAGCAACTGCTTTATAAGAGAGGATTTTCCGACATTGGTCACACCTAACATGGCAATCTTGGAACCGGGGCCGACTTCTTTGGCAATGCGCCCTGCCAAGATATCCACACCCTTCCCCTTCATTCCGCTAGTCAAAATAATATCCCGGGGCGCCGGCCAAGCTGTCTTCTTTAAGTAATTCTTTAAATAGTCCAGGATCTCCGGCTGCTTGGCCCGCATTGGCAGTAAATCGATTTTATTCATAATTAAAATATAGGGTTTGCCGGCCAAAAACCCCGACCATAGCGGCAAACTTCCCGCCAAATCCGCGAAGTCGCAAACTATGATCAGCAAATCACAAAGGGTTATCGCTTTCATAATACTCTGCCGGATGGCATCAGGTCCGGGGTGTACCTCTCCAACTTCCCCATAATGAATCATCCGATAACAGCGTTTACAAATAAGCTGTCCTTTGTGCTGGTGATTCTCAGGCACATATCCGGCCTTTTCAGGAAATTGAGTTTGAATTGCGACGCCACAGCCGCGGCAGTATTGGTTATTTCCACTCACTGTAATATTCCTTTCTTGCGAAAACGTTTAATGACAAGACGTTCCAATTGCCGGACCGCCCGGGTGCTGATAAACTCGGTATCACTTAATGGGGGAGTCCAAATCGTATAGAGTTCCATGCGATTACCGCCCAATATATCGGTAAAAAGCTGATCCCCAACGACCGCTGTCTCATCCGGCTCGGTTTCCATCAGTTTCAAAGCCTTTCGAAAGGGAATTTTCCGAGGTTTGACGGCCCGCGAAACATACGGGATCTCTAAGAGACTGGCCACCGCTTCCACCCTATGCTCTAAAGCATTGGAAAGAATGCACATTTTAAAACCGGATTGTTTAAATCTGGAAACCAGCTGAATAATTTCAGGGCTCAAATCATCTTGTTTCCATTCTACCAAAGTATTATCCAAATCAAAGATAATTCCCCGAATACCGACTTTTTTCAACTCATCCAAATCAAGTTCCAAAACGGACTGCGCCTGTACTCTCGGGCATAATTTTTGCAGCATTCCTGATCCTCCCGTTATCTACCGATTGTTGATATAACATTAAAAATTTATTTTAATTGGCTTTCCCGGTAATGATAAATCTTATTACAAAAATGGCAACGCACTTCGACCTGACCTTGTTCCTGCAAAATATTCCCGATTTCACCCGGATCCAAACTCAACAAAGGTCCTCGAAACCTATCCCATGAGCAATCACAATGATAACTCACATTGAGTCGTTCTAAAATTTTGACCGTTTCCGGATCGGGCGCAATACGGGAAATTAATTCCTCCGGCGAAACTCCCCCGGCTAACATATCCGTTAATCGCGGCATGTCATGGAGCTTTTGTTCCAAAGCTGAAAGGGTAGCTTCCGTGGAACCCGGCAAAAGTTGAACAATCAGGCCTCCGGCCGTTTGAACCGTTCCATCGGGATTGACCAAAACTCCCAAGGCGACCGCCGACGGAGTCTGTTCCGATTTCGTAAAATAATAGGCGAAATCTTCCGCTATCTCTCCATTTTGAAGCGGAACCACCCCTTGATAAGGGTCTTTCAATCCCAGATCCTTGAGTACCATCATTTCTCCCGAGCCAATGCCTCCACCAACATCCAGTTTACCGGAAGAATTGGGTTTCAAATCCACCCTTGGATTATCAATTTCACCTTTCACCTGGCCCCGTTCATTGGACACCGCCAAAACCCTGCCGATTGGCCCGTTCCCCGAAACAGTCACCGTCAGGCGCTTTAAGTTGTCATTCATGACACCCATCATCAATGTTCCGGTCAGTACTCTTCCAAAAGCGGCAGTGGCAGTAGGCCAGGTTTCATGAATCTTCCGGGCCTCTTCCACGACTCCGGCGGTTAAAGCAGCATATATTCGAATTGTGCTTTGATTTGCAGTTGCAATCACTAAATGATCTTCCATAAATCCTCCGCTTAGGCTTAATGTTCATTCCGTTCATAAAAATCAAACCCCAACCGCCGGCTTTCAACCAACTTCTACCCGTTGTCCATCATAACCCAACTCTACATTGGCAGGCAATAATAAGTTTACTTCGTTATATTTAAAATCGTGAGCAATATGTGTTAAAATACTGTGCTTGGGCTTGATCATCTCTATCATCTGCAAACCCTGCTCCAGATTAAAATGAGTTGGGTGAGGTTTAAATCTCAATACTCCTAATATAAGCAATTTTAAATTTTTTAAAAGCTTCAGACTTTCTTCCGGGATACTGCTGCAATCGGTGATATAGGCAACATCACCGATCCGGTAGCCAAAGATACCCAAAGGGCCATGGAAAACCGGGATCGGTATAATTTTAATCCCGGCCACCTCAAAGGGTAAAGCGATTTCTTTCAGGCAAATTCTTGGTATCCCGCCGCCAATATGGGTTCGATTATCGAAGATATAGGGAAACATACCGGCAATACCCCTTAGGGTTGTTTGATTTCCATAGACCGGTATTTCATTACCCTGTAATTCGCTAAAGCGGCGCAAATCATCGAAGCCGCAAACATGGTCCGCATGATTGTGGGTCATCAGAACCAAATCAACCCGCGGAACCTGGCTGCGAATCGTTTGAATACGCATTTCGGTGGCGGTATCGATTAAAATATGCAGTTCACCGAGGTGAATGTATACCGACGAGCGAGTCCGGCAATCCCGTGGGTCCTTTGAAGCGCAAGTCGCGCAATTACAACCCAGAACCGGAACGCCATGAGAAGTTCCGGTTCCTAGGAGTGTTATGACCATTTTTATTTCAAGTTCCTTTGTTAAACATTCTTTCAATTTTATGTTGGGCATTGAGATGTTGCTGATAAGTGGTGCTAAAAATATGAGTGCCATCGGGCCTAGCGACAAAATATAAATATTGAACTTGGGCCGGATATGCCGCAGCCTTTAACGAAGCCAATCCGGGATTGGAAATCGGTCCCGGAGGCAACCCCTGGTGTAAATAGGTATTATACGGCGAATCTACTTGTAAGTCTTTATAATATAGACGTTCTTTCCGTTTACCCAGGGAATACTGGACAGTCGCACAGGATTGAAGCGGATATCCCAACCGTAAACGATTATAAAATATCCCGGCAATAATAGGCCGTTCTTCGGGTTTTCTGGCTTCCTTTTCAACCAAAGAGGCGATGATAACGATCTCTTTTCTCCTATCGGCCGGAATCTGTTGAAAATTCTTTTGAAAAACTTCTTGAAAACGGAGAAACATTTTTTGAATAATCTGCTTTTCAACCGTTGCATTTAATTCAAAATTATAAGTGTCCGGGAACAAGTATCCTTCCGTCCCGGATAAAGTTCGTTCATTTCCAGCCAATTGATTCACCAAGGCCGAATCACGGGCCGCATTCAAAAAACTCTGCGGATTAACCAACCCTTTTTGGGCCAATAAAGCGGCTATTTCCTGGTTATCCAGACCTTCCGGAATGGTAATTCTTACGGATTGAGCAATACCGCGCCGAAGTTCCCTTACAATATCCGGGACCGACATTCCCGGGCTTATTCGGTAATAACCGGCCTTAGCCATTCTCTGATGTGGATTTAGGCGGACATAAAGCTCAAAAACAAATTGACTCCGGATCAAATGGTTTTTTGCCAATGTTTGGCCGATTTGTCGCAATGAAGAGCCATAGGGAACTTTAAAAACATAAAAATCCTTATTTCCGGAATGGGTTGGAGTCAGATTCCAGCAGTAATATCCAATAAACAGCAAAACAAGGGCTACCAAAACCAAAACAGCGGCTCCCAAAGGAGTATGAAGTTTCTTATTCAGACTCATCAAGATATCTTTTTTGTCTATGTATTTTTTCATTAATACCATTGATTGTGGCTCCATTAGTATTTTTGAATTGCAAACTTACCAGAACAACCCAGACAAAAGGCCATCCATTGTTGGTTTTTATATCAACCACCCTTTGAATCTTATTATTTTACCATGATCATGAATGAATGTCTAATTTTTAAATTCGACTTCCCTTTCCAACTTCCTGCCGCCGGTTTCCCATTGCTGCGAAGCTATAAGAAATTTGACAAACTCCTTTATTATTCGGACGAAATGGTGCGTGCCCGTCAAAGTATTGAACTGAATTACCTTGGATTTTCCCTTAAGCCTTTTGAAAACGGAAAAGCCGACCTGGACAAGATATTGATCAAAGTCGACTTTTTGCTTTTTTAACCCAATTTTAAAATTTTTGAAAGATTTTTATATCTTACCCGTTTTATAAACACTGCCCACGGATGAGCCGATACTCCAATAATGGGCGCCCATCATCAACAGCGGATTGATTTTTACCGGATCCGGACTGCCATCGGTGATACACTCCGGGTTTGCATAGGTTGCCACAATTTCACCGAAGAACATTTCAAAACCTGAAATCGGTAAAGTTTGAATCACTTTGCAGAGAAAATTAACGGGGCACTCCCTAATCAAAGGAGCCTTCCCGAGTTCATCATAAAACGCGGTGAAGATCAAGGATTTATCGCTGTTTTTGCCGGATACTATCCCGCAATAATCCGTTTGAGAAACCATGTCCGCCGTAGGGATATTCACGCTGAAATAACCCCTTTCTTGAACACCGCGTGTTGTGTAGTGAGTGCTTTTCAACGAAATATAAAGAACAGGCTCCAAACAAACCACTCCACATGCTCCAACTGTGGCATAATTAGGCTTTCCGTCGACATCCGCCCCCGCCAGAATGGTTGGAAAAGGACCCAGGGGAATATTTTTGATTTTTAGCTTATCCAATATTAAAACCTCTTTACGATTTAAATTTCTGGCCGCCAGTTATTCATAGTATAATTGAGGTTTCAAAATATAACTAGACTTTTTCTTAGCGATCGATTATCCTATAGCTAAAGTATTCCCCCTGAGCGCTCGGGTTATTTCCGGTTCCCGTAACGATTATAGGATACCTTTTGGTATTGTAATTTATCTTTTTCATGGGGCTTGGGAGTTTCCCCGGGATAACCAAGCGCAATGATGGAATCCACTTTCAACTGTTCCGGGATCCCCAAAATCTCTTGGATAAAATTTTCTGCCGTTTGATCATTATCGCGCATCCGCTCCCGGATTTGAATCCAACAACTCCCGATTCCAAGCGACTCCGCGGTTAATTGAATGTAAGTCGCCGCAATAGATGTATCCTCAATCCAAACATCGCTTTTCTGGGCGTCAGCGCAAATCACTATCGCCAAAGAGGCCTCCTTTAAGAAAGAAGAACCGTACTGTTTGGAAGAAGATAGCCTGTTCAGCAAGTCGGGATTATCGACGATGATAAACTCCCATGGATTAAGCCCTCTTGAAGATGGCGCCCTTAATGCCGCTTCAATCAACGCATCCTGTTTTTCGGGTTCAATGGGCTTTTGTAGATACTTTCGGATGCTGCGGCGTTTCCGGATTACGGAGAGAAGCATCAATTATTCCTCCAATGCAATCAATTTTATCGTCCAACATTTATAAAAAAGGATAATTTTTTTTGAGCAAGAACTTATCTCTAACAAGGTCAATGGAAACAGGAGGTCGCAAAGTGACTCATTCAACGGATATGGATCAATTATTCCCCGCTGAAAACGAAATTCCTACGGAATTTCAAATCAAAGAACCGATTTGCCAAAATGAATTTCTGATAAACGGCGAACTTAGGAAGTGGAATGGTCCCACCCAGGAGGTTTTTTCACCCGTTTTTATCGCCGGCCCGGACGGCGCTTTCACCCCGAAACTTCTTGGCTCTTATCCCCTATTAGCGGAAGAAACCATCCTGGAAGTGCTGTCTGCTGCTGTAAAGGCCTATGATAACGGGAAAGGGCTTTGGCCCACCATGCCGGTAGCCAAAAGAATCCAGCATATGCAGGAATTCGCCCGCCGCATGAAAGCGGAAAAGGCGGAAATTGTCAAACTGCTGATGTGGGAAATCGGAAAGAGTTATCAGGATTCCACAAAAGAATTTGACCGGACCCTCGATTATATCTGCGGCACTATCGAGGCTGTCAAAGAACTGGACCGGGTTTCGTCCCGTTTTCAAATCGAAGAAGGCATTATCGGCCAGGTCCGCCGGTCCTCTCTGGGTGTCACGCTGAGTATGGGCCCCTTTAACTACCCGCTGAATGAAACCTTTACCACCTTGATTCCGGCGTTGATTATGGGGAATACCGTGATTTGTAAACCGCCGAAGCTTGGAACTTTACTATACCGGCCCCTGCTCCCGATTTTCCGGGACTGTTTCCCGCCGGGAGTCATTAATTTTGTTTACGGACGGGGTTCCAATATCATTTCACCTTTGATGAGCTCCGGAAAAATCGATGTGCTGGCCTTTATCGGCACCAGTAAAATCGCGGACACCATCAAAAAGCAACATCCCAAACCCCACCGGCTCCGCTCGGTGCTGGGGCTTGACGCTAAAAATCCGGCAATTATCCTTCCGGATGCCGATCTGGATCTGGCTGTGCAGGAGTGCTTATTGGGAACTCTCTCCTACAACGGCCAACGTTGTACAGCCCTAAAGTTGATATTCGTTCACCAAAGCGTGGCCCAACCGTTTTTAGAAAAATTGGCGGCAGCCATCAACAATCTCCATATCGGTATGCCCTGGAGTCCGAATGTTCAAATCACGCCCTTGCCGGAAAACAACAAAACCGATTATTTGGCGGAGCTGGTTTCCGACGCCCTGACCAAAGGGGCGAAGGTAATCAATGAAGGCGGCGGAACACCCTTTCATTCCATATTTACTCCCGCCCTGCTCTATCCGGTCAATGAAAATATGCGGGTTTATCATGAGGAACAGTTCGGACCGGTGATTCCGGTGATTCCTTTCGAAGAAATTTCAACGCCCATTGGTTATATTGAGGAATCCAATTATGGACAGCAAGTCAGCATTTTCAGCAAAAACCCCGACGAGATCGCCGCTTTGGTCGATCCGCTGGTAAACCAGGTCTCGCGGGTCAACATTAACAGCCAATGTCAAAGAGGACCCGATATTTTCCCTTTTACCGGGCGCAAAGACTCGGCGGAGGGTACCTTATCGGTATCCGATGCCTTGAGGGTTTTTTCCATCAGAACTTTGGTGGCGGCCAAGGAAAATGAAAACAATAAAGAACTGCTGGCCGAAATCATCCAGGAACGGAAGTCCAACTTTTTATCGACGGATTTTATTTTTTAAAGTAATTTACCCAGCCTATGATGTAACTTTTGATACGTTCGTTTCAGAGCTCATTCCCCCACCCGTTAAATTGCGCCCATGCTGGGCGCACAAATGAGTTCTGCGCCAGCCACGGCTGAAGCAGAACTCTAAAAATACGGTAACGATCGATATGATCCATCACTTGGTCGTATGATAGATTTCCAATCCTTCTTCACTTCCCATTGCTTTGTCCGCGTATGAGTATAATGGCTAATATCCCATGCCACAATTGATGCCCATATTGAGAGAGACGTTCGGTAAATCCCATCCAGGGAGTCGGCTGATGGGCCATAAGCAAGGGAATATACGAAAATGACATCACAGCAGGTATTAGAAGTAACAAGATTGTTCCCAGGGAATAAAACCTGAACCAGCCTTTAAAAATCACGGCTCCCAAAATAATGCTGATCAAAATGAAGGGGTTGATCGCCAAAATCGTGTGCATGGTATCGGTAAAGGTTGCTTCGGCGCCACGCATGTGCATCGGGAAAAAATTCCACAAAACTAAGCTGTTGATGGCGTTTCCGATGACCATTACCGCCAGGATACGCTGAAGACGGTTATTCGATGATAACCCTATTCCCAGACCAAACCCTATAAAAAGTACACTGCAAATTGTGAAAAGCGAAACGACCATACGGCTGGTGGGTGCGCCTATGGCAAACAATTCACTGATGGCTTGTTCATTAAAGCTATAGCCCTTGTAAAGCATCCCTGCAAGGATATCGGTTATAGGATAAAGCAGCGTTGAAGCAATCCCCATAGCCAATAAGATTTTACAAATATTGCTTTGATGAACCCTTTCCCTATTCATACAAAACCTCCCCTCAAAATCCCGCTTCTTCATTGATTAAAATGATCGTCATATTGACTCCATTGGGTTTTCTCCGATGAATCGTCATCACGGAGCAGATACATTCCGGAGAATTGCAATTTTCGCATTTTCCCGTTTGAACACAGGGAGTTTTTTTATTGTATCTTTTGGCATTCAAAACAGCGGCGCTTTTGGCGCGCGCCATTGCATCTTCAAGGGTTTTGGCGATTTTATTCTTGCCGATTAAATAAATAACCTGTTTCGGGCCAAAGCATGTTGCGGCAGTCCGGTTACCATTCCCGTCAATATTGATAAGATGTCCATCGAGGGAAACGGCATTGGCCGATGTCAGATAAAAATCGGCTGTTAAGGCCTTGCGATCGATTTCTTTCATATCTTCCGTGCCAACCGGAATATGGATATACAGTTCCTTGGCGAGTTTGGACAAACTCGCCTGAAGTCCGGCGCTTTTCACGGTAATGGAATTGCCGAAGCCGATGGAACTTACCGGAGAATCTTTACCGATGATTTCATGGACTATTTCAGCCGCTTCTGTAATAGATTCACAAACCTCCACTTGAAACCCCCGGTTTTTTAAAGTCTTCGATAATGACAAAAGCTGTTCATCCATTCCTATCCGCCCCTATCTCAATTTATTTTACCCTTGCAATGTTATTTTCGGCATAAGCGAACCGCCGGATAATCTAAAATTGCGTTTTTTTCTTCGGTTTGCTCATCTCTCAATTCCCACTGAATGAATAACCCGGATGAAACAATTTGATAACCTTATCATTGCCCATCTCAAAAACATCGGCTGTATTTCCTTTACCAATCAGGGCTCCGATCATTCCGTCACGTCCCTATCGAGCGCGGGCAACAACGGGGCTGCTTTTAACGGGATTTCCTTTTCGCCATTTTCATTTTGGATAACCAGATCCGCCCTGTCCGGTCCTTCATAAGTTAGCCGGATAATTTGATCCCCTACTTTAAGACCATTTTTTTCAGCGGGTGATCCTTCCCAGATTCCGACAATATAGAGTTTTCCATCGGCACCGTATTGGGGCGTAAAACCAAAGGATAATATATTGGTTTCAAAGGGTTTACGTTGATTCCGGATCAAAAATATCTTCTTTTTGGGATAGTTGATGATCACCTTGAAATGAGCCAGAAACCCGCTGGAGATGTTGACATGGTCGCTATTAACAAAGGCTACCGGGAGATTGCGGATCCGGGCGCCGGCGATCTGAATTTCATTGATCCGGGAGAGCATGGCGTTTGAACCGCCAAAAGCGCTCATTGTGATGGCGCCCTGTGATTTTACCAGAGGACAATTTAAGTGCGGTTTCAATTGTTCCAGATCTTTGGTGGGGAATGTCAAAAAATCGCCATAATTTCCGGTGTCGATTAAAGCGTCAACCCCATTGCCGTCTGCCAGTTTAAGCTTGGTTCGAAAGTCGTGGTTTACATAGGTAAATGCCGTTCCCATTCCCAATCCCGATACTTCTGCGGCATTTAAGCGATTGAAAAAGCTTTGCTCGGTTGAAAACGTGAGGGTTTCCTTTTCGTAGTCAATATCGACGATGAAAAACCGTAAGAAATTGGTGCCAATCACTCCATCAAATTTTATCCCGAAAGATTCGATGTTACCAAAATCAGCAGCCAGGGCGCCGCAGTTTTGGACCTCTATGTCTCCTATTTTCAGCGAGTTCAAAACCACTCCATCGATATTCCGGGAATTACCCGCTGCATCATCGACGATATCTTCCGCCGCTTTTTTTAAACCCATCGAGTCGGCAATTCTTTTATTGATTACGGTTATAAAGGCTCCGGTATCGACCAGGAAGTTATATTCCCGTTCACTACCATTGATTCTTGCCTTGACATAAATCATATGGTTCTCAAAGTGGGAAGGGATTACACTTTCAGTGATGCTGCCCCCAGACAGCCTCCCCCCCGCAAGAATTCTTTCGAATTCCGGAGATAATCTACAGCCGCTCGCCGCAAAACACAGGAAGATAACTATCATGGCAATATATACTTTTTTCCCATTGACCAATTTCAATTTCTCCTCTCGCGCTCTTTTGGCCGGTATAACAAGTTACCACTGATTGATATGTAATTTTTCCGCCACACTGACTGCTTTTTGAGGCAATAGGGTTATATTCTCGGCTTTACGGCCGAAAGGAATAAAAGCCGCTACTTCCAAATCGGATGGAATATTCAGGATATTCTTAATCCGTTCCGTATTTTGTGGGATAAAGGTAACCCCGTATACCTCATCCTCCGCCAGAGATAATAGTATATTTTCAATACAACACCACACCGAAGACAGGCAGTTCAAGTCATACACCCGCACACTCTCTTTGATCGGTGTTTTTGGCTTATACACAACAATCAATAATTCCGGGGCTTCCATAATCATTCTTCGTTGTTTGGGTATCGCCTCGAGATACATGGCTTTGGATAAAGGGTCATGTTTTTCAAACTTTTCCTGAAGGTCATTATCTACTTTGTCCTTCATTGCTTCGGTTTGCGTAAGTTGAAGCCGAATCTCTTTGTTTTTAACCAAAATAAAATCCCATTGTTTTTGGTGATTGTAACTTGGCGCCTTTAGTCCTGCCTCCAAAGCCTTTTTTATAACCGGATCGGGAATTGCTTCCTCAGCGAAATCTCTCACGGTTCTTCGCGTATGGATAGCCCTCATTAACTCCATATTGCCACCCCTTAAAACCCTATCGGTTGAAATAAATTTTATTGTTGTCAGAAGTCGCTGTCAGAAAATGAACGCTATTTGGCCTAACTCTTGCCCCAATGTCATTAAACTGTGCTGTCAAAAAACGGAAAATAATGTTTGATTACCTCTCCACCCCAACGTGAACGATGGGGCTAGGTATATTAAAAAACGTTCTAAAGGCCTTCCAGGCCTCGGTATCGTGTTTTTATACACGCAGCTTCAAGGCATAACCCAGCCCTGGAATATCTTGATATTCCTTAAAAATACGCTGGCGTATTTTAGCTTGTCCGGGATTTAGAATGTTTTTAAGGCCTTGACCAGAACCATTAAGGATAATTGAATGTTCGGCATTTAATTTTTCTTTACCCGGTAATTTCATAATATTCCCGGCATGCTTCTTTCTTCTTCACATCGATAAAATCCCGGTACGGCTTTTGTCCTTCCGAATATTTCCAGAACGTTACGAAATGGGGGATGATTTCGATAACTACCTCATCTTTAAGATGGGAATACTTTTCATACGAACTTGGATGCGCAAGTTGATAGGTCTCCGCGAAAAAACGGTTTTCAAACGGATGTCCTGTTATTTGGGCAATACCCTCGATCTGGATGTTCCCGGCGCTTAACGCAACATTCGGATTCTCCGTGATTTGCCGGTATTTGATAAAATTTTGATCGGTTTGACAAAATATCCTCATTCCGTCATGGATGATACTGATCGTTCTTGCAGTGACCCGCTGATCGGAACAGGTCGCCAAAACCATTTTGTTATTTTGGGAAATAAAATCAATCGTTTCCCTTTCGGCTTGAAAATAGTCCAATGTTTCCATGGTGGATATCCTTTGTTTTTGGTTCATTCCTTTACTTTTTCTTTTCGTACCAAAGCGCCATATGGGATGAAATAAATATTTTGAATGCCTAACCACGCTAGATAAACTATACAGCAGGCCTAACGAAAAGAACTTAAACAGGATTAACATGATTTTATGGATTTACGGGATTTTTTTAAAACCCTATGAATTATCTGTTTTTTGCAACCCATTTTTACCAGGTCTTAATCATGTAAATCCCGTGAATCCGGTAAATCCTGTCTCCGTTAACTTTTTTTAGCCGACTTTTTTTGTTGTCAGAAATCACTGTTAGAAAGTGAACGCCTATTTAACCTAACCCTTGCCCCAATGTCAAGGAATATTCCATATTTTGTATGGATTTCAATTGCCTATTCTGACCTCACCCCGCCCTCAATGTCATCAAGCTAAGCATCCATAAATAGGAAATGGCTAAAAATCTTTATGCTCATTCTGTCCACCCAGACCTAAAGTTCTGGGCTAGGCCTTAAAAATCATTCTAAACCCCGGACAAGCCGGGC
>JAEZCE010000010.1 GCA_023429995.1 Bacillota bacterium | reverse complement strand
AACACGGCAGTTAAGCCCCTCTGCGCTGATGGTACTTGTCGGGCGACCGGCTGGGAGAGTAAGTCGTTGCCAGGAGTAATTTTTTAAAAGAAGATCTTGTCTTTACAAGGTCTTCTTTTTTATTGGTTACATATATTGATTGGCAGTATACAAGAGATTTAGTTTTTATTTCAAACTTCACTCTTTACCCTTCAAACTTTTTTTCCATCCCGAACACGGCAGTTAAGCCCCTCTGAGCGCTGGGCAGAACCAAAGGTTCTGCTAAGGAATATGTGAACATATTCCCATGGTACTTGTCGGGCGACCGGCTGGGAGAGTAAGTCGTTGCCAGGAGTAATTTTTTAAAAGACCTCGGTTTTTTCCGGGGTCTTTTGCTTTTTTTACAAGGTCTTCTTTATTTATTTTATTTTTTCAAAGATAATAACTGCTGTAAGTACATAATAGTAATATTATCATTGATAAATAGAGTCGGAGTGGTAGACTTTGCATAAAACAGGTCAACTTCTTGAAGCAGTGAGGGCATTTTTAAAAATAAAAATGGTTAAGATAGGATTTATTATTCTAGCTGTTGTTTTTTTATGTTTAGGCATCCTTGAGTGCTGGCTTAATATCAAGGTCCGAAAGGATTTGCGGCAATCTTTAGGTTGGGGTAGCGGACCTCAGGTGAAAATTGAGGCTCATTTAAATTGGCTGACTATGGTTGATGTTTTCAAAGGCAGGGTTAGCCATGTACGAATCGACGCCCATAATTGTCTCATTAGTAATCTGCGTTTTGCTGAATTGCATCTGAGCAATGAAGGCTTTACTTTTAATTTTCCTGTATTGTTTCGAAAACACCGATTGGAACTCATTCACCTCAACTCTACCAGAATTCAGGCATTGGTTACCGCCGCCGATTTTAGCGATTATGTCGGTTTATTTTATCCCGAGTTTAAACCACAGCTAACTATCATTCCAGGGGAGATCATCTTTTCGGGTAGGGCCCGGCTATTCGGGCAACCTCTTCCTATAGAACTCGGCGGTTTTATGAAGATCGTTCCTCCCAAAAGTTTGCGTTTTTATCCCACGCAGTTGCGGATATCGGGACGTACTGCCCCTCCGGATCTCTTGAATTTCCTGGGCGCTCAGTTTCCTTTGCAATTCCAGTTATTGGGGAAATGGCCCTTTGCCCTTACATCCATTGATTTAGGGAATGGTTCGGCTGTGTTGAACTTAAAAGAAAACAATGCCGGTAATTGATAGCTTTTTTCAGACGGCCTGCCGTTTTTGAAGATGAAGAAAAGCTGTCTGGAGCGATTCAGACGAGTTTTTGAAACATGGGGTCAGATCACAGTTGGTTTAGAATTAAGTATTGTATAATGCACTCTTAACCTTTGTCCAATATAATAAAAAGGAAATTAGCATCATTCATATCAGGGGGTCAGAATATTGGACAAAAGATTAAGATTGAATGGTCCGAATTTACGGAAGCTTGGCATCGTATTGGGAATCGTTTTGATAGGTGGATTTGCAATGCAGGGTGCGGGAGCCCAGGAAAAGGTCGAATTTTTAGGTCTGGCGGCCATCAACGGTGGCGGCGAAAAAACAGCCAAAGATATGACGGGCTTGCCACACACTTTGTTGGAAGATGGCGTAAGTTACCAAGATTCATTTGACGGTTTCGGCTCAGGGATTGCTTATACCGGATATCAAAACCGTTATTTACTTTTGGCGGATCGGGGACCTAACAAAATTAGCTATCTTAACGGAACTGATGTTGATAATACCACGTCCTATGCCAATCGTTTTCAAATTGCCGACATTGAACTGAAGAAAGCGGATCAGAATTATCAAGTAAGTGTCCGGTTAAAAGGAACTTCGCTCCTTAAAAACCAAAAAGGTGAGCAGTTTACCGGCATCAGTACCGGTTATAATAAAAAGTTACGACGGGATACGGAAGGGGTCAGAGTTGCTCCGGATGGAACCGTCTGGACCAGTGACGAGTACGGACCTTATGTGGATCATTTTAACCAAAAAGGAGAACGAATTGGAAGGTTAGAGATTCCAGCCGCTTTTTTAATCGCTCATCCGGCCGACACCCTCGCCGAGGAGATTCAAAACAACAAATCCGGCCGCTATACCAACAAAGGCGCTGAAGGATTGGCCCTCAGCCCGGATGGGAAAGTGTTAGTTGTAGCGATGCAAGGCCCATTAATCCAGGACGGTGGTGTGAAGGGGAAATACTGCCGGTTTTTAGTTTATGATTTGGACAATTCCCAAAAAGCACCCAAACAATTTATGTATCCGTTAGATTCCACCAAGATGGCTGTTTCGGAGATTTTGGCCGTGAATGCTCACCAGTTTTTAGTCGATGAACGGGACGGGGTTGGCGGTCCGAAAGGTGTTAAATTGCTTTATTTAATTGATTTTAAACAGCCGGAAACGCCCTCTGATGTAGCGGCAGTGACAGCCTTACCGGTTGATGATGATCTTTCCGGACGGGTACCGTTGCATAAGCAATTGTTCGCCGATATCGGCGCGATGTTAAATGCTGCCGGGGCCTTTATTACCCCGGCCGGATTACCCGATAAGATCGAAGGGTACGCTTTTGGTCCGGATTTGCCCGATGGGCGCCATCTATTACTGGCTACCAATGATAACGATTACTCCGATACCTATCCGGACTATATTTTCGCCTTTGCGGTTTCTCAAAACGCTTTGCCGGAGTTTCAACCTTTCAAACTCAAAGAGGGAATGAAATTCCGTCCCTGAAATTGGGGTTGAAAAATTTTGATTCCAAAATAAAATAGCTATCAAAAATAAATACCCTAAATCCTTTTGGACTGGGGTATTTGTTTTGATGATGATCGATAAACTCTGGTTTGAGTCATGCCAAGGTCCGGTATACTAAACAAGTTGAAGGAAAAAACTTTCTTGGAAAGGAATTCGGGTGAATTTCCAGAATTGACTTTGATATTGATTTTCAAAATAAGGAGTAAGAATGATGAAAAAGCCGGTTATTTTTTTATCAACCTGGGAATTTTCCGGAGATATGCATGGCGCGGTTTTATTAGCCGAACTGAAAAAGTTGCTACCTGAGGCTCTTTTTTATGGTATCGGGGGAAGGAAAATGGCCGAGGCCGGGATGGAGATCATTTTTGATCCCACCAAGGGAAGTACCGTAGGTTTTACTGAAGCTTTAAAAAATTTAACCAAAGCCTCCCGCCTAATGAAAAGCATAAAAAATCAATGGGAACAGCGCCGCCCCGATGTGGTAATTTGGCTTGATTCCGGAGGATTTAATTTGAAAGTAGCCAAAGAGGCTAAAAACCTGGGAATACCGGTAGTCTGTATGTTCTCCCCGTCGGCCTGGGGTTATTGGGAAAGCCGGGCCGTTAAACTGAGCGAACGGGTGAAATTATTATTGGCGGTATTACCCTTTGAGGCTGACTTTTACCGGAAGTTCGGGGCTAATGCAACTTATATAGGGCATCCATTGATTGATCGAGTCGTGTCGTCCAGGCCGGAGGCATTCCGCAAACGGATCGGAATCAATCCCGGCCAGCAATTAGTGGCTTTAATGCCCGGCAGCCGCAGGCAAGAACTGGCCAATCTTCTGCCGGTGATGTTGGAAGCCGCTGCTGAACTCAATAAAGTGTTGGACATCCAATGGGTTTTGCCTTTGGCGGGTTCCATCGACCAGGAATTTCTCGATTCCATCGTGGATCAATATCAAGTTAAATTAACCATTATTCATGAAGGGGTTTATGATTTATTGGCCACCGCGGATGGGGCCGTAATCTCGTCAGGAACGGCCACCCTGGAGGCGGCAATTTTAAATACTCCGATGGTGATTGTTTACCGTCTATCCAAATTAACTTTAGGTATTTACCGGATGCTGCAAACCAAGGAACAAAGAGCGAAAGGACTTCCTCTTATTGGATTACCCAATATTATTATGGGAAGGGAAATTGTACCGGAGTTGAAACAGGAAAAATTTACCGCCGACAATGTGGCCCGTGAGTTGCGGCATATGCTAAATAATTCCGATTATAATGCCAAACTTCGAAAAGAACTGCT
This sequence comes from Bacillota bacterium, assembly GCA_023429995.1. Classification (GTDB taxonomy): domain Bacteria; phylum Bacillota; class UBA4882; order UBA8346; family UBA8346; genus UBA8346. Next base: position 22,631 of record JAEZCE010000010.1, on the reverse strand, counting down.
GGAAGTACGGGAATTAATCGGGCCCAAAGGTGTTATGGCAAGAGCTGCTAAAGAGATTGCTGCACTTATCGAAAATTAATACATTTCCAGATTTAAAATAATGAGTCAATTTTCAATGGTACCAGTTTCATAGAGTATATATTGGATAATTTGTCTGTAAGGGGATGAAAAATGAATACCAAACAAAAGCAAGATGCGCGTCTCCATGCAAAGCTGGTAGCTTTGGCGACATTTGCATGGAGTAATGAGCTGTCTCATAAAAAAAATACTATTGTGAGACAGCTTCCAGTCGCCGATTTTTGTGCCGGCTTTGCCACTTGATATTAAAGATCAAGGAGTGGGCTTGCATGAAATATATTAACGCCAATCGGATTTTGCCGGACTTTTTGGTGAAAGAATTGCAAAACTATATCCAGGGGGAATATATCTATATTCCGATGAAAGAAGGGTGCCGCAGAAATTGGGGACAATTATCGGGCTACCGGGATGAGATCCAAAGAAGGAATATGGAAATCGTCAAGAAATATCGAAATGGCGCTTCTGTAGAGATTCTTTCAGACACGTTTGGTTTATCGGTTTATGCAATTCGAAAAATAATCTATCAAAAGTAGGTAATCAGTGGGGGCTACGTTAAGTAGCCCTCATTTCATTGATAAAGAATAATACAGCATTATGTGGTGTATTTAATATTGTATCCAGGTTTGTTATCCTTATCATGAAAAGAGCGATTGAAACAGAAAAGGGGCCAGAGGATGGATAGGATAAAAATCGGAGTCCGGATGGGATTTGCGGAAGTAAATATAACACCGGCTTTTCCCATGGAACTCATAGGTTTTGATCGGCAAGATAATCTTTCGAGAGGAATTCTTGATAAACTGATTGCGCAGATTGTAGTTTGGGATGACCAGACTCGGAAAACCTGTATCGTATCGATTGATAGTATAGGCTTTACAGCTGAAAAATCCAACTTCCTGCGTGAGGTTATTGCCGTTAGGCTTTGTACCAATCGTGAACAAGTTATGCTATGCTTTTCCCATACTCATTCTGCTCCCGATGCCGGTAACGAAAAAGGATATTATGATTTTGTATGCGCGCAGATAATAAAGGGAATTGACGAGGCAATGAAGACGCTGGCGCCTGTTAACGCAGTTTGGGGTATTGCAAAAGCCGATATCGGAATCAATAGGAGAAATCAAGCCGGTATCCTGGATAGGAGAATCGGAGTACTCAAAATCGCCAGTGCCAAGACCAATCAGTTAAGATTGGTTATTTTAAGGGTTACGGCCCATGCCAATGTCCTGACCAGTGATAATTATCTTGTCTCTGCCGATTTTTTCTGGGCTACCCGAGAATTGTTGGAAAAGAAGTATGATTGCAAAATTATGTTGACCCAAGGCGCATCCGGAAACGTCCGGCCTAAATATCAACATTCGGATGCCGTTTTCATGGAAGAACATCCCCATGAGGCTATGATAATGCAGAAAACTCCGGATACCTTAAAGAAAAGGTTTGATGAGAGTATGGGAGCATTAGCGAAAATGGCAACTGAAATTGACGAAGCTCTCGGGGCAGTCATTGAAAGCATGATTCCAGAACCGATTTACAAAATGGATATGTTTTCGGAAATGCAGTCTTTTTCTGCCGATGTGCCGACAGTGAAAAGGGCCGGAGAAATCACTGATGAAGCATTGAGGGAAGCCGGTATCGACGGAACAAAATGGTTCGAGGAAGTTGAAAAATTGCACATGAAACAGATTGACCATCAGATTACAAACATGGAAATACAATTCTTTATATTGAATGACGGCTGTTTGTGCGGTGTGGCCGATGAGGTGATGTGTGAAATCTCCCTTGATATTATGCAAAAGGTAAAGAATCAGCTCATTTTCTTTGGCGGATATACAAACGGCTGTGAGGGGTACCTGCCAACCAAAGAAGAATATCAAAAAGGCGGATATGAAGTTTTGTGGTCATATTTAGTATATTACCGGTATCATGGCCGCATCATGCCCCTAAATAGTGACACGGCCGAAAGATTAGCAGCATTCATCGCCGCAAAGTGGAACCAAATAACCTCGGCTGAGTCCCTTTCATGAGATTGGGTTCTGATGAGAATATCCAGTAAAGTAAACTGGGAAGCGGTACTCGTTATCGTTTTTATGAGCAGAGTTCCCACAAAAGAGTAATACTCATCCCGGCGTTTGAATAAAAAGTAGGGAACAGTAGGGGGTGGGTATTGATGCAGATTGTTTTCTTAGGGCCCAAACGGCTACGATTATTGGTGGTTGGTTTAATTAGTATGGTTCTTGTTACCGGAATTATGATGAACTGGGAGCAAATAGCCAGGAGAGTTATGGGAGTGAAGGCCGGAGTGGAGTTGGAAGGCCAGCCGCTCCAAGGATTGCTTCCCAATGAAGTTGCCGCTCTTATCAAATTGTTGGCCGGCAAGATTGATCGCCCTGCCAGGAATGCCTTTTATTACACAGAAAGCGGCGAAATTATTCCAGCTCAAGCTGGTAAAATGGTGGATATTGCTCGGAATGTAAACCGTATTTTTAGAGCCAGGCCTGGAACTCATTTGAAATTAATGGTCACTGAAATCAATCCCCTAATATCGGAAGAAATTTTTAAACCGGTCTATCATGGTAAAATCGATGTTCCCCGGGTAGCTTTAGCGATTAATGTCGCCTGGGGAGAAGAGTACTTGGGACAAATTTTGAAAACTTTAAAAACAGAAAAGGTCAAAGCCACATTTTTTTTGGTGGGTTCTTGGGTAAAAGCCTTTCCGGAAATGGTAAAGAACATCGCCGATGATGGCCACGAGATTGCCAATCACGGTTTGTATCATGGGCATCCGGAACAAATGAGCCAGGATGAGTTGAAAAAACTAATTTTGGATAATTCCGCATTGCTTACATCCGTTATTGGGGAAAAACCGGCCTCCTTATTCGCCCCGCCATATGGAGAATTGAATTCATTGATTGTTAATGTGGCTGGCAGTCTCAATTATCGTACGGTGATGTGGTCGGTAGACACGATTGACTGGAAAAATCCAACCCCGGAGGTTCTGTTAAACCGGGTTTTAGCAAAGATTGAACCTGGCGGAATCATTTTACTCCATCCCACCATGGCTTCGAAAGAGGCATTACCGGGTTTGATTCGTTCATTACGTAAAAAAGGACTGGAACCCGGAACCGTTAGTTCAGTTTTATGACTCTATAGGAAAAATCCCCCCATTGAAAACCCAAGGAGGGATTTTTGTTGATCGGTTAATTCAAGCTTGTAAACTAATTTTCCCCTACATGATGGCTTGTTGGATGGTCTTCCAGATTCCCGGATCTTCATAGCCTAACCGCCATACCGCAACACCGCGTAGATTATATTTCTTTACCAAGTCTGCTTTATGGGAAGTACTATAATTATTTTCATACCATACTTCGTGGGTTTTTCCCCAGTTCCGGTATGTGAAGTAGGGAACCCGATACTTGGAACTCCATTTGGGAGCAATTTTATATTTTCGGATTAAGTTTTGAATTCCCTGAGAATGTAAAGCTTTGCCGGAGCCCCAACTCCAATCATAGCCATAAGCCGCAATTCCCAAGACAATTTTATAACTGGGAATTGAATTCAGCGAATATTGGATGACTTTTTCCACCCATGGATAAGAAGCAACGGGACCAGCCGGACCTTTGGAATAATGTTCATCATAAGTCATAATCATTACTTGATCCAAATGAGGAGCCAATGCTTTGTAATCGAAAGCTCCGGATTGATTGGAAGTCCGATCGTCATAGGTCTTAGCGGGCACTGAAGCTGTGACCAACAAATGTCTCGGACGCAATTGGGAAGCCAGTTCACTAAAAAAAGCAGTTAAATAATAACGATCCCTGGCCGGAACATTTTCAAAGTCAATATTGACGCCTTGATAGCCATTCTCAACCAACATCCGGGTAATCCCGTGTACAGCCCGGGAACGCGCCGTTGGTTTTGACAACATTTGATGGATAGTGTTGCTGTTGAAATTGTTCCCGCTGATATTGTTGACCAGGGCCAAAGTATTCGCTCCGGCTGAACGGGCCAGATTCATCGGTTTAGGATTGTGCGTGCTTTTAATGTTGCCGTACTGGTCTACTTGGAATGAAAATGGAATCACTGTATTGATCGCTCCTAAGTTTTCCGAGAGAGCCCGGTAACCTTTGGGGTCGTTGGTATAGTTTTCAACGTAATAACCGGCAATTACTTTTGATTTGGCGACATTCCCATTTAAATTACTGCGGATGGAAACGGTCCATTTCGGGAGCCATCCTTGTTGCGTTCCTCCATTAACTTGGACTTGGTACCAGTCGCCTTTTTCAGATAAGATTAATACCCGAGCCCCTTCCGTCATGGTGTTAAGGGATGAACCGTTTTGATAGCTGTCGCGGAGCGAAGTCTGTTTGGCGGAGATCACTCCTGAACGGGGGAAATTACTATTTTTTATATATCCGGAATTCCCGGTAGCGGAAAGCGAATGGGAGGCGGAGTTACCACCAAAAAGGCTGGATGTTAGATAAAATACCAGGGCAAGTACTGTCGTTAATAAATTACCTTGCATGGATAACTCCCTTCGATAGTGGCATCAATTATACATGCTGATTGATGGGCTTTTCAATGGATTCGCTATTTGTCCGCCCAACCCTTTATGTACATCCAGCCAAACCCGCAATGATACGGTAATACAGTAAAGAATTAACACTCGCCCGAAAAAGAGGATTTTAATCTCAGGACGCGAAGATTAACATAAACAAGGATTTATGTAGGTATTTCAACTAAAGGGGAAATTATGTATCAAAAGGCAACATTGTCAAATGGTTTGAGGATTGTCTGTGAACCCATTTCTCAAATGCACTCCGTCTCTTTAGGTGTTTGGGTGGGAACAGGTTCTCGGTATGAAGATTCGGGTCAAAATGGGATTTCCCATTTCATCGAGCATATGTTATTTAAAGGGACTCAGAAACGCACAGCCAAGCAAATTGCCGAAGAAATCGACGCAGTCGGCGGCCAGCTCAATGCGTTTACTACCAAAGAGTATACTTGCTATTACGCAAAAGTCCTAAGTCAGCATTACCGTTTAGGAATTGATTTATTATCCGATATGATAACCAACTCGGTCTTCGATGTTCACGAAATCGAAAAAGAAAAACAGGTCGTATTGGAAGAAATTAAATCTTTCGAAGACACTCCGGATGAAATGATTCACGATCTTTTCGCCGCATCGGTGCTCAAAGGACATCCATTGGGTTGGGTGATCTTAGGCACCCAGGACACGGTGGAAAGTATTGATCGACCCGTAATTCTGGAATATCTTAAACAACATTATACCCCGGATAACATCGTTTTTGCAGTAGCGGGAAATGTGCAAATCGACCAGATTGTGCCAGAAATCGAAAAACACTTTGCAAGCCTTTGCGGAAGGTCACACCAAACGTTGCCTGCCATTCCGCTCACAGTTCCGGAATTAACCATTCGGCCTAAAAAAATCGAGCAAGTTCATTTATGCATTGGAACTCGCGGCGTCTCCCGGAACAGTCCTGATAAGTATGGAGTTTTTGTGCTTGACGGCTTATTGGGTGGTAGCGTTAGTTCCAGGTTATTTCAACAACTCCGGGAAGAACGTGGCCTGGTATACGTAACAGGATCCAATCATTCAGCCTATATTGATACGGGGATATTTTCCATTTATGCGGGAACCCGTCTCAAGAATTTTGCTAAAGTTATTTCGTTAATCAAAGCGGAACTTCATTTATTGATCCAAGATACAATCAGTGAAGACGAAATGATGAGAACGAAAGAACAATTAAAGGGAAGTTTGCTGTTAAGCCTGGATAGTACCTGTAACCGGATGAGTCGGCTTGCAAAAACAGAATTGTTTGAAGACCAACTCTTTACACCGGAAGAAATTGTAGCGAAAATCGATGCCGTAACCAGCGCTGATGTAAAGAGAATGGCTAAAGAATTATTTACGGATGAAAAACAGTTTTTAACGGCGATTGGCCCTTTTAAAACGGACTCTAAATATTTGAGGCGATCTTACAGTGAATACTAATCATCAAAAAGTAAAAATAAAAAAGCTATCTTCTTTTATAAATGATAAATTTCCATTACCCTCCTATGCGACTCCGGGTTCTGCGGCGATGGATCTTTATGCTTGCTGTGAGCATCCGATAGTTATTCCTGCAGGTTCTCAGGCTAAGGTGCCGACCGGTATCGCAATTGAAATACCAATCCCGGAAATGGTAGCGCTGGTATTTCCCAGAAGCGGCTTAGCTTCAAAACATGGGATTTCCCTATCCAATGCGGTAGGAGTCATTGACAGCGACTATCGGGGAGAAATCATTTGTGTCATGAAGAATGACGGTCCGGCGGATTTTGAGGTAAGCCCCGGCGACCGTATTGCCCAGCTTGGTTTTTTCCCCATATACCGGATTGATTGGGAAGAAGTCTTGGAGTTAAATGGAACCCAGCGAGGTACAGGCGGTTTCGGTTCAACGGGGGTTAAGTCAAACCCTAAGTAACCCCGTTATAAAGTAAGCGGATTGGTTTGAAAGAGAAAAATCGAGTTTATAAGAAATTGGAGTTCTTTTGGTAGCTGATTTTTGGTTGCAAGATTATCCGATACCCCATATAATAGATTTTGCAAATTTGATTTCCATTGAAGGACGGAGCGATATTTGGGGTGGTTACCATGGTAGAAAACGACATTACAAAGTTTCAGCAAGAGATTGGGGAAATTAAACACGATTTAATCACGGCAAACCTTTCAACGGATTTAAATGATGAAGAGAGTTACCGGTTGGCAACCAAAATTGATCTTACTGTAAGCAGGTTGATCCGAATTTTAGAACGCCGAAATGTAAACGCCTAAAAAGGCGTTTTATTTTTTTCAGCCATCCCGGCTGAACTGTGCTATAATAAATAGTAATTTTATATGTGAATACAGTATTAACAAGGAATAATAGAATTCAACAGAGAGAATCTTTAATGGATGATTCGATTAATAGAAGAGTGGAACAGCGGATTTGTTCCAAAGGGTGGATTTCTATTTTTGTGACTCCTGAATTCTAAAATATTTTAAACCGCTGTGGAAATATGAAAGGAGCTATTGTAATGAAAATCGAAGTTGAAAAGTTGCCGGAATCAAGATTAAAGCCTTTATATGAGGATCCGGCTCAGTTGGGCTTTGGTAAAATTTTTACCGATTACATGTTTACAATGAAACACCGGTCAGGAGAAGGGTGGGTGGAAGCTAAAATCATACCCTATTCCTCTTTTAGCATTGATCCTGCGGCTGTGGTTTTACATTATAGCCAAGAAATTTTTGAAGGACTTAAGGCTTATGCGGCCCCGGATGGGCGAGTTCTGCTTTTTAGGCCGGACCAAAACGCCAAGAGAATGCACCGTTCCGCAGAACGTTTATGTATGGAACCCTTTCCGGAAGAATATTTTATCGAAGCGGTTGAAACCCTGGTTAATTTGGAAAAACGCTGGATACCCAAGGCCCCAGAAACCTCCCTATATGTCCGTCCGACTTTGGTAGGCCTTGGCGCCCAACTCGGAGTCCATCCGGCTTCCGAATATTTATTCTACATTATTTTAAGCCCGGTGGCCGCTTATTATAAAGAAGGTTTCAAACCTGTCAAGCTGATGGTGGAGGATTTTTATGTGCGATCTGTTATCGGCGGAGTGGGCGATGCTAAGACCGGCGGCAATTATGCCGCCAGCTTGATGGCGGGAGCCAAGGCTGAAGAAAAAGGGTTTTCCCAGGTGCTTTGGCTTGATGCCAAGGAAAAACGGTATGTGGAGGAAGTCGGCTCCATGAATATGTTTTTCGTTTTCGGTAATAAGGTAATCACTCCAAATTTGGGTGGTTCAATTTTACCGGGTATAACCAGAGCTTCCGTACTGGAATTGGCAAAGCGCTTAGGTTATCAAACTGAGGAACGGCAAGTTTCCATTGATGAAGTTATCAAGGGTTTAACGGACGGGACATTAACGGAAGCGTTCGGATCGGGAACTGCCGCGGTTATTTCTCCGGTTGGTTCTCTTTATTACAAAGACCACAATTACCTCATCAATAACAACCAAGTGGGCAAAGTAACTCAGGAGTTATATACTAAACTGGTTGATATTCAGTTTGGAAAAGCCGATGATCCGTTTGGCTGGGTTAAAGAGATTGGCAGGTTTTAATAAAAAAGAGAGCGGGGCTGATCTCAAGGATTAGCCCTTTTTTTATTTTGTTTTTGATTGCGAAGGAATCCGGGCAAACTATTTCCGGAGGTGTTTAAAATGGGTGAGCAAATAACTCCGGATGCCATTGGCAAGGAAGTGGGAGTGCGGGCTGATTTAAGGAGGGGGCACCCCAAACCAAGAGAGATCCGTTCGCAAGAACCGCAGTTGGAGAAAGGAGCAAGTCCAGGGGATAACAAAAATGTAAAACTCGAAATGAGTGAAAAAGTAAGAGGGCAGGATTAAAGCAGCTGGCAAAAAGAATATCCGGAATACGGTACCTTGCGTGGGAATCATGAAACGCTTCGGTGCCGTATTTGCCTTTTCCGACCGCAAATACGGAAATTGTTATGAGGCATCAGAGCCTGCCGAGATGTAATCCGATCCGTAGATATAAGCCGCATGTCATCACCAGGGATATTATTAAGAGAGCCCAATAATCGGCGGCAGTCAACGATAATTTACGAAAATTGGTTCGGGTCCGGGCATAACCAAACCCCCTATTGAGCATGGCCATGGATAATGCCTCCGCCATTAAGATGGCATTAATCATCAAAGGAACCATAACCGGAATTTGGGCCCGAAACCAATGGAGGATACCCTTGGCTCCAAAATCAGCTCCGCGGGCTTTTCGGGCATCCAGGATAAGCTTCCGTTTCCGGTCAAGTGTCGGAATGAAGCGAATGGCGGTGGTGATGATAAACGAGACTTCATAAGGGATTTTTAACTTTTGAAGCAATTGAATCCATTCCTCAAGGGAGGAGACGGAGATTAATACCATAGAAGCAGTAACCATAGTGAATATACGCAATAAAAAAGTAACACTCAGCAGAATTCCACCTAACGTCATTCCCCATCGTTCCCCCGGCAACAGATAACAAAGAGTGGCGTGATAAACTGTTAAATGAAACCGCTTTGGGGAGCAGGCCAAACAGTTGAATAGGGTCATGAAAAAAAATAAAGGCAACAAAGGCAGGAAAACGCTGATTTTAAAAGGGAGTCGGACAGCTATTACGATGCCAAAAAGCAACAAAACAATTCCCAGGTTGAAAAAAGGGTTCTCAAACAGGAGGGTTAATGCAACGATAACCAGAAATCCCAGGATTTTTACGCGGACATCCAAGTGGTGGAGGGGTGTTGAATGGGGTAAGCCGGTTATAAACATGATGGACCCTCCGTGGCCTGAAGGATGGCTTCAATTAAGTCTTCACCGGCGAGAAAAGTTTCCGTTAATCCGACATCCCTTAACTTTTCCGATAACTCCACGATTTGCGGGGGGACGATACAAGCATCGCGCAAAGATGCAAAATCCGCCAACACCTCTTCCGGTTGACCATCCCGTAAAATAGAGCCGTTTTTCATGATTACAACCCTTTTTGCAAATTGGGCCACTAAATCCATATCGTGGGTAATCATCATCACTGTGGTACCGTTTTGATTCAGGTCATGGATTAAACCCATGATGTTTTGGGTTTCCGTCCAATCTAAACCGGTGGTGGGCTCGTCAAGGATCAGAATTTTTGGTTTTAAAACCAGGATCGAGGCTAAAGCCACCAATTGTCGTTGCCCTTTGCCGAGTGTAAATGGATGAACGTTTCGGTAGGGCTCTAGCTTGACCCAGTGTAACACCTCGGTGATCCGTTCTTGGATTTCGGTTTTCGGTAGTCCGGCGTTTTTGAGGCCATATTCCAGTTCTTTTTCCACCGAAACCGCAAAAATCTGGTGATCCGGGTTTTGAAAAACATAACCGACCCATTGTGCCAAATTGGAAGTGCTGCAGTCGCGGGTATTCAAGCCGTTTACGATTACTTGACCGGCCATTGGTTGCAGCAAACCGTTCAAATGCTTGGCCAATGTGGTTTTTCCAGCGCCATTGGGCCCGAGCAGCGCTAAAAATTCCCCCCGGCAAACTGTCAGGTTAATATCACGCAGTCCATGGCAGTCGGAATTTTGGTATTTAAAAAATAGGTTTGAAATTTGTAAGATAACCGGAGCATTTTTTGAGGTTTCAGCCGCTCTCTGCTTCGGAAGATTGATAAACTTGCCGGAGCCGTGTTGAAGGAGTAATCTTCGGATCATCCCCTCCGCTTCCGGAACCTTCAAAGGGATTTCCGTTTCCGAAATCCATCCTTTCCGGAAAAACGCCCAACCAACCAGACTGACGGGAACAGGCCGGATACCCAAGCCTGAAAGGCGGGGAATATCGCGAAATAATGGCTGAGGTGGCCCTTGCCAGGCGATTTTTCCCTGGTTAAGAACGATGACCGCATCGGCTTTATCGATAATGACTTCAGCGGAGTTTTCCACCATCAAAACCGTTAAATTCTCTTCCCGGCCCAAATCGGAAAGGGTCCGGTAAATCACGGCCCTCCCGGCGGGGTCCAGCTCGGAAGCGGGCTCATCCAGCACCAGGATTTCCGGCCGCAGGGCGATCACTCCGGCAATTGCCAAACGCTGTTTTTCACCGCCGGATAGTTCTCCGGGGTTCCTGTTTTCAAAACCCGCTAACCCGACCAAGGCCAATGATTCCTTAACCCGCGTCTCGATGTCCTGGAGGGGAACCAAAAAATTGCCCGGGCCGAAGGCGATGTCCTCGGCGACGGTGAGGCCGAAAATTTGGGTTTCCGGGTCCTGCAGTACTAACCCGATGTGTTGGGCCAAGGTTTGGACCCGGTATTGGCGGATGTCCTTGCCCTCTATGAGCAGGTGGCCGGTTAAATTACCGCCCAAAAGCTGAGGGATTAGACCGTTTAAGCACAAGCAGAGCGTGGTTTTACCGGCCCCGGTCGGGCCCATGATCATCATCCGTTGGCCGCGCCCGACCACCCAATCGATCTGCTTCAGACTTTTGGTTTCGGTACGGGGATAACTGTAGGATATTTCCTGTAATTCGATGATTTTGTCCATAGCGCTCAATTCTTTAAATTAATTTGCTTCCTTTAATGGCCTTGAAAGCAACAACGGCGACGATGATATTAATGATTGAACCGATTACCAGAAAAGGCATCATTCCAAGAACGGCTCCCATACCGCTGATGGGCAACATCGTAAACGAAGCAACCACGCCATTTAAAAGAACAGCCAAAATTGCGGCCGCTATGATTCCAAATTTCCGATGGACCCAGCGGAAAACTGTCGCCCATATGGCCATTTCGGCGGCAATCAGGATATGTACGGGAATGCTCAAGGGAAAACCGACCACTGCGGCGGTTAAGAGATGTCCAATACTAATCGCCGCAATTCCTTCCCAATATCCAAAGGCTAAAGCGCTGAAAAAACCGGGGGCCGAATCCAGACCAATGGTTCCTAACGGGCTGGGGATTTTAATCAGAGCGCCGACCGCGCTTAAGGCGCTGAAGATCGCCATCAGCGCTAGCCGCTTTACATTGAAGCGGGAAGGTTTGAAATCCGGTTTTTCAGAAATGATATTTGTCATGGGCTCCTCTTTCGTTATGATTTAGATTTTTAGGATCGAGCCGGCTGTTTGGAAATTTCTCTCATCTCCGGGGCACGATTGAATGCTTTAAGTTTTTTTTATCTAGGGCCCGATCATGCCGATAGGACGGCAGGGGATCGCAGGAAAAAGCATACCGGTCAAAGGCGAAGCCGTGGAAAAAATCAGGCAAGTGGATGGCCCGGCTGATTTTTTCAGATCGATGTCGGCCGGCGGTTTCAAAATCAACTGTCCATCGATATTGGAAGCCAATAATCCAGCTTCACCGCAAATCCCTTTGGAGCCGACCGGAATGATATCGTGAATTTCACGGTTTTGTAATAGCTTTTGAACATGAAAGCTCTGGATGATCTCCGGATCGTCGGGACTGCCAACCTCCGGCCCGACCTTGGGAATTCCCAGACAGTAGAGGAGATCGCCATGGGTGGTGGTGGCGATTCTCAAGTCATCCTTTTCACATAATCCGATTACGCTAACGCCTAAACCGGTTTGCCGGGTCGGAATATTTTTTTCGGTGCTGATCGCAAGCGGTAAGGCAGCCAGTCCGGAACAGGCCAATTCATCCCGGACGCCCCCTAAGATTTCCGCCCCGGTAGGCGCCGGTTCATTGGAAATCGCAACGGTGGCTAATTGGGGACGGCTTCCGATGGCTAGAATTTCTAGTAAGGCAACTCGTGTGGTAAACCGGCCGGCGATATAGGGCGGAACCTTTACCAAGTCCAGTTCCTTGGAGCCGATTGCGCCGCAGGAGTCGCAAGCCGCCGTTAAATATTGAGTGGAATTGATGGAAACGACCTCTACATCTCGGCCTTTATGACTCATCGTTTTCTCCTTTTGAAAATAAAAAGTTCACGGTCTTTTAGCATAAGTTTAGTCATGCCGAAGACACCGTGAACTTTACCATGGTTCAAATCAGTTATCGTTACAGGCAGGTCTCCTGACTTAGATTCATCATCTTTACACGCCTTCCCGGTTTCCCAGTGGCTTTGATGTAAGACTCCTCTTACAGTGGCGGGTCCGTCCGGGATGCGCGCCCGGTTCCCTATTCTGAGACTGTTCGAGTTTTAAAACGTTTTTTGACAGCCTCCACCTGTAACTCAAATCCTATTGAATTATTCTTATCTTACAATAAATCGAATAAAATGACAAGATAAATTGGGCGAACGGCTTTGAACAAGGGCTGTCCTTAAAATTTAACGAACGGCAAAGGTCCGGAAAACCGAGGGGCTGTCTAAAATTTTCTGAGCGAGCGAGAGAATTGGCGGGAAGAAGAAGGTAAAGTCAAACACATTTTGATGTCGCTGGGATTAATCTGGAGAACGGGATTATCTCAATCAATTCCCCGTTCGTTCAGGAAAGCTCCATATTCCTTATCGGTTTGCATGATGTGGTCGATTAGCCAGTTTTTCAGAAACTCAAGCATTTCCTGATTTAAAGATAAATTATCCGCGTGAAATTCCTGAATAAAACCGTTCACTTTTGCAATAAAGACGGCATGTTCATTTTTATGGATTTCCAGGGCCGGGTATTGATTTTCTTTGAGTAGTGTTTCTTCCTCCAAAAAATGACCCTTGGTATACTCGTTCAGTTGGGTCAGGATATTTAAAATGATTCCTTTACCGGCATTGTTCATTTTGGCATTGAAAACTTCATTGGTGATTTCAACCAATTGTTGATGCTGAAGGTCAAACTTTTGAACATGAACGGTATATTTATCTGCCAGCCATTTAATATATTCCATCTTTTCGCCTCTGTTTGAAAGAATCACTCAAAATTTTATTCTTCATTGGAGGGAAAATTTCCTGCTTTTTAGGGGAATCTCCGGGTGGGATATGGAAAGAGAGTAATACATTTAATAGAACAGAATCCATTTAATTAATCCGTTTCAATTAAATGGAAACCGATTCCACCATTTACAACTGATGGATACTATGATATACTATTACCAGGTTGCAAGATTTCCACTGATTTTATTTTTCCGTAGATTTTTATTCAAAGCGGGTTGGGCATTAATAGTTTGTAAAAGGGCATTCACCTCCGGGTGAAATGTCCTTTGTGTTTTCTTAAGGCGATTTACATTAAATGGCTATTTAAATTACGAAGAGAAATTATACAACCCTTCGATGGAAATGTGTGCCATATCTGGAATATTACTATAAACAATACGGCTTGAAGAAAGGAGTCAGCAATGAACCAACCGATTTTTTTAACAAAAACTGCTTTTCATTCATTACTTTCAAATCTACTGGAAATTGAGGAGGGAATGGAAGAAATCTTCGATGAATTCTTCAGGAAACCGTCAAATGAAACCGAGGAATTGCGGCAAATTTTGGTTAAATCCGTAACGAAGCTTGATAATTTGCTTCCCCATATTGTAACGGTTTCAACCGGAGCGAATGAATTCCCATACGTGGTGGTTGGTTCAGAGGCAACCCTTGAGGATGTCGGCAATGGTGAAAGATGTTGCTATAAATTGATTTCTCCGCTTAAAAAGAGCGCTGATTCTCAGGCAGTCTCCTTCTTATCGCCTATGGGTAAAGCATTGCTCTTGAAAACGGTAAATGATCGATTTCGAGTCCAGGCGCCGGGAGGCGAATATGAATATCAGGTTGTATCGATAAGGATTACTGCCTATTAAATACTGACTTTGTGAAAAGAAGGGAGAAGGTAAAATGCAGGCAAAAGATATTATGGTGAAGGATTTTATGACGGTGGACGCCTTTGCGGACGTTCATCAAGCTTCTGAATGTTTGTTGGGAAGTAACCTTGATAACCTGCTGGTATGCGACAGTAACGGGCAGGTTGTTGGAATTGTCGGAATGACAGAGGTAGTCGAATTAAAACCCGGATTGCAAGTTCGCGATATCATGGTCAAAAATTTTATCAGTATCCCCAGGGATGCAACATTGGAAGAAATCGCTTCGTTTTTCATCATGTTTAAAGAGTTGAGACAAATCCCGGTTTTTGAGGAACAAAAACTGGTGGGAGTGATTAACCGCCAAGCTATTTTACGGGCATTGAACAATCAAACACTGCTGGATAGTTAGGGACTTGAATGCTTTGAATGGGAAAGAGTGAAACTTGCCGGGGATTGGAAGAAGAAGGATGCCAGTTAAATTGATTCGGGTTTACCCCATAAGGAGACGGTGGAAATGGCTACCGATGAAGGGAAGCGTATCGAGCTATTGGAAGGCGGCATGGCCGATTTAAAATTTGTTTATAAACGATTTGAATATGCGTTTGCCGCAAAGGAAAGGAAGGACTATCCGCAACTCGTCTCGTTGATAAGCGGGGGAAACTATAAGTTTTTGCTGGCCAAGGATCAGAGGCTGAATCATATCGTTGGATATGCGTTCGTCTACAAAATCGCTGATCCGCTTGTGTTATGGCTGGATTATATCGCCATTGATGTTGCTTATCAAAATTCGGGCTATGGAAGGCTGTTTTTTAATAAAATAGTTGAATATGGCGGTGAATTTTTGGGACTTTTTTTGGAAGTGGAAATTCCCGACAAAGATGATTTAGGCTTTGTACAGCAACTGCGGAGAATAAAATTTTATGAACGGCTTGGCGCCAAAAGGTTGGCGATTCGGTATAAATGCCCGACCGTTGATGAGGGCTTGCCGATGTATTTATATTTTCGGCCATCACCCGGTACACGGACGCTACGCAAGGAACAAATTCAAGCAGCCATTACAGGTGTATTTAGCGGTGTTCATTCGGACCGGTCCTGCCGATGGAAGGTATTGGGAGACTTTTATCATACCATTGAGGATGTTTGTTTTTAGAACCTTTTTGGGAGCCTTATATCAAGAGCTCCGCGGCGGAAATATGGCCGCCCCCATTTTGCTGGGGACGGCCATTTACCGTTGGATTTCACATACGAAAGTTAAAAAAGCCCCACCCTGGATATTGAGAGGAGGGGTGGGTTCATTCGTTTAATCAAATACTATAGTTTCGGCGATTTTCATGGTAACGATAACCAGGAACATAGAAAATCGGACCCAACCTGTGCCAAGAAGAAATGGCCAAGGGATTTCCCGCCTATTGAATGAACACTTGATAGCGTTTTAAATTTAAAACCGGTCTGAACTTCAACTTGTAATCTCGAAGACCTCCCGCCCCGAGATCGCTGCCTACATTCAGCAGTTCTAGGCTGGGGTTGATTCGATTAAGCTCCCGGGCAAATTCGACAATCAGGGTTTCCGACAAGCCGGGATACCCGGCTTCATACTTTATAATACTGCCCCAGGCCTGATCGGTAGGTAATTGTCCGCCTGCGACCATTCCGATGATCTGAGCCCCTTTTTGAAAAACCAAGATGATATGTTCCAATTCGTCACAGTGCTTGATGAGTTCGCGATAATATACTTTATCGAATACCGCTAGATTTCTCTCTTTAGCCGCCTTTGCCCAATGGTTGCCTAATTCGATTAAGGCCTCATAATCCTCTGTCCGATATTTCCGGATGACTACATCCTGATTTTCCTTGGAAAATTTGTTGACCCGGCTTCGAATATTTCTAAAGTCTTTTCCATAAAGAGCAGCCAAATTTTTAATTGAGAAATGCCGTTCAATTCCCTGCAAGCTTCGGGGTTGAAAAAGATTGTCAAATTCCGGACAACTTCGCAAAAATTGGAGCTGGCAATCATTGATCATCCTTACCAAGGTGCGGTGTTTTTCGCGATGATTCCATTCATAGCAGAATTCCATACATTGATGCAAAACGTCCGTTACTCGTTGGGAACTGCCTTTTCCAAAGGGTAAACAAAACAAATATAAGGTATTTCTATAAGAGTGGCCGAAGGTTACCAACATGCCGCCGACAACTTTCCAAAGTATTTTTCGCAAATTTGATTGGGAAGATGCCCAAAGATATGGGAAATTGGATGACCATAGATTGGCTGGGTATTCAGTGGCTTGGATATACTGGGAAAACATGCTTTTATCCTTTAATTCGATTTCATGAAAGTCCCATTTGCCCAGTTGAATTTGATTTGAAGTTCGCTCAACCAAAATCGACGCCTCCCTATGTGGCAATATTGCAGATAGGGGTGTTAGATATCTGGATATTCTTTAGATTAAACCCTATCTGCTTTGAAACCGGCCAGAAATTTGGCGTAAAATAGCGGTCCGGTTTTTAAATCATGGTATAGTTGTTGGTCCTGGATATCCAGGGCGATCGTTGGGTCAGGATCGCGGTTGTTGATTTCAATTAGCCAAAGTCGCCCCTTATGGTCAACCCCGATATCAAGCCCGAGAGTTCCGCAATGGATGCCGAATTCATCTAAGGTATTGCAAATATTGCAGGCTAAGGCCGCGATGCTTTCTTTTATAACCAGGACATCTTGTTCAGGTGCGGTTAAAACTCTTTTCAGCAACTCCTCAGCTGTAAAAGCCGATCCACCGCTGGAAATGTTACTTACAATGCTGCCATTTCCACCGGCCCGCCCAATAATAGCCTTGCATACCCAGGCATTGGATTGGTTTTTTTGAACAACACACCGGAAATCAACGACTCCGCCTTGGTGTTCCAGCAGGTTGACAGCTTGTTGGATGAGGTATCTTCCACGAACGAACCGTTTTTGAATATATTCCCGGGCATCATGCCAATTTTTTAGCGTGAGGCTGTAATTTTCTTGGTCTTCATGATATTTGAAAAGGAATGACCGGTCTGCGCCGCTGATTTGGACGATGCCGCGGCCTCGGAGTCCTGAGACGGGTTTCAGATAGACTTTTTCAAATTTTTTGAGCATATCCAGCACATCTTCCGGCGAATGATATAAAGCGGTATCGGGAATATAACGGTTAAGAACCTTATCGTTGGAAAACCATTGATACATCTGCCATTTGTCAAAATAGCGGCTGTTGAAAATGTTAGCGCCGATAACTGACAGAAAGTGGTTTTTCCATTCCTCGCTCAACCCAATCGTGCGGTATATGGATGAAGGATAGGGGAAAATCCCTTCCCGCCAGGAATTAAGGAGGGGGTCGTAACAATAGCCCTCAATGAACCGCTCAACACGGTCCACTTTGTCTAAAGCAAACGCAACCACCACCCCGTGCAGCTTAGAATATTCACTAACATAGACCAGCATTTTTTTAAGAACGGAAGGGGTCAGACGGCGGTTTTCCTTACTTAGCAGCAATCCAATGAAAGGGCCGATGATAATCTCTAGATTGGCAAAAGATAGTTCATATACGGGATAATCAGGCAGATGGAATGTAGCGATAAGTTTCTCGGAAAGCAAAATTTGCTCGGGCGGGATTTTGTCATCGATAACGATACTGACGGAACATTTTTGATTCCCAAAGCTGATCACGGCAAATTTTTTTCTTCCCAGGCCAATCTCATCCGCTTTGACCGGATGGATGACAAAATCGGAAGAATTGCCGGCCTTTGTTCCGAGAGTGATCTCATTTTTCATTTTGCTCTCTCCTCATTGCAGATTATACCAATTTGCATCCATAACCAAATATGAAGCAAATTGGTATGAAATACTAAGTGGCTCTTCAGGGTTTGAAATTGAAAGCAACTTAGCATTATCCTCCGAATTGGGTGAGCGAAAGCGCATAAAGCAACGGAGTATAGCGTATGGAAAGATAGATCTGGGGATCCATCGTTTTAAAGCCTTTGAAGCTGGGAAACACGTTGGCTTCAATCAGCCAAAGGTTTCTGGCATCATCGACGGCAATGTCCAAACCGAACTCCCCGTAATGTTTTCCGCTGCTGTCCATATACAAGCAGAATTTATAACATAGTTCCTGAATTTGCTGTTTCAGTATTTCATAATCCGTAGTGAATGCTTTGCGTAAAGCGTCATCCAGCGATAAGGCGTAGCCGCCTCTTGAAATGTTGGTTATATGGCTGTTGCCATTGGAAACCCGGCATTCAATTCCCGTACATCCCCAATCTTTATCCGGGTGTCTTTGCATGACCACGCGGATATCAAAACGGGAATTTCCAATCTTGGCCAGAGGCAGGTACTTTTGGATTAAATATTTGGTAAATAATTCCTTGTTGAAGACGAAAAAGTTTTTTAATTCCCCGTCATGGTTAAGCTCAGAAACAATGGGGACTTTATACCTGTAATCACTGATTTTATAGCGGGAACCTGTTTTTTCGATAACACATATGCCCCGGCCCCGCGATAAGTCGATTGGTTTTAAAATAACATTCAAATGACGGTTTATAAATTCTTTCACCTGGTCAAAATGAAGCGACAGTTCCGTGGGAGGCAGGTACCTGCTTAATTCGGGATCCGGTTTGAGAAAATCATATAAGTCATACTTGGAAAAACGGTGAGAATTAAAAAGCCTGTTCCCGGTGAATTCAATCAGCTTTTTAATAGACTCCGGACTGGTATGAAAATCCCGCCGGTAAATAACTTCCGGTAAAGGGAAAAACCCATATTCCCATGATGCTTTAAAATAATCATAATACATGGCATGAACGGTCTGGGTTTTCCAATGAATCCACTCTGGAGAAAAGGCATAAATCAGTCCGCCGACTTCGTGATAAATGCCAAACCGGTCGGAATACTTTTCCATATGTTCAGGATGATAGCGCTGAGTATCATTGCCGAGCAAAAGACCGATAACGGGTCCGATGGCAATGGTGGAAGCGGCTATTTTCAACTGGTAAACGAGTGGTTCCACAATGAAGATTTCATCTTTTAATTTGTCCGAAAGCATGATTTGACCGGGCCTTTGAAAAGAATTTTCTGCTGTCAATTCAAGATCATCCCGGTATTGGATTTCGGCGGAGGTTGATTTTCCACCAAATGTCACGTTGGCTTGTTCATGGTCTAAAGACAATGATGAAGGCAAATAGATAATTTTACGGCTGGATGGAATGGTTTTTATTTTAGCCCACATGCTCTCCACCTCTTTTTAAAGAATATAAAACCGCGAGCTCTTTCGGAGATGCTAAGCAGGCATTATTCTTTATTGGAGCTCACTCTTCCAGTTCTTCATATGGAATGGGATTGTTTGATGGGAAATCCGTTAAACGATCGGCGACATGTTTTGCTTTTTGCAATAAATATTTTTCGATAACAACGGCCTGATTAACATCAGCAATCGCTTCATCCAGGACTGTATCGCAAAGGGTGATGCCGGATATTGGATTAGCCACTTTTGCGCACCTCCAAGGTTAAGAATATAACCATTACAAAATATGTTTGTTTGATACATGATGTTACAACATTGAAAAATATTTATTTTAACCTACATATTTTGTAATAATTCCGGATATATGAGATAAGCGACAGAAAGTTCAAATATTTACAATTTTTAATAGTTTTTAACCTTTCCCTGTCAGATGAGAGAAAAGTAAAAAAATGGATCAGTTTCTGATGGCTCCCTTAAATCGGCCGTATCTATCCATATCCCATACGATAGGATCATTGCGCGTTTCCCCCCGGCCTCTCAAAAACTATTATGTTAGTTAGTAAAACAATTCCATCATGATTAATAAAATATAAGAAAGAGAGGGGATGAAAATGGAAAAAATACTGATACAGGAACTCGAAGCGCTACCGGAGGGGAAAGTATTAACCTGGAACAACAAGCCTATAAAATATGTTGTAAAAAATCCGGATCAACTGGAGGAGAACTGTCTCTATCTCTGTTTTTCGCAAGATGATGAAGAAAGTTTATTGGAAAAAATGGCGAACTGCAATGCATCAGGCGTTGTGGTGCATAAGCCGTGCCGGTTTACTGTGGAAAGATGGAAAGAGGCCGGAATCGGAATGATTGAAGTCGGCAATTGGATTATGTTTCAAATTGCATTGGCGGGAATTTACCGTACCAAGTTTGATATACCTTTGATACAGGTCATTGGAAGCGCCGGAAAAACCACTACCAAAGACATGATCGGAGCGGTTCTGAATGCCGGGATTCCCGCTCTGGTGGGGTACGCCAATTATAATACTGCTTTTGGAGCGGCTTCAAACATCCTCAATTTAAAGGATTTTCATAGGGCGGCGGTTATAGAGGCGGGAATGAAAAGTACGGGCTACATGGGATTTAGCTCGAGTATTATCAAGCCTTCCATTGCTGTCTTGACATCCATCCAGCGGGCCCATTATGTTACCTTAGGTTCTATTGAGAAAATAATTGAGGCGAAAGCCGAAATTTTGGAATTTCTTGATCCCGGTGGCGTGCTGATCATCAATGGCGAGGACCATAACTGCAATAAATTCCCGGTAAACAGATACAGCGGTCGCGTGTTGCGATATGGATTTTCCCACCAGTATGATTTATGGACTGAGAATATTATATATGAAAAATTTAAGACTTATTTTGTCATCAGGGGAAAGGGAATTGAAATGGATTGTACCCTGAATACCGTTGGGAAATATAATGTGGCCAATGCCCTTGCTGCGGTTTTGGTCGGACTAGAGCTGGGGATGGACATTGAAGAAATCCGCCAAGGCTTGGCGAATTTCAGACCCATAGCCGGAAGATTAAAAGTGTCGGCCGGGCCCCTGGATACGATTTTGATTGATGATAATTTCAATGCAAACCCTGAATCCACCCAGTTGTTATTGGAAGAAATCCCCAAGTTCGCGGAGAAAAGGCCGGTTATGCTGGTGATGGGAGACGTTGAAAGGCCGGATGAGCAGATCGCAGAATATGCGAAAAAGGTTCACTTTACCATCGGACAACAGATTGCGCGGATCCCCTTCGAGAAGCTGATTGCGATAGGAAAATGGGCCAAGGAATATGTGGCGGGCGCCAAAAGTGAAGGGGCCCCGGAGTCTAAAATGGAGTATTTCGAAAAGGTGGAACAGGCGGCAAAATCCTTCAAATCATCCATAATCCCCGGAAGTATTATTTTATTCAAGGCGTCGGTATATGTAAGTGTTAGAAACCTGATAAAATCCATGGATGACCGGAAATGAACAACGGAATGGAAGACTGCTTCGGTTCCAACACACCCGAGACTACAAGGAAACCGGAACTCGACGGCATCGAAAAAATCAACCTATTGAATAGTAGAATTCTGATCGTCGATATAGACGGTGTGCTTGCCATTGAGCAATGTAACATACCTTTAGAAGAGAGAGCCGCTGTTGAGGGAGCTCAGGACGCCATTCGGCGGTTAAAACAAAAAGGTTATCACATTATCCTGTGCACTTCGCGTTTTCGTTCCCAGAAAGCCGCCACAATTGAATGGTTGGAAAGAAACAATATCCCTTTTGATTGTATCGTATTTGGGAAACCCCGTGGAATTTTATATATCGATGACCGGGGATACCGATTTCGAGGATGGGAGCGATTTTTTAATGAGGTTGAACTTTAGATCCTTCGTCCTTATGGAAGTAATTTACCGCAGCCTGAAAAGACAGACATAACATAAAAGCAACCGGACGGGTATACCGGGCGGTTGCTTTTATTGTGCCCGAGATGGGCAGTAACAGGGCCGTGAAAGTCAGTCGGTAGATGAAAATACCGCTTACTCAATACCGGATCAAATCCTATCTGCCGAAGATAAATCCGCACAGTGGGAGTGTAGACCGGCACAACGGAAGTGAGGGTTTACAAAACACCAGAGGAAATCCGCACAGCGGGAGTGTAGACCGGCACAACGGAAGTGTGGGTTTACAAAATAGATTTGAGAATTCACACTGCCGGAATAAAATTTAGACCGCAAAGAACCCGGAACACTTACTAATTTAAGTGCACGCTAAAAACGCTTTTAGGCTTCTAATTTTCGGCATTTTAAAAGGCCTAAGTTTACGCTCTAACATCCCTCGCCGTGAATTTGCTTCTCTGAGTTGCATCGTCGGAGAGGGCGGGGTCAATGTCATCAAGCTAAGCATCCATAAATAGGAAATGGCTAAAAATCTTTATGCTCATTCTGTCCACCCAGACCTAAAGTTCTGGGCTAGGCCTTAAAAATCAT
>JAEZCE010000086.1 GCA_023429995.1 Bacillota bacterium | reverse complement strand
CTCCCTTGGGTGATTGCATTTCTTCAAACATTTTTTTCATTTCTCCCTTGGGTGATTGCATTTCTTCAAACATTTTTTTCATTTCTCCCTTGGGTGATTGCATTTCTTCAAACATTTTTTCCGTTTCACAAAAGAGTAAAATGGCAAAAGCCTTGGATTTTCCATAAGCAACGGCATTCGCGCCGTGGATGAATTTTGTGGTATAATAAAAATACATGGTTATAAACTCAACTTTCGCAAAGGAAAAAGCCGTAGAAAACAATTGATACGTAAGTATGGGAAAAAATAAAAAAATATATGGACAATCTTAGATCTTATCGCTTCAAAAAAAATAGATAAAAAAGTTAACCACTTCATACGTTTAATGGAAGTGTTGTCCTGGGGTTCAAGCCCTCATTCTTGCTTTCTCCCGCCTTCGGGAGAAACGAAGGCCCTGTCAAGACTGTCAAACTTCTTAAACCCTAAAAGGGCTCCAGCGCACCGCGGTTCGTTTCTCCCGAGGGAGAAAGATAGAATGAGGGGTGGACCAACATTTTAGCTTAATAGATAGGTACATAATCCCGTTTGTCAAGTTAGCTGTTGGTATGATGTTTCCCAATGATATCCAGCTTTTAATGGCAAATTCGATTACGAAAGTTGAGTAAAAATATTAGAAATCTTTTCGAATCAAAGGAAAATAGAAGCCGATCCTATTGTGTCGAAAGATTTTGATATCAATTGATATATCCAGGAGGTTCCTTCATGTCCATCCGTTACGTTCACACCAACATCATCGCCAAAGACTGGCGTAAGTTATGTGATTTTTATATCCAGGTCTTTGACTGCAAACCCCTCTATCCCGAAAGAGATTTATCCGGCCCCTGGGTTGAAGAATTGACCGGAATCAAAGAAGTCGGGATCCGGGGAATCCACCTTCAGCTGCCCGGGTACCAAGAGGGCGGACCCACCCTGGAAATATTTCAATATCAACCGGAGCGGCTCCGCAAGGAGGAAACGGCCATCAACCGGCAGGGTTTGGGCCACCTGGCCTTCCATGTCGACGATGTGGAAACCGTGCTGGCCGGGGTCATCGCCCACGGCGGAAAACAACTGGGAGCTGTAATTAAAAAGCAATATGAAACCTTGGGATTGTTGACCGCTGTCTATGCGGCCGATCCGGAGGGCAATTTCATCGAAATTCAAAATTGGAGTCGGTAAGGTTTTGATGGACCATGAAATATAACAAAAACATCCTTTTATTATATGGGTTCAACTTTTTTAAGAGCCTTCAATTTTGCGGCGCACTGGTGGTGCCGTTCTACCTTTACCGGGCCGGACTGGATTATACCCAGATGTTTTTGCTGGAAACCATATTTTCGGTGGGAATGTTCGTCTTGGAAATACCGACCGGGGTCGTTGCCGACAGGCTGGGCAGAAAGATTTCTTTATTCTTCGGGTCCTGCTTCTTTGGAATCGGCTTTTTGCTTTTTGGGTTCTTTACTTCTTACCCGGTTTTAATCATAGCCGAGGTTATCTGCGCCATCGGGATGACGCTTTTAAGCGGCGCCGACCGCGCCATCCTTTATGAAATTCTCAAAGAGAGTCATCAAGAAAATAGGGCCGATACCGTCATGGCCCGCTGTGATGCTTTCGGCACCGCCGGAATGTTTCTGGCGTTTCCAGCGGGCACACTGTTTGCCGGCAGTCATCTGGTAGCCTATAAAAGCGCATTGGGCCTTGTTTTCGTTGCTACGGCAATTGCCATCGGCATCTCGGGGTTGATCCTGCTGTGGGTTAAAGAGGGAAGCTATGAAAAAAGTGGTGAAAGCGCAATCCGGCAAGGATTGAATGGCTTTTTATATATTTTTCACCAGCCGAGGTTACGGGCATTCAGTTTTAATTTTGCCTTCATTTCCTCGTTAACCTTTTTTATGTTCTGGTTTTATCAATCATTACTGCTCGAAAATAAGTTTCCTATTGCCTGGCAAGGCTTTATCGCATCAGGCTTTAATTTAACCGCCATCCTGCTTTTATCGCTGACTCCTTTTCTCAAGCGCCGCCTAGGCATGAAAAACACTTTATTTTTCACTTCAGTCATCCCCGGGGTTTTATATCTGTCCGTATCCTTGATTCCCGGTATCATCATGGCCGTGATTGCCATTTTCGGTGTCACCAATCTGAAAATGTTTCGGGCGCCGATGCTGAATGCGCTCATCAATGATGAAATTGAAAGTTCAAGCCGGGCTACGGTTTTATCGGGCGTATCCATGCTGGAACGGGTTTTTACCGCGTTTCTCTACCCGATAGTCGGAGCATTAACGGATATTTCATTACGGGTGACATTTTTAACCCTTGGAATGATAACTGTCATCTTGTCAGTTATATTGCGGGTCGGGGAAGACTCCGTCAAGGGAGATTGGGTCAAGAAAAATTCAGGTGGGGAAGAGGTCGCCGGGTAATGCCAAGCTTCACCCTTCCGTCGCCAGCCCATTACTCTCTTTTAATAAAAAGGCATACTCCGTTGCGATATACTCCAATACCTTGTCCGCGATAATCCGGTGTCCTTCCCCATTGGGGTGAATCCCATCCAGGCATAAAAACTTATTGAAATCGGGATACTGGAGAAATGCGCCCCGAATATCGATCCAACGGGTTTTGGTCGCCTCGGCCACCCGGATAATCGTCGAACTGTAACGTTCCTGCCACCAATAAATCCTGGTGACGCTGCCCAGCCATTTTAAAATATTCGTTTCGGCCAGAGGGTTGTTTCTACTGACCCATTTCAAATAGCGATCCGCATTGAGCGGCGGCAGGGTCATCAAAACCGGAATAACCTTATGATTCTTCAGAAATTCCACCGTTGTGATCAATGTCTTTTCGAACTGGTTAAAATCGGTCTTGGGTTCATGAATCCCCTCGGGAAAACTGGCGATTTTCTCCCAGTCATAATCACAGTCGTTGCCGCCGTATTCAATTAACACAATATCCGGTTTGTCCTTGATAATGTCGTCTCTGAGCCTTGATATGCCTTTCATCAAAGTATTCCCAAACTTGGCCGTATTGGAAACCACACCGGCAAGTCTCTTTTGAAGTAACGCCACATAGTTGTCGGCTAAAACCACATATTTTTGCTTTGTTTCATCATAGATGACTCCCCTGGATATGGAGTCGCCCGAAACCAAATATTTACAGATGTTTTTAGGGGTTTGTTGATTCATGATCCATACCTCTTGAATATTTTGGTATTATTTTCAGTATAAAAAGGCTGTCCGGAAAAGTCAATATTTGTAACGTATTTTGTAGCAAAGCTTAAACAAACCATAAACTTTGAAAATAAGCGATACCACCAAAACCACTCAAAAGGTCCCGGTAAAAATCCTGCTTGACCGGGTTCCATGGTTTTATTGCCGGGAATGTCCGTGGAGGCTAAAATAAGGGTGAAGTGAAATGAAACCGGTAAAAAAATTCCCCTCTTTTATCAAAATTCCGTAAAGAGGGGTGTGGGGTTTATCCAGTTGCCTTTATTTGCTCATACGGTTCCAATAATTCCAAATTTCAATCCAAAAAATCCCTTAACTGCTTACTTCGGCTGGGGTGTTTCAGTTTTCTGAGGGCTTTAGCCTCTATCTGCCGGATTCTTTCCCGGGTGACATGAAAATATTGACCCACTTCCTCAAGAGTCCGGGAACGCCCGTCATCCAAACCGAATCGCAAACATAAAACCTGTTGTTCCCGCTGTGTCAAACTTCCCATCACTTCGGCTAATTTTTCTTTGAGCAATTTAAAAGATGCCGCATCCACCGGCGCTTTGGCGTCATGATCTTCTACAAAATCTCCAAGATGACTGTCTTCTTCTTCACCGATAGGGGTCTCCAGAGAAACCGGTTCCTGGGCAATTTTAATAATCTCCTTGACCCTCTCCTCGGTAAGTCTCATCTCCGCGGCTATTTCCGAAGAAGTGGGTTCCCTGCCGAGAGTTTGTGCGAGCTGCCTGGAGATACGTGTATATTTATTAATTGTCTCCACCATATGAACAGGTACCCGGATAGTACGGGCTTGGTCGGCAATTGCTCTGGTGATTGCCTGGCGAATCCACCAGGTCGCATAGGTACTGAATTTAAAACCTTTACGGTAATCAAATTTCTCGACCGCTTTGATCAGTCCTAAATTCCCTTCCTGCACCAAATCCAGGAGCAACATTCCCCGTCCGATATAGTGCCTGGCAATACTGACAACCAATCGTAAATTGGCGTCAATCAGGTGCTGTTTGGCATTTTCATCGCCCTGTTCAACCCGTTTGGCAAGTTCAACCTCTTCCGCTCCGCTTAATAAAGGAACCCTGCCGATTTCCTTCAGGTATATCCGTACCGGATCATCCAGCGCAACATTATCGATGATGAACTCGTCGACCGACAATACAGGATCCGGTTCAGCCTGTTCATAGCCTAAATCAAGTTCAGCTTCAACTATGTCCGTTTCCGAGTCATCAGTTTCGCTCTCATCATCATTCAAATCTTCTTCAGGATTCTCAAGCAGTTCTCCCTCGCGCGCGCCAAAAATTTCTTCCTTTTTCGGGGCAAGTTCAATATTCTTTTTATTCGGGTTTTCTTTTTCCCCTTGGTGGGGCAACTTATTAAAATCGGAAACATCGACTTTTACTGAAGTAACTTTATCCAATACCGACTTCACTCTCCCCCTGATGTAATTCATGATATTGCATTACTCTCTCCAAAACGGTTTTTTGGGTGCGCGCAAACCGGAAATTCCGAAGCAATTACAATGAGAACACTGTTACGATAGCTTATTCACTCTTGACAAATCAAAAAATCTATGGTATATTTATCGTGGTTTGTTGTAATTTTATTCATCTTCGTGAACTTACATGATACCAAAAAAACTCGCAAAACACAACCAAAATATTTAACTTCCTCAAGATGTCCGGGTAAGTAAGGTAAATGTTTCTTCAAATTTCTCGTTTTCTCCATGAAAAATATATGATACTAAAACCGGTCAGAAGATTTCTGATCTTTTTTTCATTCCCAGCCTAATGTTTCTCACAATTACAATCCATTCCACAAAGATGACGGTCCGGAAGATGATCGTGATTGCATTTTTTTTCATCCGCCACCCGGATCCGGCTTAATTCCGTCTTGACATTCCCTTTAATGACGTCAAGGTATTGTCTTCTCAATTCACTCTGCTCGTCAATTTCCGCTGCGCTTAATCCTTGCGTTTGCCGCTTGTGATAAAGGAAATTGAGTCTGGCAATAAGATCGTTCATTTCCATCCATTGACCCCCAGCTACTCTAAACCATTTCATTTTATATTAGAATTAATTCTATGGATTTGCTTTGAAACCTTTCGCCAACGAGCTCTATTTTTAAAATAATACTGGTAATCGTATAATCTTTTTATGGTAAGGATGAAACTCCATGAGAGGCTTGAGGTTGGTAAAAGTTAACAATTCTTTAAAAAGGGATTTAAACAACTTCAACGTATATGGCTTATATATCACATAAGTATTTTATGTATTTCAGATCGGTCCATGAATCGAAACCAAAGGGATGAATTCGATGACGCTTAAAATTTTCAAGAAACTGTATCCGTATTTCCGCCCGTACCGTTGGCTTTTCTGTACGGGTTTTCTATTCATGATTGTTCAAAACAGTTTAATGTATATTATTCCCTGGGGTGTCGGACATATTTGGGATGATGTTTTTCCCGTTCTTGGGAAACGGCCCGATGGCGGATGGCTATTGGCAAAATGGTGCGGGTTTCTCCTTTTGGCCGGGTTAATGCGGGCATTGTTTCTTTTTCCGATGATTTACTTATTTTGGTATACCGGAACCAAAATTGTCCGGGATCTGCGAAACCAGTTGTATCAAAAGCTGCAATCCCTTTCGTTCCGGTTTTACAACCGGGTCCGGGTTGGTGATTTAATGTCGCGGCTAACATTGGATATTGAGTTGATAAAAAATTTTTATGCCTATAACATCGAACACCGTTCCCAAATCTATATGTATTATCTCATTGTGGCCGGTTTACTTTTCATTACCGATTGGAAACTGGCGCTGGTATGTCTGGCAATCTCCCCGATTATTATCCCAACCGCCCTGATTTTCAGTAACAAAATGCGCCGGGCGGTCGCGGAGCGCCAGATCCAGGCGGGAATCCTCAATGCCAAGGTGCAGGAGAATGTTACCGGGATCAGAGTTGTCAAGGCCTTTGCCATGGAAAATGCTGAAATTACAAAGTTTGACGCCGAAAATGGAACCATGTTGCTCAAAAATTTAAACGTCACCAAACTTCAGGCTTTTTTGCAGCCTTTCTTAATTTTCGGAGCCGCCCTCGGTATGGCAGCCATTCTTTGGTATGGCGGATTTAGAGTAATCCGGGGGCAGATGTCTCTTGGCAGCTTGATTAGTTTTGTTTTCTACTTAACCATGCTGAATTGGCCCTTTACCATGTTAGCGCCGAATACCAACCAAATCCGGCAGGTGGAGGGAGCTGTAAAACGGGTTACTGAAATTTTAAATGAAACGGAAGATATCGCCTCGCCGACGGGTGGGGGTAAAGTATTACCCGGATTAAGCGGTAAAATCCAATTTGAAGGAGTAACTTTCGGGTACCTAAATCCGGAAGCGCTTCATTGGTACCCGATTATTAAAGAACTTAATTTGACGGTGATGCCCGGTGAAAAAGTCGCCATCATCGGTTTGACCGGTTCCGGTAAAAGCACTTTGGTAAGCCTTATTCCCCGTTTCTACGATCCGCAGCAGGGCCATATCCGGGCCGATGGAGTCGATTTGACAGAATTAAATTTGAATTGGTGGCGCAAACAGATTTGTCTGGTATTGCAAGAAACATTTTTATTTTCAGCCACCCTCGCCGATAACATTGCTTTCGGGAAGCCTGACGCCGGTATGGCTGAGATTCGAAAAGCCGCCAGGGCGGCCCAAATAGACGAGTATATCATGTCATTGCCCGAAGGTTACCATACGATCGTCGGGGAAAGAGGCGTAGGCCTCTCAGGGGGCCAAAAACAACGGGTCGCGATTGCCAGAGCGCTCCTATTAAACCCCAAGATATTAATACTTGATGATTCGACTTCCAGCGTGGATGTGGAAACCGAACGGGAAATCCAAACGGCGCTTAATGAATTGATGTTCGACCGCACCACGATAATCATCACGCAACGCCTTTCAACCGCCAGACTCGCCGACCGGGTGATTATCCTTGAAAGCGGAGAAATCCGGGCTCAAGGGACCCATGAAGATTTAATGGATCAAGATCCATTTTATCAAGAACTATATTCCATTCAAACGATGCAGGAATTGCCCCAAGAGAACGCTTAACCAGGTAATTTCATTGAAAGAGGGATAATATACTATGCAGCCCCAACTCGTTAATCCTGTGGAAAAAGTAAAAAAAGGTTTGATCGTGCTCTCTGAGGATGAAATGGATGATGATAAAAGACCTTTCGACAACAAATTGCTGCAAAGAACGGTCTACTATCTCAAACCTTACCGCTGGAAGATATTGGCCATGGTCTCTGCCGCAGCGGTTGCCATTGTGGCTGCGCTTCTTCTTCCATACCTGCTTGGAATCAGCATTGACCGTTATATTTCCAAACACGACCCGGTGGGTCTCACCAAAATTGCGCTGATCTATATCGGAGTCGCCCTCATCCAATACGCGGGGTTAATGGTTCAAAATCATTTAATGAATTTCGTCGGCCAGCATGCTATATTCGACATCCGGCGTGATTTGTTCCAGCATATCCAATTTCTTTCCGCCAGTTTCTTTGACCGCCAGAAAACAGGGCGAATCATGCTCCGGGTTACCAATGATGTAAACTCTTTGGAGGAATTGTTGACTTCCGGGGTCAGTACGGCCTTCGCCGATACCCTTACCCTGGTGGGGTTGGTTGGAATGATGATTTGGCTCGACGTGCGCATGTCGTTGATTGTCTTTTTTGTGACACCCCTTACCATCTGGTTGGCCGTGTTTGTGCGTAACAGGATGCTGGAAGTATCAAGAAAAATGCGCCGTACCCTCTCGGCAGTCAATTCCAATTTAAACGAATCCTTAATGGGCATGGGCGTCACCCAGGCCTTTTCCCGCGAAAAAGTCAACATGGGTCTTTTTGCCAATATTAACCAGCAAAATTTTGAGGCCGGATTGCGTTTCATCCCTCTTAACGCCTTTTTCTGGCCTGCCATCGGTTTGGTGAATATTATCGGTACAACAGCAGTGGTTGCAGTTGGCGGTGTTTTATACCTTCATAGTTGGATAACCTTAGGTACTATCGCTTCATTCTCCAATTACATCAACCGTTTTTTTCAACCCATCCAGAATTTAAGCAATCTCTTCAATGTGATTAGTACCGCCATGGCCTCCTGTGAACGGATTTTTGAACTCCTGGACTACCAGCCCGAAGTATCCGATCCCCAGAATCCCGCTACGCTGACAAAAATTAATGGCGCCGTAACTTTCACTCATGTCGACTTTGGTTATGGGCCGGAAAAATCGATTTTGAAAGATTTTAATATCGAGGTCAAACCCGGTGAAGTGATTGCAGTGGTGGGACCTACCGGGGCCGGTAAAACAACGATTATCAATTTGCTGAGCCGCTTTTACGATCCGGTTGCAGGCTCAGTCAAAATCGATGGCTTGGATTTACGGAATATTGCCCAAGAAGATTACCGAAAACAAATCGCCATAGTATTGCAGGATAGTTTCATTTTTTCAGGAACCATCGCCGAAAACATTCGTTACGGCAAGCCCGACGCCACCAGGGATGAAATCGTTGCGGCTGCGAAAGCGGTCGGCATTCATGAATACATTACTTCCTTACCGGATGGGTACGACAGCGAGGTTCATGAACGGGGCAGCAGTCTTTCAATCGGTCAACGTCAATTGGTCGCTTTTGCAAGGGCCTTAATACGGGATCCCCGCATACTGATCTTGGATGAAGCGACTTCCAATATTGACACGCAGACTGAAAAAGAGTTACAAAATGCTTTAATGATATTGCTTAAAGGGCGGACTTCCTTTATCATTGCCCATCGTCTATCGACGATCCAAAACGCCGATCGGATTGTTGTGATTCAGGACGGTAAAATCGCCGAAAGCGGGTCCCATTCCGAGTTAATCAAATGCGGAGGTATTTATGCGCGCCTCTGTGAACAACAATATCAAGCGTCCTAAAAAAGCAGGGCCAATCGCCAAAATCTCACATCATGAAAGCCTTACAAATTCATTTTTTCTCTGCGAATGTCATGAATTCGGTCTTCAGCCTGTTGATTAAAGGCATCTTTGCCGCCATCTTTTTTAATGGCCGTATAGAAGTTATGCAAAGCTTCCTTTTCATTTCCTTTCTGTAAATAAAGTTCACCCAGCAATAAGAAACATTGTTGCGCCTGGACGATGGACAAATTCTCACCGGTTTTATAGATCACGTCATAATAGCCCTTTAACGCTTGGCCTGTAGCCATACTAAACATTTCTTGATCTTCAACATCATGATACAGCCAGGATAGTTGCAGCCAAATTTTCCCGAATTTCAAGGAACTTGCATGGACCAACTCCGCACAAACCAGTGTCAAATAAAAAGCATCAAACACTTGATCAATGGCCCGGGGTTCACTAAATTGAAAAGAGAACTGTTTTTTTAATTCTTCCAGTTTAGCCAGTACCAACTGCTTTTTAAAGGGCGGGATATCATTGTAGTCTGTATAAAAGTTAGCGTAATAACATTTCGGACAAACCCAAATCGAATACCATACCGGTTCAAAGTCCACATAATGTTTTCTGAAATCATGATCCATCGCTTTAAACTTCATTTTCGACTGATACAATTTCTTGGCTTCAAAAATATTACCGCAAACAGGACAAGTTGATTGACTGGAGATTAAGTAGTCATTAAAACTAGCGGGCGCAATCCGACCATACTTCTTATGCCCATCGGGATACAAATTGCCATATCCACTAATCGCATGGTTGGCGCCTATCTCCTGAACCGTTGGAACAGAATTGTCATCTTCGGATTGCTCGACAGTTTCCGTTTCCCCCTGGATATTGTCCATCCCGTTGTTTGAATCCGCTAATTGTTGATTACCGCTCAACTTAGCAATTTCACTGTGTAATTGATTCATTTGATGAACCATTCCGATAATAATCCGGTAAGGAATTGACGTTGGATCACAAATGGCATTTTGGAAATTGTCTTTGGTAATCCCCAGCACCGTCGTATCGACTTCAGCCATTGCGGAAGTATTTCGCGGCAAGCCGTCGACTAATGACACCTCGCCTAAAAAGTCGCCGATTCCCAAGCGTGAAATCGTCAAAGAGGAACCATTGAGGGTTTTAAGGGTCACTACAACCCTGCCGGATAAAATGATAAACATTTCATTACCGGTTTCACCTTGGCGAAATACGTAGTCATTGGCCTTGATAACTCTGGCGCTACCGTTTTCTTTCAGTTTCTGAAGATCTGTCATCCCACACACCCTATTTGCTGGTTTATGTAAAATTAACAAATTTGTCGCAATTTTTTATTTTATCATCCTAAAAAATTAAGAATACTCTCATTTAATTGTTTTTATCCCCATGATTTTTTACAGCAAACCCAAATTATATCTTCGGTAATAAAATTCATTATCATTTTAAAAAAACCTTCTAATCCTGGTAATTTATTATAAGAATGTACAAAAACTTCTACCCCACAATCAATAATTTTTTGTCGGTAGTGTCTGAATCGGAGCAGAAAAAATAAAAAGCCGGAATAGTTTCTCCGGCTTTTTCATTCATCACGGGTTACAATTAAAATCTTAATTACCAGGCCAGCTTTTCCGTTAAATACTTGGTCAACTCGGCAATGGGAATCCGTTCCTGTTCCATGGTATCCCGATCTCTCACAGTGACCGCCTTATCTTCAACAGTTTGAAAATCAACAGTGACGCAATAAGGGGTGCCAATCTCATCCTGACGGCGATAACGACGTCCAATGGCTTTCGAATCATCATAGTCAACCATCCAGTACTTACGCAATTCTTTTTCGATTCCACCGGCTATTTCAAGCAACGGCTCTTTCTTTGACAACGGTAAAACAGCCACCTTATAGGGAGCCAATGCCCGGTGAAGCTTCAGTACCACCCGGGTTTCATCCTTATCCGGTTCTTCATGATAAGCATCCAATAGAAAAGCAAGCGTACCCCGATCGGCCCCGGCTGAAGGTTCGATAACATAAGGGATATAATGTTCGTTCGCTTCTTGATCAAAATAATCCATCCGTTGCCCACTGTATTTAGAATGCTGGGTCAAGTCAAAATCAGTGCGGTTGGCAATACCCTCAAGCTCCGACCAACCCATCGGGAAGAAATACTCAATATCATAACAACCCTTGGCATAATGGGCCAATTCATCTTTTTCGTGCTCCCGAAGGCGTAACCGTTCTTTGGTCAACCCCAGGTCCAGGTACCACTGAAAACGCTGCTTAATCCATTCCTGGTGGATCTGCTCATCGGTACCGGGTTTGACGAAATATTCGATCTCCATTTGCTCAAATTCCCGGGTCCTGAATGTGAAATTACCCGGTGTAATCTCGTTCCGAAATGATTTTCCAACCTGGGCGATGCCAAATGGCAGCTTCATCCGGGTCGTCGTTAAAACGTTATTAAAATTGACAAAAATACCCTGGGCCGTTTCAGGACGCATATACACCACTGCAGCGCTGTCTTCCACCGGACCCATGTGAGTTTTAAACATCAGATTGAATTGACGGGCCTCGGTCAACTCCCCGCCGCAAGCCGGGCATTTGTCCCCTTCCAAATGATCGGCCCGGAAGCGTTGTTTACAAGACTTACAGTCAACCATCGGGTCGGAAAATCCTGCCACATGGCCGCTGGCCTCCCAAACTTTAGGATGCATCAAAATAGCGGCATCCAGTCCTACCATATCATCCCGTTCCTGAATGACTTTACGGCGCCAAGCCTGTTTTACATTGTTTTTCAGTTCCACTCCCAGTGGGCCGTAATCCCAGCAACTGTTTAATCCTCCATAAATCTCACTGGATTGAAAAACAAATCCCCGCCGTTTGGCTAATGAGACGATTTTGTCCATTGTTGTCGTAGCTTGCACTTCAGCCATTTAAAAATCCCCCGTTTCCATATTTAATTTTATTTTCAGATACCCAATGTTTTTAAACCCACGATTTTCATAACCAGCGGACTCACGGTTACTTCTAAAACAGCCGCCACCAGTAACATCAATACTATTAAAATCGCATAATAAGGCAAGTCTTGAAAAAATTCCCGAAACAACGGCGGTGAGTCATGTTTGGCTAATTCATGGTACATTAGCCGCCAGGGAATCAAACCAAAACGAATCCCTAAACCGGAAGCGATGATGAAAGCCGGCAGCTCAAAAATGCCGTGCGGCGCCAGAGATAAATAATACCAAACAGGCGATATTCCATGCCGTAACGCTAACGTCTTTTGCAAAAAGCCTAAAAGCACTCCATTCTCAATCAAACTCACCACCGGAGGAAAAGTAAAGATCCCAAGAACCACTGAAAATAACGATGCAAGAAGATTATTGCACCATAACAGGCCGATCTTTCCGATGAGCGGCGCCTGAACAAACCACTCTTTGAGCTGGGCAAGTTTTTGAAGGGATGCTTTGGTGATCATGACAATCATCGGGTTATTTTGAGAGAGGCTCACCCCAATTCCCACTCCCAAGATTAAAAGCCATGATGTCCAAAGAAAAAAACGCCAATCCCTTTTCAAAAGCTGGACCATTTTTCTGCGGAAATTTTGAAACTCCATGAATTTCACCCTAAAATACCTCCCCCGGATAAAAAAAAGGAACCCTCTTCCCTTCAGGGGCGAGAGTCTCCCGCGGTTCCACCCTGTTTGATTCACCGCTCTCCTTGGCGAAGCTTTCGCTTTAGCGAGAGAATGAATCCTCTTCAATCTTTATCAACTCCAAAGCGCCAGCCCATCTTCAACCGGCCGGGTTTCACCACCCCCCGACTCTCTAAACGGTCCACCAAAGGCTCTCTTTTTCATCGCCGATTATTTAGTTCACTACGACTATAACAAATGGTTCCCTTCCTGTCAATGGTAGAGCGAAGAATATCGTAAGATTGAAAATTTATCGCAATAACCTCAAATTTCCTGTCAGTCGATTAATCTTTTGCTCCGGTCCGTACAAACAGAGACCTAAATATTCAAACGCATCCTGGCCGCAGGCGGCCAGTTCCCGGGTATAATCATCATAATTTTTGCACCGTTGAGCCACGGTATTAAAATCAATGATTTGAATATCACTATCGCTAACGCTCTCTTCCATAAGGCGTTCGTAAAGGCCCTCTAAAACCACGGCGCTCGCTCCCAAGACGGGAATATTGACCTTCGTTATCCCGGCGTGGATTCGCCCGGCTCCATCGGTAATATCCGGCCCGGTTAGCCCCCTCACCCTGTCTCCTACACTTAAGCCCAGCACGGCAGCGGTATTTGCGATCAGTCCCAACGGCAATTCCTGATTGATGACCATCACCAATTTCATATGCAAATTCCTCCTGAAGTTTCTTCCAGAATACCTTACCGGAGGAATCTTGTCTTGTAAAAAATTGTTTTCCGGGCATTCATTCTATTCTCGATCATGTTTCATCCGTGGTTCTTCATTTGCCGCCAAGGGGAACCTGCTCAGTTTTGGAAGATTTCTTAAAATAGCGGTTAAACCCAATCCCCCGTTCTGCAATGTAAACCCCGCAAAATATCAATAATCCTCCCAAAATCATCCATCCGGTCACTTTTTCTTTTAATACCAAAACTGAAGCAATCATGGTAACCAGCGGCACCAGATAAATGTAATTGCCGGATTTTACAACCCCGATTCTTTTGACCGACTGATTCCACATGACATAGCACAATGCCGAGGCAATAAGTCCCAAAAATAAAACATTGAAGACAACCGGGAATCCCAGCTGATGACCGACCTTCAGATCTTCCTTAAACCAAAAAAGCCACGGCGCAGTGGTTACTAAGCCATAAAAAAAAGTTTTGCGAACCACATAAACCGGATGCCAGTCGGGTCCAATTTTCTTCAACAATACGGAATATATCGCCCAAACCAGCGCCGCAAGAATAGCGAGCATATCGCCTAAAGGATTCAGTTGCAATACCAATTTCCCATTAAAAACCACCAGGGCGATCCCGGCCATCGCCACAATAAAGCCTTCTATCACCCGGTGGCTTAATTTTTCATCGCCAAATGTAAAATGGGCTACAAGGGCCGTCAGAATGGGCGCAGCCGAGATTAACAAACTGACATTGGAAGCCAGGGAAAATTGTAAAGCGATGTTTTCAAAAAGGAAATAGAATGTGACTCCGGTTGCGCCCAAACCGAAAAAAAGCAGTTCCTCCCGGAACTTGATGCTCTTTTGGATTTTGGGGTATATCAGAAATAAAACGATATACGCAATGATAAACCGGTAAAATAATATTTCAACCGGTGTCAACTCCGTTAAAAGAATCTTTGTGGATATAAATGTAATACCCCAGATAAAAACGGTTATCAAAGCCAGTAAATGTCCAAGTAAATTTTGATTTTTCATGATGAATGAAACGGTCCTCCGCACCTAAATTGCAATAAAATCATTATCTCTCTTTTTGACGGAAAGAGCTAGTAGAAAATTAAAACGAGAATTAAAAATCCCCATCATAACGTATTAACGTTTTTGATGGGGATTTAGCTCAAACATTCCTTACTATATCTAAGCTGTTTATTGAAATTTCACTTCAAAGAGTTCTCCTTTTAATCCCGGGAAAACACCCGTTTCAATTTTGGCCGTTTGTGAGGAATGTACCATCACAAATTTATTTTTCTGAACCAAAAGTCGATTCCTCCTCACCGGGGATTCTAATCCTTCGAGGGGTAAACCCGTTCCTTTGGGAAGAATGACCAAGGTAATGAATCCTTCCTCCATGACTTTGCAAGGAGAATAGTGTAAAGTCGTCGAATATATTTCGATGGCTGTACCTTTAGACAGATAAAATGCTTGGGCTTTAGCGGCATCATAGGTACAACCATCCATATCCTGCAGCTTTCCCAGAAATAACAGACAGTCGGTTACCGCAATAATAGTTTCACTCCCCTGATGGTATTCAAATCCGGAACACAACGTATTTTGTCCCCCGCATGTTCCAGCTTGTATCGGCATTTGCCCGTATATTTCCTCTTGAATGTTTTTAATTACCGGAAAATCTTCGATTTCTTTTACCGATGCCGAATATACATTGCCACATTCGGGAATTTTAACAATTTTTAGGGCGTATTCCAACACGCCAATGAGGTCAAATCCCTCTAATACCCGGCCATATTGGGCAAATTTGTTGTTTCTTACATCGTCTATTATGATATCCGGATTCATGGCTTTTATTTCCTGAAGCGTCAATATTCCAACTCCCTCGTCGTTTTTCTATGGTTTATCAAGCGAATCCATTTATTACGACAACCCGCTCAAGACTAACCTTTAAAATACTTTGGATATTGTTGCCTTAATATTTCCTGCTCTATCCTGGGACTGCTCAAATGCTCAGCCATAATTTCTTCCGCTTTATCGGCGTTGCCTTCCTTAAGAACGGATATGATTTTACGATGCTGCAAAATTATCTCTTCCACATCAATATTCGCGGCCAACCGCAGCATTCTTATCCGATCCAGGTGAGAGTTCATCGTTTCCAGCAAGGAATAAATACGATTTTTTTTGCAGGCTTTAAAAATAATGTGATGAAATTCATTATCCATTTCCATAAATTTGAAATAGTTTTTTTTACCGGCGTAAAATTGGTGCAAGTTCAAGTTCGCTTCAAGTTCACTGATGTACTCTTCATTGATTCCCTGACAGGCCAGCCTGACCACAGCTTTTTCCAAGGTATTTCTTAAAAACCTTGCCTCTTCAACGAGTTCCAGGTCAACCAAGGAGACACATGTTCCTTTTTGGGGAAAAACTTCTATCAACTGCACTTGTACCAGCTTAATAATAGCTTCCCGGACCGGTGTCCTGCTCACACTAAGTTTTTCCGCGATTTCATTTTCGGTGATTATCTGTCCCGGTTCTAGACAAAGATTCACGATATTGGTTCTCAGGACACGGTTAATATATTCTCTTGATGATTCACCCGAGACTCGCCCTAGTATTTCCACATTTCAACCTCCGAATATAATCTTTCGGCTATGTTTTCAGAAGTTGTTGGCCCCATTAAGGTTACCTGAATAAAACCATCAGAAAACGTTTTGCCGATAAATTTAGATTCATGAATCACCGAAACCCTCCAATTGTACCGATCTTCTTCTTGACTATTTAATGGCCCCCATAGTCATACCCTTGATAACGTATTTTTGGAGAAAAATGAAAACAATCATTATAGGCAGACTGGCCAAGACGGAAAAAGTCATCATAGACGCCCAGTCC
The DNA here is from genome assembly GCA_023429995.1 of Bacillota bacterium. Classification (GTDB taxonomy): domain Bacteria; phylum Bacillota; class UBA4882; order UBA8346; family UBA8346; genus UBA8346. The sequence goes on along the minus strand of JAEZCE010000086.1, from coordinate 176,564 downwards.
GTGATGAATTCAGAAAGCATGCTATAAATTGCCATCGTAATAACCCGGTTGGACCAAGATTCGACTAAAATCATAGCAAATAAAAACTCATTCCAGGCTAACAAAAAGGTATATAAACCGGTTCCAACCATCGCCGGAAAACTCAGTCTAACGGTAACCCGCCATACCGCTCCAAAACGACTGCAACCATCCACCATGGCTGCTTCTTCTAATTCTTCAGGCAAACTTACAAAATAATTGCGCAACATCAAAATACAAAATGGCAAACAAAATGATAAATACACTAAAATCAATGCCAGTAGCGTATCATACAAACCGAGAGCAACCATCACTTTAAAATAAGGTATCGTTAATAACACCAATGGAAAAGTCTGAGTAATCAATAAGAAAATAATTAACAGACTTTTACCGGGGAATTTAAATCTGGCAATACCGTATCCGGCCAAAGTACCAAAAAACAGTGCCAGTAACGTAACGACAATGGAGATAAAATAGCTATTCCAAAAGCATTGCAAATAACGGGGTTCGGATAAAACCTTCAAATACGAAGCCGCTGTAAAGATTTGAGGAAACCAGGTCGGCGGAATCTTCATAACCTCCACATTATTCCGAAAAGATATGCTGACCATCCAAAACACCGGTAATGCTAAAATAAACGTAGAAAATATCAGTCCGCCATATAAAAAAATCTTTGTCATCCATGAGGTGGATCTTCCGGAAGCAGTCACGTTCATACCTCCTCTTTTCTAACACGCTGAATATAGATCAAGCTGAAAATCAATAGAATTAGAAACATGATTACAGCTTCAGCGGATGCGTATCCCCAACGAAGTGAGCGGAACGCCAAATTATAAATGTAGCTTGTCATCACTTCCGATGAATTGATAGGCCCACCGCCCGTCATGGTGAAAATCGTGTCAAAATGTCTGAATGTCCAAATGGTATCCAGCAATCCAACGGTCATAAATGTCCCCTTCAGCGAAGGAAGAGTGATATACCAAAATGATTTCCAGGAATTAGCCCCATCAAGCATCCCCGCTTCATAAAGCTCTCCAGGAATCCCTTGCAGCCCCGCCAATAACATAACCATTATAAACGGGAAACCGCGCCATATATTGACTAATGTCACTGAAAACAAGGAATAATCCGGGTTACCCAACCAGTTTATACTGGCTACCCCCGCTTTGATGATTCCCAGCGTCGCCAACAAGCCATTGAGAATCCCGAAAGGATTATAGATAAGAACCCAAATCATCGCAGCCACGGTAGGAGCGATTAACCATGGAATGATTAAAATACCGCGTAAAGTATTGCGGAACTTCTGATTGACAGGTTGATTCAACATCAAAGCTAATCCTAAACCAATGAAAAAATGAAAGAAAACACTCCCCAGAGTAAAATAAACCGTCTGATACAGGGCTTTAAAGAATATCGGATCGGCCAACAATTGTGTGTAATTCTTCAAACCAATGAACGTATTGGACGATGTTCCCACTTCAAAGAGACTCAGCCTAATGACTTGAAATAAGGGATATACCAGCAAAGCCAATAGGAGCAGTAGAGATGGACCTACGTAAAAATATGGCTGTCCAGCTTTAAACATGTTTTTGGTCGAAAACATTTTATTCTCCTTTCCGCTGAAATAAAGGGAAAACTGTCCCAAAATGAAAACTGATGGAATATACAATATCATTGCACAATAGAAAGTACTCTAGGATTGTATATCCATCGATAGTTTCATTTTGAGACAGCCCCGCGAAGCTATTTCTTAAAAATAAGTTCACTCCATTGGTCCGCCGCAGCATCCAGCGCTTGCTTGGCCGTTTTTTTGCCGAGAATCACATTTTGAACTTCAACGGTCATAATACGATTGAGTTCAACCTGATAAGGCAAATGCGGAATTGGAGTGGCATTGGGTTCGTCCATCTGCTTAATGAAAGCTTGCATATACTTGTTTTCCTTGGCGAAAGGCCGTTGGGCCGCAATCCGGTTGGAGGGAAGATCACCGCTGACGGACGTATACATTTCACATACGAGAGGTCCGCTTAAAAATTTAACTAACCGCCATGTAGCATTAAGTTTCTTTTTATCAGCCGCAGTAGTGGTAGAAATCCCCAAGAAACCGCCGCGGACCACGGTTCCACTGGTCGCTCCCATTGGAAGAGTGGTAATTTCAAAATTATTATTGGGATTTAATCCTTTCTGAATCGGCGCTCCCCATGCATCATACATCATGGCAACATTACCGGCAGCAAAGTTACCCCGTTTTTCTTTCTCCCCATTGGAAAGCACGCCGGGCACTGAAATCTTCTCTTTGTTGACTAAATCCGCATAAAATTGAATGGCCTTGACTCCGGCCGGACTGTTAAAGATTGGCCGGTTCTTTTTATCGACGATCTTAGCTCCCGCCTGCAATAACAATGGATAAATATCATAAGACATGTTGGTGGGCGGTTCGGTTTGCAATGTGCAAGTAAAAGCATATTGATTTTTTTCGGGATGCGTGAGCTTTTTAGAAACTTCAACCAACTCATCCCAAGTTTTTGGAGGGGCGGCTATTCCTTCAGCTTTCAAAAGGGCCGGATTATAGAAAAGGCAGACGCAACCGCCATAAAAAGGAAGATAATAAGATTTGTCATTCACCTTCATTTTAAATGCATCGAAGTATTGATTTAGAAAATCGGCAGGCTCCTTTTTGATGAGAGAGTCAATGGGCATAATGATCTTGGATTTCGCAAATTCCCCAACCCAGTCGCCTTGCATCAAAATTACTTCCGGCAATTTTTTAGCTTGAGCGAGTGTGACGACTTTATCATGGAAACCATTAAAAGGGGTTTCGACGATTTCCAAAATGACGTCGGGATTTTCCTTCTCAAATTCAGCTTTAATCTTATTCATCAGTGGCATCCCGACTTCAAGGCCTTTCGATTCCATCCACCGGACAACGGTTTTCTGTGGAGCAGCGAATGACACAGCGCTGATTGCCAAGGATAACATCAAAACCACCATCAAGAAAATACGCGAATAACTTTTTTTCATTACAGTTCCTCCCTTATAATTTAGTATCCGGACGTAAAAACATTTTTTCTATTTCCTCACCTCCCTCATGGCTGGAAAATAGTAAATTAAAGGCGATGAAACCATTCACCACCGATAATCGCTCAGTTTAATTCGGCCAAAGCAGCTTTTAATTGGTCATTATCTAGGGGTTTGCCATGCCATTCGGCTTTTCCTTCCATAAATGAGACGCCTTTTCCCTTGATCGTATTGGCGATAACCGCTACCGGCTTATTTTCTTTATTGGGCAAAGATAAAGCCTGAATCAATTCCAATAAATTATGGCCATCGACCACCCGGACCTCCCATCCAAAAGCCGCCCATTTGGACGGGAGATCACCAAGCTCCATGATTTCGGATGTCGTTCCATCCAATTGGACTTTATTCCAATCCACGATAGCAGTAAGATTATGTAACTTATAGTGAGCCGCGCTTAAAGCCGCTTCCCAGACTTGCCCCTCATCGCATTCGCCATCACCAAGCAAAACAAATGTGCGGTTTGGTTGATGATCCATTTTTCCACAAAGGGCCATGCCTACACCGACTGATAAACCTTGTCCCAACGAACCGGTAGATACTTCAATCCCTGGCAAACGCTTACTATCCGGATGCGCTTGAAGGCGAGAACCCAATTTACGCAAAGTTTTAAGCTCTTCCACGGGGAAATAGCCAAGTCTTGCCATAATGGCATAGAGCGGGGGGGACGCGTGCCCTTTGGACAAAATGAAATGATCGCGTTGACTCCAACTGGGATTCCCGGGATTATGCCGCATGACTTCCACAAACAAAGCCACCAAAATTTCAACTATCGAGCACGAACCACCGGGATGTCCCGAACCAGCGGAAGAAATCATCTCCAACAAATCTCGGCGAATCAACCAGGCAAATTCTTCCAATTCTTTTAAACTCTTTTTCATCAGCGACGGAGCTCCTTTCGGGCGAGAACGTTTTGGACGGCGCTTACAATATCGGCACTGGTTAAAGCATATGCTTGGCAAAGTTCTTCCGGCGAGGCGGATTGACCAAACTGGTCGTTTACTCCAACCCGAATCATAGGCACTGGATACTTATTGCTTAAAGCTTCCGCTACCGCTCCCCCCAAACCTCCATAAACACTATGTTCCTCGGCGGTAACAACACATCCGGTTTTCTCTGCCAATGCCATCAAACCATTCTCATCCAACGGTTTGATGGTGTGGACATTGGCCACAGAGCATTCGATACCCAGTTTCTTTAATTCTTCGGCTGCTTGTAACGCTTGAGCCACCATAGAGCCGCAGGCGACAATGGCCGCATCGTTTCCAGAACGAAGTATTTCAATTTGCGGCACATGACGATGATCCCTGTAAAAAATTTCCGGTGTTTCACTCCGAGATAGCCGGACATATGCCGGTCCGGGCGTCATTACGGCCTCACGAATGACCAACTTTGTTTCGTAAGCATCTGCCGGAGCATACACTCTCATATAAGGAAGTACCCGCGCCATGGTAATATCCTCTAAAGCTTGATGAGTACCGCCATCAGGGCCTACTGAAAATCCGGCATGAGTCGATATGATCTTAACATTCGCTTTGGAATAACAAATCGTATTACGTATCTGGTCGTAAATGCGACCCGGTGCAAAAACGGCAAATGTCGAAATAACTGCAATTTTTCCAAGCAAAGCAAGACCAGCGGCAGCTCCCGCCATATTGCACTCTGCAATCCCCATATTAAAAAATCGTTCAGGAAATGCAGTCGCAAATTTTATAGTTTTGGTCGCCGAAGATAAATCGGCATCCAATACGACCAAATTGGGGAGCTCCTTCCCAAGCTCCACCAGAACTTCTCCATACGCATCACGCATCGCTTTCATTCCGTCACCTCAATTATTTTTCCTTTTTCTACTCGAACATTGTTGTAAATAAAGTTTTTGTCTAAATCATCTATCTAGACTTTTTCTCCCCAATCACCCAGGTATTAAAAGGGGGGGAAATAGGAGCCAAAATTTTTGAGTACAACGATTTAACTTGTATGCTTGTATACTAGTATATTAACATACAAGATTGTAGCTGTCAATTTTTCACCTCTAAAAGTAAATATTTCTTTTTGATCAGCATAAACATGCTCATCACTAAAGTTCACCTCCATCTTCTCCATTAAAAAATCTACAGATATTCTCTGTAGATTTTAACGTAAAGTCTTTTATTTTAAAAAACAACTCTTTTTAGCGTTTCAGACGATATTCCAGCGGCGTGGTCCCCAAGTACTGTTTAAAAGCCCTCACAAAATGGCTTTGATCATAGAACCCCGCCTCCTGGGCTATGGCTGTAATCGCTTCATCGCGCCGTTTTTGCAACAGTCCCTTGGCGAAATTGATTCGCAGCATGGTCTGATAAGCATGAGGGGTTGTATGATAGGCTGTTTTGAAACAGTGCACCAAATGGAATTTATTGAATCCCGCAATCATCGCTAAATCATCGAGACTAATCTTCTCTAAAAAATTGCCCTGGATAAACTTCCGGACTTTTTGCATTATCCGGGGATTTACAGGCAATCCATGAGGTTTTTGTTGAAAATAGCCCTCAAAATCAAAGAAATATTGCAACTCGGTAATCAATTGGGTTTCTTTTTGAAGTCCGGGCAAATCCTCTTTAAGAAGTTGAAACAACTTCAATATCCGCTGAAACTCCTTGGGCTGCAGATTTTTTACCGAGATATACAGATTTTCAGGTTTAGTGTCCAGTAAAGACTCCACCCAATCGGTTTTTAAATATGCCATTTGGAATTGCCAGGATTTCAAATCCTTCGGGTTGCACTGGTGAATGATGTCCGGCGGTATCATAATCACCGCGCCTTGTTCAACCGGGAAATCCCGGGCCGCGCTTTTTACCAGGCTGGCGCCTTTCATCACAACACCCAGGGAAAACTCTTCATGGACATGCCGGCGGGAGGCGTGAATTCCCGACTCACAACTCTTGATTTCCAAAAAGGGGACATTGGGATCGCGATAATATTGGATACCGGACATTTTCCGCTTCCTCCATGATTACTGAACCTATTGTATGACTTTTAACCCCGGCTGTCAAAAGGATCGCTCCATGAAATTTTATAATTTTGAGTTTAGAAAGCAATTTCTTGCAAGACTGCTGATTGCATTCAGGCTATAATGGAATCAATCGACAAATATATTTTAAACAAGGGATCGGTGGTGATAACTGGAGTGAGTTCAATGTTAGCCAAAGAATGGAGCCAATATGGGTTTAATCCCCAGTTGAATCTGGAATTTTACCAGGCAACTTGCATCAAAAAGGGGTTCCCCCTTCACATGCATGAACACTATGTGGTCTGTTTTATCGAACAAGGCCTGCAATCCTTCGTCCATCACAAAGTGAAACATTTAACGCCCCCCGGAGGCCTCATTGTATTGAATCCGGGTGATGACCATACCGGGGAACCGGCCGATAATAACGGATTTAAGTACCGGGCTTTATATCCGACCTTGAGCCACATGCGGGAAGCGGTTTCCGAAATTACCGGAAATCACGAGAAGCTGCCGTTTTTTATGAATGTGAGAATCGATGATCCAGAGTTGGTACGGGCTTTTTACGCTTTACATTTGTCCTTAACCCGTGAAATCAACCCTCTTGAATGTGAATCATTATGGATTACGGCATTGTCGCAACTGATTATCAAACATGCCGACATTCACGCGCCGGCGGAGGTCTCCAAAAAAGAACACCGCGCCGTTCAAACCGCATGCAGTTATATCCGTGAGCATCTGGCGGAGGGCTTTAATCTGACGGCCCTGGCTGAACAGGTAGGATTGAGCCGTTTTTATTTTTTAAGAGTCTTTCGCGACGAAATCGGCGTGCCTCCCCACACCTATTTGGAAAGCGTACGGATTGGCAAAGCGAAACAACTGCTGGAATCAGGCATTTCCCTAAATGACACCGCTTTGGAATTGGGATTTTCCGACCAAAGCCATTTCACCAATTCCTTCAAACGATTCATTGGAATAACTCCCGGCCAATACATGCTGGAGATTCGGAGCAAATATGCCTGATATTGGTCCAATAAAACAGCCCACCGCCAGAATTCCGGAGGCCCCCATGATCGAAAAAAGATTCCAAAGCCAACCAAAATTACAATCCAATAACTCGCTCCATTTCATGGCTGTTACCGCAGCCGTTGTTTTCTGGAGTATCTCTTTTGTGGCCACGAAAATTGCCTTCACCACCTTCCCGCCGTTCACATTAGGCGCTCTCCGCTTTATATTGGCCGCCTTCTTGCTGGGAATCGTTTTAGCCTTCCAACAGAAATTTCTTTGGCCTTCTCCAAGGGATTTGGTTCGTTTCATTGGAAGTGGTCTACTGGGAATCACCATCTATTTCGCCATGGAGAATCTAGGGGTGAAGCTGGCTACAGCAGCAGATGCGGCCATGATTGTGGCCTCCTATCCCGCCATGACCATGTTGCTGGAGAGGATAATTTACCGGAACGCTGTTTCGAAGGTCCGTCTTTTCGGCGCCGCTATCGCGATCTTCGGAGTATATTGGATAGCCCGCGAAAGCTCCCATACGGGAAGCGAACACCGCTTGCTCGGGGATATTTTATTGGCGGTAACCGGCATCGTTTGGGCGTTTTATAATTTCGTCACCCGTAAAGTCGTCCACCGGTATCCGGCGATTTTGATCACCTTTTATCAAACAACAGCCGGAGCGCTCGCCTTCTTGCCGCTGGCATGGATCGAACGGAGTCAGTGGAAAACGCCGACCGGGAATTCATTATTCGCTTTGTTGTATCTGGGATTGTTTTGTTCAACCATAGCCTTCTTCTTGTACGCTTATGGCCTTAAAAAACTCACCTCAAGTTCGGCGGTTTCCCTGATGAACCTGGTGCCGGTTCTGGGAGTCCTTTTCGCCCTCATTTTCCTCCATGAACCGTTAAGCGGATTCCAATTAATCGGCGGAATCGTGGTCATTGCCGGAATTATGCTCAGCGTCGGGCAGGAAAATAAAAACCGCAACCAGGAAAGATGAATCAAGCCGGGCGCAGACCTCTCCCGCCTTCAACATGAAGGCGCGCACTCCCCAATGAAGTGCTTTAATGAAGCGAATTCAGTGGGAGAGTTCGATGCCCTCGAAGCCTAAAAGCTTTTAGAGACAAAGGCTTCGAACCTTGGGTTCGCGGTTACTCTTCCACGTGAAATGGCTTTTTTAATAACTCCAATCGGGGGAAGAGCGAGAGATAGGTCATAGGCTCTCTTCACTACACCATGATCTTCCCCGTCCCTTGTCTTATTACAGCCGCCTAATAGCCTCTTTTCTTTGCGACCATTTTGGGTTATGCCCCGGCCCGTCCGACACACATCTTCCAACACTGTTAATCCTACGGGTAATGCAACCCCGGCATTCGGCCGCTTCTTCGCCTAAACATATTTTCCCGGGATAAATCTGATAATCCGCCCGGTGAATCCGGGGTGTCAAATTGGGCATGACCACATTGGCGCCGGATTTCAGGGCTAACTCCCGTCCCAGCGGGGAGATGCTTCCAAGGGCGGTGGTTGCCGGTATCAAGGCCTGAGGGAGAAAAAGACGGGTTAAAGCCACCATCATACAGGTTTGTTCAACCGTTCCCCCGGAACAGTGCCCCAGAGGTGTATCGGGGTGGGGAATGAACGGACCGATTCCCACCATTTCCGCTTCAAGCTCACGGGCCAGTTCCAAATCCTCCAGCAAGACCTTTTCGTCCTGACCGGGCAATCCCACCATAAAGCCCGTTCCCACCTGATAATCCAGGGATTTTAAAATTTTCAGCAGAGAGATCCGCTTGGCCAGCTTCTGCCCTGGATGTAACCGGTCGTATAAAACGGGGTCGGCTGTCTCATGACGCATCAGATAACGCTCGGCTCCGGCGTTTCTCCACAAGTCATACTCTTCGGGAGCACGTTCCCCAATGCTCAGGGTTACCACTAAACCGATTTTCTTAATTTCCCGGATGATATCGGCCAAAATTTTACCGGTAAACGACAAATCCTCGCCGGACTGAAGCACTACTGTCTTATATCCCAGACCGGCGCCCTGTTCTGCCGCGGCGATAATTTCACCAGGCTCCATCCGGTAGCGGGTAACCCGGCGGTTATCACAGCGCAGGCCGCAATATAAACAATGATTCCGGCAATAATTAGAAAATTCGATCAACCCGCGCAAATGAACTTCCGGCCCCACAGTATCCGCCCTTAGCTTATCGGCTTCAGATTTAACCTGTTGGGCTAATACTCCGTTTGGATTCTGAATAACCTCCAAAACAAGATCCCGTTCACCGGGAAATCCTTTCCCTTGCGCTAAATTTTCAATTCCGTTCTTCAAGTCACCGAATCGAGTGGCTGTTTGTTCCATCATACGCTCCCGTTTACGATTGTTTGGCCATTGTCGCCCTGGCATTCACGCCGTGAATATTTCCCAACTTGCCGGTGAGGGTGTTAATCTCGTTCTCGGTTCCTTCAACAATCAGGGAAAGAACGCCGATATTTCTTTCATGGTTGGGAATACCCATTCTTCCCACGACCATCTCGCCGAATTCACTGATGATGCTATTGACCCTGCCCTGAACTTCCTTGGGACTCTCCAGAATAACGGCAATCACGGCAATGCGTTTTTCAGAACCCAAAATAATCTCTCCTCCATATACTCAATTCAATCATCAGAAGCAAACATCCAATAACCAATAAACCGGTAACCCATAACTGCCTTTCAATCCAACCATCCCCGCGCTTCCGGAAAAAGTTCCAGGGCCCTCGGAAAAATGCCCTGCAAATAAGCAATCAGCACTCCGTAATTAACAATCGGGATCCCTTGGGTTTTGGCCTTCGTTATCCGATGCATCATTTCATGCCGGTTGAGCATACAACCGCCGCAATGAATCACCAATTGAAAGGGACTTAAATCTTCCGGCAAACTTTGGCCGCTGGCCCACTGGAAATCTAGCTCTCCACCGATAGTCTGTCTCAGCCAGCGCGGAATTTTCACCGTCCCGATATCATCCGATTGCCGGTGATGGGCGCACCCCTCGGCTATCAAAACTTTAGCGCCGGGTTTGAGCTTTTCAACCATTTTGGCCCCTTTGACCAATTCTACCAGACTTCCCTTCTGGCGGGCAAACAAAATCGAAAAAGAGGTAAGCGGTATCTCTTTGGGAATATCGGCCGCCACTTTCAAAAATGCCTGGGAATCCGTAATCACAACGGCCGGCTTCTTCCCCAAATTCTCAAGAGTCGCTTTCAACTCATGCTCTTTGGTGACAACCGCCATGGCGTCATGTTCCAAAATATCCCGAATTACCTGTTGTTGGGGCAAAATTAACCGGCCTTTGGGCGCCGCTTTATCGATGGGTATGACCAGCACGGCAAAATCGCCCGGTCTTACCAAATCTCCAACCAGAAAAGGTTCCTCCTCGATTTTTCCGGCTATCCGGACCAGGGCGCTCTTTAATTCATGCAGACCCTTTCCTTGGGTGGCCGAGACTTCCAACACCTCCATCTGAAGCTCTGCTTCCCAACGCTGTTTTTGTCCTTCCGAAAGCGCTTGTAAGTCTGTTTTATTGACTACCGCTACTGCGGGAATCTTTTTTTTATGAATCGCCGCGGCGAGCCCGGCTTCAAATTCAGTCAGCCCAATCCGGGTATCGATCACCAGCAAGGCCAAATCAGCCCGGTCCAAAATATCATAACTCCGTTTCACCCGCAGTTCTCCCAAAGGAGAGCCGACATCATCCAGGCCGGCCGTATCGATGAAAGTAACCGGTCCCAACGGCAGCATTTCCATGGCTTTAAAAACCGGATCAGTGGTGGTGCCCGGGTTATCCGACACCAAAGCCGCCGACTGGTTGGTCAAAGCATTCATTAAGCTGGATTTACCGGCGTTACGCCTGCCGAAGATGCCGATTTGAATTCGCGAAGCATTGGGGGTTGCATTTAAATCCGGCATATTAAACCTCCAAATTTAATCCATCAAACTTTTTTTCCGGGAATTCCCGGTTTGGTCAATTGATAAGGATCGAATATCCCATTTAATTCATTCTCGGTAAAAATCCCGGAAAGTAAGGCTTCCTCGCGGATAGTGCTTCCGTTCCGCTTTGCCTGTTGCACCAAAAGGGTGGCCTTTTCATAACCGATATAAGGAGTCAGAGCCGTCGCATAAATCATGCTTTTCTCCAAGACCTCCTCACAATGTTCGGCGTTAACCGTAATCTTTTCAATGCAACGCTCCTTGAAAATCACCACGGCCCGGTTTAACATTTCCAAAGAGTTGAACAGATTGTCGGCAATCAAAGGCAGCATCGCATTGAGTTCCAGTTCGCCGGAGGCGGCTCCCATGGTGATAGCCGTATCGGCGGCCATAACTTGGTAAGCAGCCTGACGGACCGCTTCGGGAATCACCGGATTGATTTTCCCCGGCATGATTGAAGAACCGGCCTGCATCTCCGGCAGGTTGATTTCGCCCAAACCCCCATGGGGTCCTGAGGCCATAAGCCGTAGATCATTGGCAATTTTAGCAAGGTTAACGGCCACCGTTTTAAGCATCCCGGAAACTTCCGCAAAAACATCGTTGTTTTGCGTCAAATCCATGGGGTACTCGGCCCGGGAAAGGCCAAGCCCCGTCACGTCCCGTAATTTTTCAATCACTGAAAAAATGTACCGCCGATCGGCATTCAACCCGGTTCCAACCGCGGTTCCGCCCAGGTTAACCTGGCGCAACCGTTCTTCAACCTTATAAATCCGCCAACGGTCTCTGGCAATCGCCTGGGCGTAAGCTCCAAACTCCTGCCCCAACATGACCGGAAGCGCATCCTGAAGCTCGGTGCGGCCCATCTTGATAACTCCGGAAAATTGTTCCTCTTTTTGCTGCAAAGCCCCTTGTAACCCCGCCAGATTTTCACTGAGCGGTTTCAACAGGTTAATGGCGGCGATCCGAACCGCGGTCGGAAAAACATCATTGGTGGATTGACTCCTGTTTACATGATTCAGCGGGTGAACCATCCGGTAATCGCCTTTTTCCCCATGCAGCTTTTCAATAGCCAGGTTGGCGATGACTTCATTGACATTCATATTGGCGGAGGTGCCGGCGCCCCCTTGCAATGCGTCCACCAAAAATTGCTCCCGCAATCCCCCGGCGATGATTTCATCGCAGGCTAAGGTTATGGCTTCTGCAATTGACTTTTCAAGTAATCCGGCTTCAAGGTTGGCTAAAGCCGCCGCTTTCTTGACCATTGCCAAGGCAATAACCAGTGGATGGCGGATAGGCCGGCCGCTGATATCAAAATTCTCAACGGCCCGCAAGGTATGGATTCCATAATAACATTCGGCCGGAACTTCTCTTTCCCCTAATAAATCATGCTCAAACCGATAGGCCATTTGTCCCTTTCACCGCTTTCCAGTGAGTCTAGTAGAAACTTAAATATATTGATCCCTTTGGCCCTTTTCCAGATTTTTTAAGGCCCGGGTCACAAATTCCCTGGTTTGAGGATCTTTGATCTGCGGCAGATATTTTTGGATGGCTTCCTCCCCGGCCCGGCGGGTTTCGGGGCTGGCGTAGTCCAGCATATATTCTTTCAAAGTGCATATGGCATTGGGCATGCAAAAATTATGAACGAAGCTGGACTTGGCAATCCCCATAAAATGTTCGCCGGTCCTGCCCTTACGGTAACAGGCGGTGCACAGGGATGGGATGTCGCCCATCTGGCAAGTCTCCCGGATCACCTCATCCAGGGGCCGGACATCGCCCAATTGGAATTGCTCCTTATCCGGCATGGCATTGGCTTGGGATTGCTGATATCCTCCCACTCCAATCCGGCTGCCGGCATCAATCTGGGAAATCCCCAGCGGAATAACTTCCCGGCGGACCTCGGCGCTTTCGCGGGCTGTTAAAATCATTCCGGTGTAAGGAACGGATAGCCGCACTACAGCCACTAATTTTTTAAAATCATCATCACTCAGGGCATATTCGGGATTTAAGGCATAGGGAGTGTCGAGCGCCGGCTGAATTCTGGGAAATGAAATCGTATGGGGTCCGACCCCGTTATAGTTTTCTTCAAGATGAATCGTGTGATAAAGCAGGCCCATGGCTTCAAAGCGCCAATCATACAACCCGAATAAAACACCCACTCCCACATCATCACAGCCTGCATCCAAAGCCCGGTCATGGCAATACAACCGCCAGCGGTAATGGCCTTTGATGGTCCCGGCAGGGTGTAATTTCCGGTAAGTCTGATGATGGTAGGTTTCTTGAAAAACCTGAAATGTCCCAATCCCGACTTGTTTTAATTTTTTTAACTCATCCCGGGTCAGGGGAGCGCAATTGATATTGGCCCTCCGGATTTCCCCATGTTGGCTCTTGACGCTATAGACTTGACGCACCGTATCACAAATATAATCAATGTTGGTCTCGGGAGATTCGCCATAGACCAGGACCGTCCGTTTCTGGCCCTCGCTGATCATGATTTCAACTTCCCGCTTCAGCTCATCCATGGTAAGAGTTTTCCTGTGGATTGCCCGGTTGGAGCTGCGGTAACCGCAATAAACACAATTGTTGGCACATTGGTCACTAACATAAAGAGGGGCGAAAAAAACGATCCGGTCTCCATAAACCTCCCGTTTCAATCGACTGGCCAAAGCATACATTTGGTTTGTCAGTTCCGGATCTTGATTTTGAAGCAAGATTGCCATTTCTTCCGGTTCCAAACGGATCATCCGGGCCGCCTTGTCCAAAACCCGGAGGACATCCTCCTTGGATGGATGCTCCCATTTTTTAAGCTGGCTCCAAATCAGCTCATCGTCGATAAAGTCCCGTTCCATACGATCATACTCTTGAAAATCCTCTTGATACTTTTCTAAAAAATTCATTTCCGAATTCATCCTCCTGGCGGCTTCCGCCCTCAAAAATTAAAAACCCTTTTCTGAGGAACGGAGGCCATTCTCAAAAAAGGGTACGAATTCATTTCCATGAAACGCCGCTTCATCCACCAAGCGCCGCTCCTGAAAAAATCAATTCATAACACTTATTTTCAAACGCTCTCCGGCCTCAGAACTTTCTTCGGCTTCAGAACAAAAGACAATCGGTTGGTTCGCTATCATGAAATCATTCATAATAAAAAACCTTATGGATTGATTATACCACATTGTGAAAAAAAGTACAAATAAATCTAATTTATACTTTTCCCTCGATAATGGTAATCGGGTCGACTTTTTTGAGCATCCGCCAGACCGGAAGCAAACTGATAAAAACGACCCATAACGGCGTAGCTAAAAGTCTAAAAAAACAACTTTGATCCCACAGCATCAGCGGTAAGCCTTGCTCTATCAAAATAAAGCGATTGAATAGCCATCCACCTAGCAAAGCGCAAAGTAACCCACAAACAAATCCCAGTATAATTATAACGGCAATCTCCAAAAACGCTTTGCCGATAATTATTTCCCGGGTATGCCCCAACGCTTCCAACAAACCAAATTCCGGACGTCTTTGATAAAAATAAATATAAAACAGGCAGCTGACACAAAAAGTGATTACACTGGTAATTACTAAATCAAAAATGTTTAAAGCCATAAGGGTAGAGTTAACAGCATCAGTAATATCATCATGTTTATTTATATTTGAAGCTTTTAGTTCTTTATCTTTCTTAATACACTCTGCTAAATATCTTTTGGCTTGAGCTAGTTGCCCCTTTTTAGGTATGACCAGCCATGAGGCCTCTCCCTGTGATAAGTGCAAATCGTTGTTATATGAATCCAAATCGGAAAAACCGGTGATGGAATCCCCATCCAGCAGACCCACTAATTTATTGTCTCCAAGAAATAGTCCGGTTTCTATCCTGATAAACCGTCCGGATATACAGTCTTTATTACAATAAGCACCGATTTTTAAGCCGTGAAAGGCGGCTATCTTCCAATGGAGGGCAATCTCATGGGCACCCCGAGCCGGAAGACGGCCCCTGATTAAATTAAGCTGTAAAGAATTTATCACGGGCCTGATATCTTTTGATCTTAAATAAATAATATTGACCGGAACCGTACCCAACGCTGTTACTGTGAATTTGTACATTAAAGCTTTAGAAATTGCCGGATGTTTTTCAAGCAATCGTTCTAAACGGTTCTGGTATTCCGGGGATTGTTGAACGCCGTCATTGGTATGTAAAGCATAGGCAAACGAATTCCAAGGCCAGATAGCCCGATAAAGATTAAGCTTGGTTGTGCTATGAATCAGTAAAGCACATTGTGCCAAGATCCCAAGAAAAGTGATGATAAAAATAATGGCAACTTTCTTTCGATTATTAAGATAATATCTCCACATCGAGAGCGGTTTGGTCATTTTTTATTTCATCCTTCTCCTTCAATGGTGGAAATCGGGTCGGTTTTTTGGAGCAGAAGCCGGACAATCAATAAACCGCTTAAAATAATCACAAACGGGGTGGCCAATAATTTGAAAGGATAACTGAGACCCCATAATTCTAATGGCTGGCCCTGTTCTATAAACATCCATCTGTTTAAGGCATGACCGCTTAGCAGGCCAACGGTTACACCAAGTACTAATCCGGCCAAGCTGATACCACTAATCTCAAAAAAAGCTCTGCCGACTATCATTTGCCGGGTATATCCCAACGCTTCCAACAAGTGAAATTCGGAACGCCGCTGGTAAAAAAAGATATAAAACAGAAAACTGACGCAAATCGTCACAATGCCGGTCATTACTAAATAGAGGGCGTTTAAAACAAAGAGGTCGCTTTCGATATAAGGGCCTCTTTTAAAAATATATAATTTAGGATCTTCTCGCGCACATTTGCCTAAAAAACTAACGACTTTGTCGAATTGGCCTTTGTGGGGAATAACTAAAAATCCGGTATCTTCTCCTGATAGATGATAATCATCGTTAAATGGAGTCAAATCCAAAAAACCGATGAGCAAATCTCCATTAAGCAGACCGACTAACTTGTAGTCTCCTTTTAAATAATCGCGCCTGGAGTATTGACGGCCAAAATGAGCGCCGATTTTTAATCCTTTGAGTGCGGCGAGCCTCCAATGGAGGGCCATTTCTCTGGTACCCCCAGCCGGAAGCCGGCCTTTGATTAAAATAAGATCTAAAGCTTTCAGCGCCGGGCTCATGTCTTTTGCGTGTAATGAAAAAACAAAAGCCCTCCCATTAGGCCTTGAGGTATATCCAAGCCTGAGTGGGAAGACTTTAGAAATTGCCGGATGTTTACCAAGCAATTGTTTTAATTGAGACCGTTTTGATTTTTGGGCATAGACATAGATATTTGAATTAAAAGGCTCGAGTGCTTGTGCCAGTTTTAGCCGGGTCGCCATATAAACTAGCAGCGTGTATTGTAAAAAGGCGCTCAGGGCAACTATGGTCAAAACCAGGGCAACTTTCTGTTGATTATTACGATAATATTTCCAGGTAGAGAGCGGTTTGGTCATTTATACTCCTTGCGGTAAATCGATGCATAAAACAATAGATTTCTGAGGCGTTTTACAAAATCCTGCCAGATGCCGAAGTTTGCTGGTAATGTTCCTGAAAAATTACTAAACAAAAGAACATTGTTTGGTCTTTCTGGCATAAAAATAAGAGCCCCAAAAGGCTCTAGCAAATTTGTCGCTAACTACCAGGATTTCACCCTTTTTTATGTTAAATTGCTCTTGGGGCAGCCCGTTTTTAAACCCATAAAAAACCGGATCGATTGATTCATCGATCCGGCCTGGATTGAAACGGTCAAACTATTTGATTCATCAGTAATTTAAGGATTATAAGTTTCATTGACTGTTTGCGTAACGCCGTTAAATGTATCCTGTCCGCAAATGGAATAACGATAGTTGGTGCGATCATAGATTACATCATAATATGACGCCGCATCCGCCGGTGAAGTTAAAGAATAGCTCTTTGACTGAGCCGGGATGTCGAAGGTCCCCGTTACATGGGAATAATTTCCTGTGCCCATAGTCAGGTCCGCATTGGAAAAGCTTGCTGAAAAGGAGGTGATATTAAAGATTATCGCTGCGCCCTGAATAATAGTCTTAACACCGGAATCGCTGAAACTAACCTCTCCGGTCCATAGATCGTTCACTAGAATGGCATTTAACGTAAAGCTTCCCACCATAGTCAATACATTATTATTATTTGAGTAGAGATTAAACGCAAAAACATGATATTGGGTATCTGGATCTTGCCAATATGTCATTTTAAATGTATAAGCTTTACCGCTAATGTTGCTGTTACGGGTACACGTATAACGAGGAAACGAACTTTTGTTGGATGTATCCAGGGTCCAGGTGCTGTCCCATAACCAAGATAAATTATAAGGCCATAGAGGAACGGTCTTATTACTTCCAAGCGTAAACGTGCCGCCATTAATAAAGTTGGCAAACTTGTCACTGGCATAATTTTCCAACAAACCGACTTTTTGAATGGAATATATCATTGTGTTGATTTGACGGGGACTGACGCCAACGATTGTATAGGTTTCATTAACATTACTATTGGCAGTTCCGTTAAATAATTGCGACCCGCTCAGATTGAATTTCTGTGTAACGGCATCAAAAGTACCTGCATAACCGGCGGTTATAGCAATCGACCGGCCCGGGGCGGAGATGTTTGCTGCAATGTCTTTGTAGATGCCGCTACCCGTATCCAAAGCCGCATCCTGAATTGTTTCGGAGAAAGTCCAAGTGCATTTTTGAGAAATTTCTGCAATATAATCTTCCCCAATCCCAGTGAGACTGCCGCTCCAACCGTTCTCACCTTTGGCGACCGCCAGAACGTAATTGCCCCTCCGTTGATACCCATCATGACAATCTTCGGTAACAGCGGCGGTTAAATTAATCTCCTCCGGGGATGATGACTTGATTCGCAAAACTTTTCTGATCTCGGACCCTTCATTATCCGATTCACTGTTACAGGCAATGTACCAGCCATCGGATTCAGGAACCCACACAAAGGATGGAGTCGGTAAGACAAAGATCGGCCCACCGCTGGGCACGAAGTCTTTGTTATTGCCGCTTTCCAGAAAGTTATCAAATTTGTCCCACATACAACACAAAACCAAGTTGAACTTTTTCACCGCATTCAAACGGCGGTTGATCTCTTCTGAACTCAGGGCATCGCTTGGATATGGATTTAATACTTCAGCACCGGTGGCGGTAAATGCCTGGGAACTATTGACCGCATAACTTGTGGCCAAGCTGTAACCCGGCGCGCCCGCTACCTGGAAAGCTGCTGATACGTCGTAGTTTCCCGCTCCGGTATCCAAAGCCGCGCCCGTAAACCGCTCCACCAGATTAAGATGGTAGATTTGCCGGCTACTGAGAGCCGTATCATAGCTGGTATCACAACTAGTGTAATAAACCCCGTTCCATAAATTATCGGAACCCTTGACAGCTGACAAATCGGAAGTCCCGGTCAATTGGGCGCCATCCCCAATGGATCGGGTGAAGGTCACCTTAAGTCGGATATCTTTAACGTTCGCCGACTTGAACTTGATGGTTGTAGTTGATAAGACAGTACCATCTCCGGCTTTATCGATTTTAACATTCTTATACCAGCCATCGGGATCAGGACCCGACCATGTGAAACCGGTGGTATTCACCGGGTTACCAATTGGGTTTCCGCTGGACTCAAATTGATGTTCCGCGCTCACCAGGAAATTGGTGAACTTATCCCGGATATGGTCTTGTACCAGGCTAAAATACTTGACAGAATTGATCCGGTTGTTGATTTCGCTTGCTTGTAATGGGCCACCAGCTCCCGCCCCATCCGCAAAAGAAACCATCCAAAAAATACAACCGAATAAAAAAACGACCCATCTCCACTGTAATCTTTTTCTTGCTTTCGGTTGAAGCATAAAAAATTCCTCCCCTTATCAGCTAAAAAGCAGTATCGAACTTGTTATGTTAGTTGTGGGCAATATGAAAAAAAACAACATAACCGCCAACGTAGAGCCCCCTTTCTCTTTTCATTGTTTTTACAATAAAAATATAACACTGGCGCAATTTTTTTTATAATTACGTTAATCATAAACTTTGTCATAAAAAAAATGATTGATGTCATATGACAAAACCAATTTAATTCCTACAAACTGCAAATAAAAATGTCATTTTTCTATCACTCCAATCGGGACTTGAGTAATAAATAAAATGACATGCGCTAAATCTTTCAATGATTTTGGCGTAAAGCCCACGTTCCATACAAGCCACAACAGCCTTTTGGATTATTCCGGTAACACCTCAAGGCTGACAAGGGCTTGACCATTTTGGCTCCCATATATGCTTGGAACAGTGTTTTTTATGATACCAGGGAGACTTGATAGAGGAGTCGTCTTGATGATCCGACCATCCCACATGTGAACTACCCTGTCGGTTTGATCTAAGATCGAATGATCATGGGTGGCTACCAAGATCGTCGTCCGGCCTTTTAAGCCCGCCAAAATATCCATCACCAACCGGGCATTGCCATGGTCAAGCGAAGCAGTGGGTTCATCGGCCAATATAATTTTTGGCTGATGCACCAAAGCACGGGCAATGGCCACTTTTTGGCGCTGGCCTACCGACATTTGCCAGGTCTTTTTACGGGCCAGTCCGGCGATACCCAACATTTCCAGGCAGTCCAAAGCGGCCTTTATCCAGAAAGGGGTATCTTGGTTGACGACAGCCAAAACATTATCGATGACATTTAAATAATCAATCAAAAAATGACGTTGAAAGATAAATCCATAGTCTTTACGCCGGAGCGCCGCCAAATCATTAAAAGATAACGTTTCCAAAGAGTGATTCTGATAATAGACCGTACCGGTGGCGGGTTTTTTCAACCCGGACAGAATATAAAGCAAAGAACTCTTACCGCTGCCGGATGGACCAATCAGTCCCACCATTTCGCCGCGACCAGCCGAAAAATTGATGTCACGAAGGGCATAAAACTTGTCATTCGGGGCATTGTCATAGATAAGATTTAAATTTCTGGCTTCGATCATTGTTTTCTCCGTGAATGTTTATGGATATGTCCTGAATCCGCGGTCACAATCCTTGATTTTTCAATAACAGCGCGGCGTTCGTCCGGTCATTCACCCCAATCTTGCCGTAAATGACGCTGATATAGTTACGAACCGTGCCTTCGGAAATGAAAAGCGCCAGCGCGATTTGTTTATTGGAAAAGCCTTGGGTCAGCATGATGGCTATTTCTTTTTCCCGGTCAGACAATTCTGCCAAAACCGGGCTCAGTTTTTGGGGGACGATTTTATGCAAGCCCTGGGCGAGCTTGGCGGCGACCAAGGGCGGCAATACCATTTTCCCATGGATAGCATCATCTATAGCCTCCAGCAACTTTTCGACTTCCATATCTTTCAGTACATATCCATTAGCCCCGTTAGCCAAGGCCTCCATAACATATTCTTCATCATTGAAAGTCGTCAGCATCAGCACTTTGATGTCGGGATAAGTTTGCTTAATCTGCTTGACGGTCGCGACACCATCCATTTCAGGCATCCGGATATCAAGCAATATCAAATCGGGAAGCGCATCCGGATTCAGCAATGAAAGCGCCTCTTTGCCATTAGCCGCTGCTGCGGTGACATGGATGCTTTCTTCCAAATCCAGAACTGTTTTTAATCCGTCTCGAAATAGTGGTTGATCATCCACAATCATGATATTAACCGGCATTGTTGGGAACCTCCTGTAGCGGTAATGAGATGCGTATCAAACAGCCTTCCCCCGGTTTGGAATCAACGCTGAAAATCCCCCTCAGTTCTTTGATCCGTTCTTCCATGGTTGTTAAACCAAAGCCGGGAACGATCTGTTCAGCGCCGGACCCATTATCCTGAAGGATGAATTCGATCCATTTTTCGGTTTTTTTCAGGTTGAATACAAAAGCGGTACTTTTTCCATGGCGAATTCCATTGGTTATGCCTTCCTGAAGGGCACGGTAGAGGGCTTTTTCTTGCTGGGGTGTGAGCAGAGGCAATTTATCAACTTGATAGCAGATATGAATATCGCCGTGCATCATGGTTTCATGAATCAGCAATTTCAGCGAAGAAATAAAGTCCACCATTTCATTTCCGGAATCAAGCGTCTCAACGGAAGCGCGAATATCATTCAATCCTTTACGGATTTGGCTTTTGGCCACTTTCATTTTAGTTGCCGCCGCAGTGGGGTCAATCGGGATTAAACGTTCTCCGGCCTCCAGTTCCAATAAAACCGTGGTTAAGGTATGGCCGACCGTATCATGGATTTCCCGGGCTATCCGGTTCCGTTCCCGCAAGACAGTGAGCTCTTCCAACTCCATGGAGGCTTCTTTCAATTTTTGATAGGTCTTTTCCAGCTCTTTGGTTTTGATTTTCAACTCAACCATCACTTGACGCAAATGCTCTTTCTGTTGAATCTGATAACGAATAAAAACCATCAGGATATAAGTGCCTGCAAAAATTAATGAATCAATCAAAAGCCGGGAAACAAAAGTATGGAAATCGGGATGTTGAAAGTGAATGGTTCTTACAAAGCCATGAACAATAAAACTAAAAGAAGTGAGCCCACCGGTAAAAAGGGGTGAATAGGTCAATGAAGCATCGATGATTAATACCAGGTAAAAAAAATAGGCGAAAAAACTCTTGTCATTATACTCAAACGCGAATATCAAGATAAAATCCAAGATAAAGTTGAATTTACCCAGATGCAGATATCGGGAGGAGTCATAGAAAATGGCCCGGCGGACCGTTACCGATGCAGCCAACAAACCGGCAAGGCACAAAAGCAGCCAGCATTTTTCGGGATTTTTGACGATCGCTAAAACTGTCCCTACCCCTAATATTAAATACAATAATCGGGTAATCGTAGCTTCGGTTCTTTCGTCGGTGGTGAAATTGGTTCCCGGAAAGTCCATCCTTCTGCCTCATAAACTCATAAAACATTATTTAAGATTACATAATAGCGTTAATTTCTGGAATATTGATTAAAATCCTGCCAAACAAGTCGTTTGTTTGCAATAAAAAACTCCATCCTTGCGGTCGGAGTCGTTTTAAGCCCGGTATATCCTTTCAGGGATAGGATCACTTTTAGGCCCATTCGAACTGAGACTTAAACCACCAGGATTAAAAAGATTCATCGCCATTCACAATGGCACAGATTCAACGGATTTCCGAAATTGAGTCTGTCATCCAATGAATTCATTCCGTCACAGAAATAATTCTTTCCGTCATCCGATGAATTCTTTCCGTCACAGAAATAATTCTTTCCGTCATCCGATGAATTCTTTCCGTCATAGAAATAATTCTTTCTGTCATCCAATGAATTCTTTCCGTCACAAAATAATTCTTTCTGTCATCCAATGAATTCTTTCCGTCATAGAAATAATTCTTTCTGTCATCCAATGAATTCTTTCCGTCATAGAAATAATTCTTTCTGTCATCCAATGAATTCTTTCTGTCACGGAAATCATTCTTTATCCTCCCATTACAACCCCATGGACATAAAAAAACTCCTTCCCGTTACGGTCGGAGTCGTATGGAGTTCCTAATCCTTTTCCATGTAAGAATTCAATGATACGTTTCCGGTTCTTCATTTTTTTCAATTTCCACCGTGCATTTGCTGACCAAGGCAGCTACAGCTCCAATAATAGCCAACTGTGGAGCGAGCAATGCCCCGACCACCCCGGCGGTAACCGGAATTTCCACCAAAACTTGATCGTCCTGTTTGACCCGCAAACGGTTGATATTACCCTTGCGCACAATTTCCTTGATTTTTTCCACCAGTTCGTTCCCGCGTACAAAGATTTCCTCGCGGCGCGCTTTTTCATCACGCTCCAGCGTAATAATGGCTTCGACAACATCCCAATTGGCGGCTTCCAGAGCCCCTTTGGCTTCTTCATAAGTAACTTTCATCCGCTCGCGCACCATATCAATCTTTTCGATATTTTCCATCAGCGTCCACCTCCCACCTAAATAGATTTCCCAACCCATGCCGATGATATTCCTTATGAAATCCACTCTTGCCAAACGATTGATAAATTGCTCAAGTTAAAGGGATAAGCTATCCAAAAACACTTGCGATTTGAGGGGATGTTCCAGACGGGCCTCCATAAAATTCCTTAATATCCTCTGAATCGTTTTACAATTTTCCTGCGATACGGTAAATGTGGCCAGCTCCCGTAAATCAATCTCGCCAAGGCGTTCAAAAGCCCGCAAGTCCGACATAGTCATTTTTACCGGGTCGCGGTACCTGCCAATGCAGTTGGAACAAACCACCCCGCCCGCTTCGGCTGAAAAATAAACCGGCTCTTCCAAACTCCTACCGCAACAGGTGCAATGAGAGATTTGGGGTTGATAACCCAGATAGTTCAGAAGCCGGATCTCAAATGCCAGGTTTAAAATGGCCGGGTCCGGCGTTTTTTCCAAAACGATAAACGCCGCCAGTAAAAATTTAAAGATCTCTTTCGCTTCTTGCCGTTCCGGAATAAAGCCGTCAACCAGTTCCACCCAAAAGCTGGCATAGGCGAATTTGGTCAAATCTTCATGCAGCTTCGCGAATGAATGAACCAATTCCGCCTGGCTTAAAGTATCCAAACTCTTTCCGCCAAGCAGCATCGCCCGGATATAATTAAATGCCAAAGTGCTTCCCACAAACCGGCTGCGTTGCCTGCGGGCCCCTTTTACAATCGCCTCGAATTTGCCCAATTCCTCGCTGAACAAAACGATGACCCGGTCGGCTTCGCCGAAATTCCGGGTTCTCAGTACAATTGCGTTGGTGCGGTAAAGGGCCATTACTTTCTCCCCAATAAGTTAAAGATGAAGGACAAAATAATACTGATAATGATGCAGGTGACAATCGGAAAGTAAAAACTGAAATTGCCCCGTTTGATAAAGATGTCTCCCGGCAAACGCCCGATTCCCGGGATTTTACCGCCCAGCCAGATAAGAGCGCCCACTATCAGCATAATGGCTCCGAATATCATCAATAGTTTTCCGATACCTGAAAATTCACTCATCAACATCACCGCCCCTATTGGACTCAAGATTCCTTTTACTTTTCTTTATAATATCTTTCCTTTTCACTATAAATACAACCGCAATATTTCTGACGGTATAAATTGTATTCTTTGGCCATGGCCTGACTTTGCCGGAACCCGGGCCGCAAATCTTCGTCATAAAATTCCAGTCCGTGTTCCCGGCCTAACTCCCTGCCGATTTCCACGATTCGGTCCCGGTTTTGGTAAGGGCTGATGAGCAAGGTGGTGCCGAATAAAGAAAAACCCAACTCCTTGGCTTTCAAGGCGGTCTGACTCAAACGGCGCCGGTAGCAATATTCGCAGCGCCTGGCGGGGTCGGATGCCACATGGGCCAGAAATTCTTCCATTGGGTACCCGGGCGCCTCAATAACTTCCAGATTACGGATGGCCGCCAGCTGCCGCAATCCCTCGCGCCGCGCTAAAAATTCCTGATAAGGATGAATATTGGGATTATCAAAAAAGAGGGTTGGATGAATGCCGTCCTCCATAATCTTTTGCGTGCTATAACAAGCGCAAGGCCCGCAGCAGGCATGTAAAAGCATGGTTTCTGAATTCATGACGATATCCTCCGAGTCTGTTTTTTGCCACAAAGTCCCCCACCCCGGCTAGCCGGGGCAAGTGAAAGGATAAAAATAGGTTTTATCTCTGTGTCTCCGTGTCTCTGTGGCCAAAAAGCATTTAGGCCACAGAGACACAGAGAAAATTAAGGCAAAAAAGTATTTTCTGAGTAGAACTAATAATCAATACCTTTCCCCCATGACTACTCGCTTTCTCCGAACAATCCTTCCTGCCCGGCTCCACCCTTGGAGGGGTATCTCAACCGCAAGTGCTCGTAAGCAAGCCGGGTGGCGACCCTGCCCCGGGGTGTGCGGTTAATAAATCCGATCTGTAAAAGAAAAGGCTCGCAAACATCCTCAATCGTCTCCGATTCCTCACTGATGGAAGCGGCAATGGTATCGAGGCCCACCGGGCCGCCGTCAAATTTTTCGATGATCGTCGACAGCACCATCCGGTCCAGGTTGTCCAGGCCTATCAAATCCACTTCCAGCATTCTTAATGCCTGATCGGCAGTTGACTTACTAATGATTCCGTCGGTTTTCACCTGAGCAAAATCCCGGACCCTTTTTAACAAACGGTTGGCGATCCTGGGTGTCCCCCGGGAACGCCTGGCAATTTCCGAGGCCCCGCTGTCTTCAATATGAATCCCCAAAATCGAAGCCGAGCGGGTGACGATTTGATGCAAAGCCTGGGCGTCATAAAACTCCAACCGGTTGATAATTCCGAAACGGTCCCGTAGGGGGGAAGTCAGGGAGCCGGCCTTGGTTGTAGCCCCGATTAAGGTGAACTTGGGCAAATCGATCCGCACCGAACGGGCGCTGGGCCCTTTACCAATGATGATATCCAGCGCAAAATCTTCCATGGCCGGATAGAGAATCTCTTCCACACTATGGTTGAGCCGGTGAATTTCATCAACAAACAAAACATCGTTGGGCTCCAGGTTGGTTAAAATAGCGGCTAAATCCGCAGGCCGCTCCACTGCCGGCCCGGAAGTAACCCGGATATGGACATCCAGTTCATTGGCGATAATATGCGCCAGGGAAGTTTTTCCCAAACCGGGCGGGCCGTAAAGCAAAACATGGTCCAAGGCTTCGCGCCGCTCTTTGGCGGCTCTGATAAAGATTTCCATGTTTTCCTTGACCTTATTCTGCCCGATATATTCCGCAAAACGCCGGGGCCTAAGGCTTAATTCGGCTTCCGAATCTTCCGGTCTTTTGGTTGCTCCAATGATACGCTCTTCTTCCATCCATTTTTCACTTTCTGCCTAAATTTTTGAGAGCCAGTCTTACTAATTCCGGGCTGGTCATGCCCTTATTCTCACTCAGGAGAGCTTCCACGGCCGTAACGGCTTCCCGCTGCGGATATCCCAGCGATACCAAGGCATCGACCGCATCGGCGCTGACACTAAAGACGCTCTCCAATGTTTTCACATTCGCTTCCGGACTGCCCGCACTTTTACCCAGCTTCCCTTTAAGTTCTAAAATCAGGCGTTGGGCAGTTTTTAATCCGATTCCCGGTACAGCCGTTAAAATCCGGTGATCTTCACTTTGAACCGCCTCCCGGAAACGGTCGCCGGGCAGATTTCCCAGTATCGCCAAGGCGGTTTTAGGGCCAATCCCCGAGACTCCGATGATCTTTTTAAAAACAGTCAGATCGGAATTTGACAAAAAGCCGTATAAACTGGCTCCATCTTCCCGCAAGTGAAAATGGGTATAAATCTTAACTGCTTCCTCCGTATGGCTTAATACTTCCAATGCCGGGAGCGGCATGTTGACCAGGTAACCCACGCCCCCGACCTCAATAATACAATTTTCGCCGCCGACACTCGTTACTATTCCGGTCAATGTGGCAATCATCGGGATCTCCTCCTCACTATCGGCTTCTTGCCCCCAAATTCTCTATCTTGCAAGAATGGGCATGACATATGGCGATGGCCAAAGCGTCGGCCGCATCATCGGGTTTGGGGATTTCACCCAGGCAAAGTAAAACCCGGACCATCTCCTGAATCTGCATCTTTTCCGCCCGCCCATAGCCTGTTACTGCTAATTTTACTTGCAATGGCGTATATTCCGCCACCTCGTATCCGGAATTGGCGGCAGCCAGCAATATGACACCGCGGGCGTGCCCCACCGCCAAAGCGGTCCGGACATTTTTATTGAAAAACAGCTCCTCGATGGCGATTGCATCCGGCCGGTACTCCCCGATAATTTTGATGGTTTCCAGATAAATATGATGCAAACGACTGGCCAATGAAAGCTCCGGACCGGTGCGGATCACTCCGAAAGCGACTTTTCTTAAATGATTGCCTTCGTATGAGACCAGCCCATAACCGGTAATCGCAGTCCCCGGATCAATCCCCAAGATAAGCAAAGAATTTTTCCTCCATCCATAATTACAGTCCTCATTCAATTCGCTTTTGGAGAAATAATTCCTGCGTTAATCGACCCTTTGTTCGATTTTAAAATTTTATCTCCCCTCCCAAAATTTTATCTCCGCAGGTTAAATCGGATCATGACCTTCCGCTTCAAAATTTCAGGTAGGAGTTTGTCGACGTAAAGTCGAATCAAAAAGAAACAAAAAATTTTTCATCTTTTGGTTTGATTTTCCGCTAAAGAACTAAAAAAAAAGGAGCAAAATAGAATAATGAATATTTCCGAATCCTTTCAAAACATCTCGACGAGCTACCCGGAACGTCAACCCGAATCGGCTGGAGCCAAAGCCATATATAATTGCATTAAACAAGAAACCTCTCAGTGGGAATTTCATCCTACCACCCTTAAAATTCCAGTATTTAATTTTTCAGTCAGCCTTCTTACCTACGCCATACTTAGCCTGTTAGCCGTCGCTTTGAGTTTCTCCCACCCCAAAGGCGGATTTGTGGTAACCCTGATTTTATTTTTATTATTTGCAACCGAACTGGTCCATCCGATTTTAGCGCGGGTGAGGAAAAAAGAGGCGGAAAGTTTGCTCTTGACGATTCCCGCCCGGAGTAAAGAGACTCAAAAAATCGTGATTATGAGCAATATGACCACCGACTATTTCAACGCTCTGCCCGAAAAACTTTCCAACCGGGTTTATCTGGGACTGATTTACGGAGCCGCTTTTATCGCTTTGTTGATGGTAGCCAGCAATTTATGGTTTAAGCTTCCGGTCCTTTTGTATTTTTCCATTGCCGCATTATGGATCGTCGTCATTTTAAAGCTCTTTGCCAAAGTCGAAGGCCACCCGGCAGGCCTTGACAATTGTGGGGTACTATTGGAATTAGGCGCCCTTTTGATGAAATCCAGGCCCTCAACCCTCTCCGTTTCTTTGTATTTTTCCGGAGCGAATTCCTTGAACTCCGGCGTACTGGAGATACCCAAACTTTTATATAAGGCGCCGGAGTTAACCTACGTGGTGACCTTATCCAATTTCCCGGACAAACGGATCAATGTGGTAACTACCGATGGTCTAGCAATCCCCAGGCAAAGCGATCCATTGTTGGTGGAAATGTTGATGGAAGTGGCGAAAGAAAAGGCAATCCCTGTGCAAACCATTAAGTTGAGCGAAATCAGCCCTGCCTATGGCCTAAAATTGAAAAAAAAGAAGGCCATTACGTTAACCAATCCCTTGCAAGGCCCCGATGCCAATCACAATATCCGGGAATTACTCTCCGGGTTGATTCGAAAACTCGATCACTGAAATTTAGCTCCTGGTTAATGAATCAATGAGGCAACCCGCTTCCGTCTTTGGAAGTGGGTTGCCTCATTTTTTACATCCATCCGATCTTTTGAAAGACTTTGGCCAAAACGGGAGTATGAATCGATAAAGCGCCGTAAGGGCACATCTCCTGACAACAACAGCAACGGATACATTTTTCTTCATCGATCTCAATTTTATCGGGGTTGCCAATCGCTCGGGCCGGGCACACCGATTCACAGCGGCGGCAGTTGGTGCAAAGTTTGGGGTTCAGGACCAACCGTTGCCGCAGCATCCTGCCGATAAAATCACTGAACACCCGGTTTCCCAAAACACTGGCGGAACGGAAGGCCGGAATTTGAAAATCTTCGATCCGGCAATCCGCGACCCTGTCCCCCAACACTTCTATTTTCTCCAGCTCTGTCCCAGAAAGATGAAGGGAGCGGGCCGCTTCGAAAATGGGAAACTGTTCCGGTTTCTTCCCGATGATTTCAACAACTACCCTGTCGACCGCCAGCGGATTGGCGCCGGCCGCCAGTAGATTCAATGGCCGGACCCTGCCGTTGGAAGGGCCGTTGCCATCCATGCCGGTGATCCCATCCAAAATATGAAGCACGGGGTTGACCGTCATGGCGATTTCCACTAACAAACGGGCAAATTCCCGGGTATCCTTACCGACTTCGAAATGCCACTGGGCTTTATTATGCCCGGAGACACAGCCGAATAAATTTTTAGTGGCCAAGGTTATCCCCATTTGGCCGTGGGATTTTAGTTTGGGCAGGTTGATGAGCCGGTCATATTCCTTGAGCTGTCCCGCGAGTTGCAAATTTTTAAAACGCCGCTCAAACGTAGCCGACCGGCTGCCGTCATATGGAGCCAAAGCATCCAATTCAACTATCCGGACCTGTAACCGTTTCAAATCGTCATCAAGACCCAGCTTGCGAATGACCCCGGCAGCGCTGCCGAGTCCCGGGCTATCTCCAACCCCGACTTCACAGCCTAAATCCTTTAATAGCGTCGCTACCGCCAGAATCATTGCGGGATGAGTGGTTGCAGCGCTCTCCACCGGGCGGGCCGAAATAAAATTGGGTTTTAATAAAACCTTGTCGCCCCGTTTGCAAAAGGCCTGCAAACCGCCGAGGGGTTTCAGCAACTCCTCGATTTTCGACGTCAATCGGTGATCATAAGAGGTTACTCGTAATAAAGAGACTTGTTCCATTCCGATGTCCTTTCCCATTTGAAATCCGCCATAGAGGCCCCCTACCCCAGCCCCAATGTGATCAAGGGGTATTTCCATATTTTGCAAGGATTCCAATCGCCTATTTTGACCTCACCCCGCCCTCTCTCCGGCGATGCAACTCAGAGAAGCAAATTCACGGCGAGGGATGTTAGAGCAGTAAACTTGGGCCTTTTTAAAAGCCAAAAATTTGAAGCCTAAAAGATTGGCGCGAATTTCATTCGATACACCACACCTCTCTCCGTCGAATAGCCGTCATTGAATAGCCTGACCGTCGGGGCCTTTGTGGTTAAAAGACTTCGCCATTCTTATGTCCGCGCCGCCGTTGTTTCAAATATTCCTCAAACCGCTCCACCGAGCTGTTGAGGACCAATTCCTCCGGCATCCCGATCTCCTCCAGCACCTGAGATACCTTGTCAAACTTGCCGACATCAAAACTAATATGGGCGTCGCTTCCACAGACAACGGGCACGCCATGATTTTTACACTGGAGAGCGATCTCCCGGCAGCGGGGAGCGCTTCCTTTCCTGAAATAAAAAGAACTGTTATTCAGTTCAATGGGTTTGTGATATTCCTTGGCGGCCCGGACAATTTTCTCGATATCAACCGGGTAGTAAGGGTTGCCGGAGTGACCGACGGTATCAATGAGAGGATTCTTTAAGACATTGATGATTACTCCGGTATTCTCTTCTACCGACCCGGGGGATATGGAGCCGTCATGCAGGCTTGCCAATACAAAGTCCAAGCGTTTCAAATATTCATCCGGCATGTCAGTCCGGCCTGAAAAGTCCAAAATATTGGCTTCGACCCCTTTGAGAATTTTTATGCCGTATATTTGCCCGGGAAGAGCTTTCAAATTGCCGAAATGGTACAGCTGCGGGGCGCCGATCATGGTTGGCCCGTGGTCCGTGAGCGCGAACATTGCGATCCCGTTGGCCGATGCTTCCCTGGCTATTTCTTGAACGGTACTGTAGGCATGGCCGCTGGAAACGCTATGGGTGTGACTGTCTACCACGATTTTCAAAAGTGAGTCCCCCTGTTTTTGAGATGTCTTTGATTATTTAATATCCGGCGCTTTCTTCAAAAAGCTTGCGATTACTCTATCCATCATATCAGAAAATAGCCGGATGGATCAATAAAGCATTGCTGAAATGAGCAGTTATTTATATAATACTTTCAGAGGACTTTCATTAAAACTTAGGTAGGGTATGGACAGATGATTGATGTTCAAAATAGAAAAGATGAGCGGGGCATAGAAATTCAGCGGGTTGGAGTGAAGGAGGTCCATCTGCCCTTTCAGATCCGGATGAAAAACGGCGGCTACCAGAATGTTCAGGGAAACGTAACCGTATCCGTCAGCCTCGCTCACCAGTTTAAAGGCACCCATATGAGCCGGTTCATGGAGCTTTTAACCGCATGGAGGGACAAGCCCATTGCCGGAAAAGAAATCCGCCAACTGCTGGCGGAACTTTGTAAAAATTTGGAGGCCCCCGCCGCTGAGATCAGCCTCAGGTTCCGTTACTTTTTGCCGGTGAATGCCCCGGTCAGCGGGACTGTTGGCGTTCTGGACTACCTGGGGGAGTTTTACGGCAGACTGCATCAACCGGATCATACATTTGATTACCGGTTGGGAGCCGAGATCCCGGTCATGTCCCTTTGCCCCTGCAGCAAAGAGATTTCGGAGTTCGGCGCCCACAATCAACGGGCCGTTATCCGCAGCCAGGTCAAATTCGCTTATCCGGGAAAAATCTTATGGCTTGAGGACCTGGTGGAACTGTTGCGGGTCCAGGGAAGCTGTCCGGTATATCCGGTGCTGAAACGGGAAGATGAAAAATTCGTCACCGAGGCCGCCTATGAGAACCCCAAGTTTGTGGAAGATATCTTAAGGGATTCTGTCATCGCCCTGCGGTCGGAGCCGCGGATTCATAAGTTTCAAGTGGAAGTGGAAAGTTTCGAGTCCATTCACAATCATAGCGCGTTTGCTTCCCATGCGGAAGAAGGGTAATTTCGTTGTCCCAGCAAAGCTGGGATGGATGACTATTCTGTAATTTTCATATTTTTTAAGTCAATGGTAACTCCAGCATCCTTAAGTAAATCTAATCCGCTAAGTCCGTTGATGTCATAATCCCCATGAAAACCACCAAAATCAATTTTGTAGTTTTCGAATTTCTGTGAGCCAAATTCCACACAATCCAAATTTTTTTGAAAGGAATTATCCGGCCCCCCAATTCCAAATACCGTTGTAATGTAATCATCATCCTCGAAAGTAAGTTCAAGATCATTAACCGCATCAACGGATATGAAAGATTTGGCGGCTCCTGTATCAACAATAAGCTTATCGATAACCTTTGATTTCCCTTTATAAGTTAGTTTCAGTGAAGTATAGATTAACTGCCCGTCAAAATAAATATTGATATCCATGCTACCGGACTCCCCGAAATCCAATGTTTCTCCGTATCAATACTTCAATCCGCTCTTTTGAAGTATGATACACCAAGGTACCCGGTTTGGCGTTAACCAGTTCACGCGTTGCCTCTTTGGAGTCATTTAAGGCTCGAATAAGGGCGACATCGTCAATATACTTTCGCTCTCCCTCTATATGGCTCTCAAGAACTTGTAATAATACATATTTGTCGGGATAAATTTTTTTTACTTCTTCCCACTTCACAAGAATCGCCTGCCTAAATTCCTGAATGAATAAGCTAAAAACAGATTTCCCAAGGATTTAAGAACTTTCAATATCATTATATTATTTCCCCCGGCAGTTAACAATATCAAGATTTATAAGGGTTACCAACCGCGCCACCCGAAAGGCTTTATTAAACGGAATGATCGCAATCAAATCAAAGCTATTGCTAGTTCACCAGCCGGGCATAAACCATTAGGGGGTAAAAGGAGATTTTATCGCCGGAGAGATAATAGCCATTGATGCCGTCGCGGACCCACATGGTGATCCATTCCCGGCCGGTATCGACCTCAAGCCGGTCGCCGCAGGCCAGATCATGGCGTGCGCCGGGGTAGGGATAGATGGCGTAATGGCCACGGGGATGCAATAGAACAAACCCTTCAATGGACATGAATACCCACCTCCAGTTAAAAATAGTCTGAACCTCTGCCTAAGCTGATTTAACGATTACTCTGATTTCTATTTTCTAACGTTTAATGAGTAAGGCGTTCGAAAGTTTTTCAGGTTTAATTTTCAAACTTCTCTCTTCTAAAAACTTCTGATACCGCTTTCATAATAACTTCATTGGCCGGACAGGCGGGGCTGAGGGACTTTTGTGTCACTATTGAAGATGGAATAAACGGTGTGGCCGTGAGATTTCATGGCGGAGCTCCTTAAATAATTTATTAACCCAAGAATATCATGCCAAGAAATTCTTGTCAAGGAAATATTAATTCATTATGTTAGAATACTTTTAAGGAGGATTTGCATGAATTCATTTCCAGAAAGGCTGAAAGCTCTCCGTCAAGAAAAAAATGTTACACAAAGAGCGATTGCCAATCATTTAAATATAACTGACACAGCTTACGGATTTTATGAGCAAGGAAAAAACTATCCGAATATGGATATTTTAATTAAACTTGCGGATTATTTCGAAGTATCACTGGATTACTTGGTAGGGAGAAGTAAAAAGAAAAATTAAGGCTCATTTTTTTATGAATTATCATATCATCTTCAAGCTTGAAAACAAATAAAAATGGCTTGGTGATTATAAAACCTGCACGACCTGATGTTAGATTTGGAAGCTAGTAAGCTGTTGAATTGTTCCAAGGGCTTGACGAGGAAAGTAGGACTGCTGAAATTCCCGAAATAAAGGTTTAAATGTTTTGTTATGCTGTTATAATTTAATAAACTAAGTCTCTTTTATTCAAATAAATGTAGATGCTTCAACAAGCCTCTTTTTGAGCCATTAGTATGACGGAAGCTAATATACAATTCGCATAAAGAAGGTATAATTCATTTTTTACAAGGAACGATGGAATAAAAACCATCGGGTAAATGCCATGGCAAATGCAAAAGTGGCTCCTCCCCAAAATGAAGCTAAGCATGTAGGAGTTTTCCCTTGTTCTTGTTTCCACTTCCCAAAATAATGTAAAACCAATCCAGCACAAATTGGTGAAATAATGATACTTAGACCTGTCAATTTGTTTTTGATAATAATTAGTTCAGGAAAGAGAAGAACACTAACAAAACCCACTATCCCTCCGAGAATTAAAAAACCAAAGATTGTAAATATGGAATTCATTGGTTTCTTAAATTTAAAGGATTCAAAACCAAGCTCGAGTCCTATTTCAGCGATAGTTTGAATTAATACTTCACCCAAAAATTCAA
This sequence comes from Bacillota bacterium, assembly GCA_023429995.1. Lineage (GTDB taxonomy): Bacteria > Bacillota > UBA4882 > UBA8346 > UBA8346 > UBA8346. Next base: position 142,684 of record JAEZCE010000086.1, on the reverse strand, counting down.
AGATAAACTCAAGAAGGGATTCAATCACTAATAATATCACCACTTTAGGCGGCAAAGGATTGGCGGTATAAACCGGTTCGAGCTGAAGTAATCAACTTGCCTATATTTTATTTTTTACGAAAACTTCGACATTTCCATTTTTCTTCCTGCATAATTCTGTAAACACTCCACGGCTTTTCTCTTCGCTCCTTGGCCCAATAAACCTCCCCACCATTTGAGGCAAGGAAGCCAAAAAGCGCCGCCTCTTTACACGGATGTAAAACTCGGCTTGTTTTAAGCCGCGCGGTCCTGCCACCGGAAGCCTCATATAATTGCCAGTCGAAAGGCCAGGGTATGGCGCCGCTTCGCCCCTTTTGTCCTGGAGGTGTGGGAGGCAGGAACAGCCTCCCATCGGCCCAATTTGGTTACTGGGCCATCAAAACCATCATTCATTTACACCGGAAAATATCAAATGGTAATAATTTTATGTTTTGGAATTAAAACTTGAATCAACAATCATTCTATAATACAATGAAGGTGAGGAAGTGTTAAAAATGAGTATTTTGTGGGATGAAAAAAAGAATACGGATTTAGATTCAAAAGATATGTTGGAAGTATTTTCAAGCCTACTTGCGGATTACCAAAAAGAAAACGCATCCGCTTCGGATGTTGCATCCTTTGTCGGTCTGGCTACCGGGTCGGATAAAGAACTGTTGCATATTTTACTTAATCTGCCATCGGAGACCCGTTCTAAATTACTTGAATATATTCGAAATTATACTTCAAAACCCAACGAAGATCCGGCCAAATAACCAGGCCAATTGGCCTGGTTATTTAGGTGTTTTCACGATAAATGCATGTCCCTTCTCCGCCCGAACCCGTAAATCTTCCCACCAACTGATAACCTCCAATTCACTGTCAGTAGTGATTTTCATATAAGTCAGCCTAATCATTCAGCGTTTCTTTAACGAAGAACAACGAACCGCAACGTTTTGATTTCATAGGGCTTTAAATTAATTTCGACCACTCCATTGGAAAATGGGATTTCCAATAATTTATTTTCCAGCATATCGCATTCATAAACCTTGGCCTTAGAAATCTGCTTAAGCTGAATCGAGACCTTACGAAACGAACCGTGATTCTCAAACACCCTCAGCAGTATATCCCCGGAATCATCTTCACAGTGTTTTACTGTTTCGATAAAGACGCCTTCCCCCTGAAGTTCAATAAAGGAATCACAGGGTTTCAAATGAGAAGGCACATTTTCCAGGTATGTGATAATCAAAGGGTCGTTTAGACAATATCCCTCTTGATCGACTTTGGCTGCCCTCCATCCGCCTGTATGAACCAATAACGCATATCGGAAATGATGCTCGCCCAGATCACAGGTATTATCGGGGTAACGGGGCGATTTTAACAAAGTTAAGCGCATCTTATGGTTTTTAATATCATAACCGTATTTGCAATCATTAAGCAAAGCCACGCCAAAATCGTTTTCCGACAGATCAGCCCATTTATGGGCAGACACTTCATATTGAGCTCTTTCCCAAGAAGTATTATTCCGGGTCGATCGTTCAATATTACCATACGCTATATCATAGGTAGCTTTTGTTGCAAATACACCCAGATCAAAGGCGACTTTTAGCAATTTTTCCGCTTCCGCCCATTGAACCTCTGTTTCAAAGTCAATTCGCCGGCTTTCGTCGGTGAAGGAAATCACCTGTTTGATTTGGGATTGGCCGAAGACTTTGCAAATCTCCAATTGGGCCATACTGGAACCATTGTTTAAAATTTTGAAAGAATGAACCGCATGGATAACTTGGGGATGTTTTAAAGTCTGTTCATTGATATTCCAGGCGTCATAGAAATCATGGACTTCCGGGAAAAGCTCAAAATAGTTTCCTTGGCCGTTAATGACTTCGCGCTGATTTTCCTTGTCAAAAATACTGATAATATTTCCGGTAGACTTAGCAATCATCACTCGAAGAAAGCAATTTTCCAGCCGGTAATCATCGGCTGACTCAGATAGCAACTCTTTATCCGCTGAAATATGATCGGATGTTGCTTGGCTTTGGATTTGAAACAGCTTATAACCGAAAGCCGGGATATCGTTCGCTTTAAAAATCAAATTGCCGTTGGCCAGACGTTGGCAAGGCGCAAAGAAGCCGGTAGTTTGGTCTATAATCGATGCCCCTTCTGGAATAGCTGATGCATCAATGTATTCCGTGCGGGAAAATGACAATGTGTTGAACACGACAATTTGTTTTGGAGAACCAATAGTATCGGTTAATGTGGGAAATAGCTTGGCAAGGCTTTGACCCCGAAGGCTCTGACCGATTTCATAGGCCTTTTGATATTTTTCCATGGCTTCCAGGCGGCCCTCAGCTTGACAACTACCCGGGAGAATGTCATGAAATTGATTAAATAAAATAAGCTTCCATCCTTCATTTAGTTTCAGGTGTTTTTCACTATCAAATCCCGTCAGGCTCATTAGAATTTCGGTATCCCGGTAAAGAAATTCCAATTTACGATTCATCTGTTTGAGCTGGGCTTGTGAAGTATAGGTTCCTTGATGCCATTCAAAATAGAGTTCACCTTGCCAATTGGGGGGCTCGGTGTGGGTTTGACAGATCCTTTCAAAAAATTCCCGGGCTGTACCCATTGATAAACGGGGAAGGCTCCGTACCTTATTGATACGTTCGACTTTCTCAATCATTTCGGGAGTGGTTCCGCCGCCGCCATCTCCATAACCGTATAAATACATGACCTGGGGATATTTATTTTTCTGATGGTATTTTTTCAATCCGGAGTGAAGATCGCTCAATTCCATTTTTCCGTCATATCCTGCGAAAGGATCGAGAGCAGCCATGACTTTACTGCCATCGATTCCCTCCCAGGTGAATAGGTTATAGGGAAACTCATTGACCGAATTTTTTTGAAGTTTGAAAGTATAAAAATAACGAATGCCACATTTTTGTAATATCTGGGGTAAAGCGGCGGAATAGCCAAAGGTATCGGGCAGCCAGCAAATATCGGAAGTTTGGCCGAATTCTTCTTGGATAAACCGTTGGCCATATAAGAATTGCCGAATCAAGGATTCACCGGAAGGAATGTTACAATCGGATTCGACATACATGCCACCGACTACTTCCCAACGGCCCTGGCGGATGTATTCTTTGATCCGTTGATACAATTCCGGATAATAGCACTTGCAAAATTGATACAATACGGGCTGGCTTTGGGTAAAATGAAAATCCGGATATTTTTCCAGCAATTGCAACATATTTGAAAAGGTCCGGCCGCATTTGCGGATGGTTTCTTTAGCCGGCCAGAGGTAAGCCAGATCTAAATGGGAATGTCCAACCGCCTGAATGGTTGACATTTCTGAGGAGTCGTCAGTAAAAAAATGCGACTTTAGATATTCTTGGGCTTCATGAATTTGGGCCAACAATTCCGGACGGGATGAAAAGGGTTGCACATGGAGATGAACATAATCAATCAGTTCAGCAACTTTACTTTCTTCAAATTGGAGATAATACTCATAAAGAAACTCAACATCGGCTACAAAACGGGCGATGGAGGGATTGATTACAACCAGAGCGGCTTTTTTAAAAATATGCGGACCATACTCTTGACCCAAATGAGCGGCATGAGCCGATTTTTGCCATTGTAGAGTAGATTCCACTAAAATTTCAAAGGATTCGCCAGGAACGGCTCGATCGGTAATTTTGGCTGTATTACGGTTGGTGTCCAATCCCTGGCGTGGCCTTCCATTGATATAAACTAAACTTTCGCCCATGTTATCAAAGATTAACTGGATGCAACGGTCTTGGAAAGATTCATCTACGGTAATGGTATTTTTAAAAAAGGCCGTGCTTGCGGTCCAAATTTCACCTTGTTGTATCGAACGCCATTCTGTAAGATTACGAAAATTTTGGGGGGCTAGATATTCACCCTCCCGGTATTGCCATACGGGAAGTGGTACTTCGATATCAGGCATCACTGCCCGAACTTTACCCATAAAGGATGAGCCTGTTCGTAAAAAATGATTTTTATCCATGGAGTCCCTCACAATTTTTCATTATCATCTTCATTTTTCGCGATTACATCTAATTTTTTATACTCGGTTGGGGAATATCCCGTAGTTTGTTTGAACAATACGCTGAAATATTGGGAATTGGTATATCCTATTTTTTCAGCCACTTCATAGGTTTTTAAATCAGTATACTTCAGTAAATCCTGGGCTTTATCCATCCTAACCTTGATCAAATATTCACTAAAGGTAATATTACGGTATTTTTTAAAAAGACTACTGATATAATTAGGGCTTAGATGCACCGCCACTGCTAAATCATTCAAAGAAATGGTTTCTTTTTGATAATTTTCATCGACATAATTCATGATTTTTTTTATTAAAACTTGATGGGAAAGTGCTCCATCTTTAAGATTTTTATAAAAAATCACCGCCGAACTGTTTACCACATTTCGCAAATTAATCCCAGTCAACGCTTCCTGATAAGGAATACGAACATTTTCCAGACCTTCATGGATATTTCCGACAACTATCATCACTTGATGGTTTAAGGCTTTTTCAATTTCTTGCTTCAATTCTTGAAAAATGGGTTCGCGCATCTCAATCTGAGCGTCGCTATCATCCGGTAAATTAAGCAAAATGCAGGAGTTTTGATCCATATTCACTCCTAAAAAATTTTGCTGATGTTTTAAAAGAACCGTTTCCGATATATCAAGGACCAAAGACTTTTCACAATCTCCCATCCCGATACTGATTGGATTTGGGTTTCCTCCAACGCCAATCAAAACCACCGTAAAAAACTTATTCTCAAAATCTAATTCTTCAAAATTATCAAATGACTGATTGGGTTCAACCGATAAACCCAAAAGAAAGCTCCTTGCCAGTTCTTTCCGCATAACAGAACGGCTTTTATTAATTTGCTCAGTGACTTTAGCTTCATTTAGAAGCTCATCCCGTACTTTAATCACTTTATTTAATATTTCTTCGTTCTCTTCCCATTTTAAAATATAATCATTGACCCTCAGTTTCAAAGCTTTATAGGCATATTCGAAATCATCGTAAGCCGTTAGAAAAATGATTTTGATCTCCGGAAATTCTTCTTTAACCTTTTCGGCCAACTGGAGTCCATTCATAAACGGCATTCGAATATCGGCCAGAACGATTTGAGGCCGGTGGATTTTGATCAACTCCAAACCTTCTTCCCCATCCGCAGCTGTCGCCACCAATAAAAAACCCTTCTCTTCCCAGGGAATATTGAGGCACAAACCTTCCCGCATGATGTGGTCATCATCGATAATGATTAATTTCGTCAAGGTAACCTCCGAGCTAAAAAGTTGATCTGGGAATTTTAACTTGTACCAATGTATATTGGCTTTTTATACTTTCAATGGTCAAACCATATTGAGAACCAAAATGTAATCGGATCCGTTCATTAACATTTTTTAAGCCAAAAGAGACCGTTGTTTCCTCCCGATAAGCAATTTCCAATGAATGCTTTACTTGATTTAATGTTGCTTGATCCATTCCAATACCATTATCATAAATCTCAATGATTATATCCTCTCCAACCCTCCAACCGGATATTTTAATCATTCCCAAAGCATTTTTTTTATTTTTGATACCGTGATAGATGGAGTTTTCAACAATAGGCTGTAAGATCAATTTTATAATGTAACAATTCAAGATTTCCGGATCCATATGAATCTCAAAATCAAGATTTTCTTGATAACGCATTTTTTGAATCCTTAAATAATTACGGACATGTTCCAGCTCTTCGGCCACGGTAATAATTTCTTTTCCTCTGCTGATACCGATTCGGAAAAATTTCGTAAGAGCGACCACCATCTTACTGGCTTGTCCATTTTCTTTCATATCAATCAAATGTTTAATCGACCCTAAGGTATTATAAAGAAAATGCGGATTTACCTGTGCCTGTAATGCGTTAAGTTCAAATTGACGTTTTTGTTCTTGCTCCCTCTGAATTTTATACAATAAGTCTTGAATGGTTCCCAACATGCTATTTAAAGCTTTCGCCAACACGCCAATCTCATTATTTTCACCCTGATTAAACTGGATGGTAAAATCGCCAGTTTCAAAACATCGAACCTGTTTCACCAGATTGTTAAGGGAGCCCACCAAACCATTGGCAATGATTACCGTAACAAGTGCAGCCAAACATACTACGATCAGAACAATAACCCAGATGGTTTTCTTAATCTTACCTACCTCAGCCAATAAATTCTTTTCCGGGACAACCGCAGCAATAAACCAGCGGTTGATTTTGATCTGGCAAAAAACGAGCAGCATTTTACGGCCCATCCCGCTTTGGATATTCATAATTTCTTGGGTTTGCTGATGATGGATCAAATTCCGCCAAATACTATTGGTTACAATATACGGGGCAGGAACTTTATCTGGAAAAAGTTGCCCATCAGGACTTAAGAGCACCAGATAACTATCATTATCAAGTCTTCCATTGGTAAGCAGTTCTTTGAAATAATTGCTTTTAAGGTTAATAAGAAAGATTCCTTTGGTGGTTGTCTTCAAAGAACCGATGACTTTAAAAATAGTAATCACCTGACGCCGGTGCTGTGTAGAAAAAATCCGATCCGGATGATCGTTAAGCCAATAATAACCCTTCGGAGAGCCCTGATACTGGCTTAACCATTTCTCTAATTGAATACCGACCCGTTTAGGCACTTCATCGGAAATTTGCAACTCCCTGTCATTCACCCGAAAATAGATCGAATCAATCATCGGATAATAACGTTGGTACGTTTGGCTTAATTGATTATTAAAATCAATAACATCATGAAATCTCTGCGAACTTTGCGAAGGGGGGTAATCATTGATGACCAGTCTTTGAAAAGAAGGTTCATTTTCAAGGATTACAAGTTGCTCAAAGATCGCCGCTAAACGATCGTTAACGAATATCCCAGTTTGATAAACCGTCCCTTTCAATAGAGTGTCGGCATTTTTTTTTATTTGTTTGATGGCATAAAAATAGGAAAAAAAACCGGTCAAAGCAACCGCAAGAACGATCACCGGGATAATAAATAATAATAGTTTGATTTTTAAGGGTTTATCCGTGGTTTTTTTTACAAACTTGTGCAATATTTTTGCCATCAATAGCTCCCATTATATTTACAAAAATATTATGATTGATACATGGAACATTATTAGGTTACGGACTCCGTTCTCTCAGTCATATTCCCATTATAACCTAATTTTTTGTATCGCGTTGGATGGGAGAAATAATTAAAATGTAAAAATATCCTCTTCCGGAATGGGATGATGCCTGCGTGATTTTTCCGGGGTATACCATTCCTTGAAGTAAGTTAATGCCGAACCCCTCTCCACTAGAGAACGTAAAGCCTTCAAAGCTATTTTAGCCTCAACCTTTTCCCGTTTTTCCTCAACTACCTCAAAGAGGACCAAAGTGAAGGACATCTGTTCATGAAGCAACTCCAATGGAAAAGTAAACTGATCATTCCAAGCCGGTTTGGCGTTGTCCGGAATCAGAAGTTCTATGGCCTGGGACTCATTATATAATCTCTCAATCTCTATTTTTAAAGCTTTGGCCTTGTTTATATTGTAAGGCAATGCTTCATGATGAGTGCCGTTAATTCGGCGGATCAGCCGATAAACCACTTGGATCATAGTCGCTGTAAATCCCCGATCCAGGTCTTCTTGAGGATCGAGATAACCCGGACAAACAGCTAACGCCCGGTGCGCTTCGGCAATATTTTCTATAAGTAAATCAATCCGGTATGCCAGCTTTTGGTCATCAACGCCAAATAGCCGACTTACCCAATTCCGGATAAAGTCCTTCCGTGAGAAATCCGTCCCATCATGCACCATCTGCATCACAGCTTCCAGGTTCAAGATAAAATTTTTAAAGCTCTGCCCGTTCACAAGGATATAATCGGTAGCTCCGTATGTATACGCAGTTTCTACCGCTTTTCTAAGCGGTTCGAGATGCGGATCCTGTACCGTATGGTTCAACCAGAAGCCCGCGTGAAGATATATGCCCCATTGATGCGGTCCTTTCCCCATGTCCAAAAGAGGAGGCAACTTCCCAAATCCGTTATCCGCAGCCAATAAAAGCCATTTTTCACTGACCTTGAAGCTGCCGTTGCGCCACAATTCATGTCCTTCGGCATATAAATCGCAGATTAGTCGCGCCTGGGGTTTCTTTTCCAATATGATTTCTTCCACTGCCGCAAAAACTTCAGTCATGATCGCACCCACCCCTTTTGCTGCGCAATCATCGCAAGTGCATTTATACTTGGAATCGTATACCGGAGATCTGGGACGAAGCAGGAACAAATCACCTTTTCCAAGGGCTGAAGCCATGTAAGCTTGCCATTTTTCCTTCCATTTACCGGCATACTTGTGCCAGCATTCATCGGATTCTTCAATCGGATCAAATCCCCAAGCCAGATACATGGGAATCTGGACGAGCAGTCCCTCTTGGTGAATGATATCGATTAGCTTTTCAATGTGATAAATATCACCGACATAATTCCAATATTTCTTATAGGAAGCCCACCTGTAAAACTCGGCCCTGCCCAGCTGGTCATGGATATCAATGGCGTTATAGCCCATTGCCTTTATGGATTTGAGCAATTGACGATATACATCATAATCAATCTGACCATCCTGGCCATGAAAATTGATTAACTCATCACTATCATTATCAAAGTAACAACGAATCGGAAAGTGTTTAAAATGATCCAGTTCGGGATCTTTGACTTCATGACCCGTCCAATAAGAAAGATACGATGTCATCGACTTCCCCCTTTTGTGTAGAATCGTTCTTTTCAGACCTGTTAACCAAAAGAATTTCACTAAAGATAAACCGAGCCCCTTCTCATCATGAGAAAGGTTCGGTTTATCCTGGAGACTTTTTTACAAAATTTATTTTATACTTGCGTCATAATCCACCTTGGCTTTTTCCATCATTTTAGCCCATTTGTCCAACATTTCTTTGGCGGTCATTTGTTTCATCATCACCATTTGCACCATCGGATCAACTTCTTTTTCCAAAGTACTCTTCCACTGGGGCAAATAATAAGGGGTTTTATAATATTTGGTTTGTGACGAAGCCAGCAGCTCCTGCCCAGTCTTAATCCATGGGCGTTCCTTGACCCAGCCGGCTTGAGCCGCTCTGGAATCAAGCGGAATATCGCCAACGACTTTGGCATAACTTGAACTGGCTTCTTTGGTAACGATAAATGAAACAAATTTCCAGGCAGCCTGTTTGTGTTTACTCAATCGATGAATCGAGTACCCGGGTGAAAACAATGCATTATGAACCCGGTAACCTTTGACACTCAATGGTAAATTAACCGCCATAAATTTGGAGAAATCATTATTAAACGCTTGGGCATGAGAACTCGCCGAACCGAGATTATGATAAACCATGGCGCACTTGCCGGATTGGAAACCCGCAGCCAGTTGCGTCCAACCTTTCGTAAGATCATCTTCCGGAGTATATTGATTATATAATCCTAAATACTTCTCAACAAATTTTACATGTAAGGGATCATTTACAGTGCATTTTCCGGTGGCGGTAAAATAATCGGTAATACCCGAATAAGAATACATAAGCTGTTCAATGGTTTCACCGCTGGCGGGGCCGCCCCGAATCGACCAACCGTATCTTCCTTTGGATTTATCGGTTAATTTGGGAATATCAGCAAAAAGTTCATCCCAGGTTTTAAATACTTTTAAATGGGCTTGTTTAAACCAATCCGGCCGAACCCAAATCACCCGGACATTGGTGGTGCAAGGCATTCCATACAATTTATGTTTCTTGGCATCCACCGCCCGGACAGAGTCAAAGGCAGATTCCGGAAAATATTTTTTATCCTTCCAATGTTCGACATAATTATCGAGGGGCTCATAAACACCGCGCGCTATATAATCCGAATAGCACTGGGCTGAAATATCCGGTTCCATACCAGCGGCAATCGCCACATCCAATTTTTGTTTATAAGCGCTATAGTCACCGGGAACTCCTAAAAAATCCACTTTGATATCTGGGTTTTTCTTTTCAAATGAAGCAATAATTTCATTCCATACCTGGATTCTTTCCGGAGTTAACGCTCCCATCCAAAAGGTGAAGGTTTCTTGTTTACTGGGTTTTGCCCAACAAACCGAAGAAATCATCAGAAAAACGAGACTTAACCAAATTAGCTTCTTCATTATTTCTCCTCCTATTTTTATTTGCAAACCGGATAACCGGATCATGCACAATGAAATCAACCCTTTACCGATCCACCCAACCCCTCCACCAGGTACTTTTGAATATAAGCAAACAATGCAACCGGCGGGATCAAAGCAATAATACTTCCGGCGGCCAAAGCGCCATAATCGACACTATACTCGCCGATAAGGAACTTGAGTCCAACCGGTACCGTAAATTTTTGCATGGAAGTCATAAAAGAAAACGCCGCTAAAAACTCATTCCAGCAACTGATAAAGGCAAACGCGGCTGTCGCGACAATACCCGGCAAAACAACCGGGAAAATAATAGCAAAAATTACTTTCATGCGGGTAGCTCCATCAACCATCGCCGCTTCATCCAGCTCCACCGGTAACTTACTGATAAAAGCCTTCATCAATAGCGTGTTAAATGGAATATGGGTTACCGAATATAACAAAATCAGCGACATCCGGTTATTTATTAAACCTACCGTTTTAAAAATAAGAAATAACGGCACGAGCAGGATGATCATCGGTAATAGTTGTGTAGCTATCAATACAAAAGTAAAGAGTTTGCTTCCCTTAAATTTAAACCGGTCCAGCGCATACCCGTTAAAGACTGAAAAAAGCACGATGAATACGGTTGAGGTAACCGACAGGAATAAACTGTTATAAAAGAATATTGAAAAACTGTTTTTGGTCCAAACCCGGGTATAGTTTTCAAAAGTAACCGGATTGGGAATATATTTGATGGTGCTGGTAATAATGTCTACCTGCGGCTTCAGCGATGTCGATAAGGCCCACAAAAAAGGGAGTATCACAAAAAGCATCAGGAGCATTAATGGAGCATAAAAAAATATTGTTCTGGAAAGAAATTGATTAGGCTTGTTCATCGATGGTCCCTCCCTTGGTAATGCGCAGGTAAATCATTGCAAATACTAATAAAAAGATGAATGTAAAGGCCGCCAGAGTGGACCCATATCCATAATTCCCTCCAACGATCGCCGTCTGCATCAAGTAAATCGGCAAAGTCATGGTCATTCGGGCCGGACCCCCACCCGTCAATGTAAAGATCATATCCACCGAATTAAACTCCCAAATTGCCCGTAACAAAGTAGAAAAAACGATCGATTCCATCAGTAAAGGAAACACAATATAAAAGAACCGTTGGGTCTTATTGCAACCATCAATATCCGAAGCTTCATATAAATCCGCCGAAATCGATTGTAGCGCCGCCAAAATGGTAATGGCGAAAAAGGGAATACCCCGCCATAGTTCGGCAATAATAATCGAGGGAAATACCAGTTTCGGATTGGCCAGCCAAGCCAAATTATCGTGGATTAATGAAATCTTTTTTAAGATATCATTCAACACTCCGATACTTTGATCAAACATCAACAGCCACAACATGGAAGTCAATACTCCGGAGACAGCCCAAGGAATAAAAGTAACGGCCCGGGCCGTTCCTTTCCCCTTAAAGCGTTGATTCAAAAGCAGAGCCGCGACAATTCCAACGACGAGTTGCAGAAAGACCTGAACAAACACCCATTTGAAAGTAACCTGCAACGACTTGAAAAAGACCCCGTCTTGAAACATTTGCTTGAAATTTTGAAAGCCGATAAACTTGCCGACTTCTGAAAAATTTGCTAATGAATAAGTCCGCACACTCAAATTAAAAACCTGCGCAATGGGAAAAAACATCAGCACAGCGATTAAGATTACTGTCGGAGCAATCAAAAAGTATGGAAACCATCTTTCATTCCGCATGACATTTCCTCATTTCAATGAATTTCATCTTATCCTTTTTAGTATAAATTCACTGGTTAGCGATTGAAATAAGGTATTTTACGATGTTTGTTTGCTATCTTAAAATATTATTAAGAGATTATTGCAGTATATAAATTATCTGGGATTTAATTAGCCGGTCTGGTTAAAATGGATGCAATTTACTTTGGTAGCGCCAAAGGTGGAAATAAACGAGGCCGAGGACTCATAAACCAAAAGCATTTGTTGAAAATCTCATTACCAGAGAAGGTAAAACGAAATTTGCCAAGTGCCAAGAGGTTAATCAACTTAACAGCGTTTCCGCCCAAGAACAATTACAAGAATATATCAATAAGGACAGTACTCTTCAAACCGATGGCTATTGAATTTACGCAATTTCTGACCTTGCTCCATATGAAGATTGTCCCATGCCTTCTTTTTAGATGATAGTTGCTGCGGCCCCCTCCTTTGTATTGTATTTATTTAGGTAAAGTTTTCCTATACTTTAAAGGAGACACTCCCGTTATCGATTTAAATACTCTGCCAAAATGAGTTGGACTATCATACCCAACCGTTTCTGATATCTTAGTGATATTCAGTTTTGTTGAGGATAATAATAATTGAGCTTCCCTTATTTTCACATTATTAATATACTCGTTTAAATTTAAACCCGTTATTTTCTTAAAAGTCCTGCTTAAATACCAGGTACTGATAAAAAATGTTTTAGCTATCGAATCTAACGTTAAATCTTGCATATAATTTTTATTTATATGAGTAATGACTTCGGAAATTTTACTATACATCGGATTGGAATTCTCAGAAACATAATTGGGTGTATTTTGGAATAACCTCCCTGAGAAAATCAAAAATTCGGCGAGCATGATTTTTAAGTGAATTAGTGAGCCGTCAGTAGGATTATTATTTTCAGCTAACATTTTAAATAGCAGTTGTTCAATAAATGTTTGATCTTCTTCGTTTAATCGAAGGATATTCGTGTTTTTGTGAAAACAGGAAAACAAATCATAATCGCCTGCTTCAATCAGGATGTTATTTAAATAGGCTTTTTTAAAAGCGATTAATATCCTCTCATGATCCGGAATATCCGCATCATTGGTTTTATGAATCGAATGAACATCAATAAATACCAAATCGCCTTTTTTTAAATGGTAGATTCGATCATTAATGAAATAGTAACGCTCACCTTTGAATAGGTAATATATTTCAAAAGCATCATGGAAATGCTTTGTTTTCATACTGCTGTAACCGATATGTTGTACGTGAGATATTTCAAATCTGGTATGGATTTTATCATAGACTTTGATATCTATCCGAGTATTTTCCTTCATAATTATCCTCAATCCAGTTTTATTTATAAAATATGTTCCCCTCAGATGGGTAAAGTGCCAATAAACTTTACCCATCGAAATCATCTTTATTTTATTATAAATCTGATGCTAAGCCAACTCGCTTGGGATAAGTAATTTCATCACAATCATCTTCCATACTTAATCATTGTTTAAAAAATCAAAAAATCGATTAATTGTTGTTTTGCCATTTCACTTTGGGACAAAATTCATTGAAAAATCTTTATAATGACAAAAATTGTACTGAAATTCAACTAATTTTGCTTTAAAATATGAATATCAATATTGGGAGGAATGAATAATGATTGTAAGTGCGAATAAAGCAAGTGATGTTAAGATAGCATACATCGGCGGAGGTTCAAGGGGTTGGGCTTGGGGCCTGATGAGCGATCTGATTTCACAAGAAGAAATGTCGGGAACCCTTTTCTTATATGATATCAATTATGAAGCTGCTTGTCATAATGAAATCATAGGAAATTTAACAAAGTCCGCAGAAGGTGCTAAGAGTGTCTGGAATTATAAAACTGTTAAAACTATAAAAGAGGCACTTACGGAAGCCGATTTTGTTATTATATCGATTTTACCGGGAACTTTTAATGAAATGGAATCCGATGTTCATGCACCTGAAAAATATGGTATTTACCAATCGGTTGGAGATACTGTAGGTCCGGGAGGACAAATAAGAGCCCTGCGAACGATACCAATGTATGTGGAAATAGCGGAAAATATTAAAAAATATTCTCCAGAGGCCTGGGTTATTAATTATACCAATCCAATGTCACTCTGTGTAAGAACATTATACGAAGTATTTCCTCAAATAAAAGCTTTCGGGTGCTGCCACGAAGTGTTTGGAACCCAAAAGGTTCTGAGCGATGCCCTAGAGGATATGCTCGGTATCAAGGATGTAAAAAGAGCGGAAATCAAAATTAATGTACTTGGTATAAACCATTTTACCTGGATTGACAAAGCATCTTATAAAGACATCGACTTGATGGAGTTATATGCAAAGTTTGTTGAGAAATATTATGAAGAAGGTTATGAAAAAGAAGAAAAAGGCCACTGGATGAATAGCTCTTTTTCTTCAACCCAAAGAGTAAAGTTTGATTTGTTTAAAAGATACGGGATTATAGCTGCCGCTGGAGATCGACACTTGGCTGAATTCGTTCCAGGCAGCTGGTATCTAAAGGATCCTGATACCGTAAAATCTTGGAAATTCGGTTTAACTACAGTTCAATGGAGAAAAGAAGATCTCCAAAAAAGACTCGCAAGATCAAGAAAACTGATGTCTGGAGAAGAAAACTTTACTTTAAATGAAACGGGCGAAGAAGGGGTTAACCAAATGAAAGCCCTCTTAGGTCTTGGACAGTTAATTACCAATGTAAATTTACCAAACTATGGACAAGTCGTTGGTTTGCCATCCGGTTCTGTAGTAGAAACGAATGCAGTGTTTATAAAAAATAATATTCGACCTGTAATGGCAGGCAAATTACCGGATAGCGTCCTTGGGCTTGTTCATAGGGCAGTTATGAATCAGGAAACGATACTGAAGGCAACTTTAGAAAAAAACAAAAAATTAGCTTTTGCAGCTTTTGTAAACGATCCGTTAGTGAATATACCGTTACAAGCTGCAGAAAATTTATTTGATGAAATGTTGCGGAATACCAAAAAGTTTCTACCTGGATGGGATATATAGAACAGTAGTATATACTATTTTGTTCAATTCATTATAAAGCCCTAATATTAGCTTCCTTGAAAGCGGACCCTTTGTCTCTGAAAGGGGATACCCACTATCCTTCGCGGTCAGTTATATATCCCCACCGTATTAAGGTCTACACGGCTTGCTCAATCCCCATGGACCTGTCTCGGCAATTGGGAATATCCGGATCCTAAGGGCAATGTCAAGAACAGATATGACAGGATACGCATCGATCCACTCCGGATTATCCCCAAGTTGCCCGCTTTAGCGATCAATCGTCGCCATAACCCAGTCGGGATAACGATTCCCAGAAATCTTTCCCGGGGCCAAAGCCTCGTCTAACATTTGCATCTGTGAGACGTCAAGCCGGACACCAGCGGCAGCCAGATTCTCTTCAAGGTAGTTACGGCGTTTGGTGCCGGGAATCGGTACGATATCTCCACCCTTATGGAGTAGCCAGGCAAGCGCAATTTGAGCGGGTTTTATATTTTTGTCTGCGGCGATATCGTATACAATTTGAGCAGCCTTTTTGTTTCCATCATAATTGCTGCCCTGGTAACGGGGATCGGCGCGTCGATAATCGCCTTCCGGATATTCTGCCGCCCGCTTACCCTCTCCTGTCAGAAAACCGCGGCCAAGAGGGCAAAAAGGTACCAGGCCGATACCCAGTTCCCGCAAAACCGGTATGATTTCCGGCTCCAGATTGCGTTCCCATAAAGAATATTCGCTCTGCAGGGCAGAAACCGGATGAACGGCATGGGCCCGGCGGATATTGGAGATACCCGCCTCCGAAAGCCCGAAGAACCTTACTTTCCCCTTCTTCACCAGATCACCGACTGTACCCGCCACCTCCTCCATCGGGACGGCCGGATCGACTCGGTGCTGATAGAGAAGGTCGATGTACTCGGTACCTAAACGCTGAAGGGAGCCATCTACCGCTTCCCGGATCTGCTGGGGCTGGCTGGCTCTTTCGGTACCAACTTGCTTTCCGTCTCTAAATAAGAATCCAAATTTGGTCGCGATCACCACCTGATCCCGTCGGCCCTTAAAAGCCCGGCCAAGCAACTCCTCGTTGGTAAGAGGGCCATAACCCTGGGCCGTATCGAAAAAGTTGCATCCCAATTCAATGGCACGGTGCAACGTGGCAATCGACTCTTTCTCATCCGCCGGCCCATAGTACTGGCTCATGCCCATACAGCCAAGGCCGATGGCGGATACTGCCAAGCCTTGACTTCCAAGTTTCCGTTTTTCTAAAATCATATCCATACTCCTTTGCATCTTCATTTACTCTCTATTATCCTGTATTTTTCAAAAACCGGTTAGTCCATTTCTGCCTAAAAATTGCCCGATTCTGCAAATACCCGATTTTTTTATTTCCCGATGTTGAATGAAACCAGGAGACAAGATATAATGAGAGGCATTCAGCTAGCGGAGCTTTTGCATCAAAGGCAGGTGAAAACATTGCATGACCCAAAACAAACACCACAATCAACGGTTCTTCCCGGCAATCCCAGGTCAATCTGTCAGAAACAGCTTCATGAGCTGATTGCCATAACGGAACAAATTACCCAAGCCGAAGAGACTACCAAAACAGGCATCGATTTTCTTTCGGTTTGCCGGCATAGCTACCAGGCTCCATTGATTCCCACTGTATTAAATCCGTCTCTTTGCCTCATTCTGCAGGGAATGAAAAGCTTCCATTTAGGAGGAAATATCCTCTATTATCACGACGGCGACTATCTGGCTTCCATCATCGATATTCCTGCTTCGGGACAAGTTATCGGCGCAACGAAAGAATCGCCCTATATCGGTTTGCGTATCGATTTTACTGCCAAAGAGATTGCTTCCCTAGTCATCGAGGCTGAAATTAACGTCAAGCAAAGGAATACCGAACTTGGCCCGGCAGCTTTCATCGGTAAATCCGATGTTAAATTTCTGGAACTTCTTATCAGGCTGCTCAAATTGATTGATATACCCGGAGAAGTCCGTTTTATTGCCGGACTCATCAAACGTGAATTGATTTTTCATTTATTATCGGGGGACTATGGACATCTCTTTCTTCAACAGGCAGTTTTCGACCAGCAGGCAGACGGTATTGGCAAGGCCATCCGCTGGATCAAAGAAAACTATTTCCACTCGTTTGCTGTCGAAGATCTGGCTAAAAGAAGCAATATGAGCGTTTCCGGGCTCCATCATAAGTTTAAAGCCATCACCACCATGAGCCCCTTACAATACCAAAAACAGCTTCGGCTTTTGGAAGCAAGACGCATCATGCTGAGCGGCGGGGTGGACGTATCGACTGCCGCCCTGGAAGTGGGTTACGAGAGCCCCTCCCAATTCAGCCGTGAATACCGGCGGCTTTTTGGTCGGCCGCCTGCTAAAGATATAAAGGCTGTCCGTAAGAATTCCATTTGGCAATGAGAACGATATTGCAACGTCAGAGAGGTGGTGGACTCTTATTGAGTCCAAACTACAGTGGATTAATTGGGCCGGAAGAAGCCCCGGGCAGTTTGTTTAGGTAGCAAAATTCCATCCGAAGGAGAGGGTTGGTATCCATGCAACAAAAGGTAGCCAAATAGGGTGATTTGATTTAATAGATCCCGCAAATCCCGTTATATTTACAATACTCGCACCGTTCCCCTTTCTGATAATCCCGCCACTGGTCATGTTCCTCAATAAACTCCATAATGGACATCACTTCCCTCTTCGTTTGGGCAAGGGACGCCTCATCCAGGGGAACCGCCACCGTCTGATTGGGATAGAGAAAATAAAGCAGCGCCTGGTCGGGTAAACGGCCCCATAGGGCCTGGATCGCCAAAGCATAAAGTTGCAATTGCCAGAAATACGGAATAGCCTTTTTACCGACTTCACCCGCTGGAATCCGGTGCGACTTGTAGTCGACTAAGGTCAAAGCGCCGTCGCTTGATTGGATCAAGCGGTCAAAGCGTCCCTCCACTCTCTGGTTATCATCCAATTTCACAATGAAGGGAACTTCGTCCCAACACTTTCCCCAGGCTTCCGTGAACTGGCTGGCCCGGAAGTTTTGCCACATTTGCAACAGTTCGGCTTTTAAACGCTCCGACTCCGGCCCGGTCTGTCCCCTGAAAGTTTGTAGCCATAAATCTTCAGGCCATTTTGTGCTTCCCGATTGAAATACCTGATGCAGAAAACTGCCTATCTTCGCTCCGGCGTTGTCAGTAGCGGGATTTTCCGGGTCACGAGGGCCGTCCCCGGCCAATTCCAATTTAAGACCGGCTTGATACTGCCAAAAATATCGGCGCGGGCAATCCTTAAATACGATTAATTCCGTGACCTTAAAGGACTTAGCGGATGATCCGACCGGCAACAGAGTAACGGCGGTTTCCTGCACTGTCTCTACTGGAATTGTCTTTGAAAGTTTGGCGATACTTTCTGTTAAAAAGCTCCTTTCCTGCGCTTGAATTGTTGAGAACGGCACTTCCCGGGTAATTTTAATTTTGCTTCCCTGATAATCGATGAGCGGCTGCTCGGTATCCAGAGGTATCAAAAGCTCGAACCATTTCATCCAGTTATTTGCGGTTTCAATGGTTTTACCTTTGCTGCGGCTCGCGCCCGAACCCGCCATGATTAATTGTTTCTTAGCCCTGGTTAGGGCCACATAAAGCACACGTTTTAATTCCGAAAGTTCTTCCCGGCGGTCAAGATCCCGGATTTGCCGCCACAAAGATGACGGATAACTTTCGTTTTCACCGAAACGGATGCTAAGACCGAGACCGGCCGACTTGTGGAAAGCCAGCTTTCCTTGAGCGGAAAGCAGAAATTGACGATCCAAATCCGGTAAAATCACCACCGGGAACTCCAATCCCTTGGATCGGTGAATGGTCATCAAACGCACGGCATTCCCGGTCTCAGCCTGGGTTTGGGCTTCCCCTTCCACCACCTCGGCCTCTTCCAATTTTTCAATAAACTCCAAAAAGCGCCGTAAATCATTGAAACCTTTGCCGGTAAACTCGTCGGCTTTTTCCAGCAGTTTATCCAGATTGGCCAGGCGTTGCCCGGCATGAGGCATGCTCCAAAGTACCTCCCGGTAGTTGGTGCTTTGCAGGACGGTCCGGATCATTGCAGCGATATTTAGATACTCCCGGTTTTTTTGCAAGCCCACGATCAGCCGGTGGAATTGACGCAGGCGAACTCTTTCCGCAGCAGGAATCTGTTCGCAGGCGCGTTCGGAAAACTCCTCCCCTCCATAAAATTTTTCTAAAAGATTATCCCCCTCGCTGAGCCACAGGAGACTTTCCGCCGATAAACTGACATAAGGCGAATGAAGCAGGCCGAGCAATGCCACGCTGTGATAACGCTGTTCAACCAAACGCAATAAGTTGAGTTGATCGACAACTTCCGGGCGCCGGTAAAAGCCTCCCCCGCTGGCTGTATAATAAGGAATTCCCGCTCTTTGAAGAGCCTGTTGATACAAGGCCATGGAAGTGCTGGCCCGAAAGAGAATGACGATATCACTGTATTTTAAATCGGCTTCTCCCGGACCCACCAATTGGGAAATCCTTTCGGCGACCATCCGGGCCTCTGCTTCCCGATCGCAAGCCCCAGTCAGTAAAAATTCAATATTTCCTTCCTGATCTTGACTGGCAGCTTCTAACCTTTGATAATCAAATATCTCGTCTTGAAACAATTCACTGAAAAAAGAATTTACAAAATGAATGATCGTAGGGTTTGATCGGTAGTTTTGGGTAAGGGGAATGATTTTCCCCCGGCGGTCCTGTAAATCCTCGGCAAACCCTTCAATTAAATCGGCTTCCGCCCCCCGGAAACGGTATATCGACTGTTTAATATCCCCGACCACCATCAGCCGGCCTTGATGACGTTCCTCTCCTACCAGCAGGTTGACGATCTCAAATTGCAGGCTATTGGTGTCCTGAAATTCATCCACCAGTAAATAACGGATCTCCTGCCGTGTTTCCAATAAAATATCGGGATTGGTATGGAAGAGGTCTCGTACCAGCCTTATTTGATCCGTAAAGTCCATGAATCCGAATTCTTTTTTGACGTTGCTGTAAGTGAAATCGATTTGATTCAGCAAAAGGCCAAGGATTGTCGTTCGAAGTAATGTCTCCCGGTCAATCAATTTCTGACTGTAGGCGTCAATCAGTGCATGGATGGCAACAACCCGGTCTTTAATCGTAGTGGGTACCGTTTTGGGCAGACCCTTCTTGAGCTTTGTCAAAATGGATAGGACCATGTCCGGTGAGGAATTGGATTTCAAAACATCCTGTTGGCTTTGATATTCCATCCGGAAAGCCTCCACGACTTCCTGCGCTTTTTCGGTCAGCTTCACAGTCCGGCAGAAATCCAAAAAATCGGCGATTTCCTCCTCAATATTGCCGAACCCGTAAGGAATTTGTTCAATCGAACCTTGAATGCTCCGGATGCTTTTTTGGATCACATTATCAAAACAGTCGCCGCTCTCGCGGATCCGCCGGTAAATATCGGCCAAAGTACGGACAAAATTCTCCCAACCAAAATCAATCGCCATTTTGGTAAGGGCTTGACTATCCAGCGCCTCGTCATGGAAACTTTTCAGCAAAGAATCTTCGATGGCTTGATGTAAATATATGGTTTCTTCTCCATCGCCCAAAATCGTGGTCACTGGAGCAAGACCTATATCTAACGGATGTTCATGAAGCATCCCCAGGCAAAAGCTGTGAAAGGTAGTGATCCGGGCGCTCTCAAGGGCCTTCAACTGATGGGCCCAAAAATCTTTCGCTTCCGGATCTTGTTCTTCCAAGCTATGGTTAAGAATTTCCTGTTGAATCCGGTTACGCATTTCCGCTGCGGCTTTTTTGGTGAAAGTAATCGCCACGATCTCTCCCACAGTAGCCCGGCGTTCCTCCAGCAAACTCAAATATTTATTTGTAAGCACACTGGTCTTTCCGGTGCCGGCTCCCGCCGTTACCAACAGGTCAGTGTCAAACTCCCGGACCGCCTTGGCTTGTTGCTCATTCAGCGGATGTTTCATCTTTCCCTTCACTCTCCCTTTCATTCCGGCGGCAACAGGTTTGAAACTCGCAAAAAGCCGGACAATCTTCACTGTTCGGAAAAAAGTCGCCCCTGCGGATAGCCTGGACAGAGGCAGCCAGGGAATCTCTCACCGTAGATAACCAATCCTGCCACTCTTTTTCCCCCAGTAAACTTTTACCACCCAGGTGCAATCGTAAACGGTCGGAATGCCACACTCCTCCCCGACTACGGGAGGGTTCCTTCAATCCCAGGTAACTTCCTCCCACCGCTTTACCCTCTCCGTAATATAAATCTTCAAGAGCCATAAGGTATACGGGGATCTGATAATAATCGGCGCTCAGGATCTCCTTGGTTGCCGGACCCCGCCCCGATTTATAATCATAAACGATAAATCCGCCTTCCCCATCGGCATCAACCCGGTCAACCTTTCCCCATATTTGAATGGGGAGCTCTCCCGCCACCAATTGATAAGGACGTTCGAGCGAAGCCGGATCAAAATCCCCGCGCACCAAACCAAAACCAAATTCCAAAAAACCGATTTTAAACCGTCCATTGGTTTTTTCAGCCCAATCGAGCTCCGTCCGGAGCCAGCGCTGTAAGGTATTCCAAATTTGGGCTTCTTGCAGTTTGAGTACCAGTTTGACCAGGTCGTTGGCGGCATTTTGCAGCCATTCCCGGTAGAAGCTATGGAAACATTCCCTCAGGAAGTTGTGATATTCATCCCGGTCTTTTGAAATTAAACTTTGGCCTCTGTACTTTTCGGCGAAATCTTGTAAAACCTGATGATATAAGTTTCCCAGGTCCAGATTATCCGGCAGCATTTGAGGCCGGAGAAAAGGTTTGACCCCCAGCATTTGTTTGAGAAAAAAACGATAGGGACAAGTATGATAATCTTCCAAGGAGGTGATGGCAAAAATACGGGCGGCGCCGAATGTCCTGGCGATGAGTTGATAAGACTCGTCCTTGGAGAATAATGAGCGTCCCTGCAGGCGCCAACCGGATTCCTGCCAGATTTGTTTCGCCAGTTGCTGATATAAAGGCTTTTGAAGCAGCTCAAGGCAATCATTTTTTTCTGTTTCCGAAAGCTCGCTTGTTGCAGCCATTAGACGGGCCGCTAAGTAACTTCCTTTTTCAAAACCCGAATAGCATCCTGTTAAGCTTGGAGGCGGTTCCAGAGCCAAGGGATATGATTTGGCCTGTTTGAAAAGTTCAGGACAGTATTGCCAAATTTCCTCCAAAAATGATGAAGGATTTAAGGGTTGCCCACTGCTATCCTGTGTTTGATACACGAGGTACAACCGCTCCTTTGCCGTTTGCAACGCCCAATAAAATGCCATCTTTTCCTTGGTCTGATACTCCTCACCCGTCTCCAGATCGACCCCTAAGGTTTGTAACTCCAGCCGCTCCCGTAAGGGTAATTTCCAGTCATTGATATAATACCGGGGAAAAGATCCTTGCTCAAGGCCGGTAATAAAGACAAATTTAGCCGAAAGCCCCCGGGCTTCTTGAGGGATCATCACTCTGACAAAGGAACCGGCGGGAGTCTTTCCTTTGATTTCCGAATTCAGTATATGAGCCCAAAAATTGAGAAAATCCGCCAGACTCATTTCCTTTCTTAAGGAAGGCAACAGGTCGATGGCGGCCGTAACTTCTTCGATTGTGGCGGCTGCCTGTTGTAAGGCAGTCAGGTTCCCTAATTGCAAATGAAAATCAATTTCACCCCGTAAAGAACTCCCGATAGCATCCTTTTGGGTCTCATTTAAATACCGGACGGCAATTTCCAAGTATCCTTTTAAGGTAGCGGCCGGCGGAATACTTTCAAGCAAAGCGAAACCTTGTTGCAGAGGCGAGGTATCCAACCCTATTTCCAAGGAATAACTTAACCAATCTTTTTGAAAAACCCCCAGCCAGCGTTTCTTGCCCGACAAAGCACCATATCTGTCACCCAACTCTACTAAAACCCGGTCTCCTACCCCTGCCTTATCCCCGGCGTATTGCTGACGGATGAAAACTTCCATCTCCGGCCACTGCCAATCGGAGTCCACGATGGCCAAAGCTTGGGAAAAATGATTGGGGCCCGGAAACTCACTCACTTTCTTCACACTGGGCGGTAGAGCTAATTGATATTCGGTAAAAATTGGGCGGGCCGTTTTCATAAACTCTTGAGGGTGCGGGGAAAGGATCAAAAAATCATCCATGCCGCATCCAGGGTTCTCATGTAAAATCGTAACGATTTGCAAGGCGATAGCCATATTTTGTTTGGAAGATCCGGCTGTCTGCAAGACCTGCAACGTAGTATCATCCGGCGATATGGAATACGACGGAGTCGGATTTACCCCGAAACTTGCTTGTAACCAGCTTAATGCATTGTCACCGCAGGATACTGGCATCTCCGGCAAGTGGCGATAGGCGAAACGCCTGGCTATAAAATGGCGAATTTCTTCTGCAGGCGTCGGGTCGAGAATGATTTCAAAATCAAACCACTCATTCAAAACCTGAATAAACCGGTTTTGTAAAGGCGTTAAATCGGTAAAACCGTAAAGGATGGCCAAAGGACGTTCCGCTTGCATCTGGATTTGTCCTTTCAATCGTTGCAGCTTATCCAGGATCGCGTCTTCCTCGCAAAAGCCGCTTTTAATCAGCAGTTCTTGAAAAGATTGATATAAAAGAGCTAATTGTTGCTCCTTCTCTCCTTTGGAAGATGCCCAACCTAAAAAAGTTTCAGGTGTCAAACAACTTCTTTTCCATTCCGCCATACCGGCCAAAACAGCTTCCCGGTAACCGGCATTAAAAGAAGCTCTTGCCAAATACGTTATCTGCTCTTGTTTTTTTAATGACTCAAAAACTTCCGTGAGCATCAAATCCCGGAGCAGCGGCGATGGGGCCGACTGTGCCAAGGCGAAACGCTCTCCGATTTCTTGGATGAATCCCTCAAATAAGAGGAAACGGATACCGCCAAAACCGTTTACGCCCGGCTCATTCAATAACTCATTTTGGATATGCCGGAGCAAGCTCAGGGTAGGAAAAATAACCAGCAATGAAAATTTCTTTTCCTGTAAAGCCTTTTTTATTTGTTGGATTATCCAACGGTGCTCACGAAATTCGCCGCAAATGGGATGGATGATTGCCAAAACGAAAACCTCCGGATGGAGAATTTTAAGTGTAATCATATTGATTCCACTTAAAAAATTTAAATCCTCTCCACGGGAAAGTCTTCATCTTGGCCCCGGAAAATTTATCTCCTTCCTTGCTAAATGGAAACAAAAATTTAATCAATTCATTACCAAATCTTTTCCAATTTTTTTTCGAAATATTGTATAATAAGACTATAACGAAAGGGGTGAGTGCCATGATAAATGGCCATTTTCCCTGCGTTCCGGGTCTCTGACCCGATATATATATAAGGGTTGTCTTCGCGTTCATGGAGACAACCCTTTTTGATTCATTCATTCCTTACAGAGGTATGGGAATGGAATCGCAATTGGGGATTCACAAAATTCCATAATGGAATGCCATTTTAACTCACACCTTCGGCAAACCATATTTTGATTTCCCGCTCGGCGCTTTCCGTTGAATCCGAGGAATGAACGATGTTTTCGGTTTTGGAAACGGCAAATTGCCCTCGAATGGTACCCGCCTCCGCTTCTGCCGGATCAGTCGCCCCGTTGATTTTTCGGACCATCTTAATCACATTATCTCCTTCGATAACCAAAGCGCATACCTTTCCCCTGGTAAGGTACTTGAGCAATTCTTGAAAAAACGGTTTATCTTTATGCTCTGCATAGTGGCTTTCCGTAATTTCTTTGGATGGCCTGACAATTTTTAATGCAGTAATGTTAAGCCCTTTCCGCTCATAAATGGAAATAATTTGACCCATTAATCTTCTTTCCATTGCATCCGGTTTCAACAGTACCAATGATCGTTCCATCATTTCATCCCCTTTTGTGATTTTGCATGCCATTTTGATTATTTTACCTTGGTCTTGGAACCAATTCAACAGATTTTTCGATTCTTTTTTATTTCATCAACGAACCATTGCAGTTCATAAAAGTTAGATCCGATGATAGCGTTTCAACATTTCTTCCACAACGGTTCCGGAAATCTTCCCGATAATCCATTTCAAAACCAACTTCTTTAGACTACGGCCTTGTCAAAACATTCCCAACATTATATAATTGCTTTTAAAAATAAGGGGGAACCAATCCAATGGAACAATTTGATAACGCCTCCATCGTAAAAAAAGCCAATGTCTATTTTGACGGTAAGGTAACCAGCCGTACATTAATCCTGGCGGGTGGAGAACGAAAAACCTTAGGCATCATGTTGCCCGGAGATTATGAGTTTGGGACCGGGGATAAAGAAGTAATGGAGATTCTAAGCGGTAAATTGGAAGTTTTATTGCCCGGCAGTACCGGGTGGTTATCTTTAAAGGAAGGAACCACTTTTGAAGTACCCGCCAATTCAAAATTTCAGCTGAAAGTCAAAGAAGTAACCGATTATTGTTGTTCCTATGTCAAAAACTTATAACGTCAAACAAAAACAAACGGCTAAAAAAACCGTTTGTTTTTATTTTCAAATTCATTAAAATAAGCAAATCAATACTTACTATCGCGCTTTGATTTTTATTACATCAACCCAACGTTCGATTAGCTCTTGACTTTCGATATTATGAATATTTCCTGAAACGATTACCGGATATTCATGGGTAGAGCCGGTCTGAGGCATCGTCTGAATATTGCTATTGTGATCCAAAATTTTAAGTGATAAAACCGCCATTCCCTTTTCTCCTTTCCGTTTAGTAAAACGCTTATCACAAGTGACGTTTTACTTGAGCAGAACGTTTCATGACTTATTATTTGTTCCTTTGTTTATGAAACCTTCTACTAGATTTCTAACAGTATATGAAGCATTCAAAGGGACTGGCCATATGAATTTAGAATAAACATTTAGTCATTTTGTAGTTTTATAAAGGCTTTTTGCAATAGCCGTGAAACAATAAAAAATTCATCCGTAACCGCCGCTTATGATTGAACGTTTGTAGTTTTTTCCCCTGACTCCATTTTATCAATCACCCAGAAGCATAAACTCCCCAGCATACGTAAAACCGCGCATACGATAAAGGCCCATTGAAAATTCATGATGCTTAAAAGTCCCACTCCGGCAATAGGGGCAATAATTGTCGACAGAGTAATCGCCGTATTGTAATAAGCAATATAGGATGTTTTGCGTTCTTCGGGGGTTACTTCCAAAAGCGCGTTGAACAAAGCCAGGTTCACTCCTGAGAATATGGCTCCGACCAGCAAGTTGAAGGCGGAAACAACATACAAACTATGGGAAAATGCATAAATTGCCGGAACGATAAAAATAAAACTGCTGGCATAAAACAGCGTTTTAAGATTACCATGCCGACCCAAGACCCTGACCCAAAATCCATAACCAACCAAAGAACCACCGGTATTCATCAGACTCAATACACTAACCCAAAGATTATTGGCATGCAGCACTTTCACCTGATACCAGCTAAACAAAGGCCAGGCGATCTGCCAACTAAAATAGAACAAAATAGAAGCCATCATATACCGGACAAATCGCGGCTGCGTTGTAAATTGGCTAATTAATGCGGAAATAATTTTGGTTGGAGAATTTTCCTTTTGAGTCCTATCAACGCATGAAGTAACACTTTCCTCCGGCTCAGGTTCTTCAATCTTGCTGAAAACATATAATTCGATCATTCCAAGAATAAAGGCTGTGGTGAAAAAAATCTGATACCCAATGGGATATTTCAAACGATCCAAAACAAGTCCGGCTATAACTGTCAACGTAGTGCCGACCAGATTCATAATCCGGTTCCGGGCGGCAAACGCCGCCACCCGGTACTCCGGAGGAATTATCCGGGAAATAAAAGATTGCCAAGCCACATTGCCAATGGAACCCGGTAAATTCATTACTGCTATGATCGCCACAAAGAGCATCGCTCTTACGGATGGTTCAAAAAAAGGTATACAGGCGACAACCAGGAAAAAGCACCGATGGGCCAGCATGAAAACAAAAGTCAAAAACTTCTTTCGGGAGCTCCGGTCGATACATCCGGCCAGTGGAATCATGGAAAGAAGGCTGACTGCAGCTGGAGCTGATGACAACAAAGCGACCATGAATTTGGAAGCTCCCAGTTTGATCGCAAAAATGCCCAGAAATGGATTGACCATATCCAGGGCAGCCACATTAAACATGCCGTGAATTACATTGAGGCTGATATTTCGCTGCAGTTTTTCACTGGGATTGGAAGAATCCGAATTGAAACCTTGGAAAGCAAGTCCAAATTTGGAGATAAGTTTGCCCAAAGAATATCCTCCCAAACAATAATAAGATGGCAAAAGAAATAGCTTTTCGATTCGGCGCAACTCAAAATCGGCTAACCCCAAATATTTACTATCCCATGCGCACAAACTAAATACCGTCTGCTTAAACCCATCGGTTTAATACGGCGATCACAAAATTCGAAGCGCGAGGCACAGTTTGAAGCCTTTCTTTACAAAACATTATCGGCATTTTCAGCGGTATAATGAGATCATCCGGGTCATCAGCACCCATGGGTTCGGCTATTTACTGGAGTTAAGCCCTATCCGCAAAGTCACACCCTGGCCCTGGCGCCGGAAGACAGAGGAATCCCCCCTACATATTGCCGGGCGATTTCGGATGATGTTGGCAGAATTGGGCCCAACCTTTATCAAGTTAGGCCAAGTTTTAAGTACACGCCCCGACTTGCTCCCCGCCCATTTTATATCCCAATTGGAATTATTGCAAGATCAGGTTCCGCCGGTCGGTTTTTTTGAAGTGCGGCAAACCCTGGAAACGGAACTAAGGCAGTCCTTAGAGTCAATTTTTAAGGCGTTTAATTCCACCCCTCTGGCTTCCGCTTCGATTGGCCAGGTCCACGAAGCCACTTTATTAACGGGGGAACGAGTGGCTGTCAAAGTTCAACGGCCGGGAATACAGAAAACCATTGATACAGACCTGGAAATTATGTGTGATGCGGCAGGCTTTCTGGAAACCCGGACCGATTGGGGTAAGTTCTACAAGATTCAGGATTTTATCAGTGAGTTTGCCCGTACGATCCGCGACGAACTCGACTACATCATCGAAGCGAAAAACGCCGACCGCTTTCGTGAAAATTTCAAGGACGATAAAGATGTCTTGTTCCCGAAAGTACATTGGAAATTAACTACAAAAAAAGTCTTGGTCCTTGATTATGTTGAAGGTTCGAAAATTAAGGCTACCGCCGAGTTGGAACAAAACGGCGTCTGTAAAGCGGAAGCAGCCCGTAAACTATCGAAAGTATTTTTTAAACAGATCCTCATTGATGGGTTCTTTCATGCCGACCCCCATCCAGGAAATATTTTGATTTCCAAAGAGGGAATCATCCTATTGATGGATTTCGGAATGGTCGGGCGCCTTGACGGATGGCTAAAAGAGCGTCTTGTCAAAATCGTCCTGAGTATACTCCGCAGAGATGTCAATGCCCTTTTAATGGTCCTAAGCGAATTTTCAAGCAAGCCGCTCAAAGGGGACCAGCACCTTTTTAAACGGGAGTTATACTACTTAATGGATCGCTATTACAACCGCCCGTTAAAAGATATCGAGCTGAGTACCTTATTCCGGCAATTGCTGGAATTCTCCTCCCGTTTTCAGATTCGTCCTCCCCAAGAACTGATCCTGATTGCCAGATGCTTCGTACTACTGGATAATATCATTACCCAACTTGATCCTGATACCAGCCTGCTAGAACTGGCCAAACCTTTTGGCCCACGGTTGTTTTTGGAGAAATTCACCCCGGAAAACCTAAAAAAAGCCTTATTAGAATACTTGTTGGATCTTACCACGGCAATGACCACGTTACCCGGAAAAGCCACCGAACTGCTTCAAATGGCCGGTGACGGGGAACTAAGATTAAGAATTGAACAACACCACTTTGACTTATTCATCTCCCGGTTGGTGATTTTGGGTAACCGACTTTCATCCAGCATCATTATTGCGGCAATCATCATCGGCTCATCATTGATCTCCTTCAAAACTTCCGCTTCCTTATTCAGTCACTTTCCCATTGCCGAAATCGGGTTTCTGACTGCCCTTGTCATGGGAATATGGTTGCTGATTTCCATGATCCTTTCGGGCCGAATCTAATTCATTCCGGTAGATCTTCCTGGCGATAGCCGACCATTTTTTCCCTTGATAATTAAGCGTCAGTCTCTCTTTATATAGACGGTTTCTCCACTTTTGGCTCCTCCATTCCCAGCGGCAAACCGAAACTTCAACAATTGCTTGCTTAAGTGTTCGGCGAATAAGCTGGGTTCCTTTAACTTCGGCCAAGGGTCGCATCAAAAGTTCCTTAGCGGCTTCTAGTCTTTGCTGGCGCTCCTTCGCATAATCCCTCATCATAAAAGAATGGGCCTGTAAATTCATCCCGGCTTGCGGGGGACCCGCTTCGATCTGATATAGTTTTTGGACTGCGATGATTGGGGCGGTTTCTTGGTCACTCTTTCTATTCATTTGGAAACTGATAAGAAATATAAAAAGGGCCAAGAAAATCAATCCGGCTGCGGTGCCCCACACCGGACACCGTATTTTTTGCCAACGAATCTTTCTTTGAAATTTTTGCTGTTCTTTCTTTATAAATATTTGTGCCGTTACTGGAGCCAAAAAACTTTTTTCATCCAACATCTGGCGCCAAAAGGCTTCCAATTGTTGGATGACGCCCCGTTTTTCAGGATTGGGATGTAATAAGAATTTAATCTGTTCAGCCAGGAACGGATGAAGAGAGGTTTGAAAAATCACTGGAGAAATAATCTCACCCTTGAATAAGGCTTTCGTGGGCCACCCATGCATCATTTCAAAAGGGAGTCTATTCGTCAAAGCCAGATAAATAATTAATCCTAAATAAAACAAATCCCCGGATTCATTTAGCTCCGATCCGCCGTATGTTTCCGGAGGCCGGCAATTTTCGAGACCCAGTGGAAGCTTAACGAAGGGTGCAGTCAGATAGGGCAAACAGAGAGGATCAACCATATAAACGCCATTCGCATCCCGATATAACCGGCGCCAATCAGGCCTGCCGACAATAAAACCGGCCCTGTTGAAATTCCGGTAAGCTTGAATCAATGGGTAAAGTCCAGTTAGAGTTCGTACTAAATCCAAAGAAGGCTGGCTTTCAAAAGAACGGAAAAAACTTTCTCCCCTCCGCGATTGCCACCCAATCCAAAACTTACCGCTAAAAAAATCAGGTCCACAGACGCGTAAAATTCCTGAATTAATCGTTTCAAGACATTCTATAACTTGATTACGCGCCTGTATGCCTGCCCGAAACTTTCCGGCTTCGCCAGCCGGAAACTTGGCGACCACCGGTTCAAAACGGTAAATTTTCATATTCAGCTGGTTTTTAGCATAGCGGATGGTATGGCCGTCCTCTTTGCGCTCACCGAAGAAAACCCATTCTTCCAAGATACTCCCCATCTTTCATTTTTCCATTCCATGTTTGGAAACGGATATAAAGATAGGGTATCCAAAAAAAGCTTCTTAAATAAAAATCCCAAAATAAAAAGAACCCTTGAAGTTGTTCATCCCGGGTAAAAGCATAGCATGAGCAATGTTACCAGGATTGAGGCCAGGATCGATAAAATCACTCCACCCTTCAGCCAGGCGCAGAAGGCGGCAGTTCCCAAACCAGCCAAAGCGGCCAAAGGTTCACCGGGTGTAGCGTCTACAACTCCGGGAATGATTAATGCGCCTAAGGCAGTATATGGAATGAATTGCAAAAAGCGCTTCAAAAAAGGAGGTAAGGGTCGATCGGCCAACGTAATGAGAGGAATTAAACGGGGAATGTAAGTAACGGCCATCATCCCCAAAATTACAAACCATATTTTCATCATAATCCTCCATGAATTCGAGTACCTTCTTTACCGGACGGGCACCAACTCATCTTCCTTATGGATAAATGGACCGGAAATCCGAAAACAACGTCTTAGATAGCATCCTCGTCTTTTATCAACACGGCTCCTAGAATTGCTGCGCATACCATTGCAGTAATAATGCTCCAACCGGGAGGCATTATTTTAACTGCAAGAATCAGCAGATGAAGGGCTCCGGACCCGATTGCAAGAAAAACTATCCCCCAGGAACGTTTAAACTGAGGAACCAAAATTGCAGCAAACATTGCATACAAAGTGATTCCCAAACTCGCCTGAAGAAAAGCGGGCAATGAAGACCCGACAAGAAACCCCGCAATCGTTCCTCCCACCCATCCACTGTAAGAAATGCCCTCCAACCCTATTAAAAACTTTAACCCGGGTTGCTTTGGCAAGGTCGATGCCACTGAAAAAGTCTCATCGGTTACTCCAAAGGCGACAACCGCTAACTGAGATTTCTGTTCTTCTTTTAAATGCGTAGCCAGAGAAGCGCTCATCAGCAAATGACGAAAGTTTAGTAAAAAGGCGGCGATGATGATTTCTCCCGCCGCGGCTCCGGCATTCAGTAAACCCAGCGCCATAAATTGGCTGGCGCCGGCAAAAACGAACACTGAAAAAGCAATTGCCGGTATAAAACCTATACCACCAGCCTTAGCCATCAGGCCAAACGCCATCGCCATTGGAAAATAACCAAAAAAAATCGGCAGACCGGTCTTTATGCCTTCTTTGATTTCGAGTCGACTAAAACCCATTATTTTATCTCCTTATTCACTCCCACCAGGGTTATGTCAAAGTTCCAACTAGGGGATTATTTCCAACCAATAACCATCGGGATCTTCAATGAAATAAATCCCCATATCCTTATTTTCATAACAAATACATCCCATCCGCTGATGAAGTTGACGGGCGGCTTGAAAATCATCAACTTTAAAGGCCAGATGAATTTCGTTATCGCCTAGATTATAAGGTTCTTTGCGTTCCCGTAACCAGGTTAATTCCAGTTGGTGCCCGGTTTGGCCGTCGCCTAAAAATACCAGGATAAAACTTCCGTCGGAAGCCTCTTTCCTCCGGATCTCCTTTAGGCCAAGGGCCTCTTTGTAAAAAGTGAGACTCTTTTGAAGATCCAGCACGTTAAAACTATTGTGATTCATGGCAAATTTCATCGTGAACTCTCCATTCTTAAATCTTTTGATTACAATAAAATCGCCCTTTGTTGGACGATTTCGCGACTTCACATTTTATTAAAACCTAATTTTAAATTATACATATTTTATTATAAACCGAATCGAAATTGAAGTAAAGAATTTTTGACCCCAATTGATATAAAATCCGGTCGCAATCATGTAGATGAATTACCGGCTTTTGTGAAATTATCTTTACATAATGCAAATTCTAATCCCTCTGCCCAAAAATGTGCTATACTAATTCTTGATAATCTTTGAGGGAATTTTTCGACCGTTTTCCGGTCCGCTACAATGGGCGCCGCACACCCCTGGCCAAAATTTCACTCCTTGTCCAGGCCGGCAGGGGCGGATAATTACTTTAAAAATGTAATCGGAGGCTGTTAGGAAAATGAGTTTTAATTATCTGAGTCCCAAAGCGGAGACTCGCAAAAGCGATATCTCCAATTACGGTACATTCGCCCGTGAAAAAATACAAAAAGGAGAACTCATCGCTGTTTTTGGTGGATTTGTGATGAATACGGACATCGTCAAAAATTTAGTGGAAGCAGCCAAATATATGGTATTGCAGGTTGACGATGATCAATTTATCGGTTCCAGAACCAATAAAGAATTTGGTAATGGTGATTATGTTAATCATTCCTGTGAGCCCAATTCGGGCATTAGAGGTCAGATTGATTTAATTGCCATGAGAGATATCGAAGCCGGTGAAGAAATTACTTTTGACTACTGTATGACCATTTCCGATGATTTATTTGACAGGATGGAATGTCACTGTGGCGCTAAAACTTGCCGGAAAGTAATTACTTCTGCTGACTGGAAACTTCAAAGTCTCCAAGAAAAGTATAAGGGCTATTTTTCCTATTACTTGCAACAAAAAATAACGAATTCCCACGGGCAAGCGAACTTTCGTCCGCCTACTCTTCAATAGGCCCAAGAAGCCAACGACATTAGGGAAATATTAATCATGCAAAATGTTCTCACCGAACAAGTTTTTATCTTATTTTTATTGATGATGGTGGGCTTCATCGCCCGAAAAAAAGACCTGTTAAATCCCGATCTCAATGCCGGTATCACCGAGGTTTTGCTTAATATCACCGTTCCGTGCATGATTGTTTCTTCATTTCATCTTAAGTTTTCTACGGAAATTTTGTACAATGCCCTCACCCTTTTCGCGGCCGCGGTGATAGCTCATGGATTATCAGCTTTGGTTGCCTTTCTGATTTCGTTGAAAAGCCCTTCGTCTGATCGGAAAGTCCTACAATTTGCCGTAATATTTTCCAACACCGGTTTTATGGGATTGCCGGTTTTAGGCAGTTTATTTGGTCCGATGGGGGTTTTTTATGGTTCGATTTATATTGTGGTCTTTAATATTTTAGTTTGGTCACTGGGAGTATGGATTTTTACAGGAAAAGAAGGGTTTCGAATCCGGGAAGTATTGACCAATCCAGCCATTATCGCAGTATTCATCGGTTTCCTTATTTTTCTGCTTCCCGTTCCGCTTCCGGTTCCATTGTTCAAAACCCTTGATATGGTTGGATCAATGACCACACCCTTATCCATGATAATCATTGGCTCGATGATGACAGAACTGGAGTTAAAAGAATTATTAACTGGCTGGACTATCTATTACGGCGCCGTTTTTAGATTGTTCATCATGCCTTTGTTTGTTGCAGTTTTGCTACACGCTCTCGGAGTTCGGGAAGATTTACTGAAAATAACTGTTACGTCCGTAGCCATGCCTGCAGCCACGATGACCGCTATTTTTGCTGAAAAATATCATGGAAACAGTTTACTGGCCTCACGGCTGGTTTTCATAACCACCGCCTTATCGTTAGTGACTATACCCTTGGTCATTATGCTCATTTAATATTAAATTCATATAAACGAAGGATGATACAGACAATGCCAATCAAACGGGCTTTAAAATGGGTTGCTTTCTGGGCTGGTTTGGCCCTCCTTTTTGATTTGGGGATTTATTTCTGGCCAGCTAAACAAATTGCAGCATTTTTTCACTTAAAAGACTATGTTTGGCCGGGACAGGAATACGCTTTACAATTCCTGGGCGGTTACATTATTGAACAAAGCCTGAGTTTGGACAACCTTTTCGTTTTTTTACTCGTATTCAGCAGCTTCAATATTCCGGCGATTTATCAAAGACGAGTTCTCAACTACGGAATTATCGGCGCCATCATTTTACGGTTGATCTTCATTGTGCTTGGGGTTGCCGTTGTCAACCGTTTCCACTGGATACTTTATATTTTTGGTTTATTATTAATCTTTAGCGGTTTCAAAATGTTTTTTGGAGAAGACAAGGCTCCGGAATTCCAGGGGAATCATCCGGTCTTCCGGATACTTGGAAAACTGATTCCGGTTTCGGCAACTCTGGAAGATGAAAAATTTTTCATCCGTAAAAATCGTATCCTTTATGCCACTCCGCTTTTGGCAATTCTAATCATTATCGAATTTTCAGACATTTTGTTTGCGATTGACTCTATCCCGGCGATATTTTCCATTACCACCAATCCTTTTATTGTATACACTTCAAATATTTTTGCTATTTTAGGCCTCCGGAGCCTTTACTTTGTTTTGGAAAAATTGCATAGCGCCTTCCGGTATGTCAAATATGGAGTTGCCTTTATTCTCATATTCACCGGCATCAAACTGGCTGCGCTCTTTTTCAAATTTGAAATTTCTATCGGCTTGTCCATAGCAGTCATTTTCGGAATTCTGGTTCTCAGTATAGTCGTTTCAATACTCCATCCCGATAAGGCTTAAATTTAAAAATAAAGCATTATCAGCTTTTTCATAATTCCATTTCCCCATGCCCAATATATGCAATCTGTTTTGATGATACCGATTGAGAGTTTGGCGATGCCCCACACTAATCGCTGTAGTGTTTTTTAGCTTATCGCGGACCAGTTGATATAGGAGACCCTCTGTCGGTTCATCCAAAGCCGATGTTGCCTCATCAAGGAAAAGCCATTTCGGTCTCTGCAACAACGCCCGGATAAACGCAATGCGTTGTTGCTCACCCAGAGAAAGGATTAGCGACCAATTCTCCACTTCCTCCAGTCTAGGGATTAATTCATTCAATTTACAGACCTTCATCGCTTCGATCAGCATTTTATCCGATATAACGCCTGTCCTTTGAGGGTATAGTAAAACGTCCCGCAAAGAACCCAATGGTAAATATGGCTTTTGAGGTAAAAACAAAATTCCTTCATTTTCAGGCCGATCCAGTTTTCCCCCGGCAAATGGCCAAAGCCCCGCGAGAGTCCTTATCAAAGTACTTTTACCGGAACCGGAAGGGCCGGTAATTAAAAGATTTTCACCGCGGGCTATCTCAAATTCCAATTGTTCGATCAGGGTTTCACCATCCGGTCTCAAAATGGTCATCCCGGAAACCGAGAATTCCGAATTGCTATTATATCCCTTGTTTATGATGGCTTTTTCCGAAATACGCTCCGTCTCCCGGAGATGGTTTTTAAAGTCAACCAAACGCTCGCGGATGGCTTGCCATTCGGCGATGGATGAATAACTGTTCACAAAATAGGAT
The DNA here is from genome assembly GCA_023429995.1 of Bacillota bacterium. Lineage (GTDB taxonomy): Bacteria > Bacillota > UBA4882 > UBA8346 > UBA8346 > UBA8346. The sequence continues at coordinate 106,927 of JAEZCE010000086.1, read as the reverse complement.
AAAGAATCTTGGACCCTGCCAAATGCAGATGCGATTTGAATTAATCCCCCCAATTGAATCTGATGGCTGAAATAGCGCGGGGCAGCAACTAAAAATGGGAATATTATCGCCACCTGAGAATATCCTGAAGTCAGCCAGGTTAACTTCTTTTGCCGCTTCATCAAGGTGTGGAAATTCTTAAACACTTTGAAAAAACGCTCTTGAAAGATTTGTTTTTCATTGTTTTCCCCATGATAAAAAGCTATGCTTTCAGAGTTTTCCCGTAACCGGACCAGGCTAAAGCGAAAGTCCGCTTCATAACGTTGCTGTTCAAAGTTAATTTGAACCAGCGGCCGGCCGATTTTGGATGTCAACCAAGTGCCGATAACGGCATATCCCAGAGCTGTCCATACCATATATCCCGGTATTCTCCAGACATTTCCTCCCGAGGAGATTGGTAAAGAGCCGGAAAGTTGCCATAAAATAAAAATAAATGAACTCAGGGTCACAATGGCTTTTAAACACCCAAGCGCCAGATTTAAGGTTGAAGAGACAAACATCCGGATATCGTCACTGATGCGCTGATCGGGATTATCTGTGGGATTGCCCACCAATTGCAACCGGTAGTAATTTTGCTTCCAAAGCCATTGACCTATATAATGATCCGTCATCCACCGGCGCCAGCGAATCTCCAGCACTTGCTGGAAATACTGTTCATATACTGAAATCACAATATAGAGCCCGGCTAAGATTGAAAAATAACCCAAAGCGTGCAGAAAAACACTTTGGTTATATTTCTGCAAAGCGGTATAAAAAGTATTATTCCAGGCATTTAATAATACTAGAATGTATACATCACCCAAATTGAGGGCAATAATTAAGGCGAGCAGTCCCCGGGCTTGCCATTTGTTGTCAGAGTTCCAGTATTCGCCGATTAAACTCCAGGTTCCTTTTGAAAAAATGCGGCCGATTTTAATCATTCATTCGATCCTTCCCAAAAATCGTTTCATAGCTTACGACGAGGAATTTTCCCGTAAAAAATTCCTCTTCCATCAGCTAAACGGCCTATTATTTCATCAGTTGCAGGTTCATTATTCCAAAACTGACAACCCTATCAAAACGATTGGTTTCTTATAAAGAATAAAAAGGATTTTGAAGTTTTTTCCCGAAAAACTTTGGTAAGGATGGTCTTGATTTTTCAAAGATCATGGTTCAAAAAAACGCGCGAGGTGGTGCAAGCCCATGGATTTCTTTAGTTTTGCCGCTCAAATCTCACCATTTGCTGCAACTTGTTTTATCCTAGGCATCCTCTTGTTGTTGGTCGAGATGATCCATCCGGGCTTTGGTGTTCCCGGTATCACCGGTATTGTTCTGCTTTTTTTAGGCGTATTTCTTTCAGCCCGCACCTGGACTGAGGTATTGGCTTTGACCTTAATCATCCTCGGACTCATCGGACTCGCTCTCTCGTTCATTTTCAATTCAGCCAAAAGCGGTTATCTATCCAGAAAGCTCATTCTGCAGCAACAGTCCGTTAAAGAATCCGGATATGTGGCAGTTGCTGACCAAAGTGAGCTTTTGGGAAAAGAAGGCATTGCGTTGACGGTTCTACGTCCGTCCGGAAAAGCCGATTTTGATGGAACAGTCATTGATGTAGTCACCGAAGGGGATTTCATCCCGGAAAAATCCAAGATCTGCGTGAAAAAGGTTGAAGGGAGCCGGGTGATCGTCCGTGTTTCGGAATAAAAAATCATAGGAGGTATATGAAAAATGGAACTTTTGGGACCGATTTTCCTAATCTTTGCCATCATTATTGTGTTGTCGATTTTTTTCAGTTTTTTCCCGCTCGGTTTATGGATCTCCGCCCGGGCCGCCGGAGTACAGCTGGGAATATTCAATTTAGTCGGAATGCGGTTGCGTCGGGTTATCCCCGGTCAAATCGTATTGCCCCTCGTGAAAGCCGTAAAGGCAGGCCTGGATGTGAACGCCAATCAACTTGAAGCCCATTTTCTAGCCGGCGGCAACGTTGATAAAGTTGTGAATGCTCTAATTGCCGCTCATCGGGCCGATATGAATTTGAAGTTTGAACGGGCGGCTGCTATCGACCTTGCGGGCCGGGATGTTTTGGATGCCGTTAAAATGAGCGTCAACCCCAAAGTCATTGAGACCCCGAATGTTTCGGCAGTCGCCAAGGACGGAATTGAATTACTTTCCAAAGCCAGGGTTACTGTGAGGGCTAATATTGACCGCCTAATCGGCGGCGCCGGCGAAGCCACTGTTCTGGCCCGGGTAGGCGAAGGCATCGTAACCACGGTGGGTTCTTCGCCCTCTTACAGCGAAGTGCTTGAGAATCCGGACCGGATATCAAAAACCGTGCTTAGCAAAGGGCTTGACGCCGGTACCGCTTTTGAAATTTTATCCATCGATATCGCCGATATTGATGTAGGCCGTAATATTGGCGCTCAACTGTTAACATTAAAAGCCGAGGCCGATAAGAATATCGCCCAGGCAAAAGCGGAAGAACGCAGAGCGATGGCTGTTGCCAAAGAGCAGGAAATGAAAGCCGTGGTCGTGGAAATGCAGGCTAAAGTTGTAGAAGCAGAGTCCGAAGTGCCAAAAGCTATGGCCACTGCTTTAAGAGAAGGAAAAATGGGAGTCATGGATTACTATAACATGCAAAATGTCATATCCGACACCCAGATGAGAAATACCATCTCCAATTCGGGAAAACCGGACGCTCCCGGAAGTGAAAAGAAATGAGAGACCCTTGGGAAATAGACGAGCCAGTTAAAGACGACCCCCCGGTAACGCCGGAAAGCAGTGTGAATTCCGATCATTCCGCAGGCGCGCCATGGGATGAACATATTGCCTTGCATCGGCTGCAAATTGAAGCAAAACCGGTTGGGGAAAATAACCCTTCCCAATCGCAGCCCGATACTGCTAAATCCATAACCCCCCCTGGTTTTCTTACATTAAACCGGAATAATTTCCTCCAGGGAATCGTCTGGGCGGAAATTTTGGGAAAACCCCTTTCCAAAAGGGGACGACGCTAAATCCGATAAAAAAATGCCCTTTCAAAAAAGAATGGGCATTTTTTTTATTCGCCATGCTTGCTCAAGGAAGTTTAAACCAGTCGAACGGTTTAACGCTCTTTATGGTCTCAACCAGTTCCACCCGTACCCCGGTTCCTTCAGGAACTAATTTGAGCTGACCAAGGTATTCATCGTCGCCATGATACACGTCAACCAAAGTTTCTTCCTTTATTTTGGGATCCCGTACAAAAAAACCGGTCATATTTTTACGCTGCCTGGGATCAATAATACATCCCAGAGCCTTTTTGTCCTTTAGGTAAACGCTTAAACCATATTGATAACTTTTGAGTTCTGCGGCTCTGCTTTCACCGGTTCGGATTTGTTCCTGCAATCGAAGAATTTCTGTCTGTTTTTGTGCTAATTCGTTCTCATAAGCCTTTGTGAGCTGGTCAATTTGTTTTTGACCTTTCATTTGCAGCCGTTGCAGGGATTTCTTATCGCTCTTTTCAAGATCTGCCTGTTCTTGAACTTGTTCCTTAATCTTTTGAACTTCCTGGTCAAAAGAATTTCGTAAATTACGTATTTCTCCCTTTTTACTGTCGAGTTCCTTGTTTTTAACCGCAATTTCCTTGGCCTTTGTATCAAGTTCGGCGCTTTTTTGGTGCAGCTCCTCTTCCTTTTCCTTGGCTGCGCTTAAAGTTTCTTTTAGACGCAAATCCTCAAAATCGGAGATATCAATACTCACTTGCTTCGATTTGGCTTCCAGATAATGCGTGGTATAAATCGTAGCACCAATTAACACCAAAATAAACCCAAAAAATATGAAATATGGTTTGAGGTCCCGGTTATGCTTGGTTTTGGAAAACTCTTCCTCCAAGGAATATATTGGAGGTTGTTCCGATTCAACTAATAAATTTTTAAAAAAATGGTTTTTGCCGAATTCTTCGCTTATTTTGTTTCCAGGTTCCATATTCCGCTCCAATTCTCAGGGGATCTCCCGCTTCCTGTTCTTTTCGTAAATTCTTCCGTGACCGGCAAATGAGTTTGGCCGAAAAGTCGATGAGCTTCTTCCCATGACCCCTGATAATAAAATGCGCGGGCCTGATCAAACCGTTGTAAATCCATGCTCATCTCGTTATTTAAGCTCGTTTGCGGTATCGGCCAGTAAATTTTTTGGCCGACTGACTTCCCCTTAACCTGTACAGTATCGATTTCTAAGAAATAAAAGCCATGATCCGGCTGGTTTTGTTCAATATCTCTTTTGATGTACTCGGAACAAATTACCGGAACCTTATAAAAACGGGTTAACCCCTCCAATCTCGAAGCGGCGTTAACGTTATCCCCGATTACGGTATTGGTCATCCGTTCGTAAGAACCGATATTTCCATAAAACACATTCCCGCCATCAATACCCACCCCTACTTCGACCAAAACAGCCCGGTATATCTGCTCATCCTGCGGAGTTAACTTTCCTTGAACCCGGACGATTTCTTCATAACGAAGCTGCATTTCGTCGCGTAACATTTTAGCCACTTTCTGGATTTCATATCCTGCTAAAACGGCTTGATATGACTTATTGACCGCTTCATGTTTTTCTTCAACTTGAACTCCGAATACGGCCAAAACCGCATCGCCGATGATTGAGCCAATGATGCCGTCATATTGAAAAATTGCCCGGATGGCCCTTTGATAATGAAGGTTTAATATGTTAATAATGTCGGTTCCTAAGGTTTCAGTCATCGTCGTAAAACTTTTAATATCGGAAAAAAGCACAGTCAATTCTTTTTGCTCCCCTTTAAGGAGGACGATTTTCTCACGGTATGCCTGCGTGGCGACATCTTTATTAACAAACCTCCTGAATACGGTTAACAAATTATTGATACTACTGGATAAAGAATTGAAAGCCATCCCCATGAAAGTAATGTTGTCATTGGTGGCCCCTTCAAGGGAAATCGCCCCCAATTGTTGGCCTTGAATCATGGTCATGATGGAATCAGTGATAATTCCAATAAAACGAGTGATATGGCGGATAAAATAGATGCCAATCAAGGTGCAAATAAGAGTTATCAAGGCAATAATCAGGGATATATCCCGGAAAATGAGCCATGAATCATGATAAAACTCATTCATCTCCTCAGCCCGAATTAAAAAAGCATCCCATTTGGGTATTCGCTTATAGACTCCATAGTATTCTTCCCCATGAAACATGAAACTTAATGTGCCATCGGAAATACCTTGACGGGTGTTGGTCACGATTTTCTGCAGCGCTTTATGATCTGTAAAATAGTGCGCTTTAGGAATTTTCGAGGCTTGAAAGATAATGGGGGAGCGTCTTAAATCTTCAATTTTTATGGCAATGGTGATGGACTTCTTTCTCTTATTCTTAAACTGGCGGAGGCCCCGGGTTTCAATGGCGACGATTGAGGAACGATAAGCGGCCGGATCTTCATTGGAATACTCATAGATATCATATTGGGAATTGGAGAAATCGTAAATCTCCTTTAAATCATTGACCAGAAGCTCTTTCATCATTTTAATCTGCTGAGCCCGATTGAGCGTAAGATTAATATAATTCGTGGTAAAGCAGGCCACCAGGAGCGATAGGGTGAAAATGATAATAATCCGGCTGGTGATGGAAGTAACTTTGGTATTTCCGATTTTTTGGACATAATTTTGTTTTTTTGATGTTTGAGACATTTTGGCAATCACCATTTCTTAAAAATAAAAGCTTTGAAATATGAACTCTAAAAACAAAAACTACCCATGTAAAACTTGGTTTGGTTCAAACCAAACACTAATCCTTGGTTTTTCAAAACACCTAATTAACAGAAAATTGCCAATGATTTCATTGAGGTTTTCCAGGTAAAACCAATATTTTACGTATTATTTATATACAACATATTTTTTTAATTTACCTTCCAAAATGATAAAAATTAACCAAAAAAATAGAACGCCTCTTTCGGTTGATACGTTCTAAAAATATATGCCCGGATTTTAGGCCTATGGATTAAAACAATTCATTTTTCGCACGATTGGATAATGAGTTTTAATTCCTGATTCTTCATTAAATCGATACGAATTCCCGTTTCAATCCGACTCCATGGTAACTCCCGGCTGGTAATGTCATGGGTAATCATAAAAGTTCCTTTGGGATAATTGAATAATTTCAATAAAATCGAATGAGCACATCCCAGTGTCTCCTGTAATAAGACGACAGTTCGGTCATGGGAAAACTCCAGTGTCGCAATTTTGCAGCCGTCAATCCCGATTCCCCGCCCGGTCCCTAAATCCAAACAAGCCCCTCCGATCGAAAGATATTCCAAGCATGGAACGACTTGGGGCCAGGCCCACTCCTCGCCGATATCCCGGTAATCGCCCCGTCTGACAACGGATTCCACGTTGTAAAACCAATTGGTATTCAGAAGTTGTTCCGGCTGCTTCCGACCGCAATCCACCCCCTGTGGGATCGACCAGCGGCCATCCATGGCGAAATAAAGCATTGCCAGGCCCAATTCGGTATATTGGAATTCTCCGCTAAAAAGTCCGGTTAAAATCAACGCCGCATTGTTATAGGGGTCAAAATGTTGATTCTCCGGGGATACGGAAGTAGCTCCCCAGGTATCGACTTGATGCGCTTGGGCCATGGAGTCCTGGGGGAAAGTCTTTATCCGATAGGCCCAAGTATATGTCAGAACGTAATCGGCAATTTGCTTGGCGTCATTTAGATATTTCGAGTCTCCGGTCAACCGGTATAAGGAAATCGCAGCCTCAAGTCCGGAATATGCCGCTTCTTTATCCTCGGTATCGGCATCTAAAGTTCCCCCGTAAAAAGCCTCTTTTTCGATGATTTCCTTCCGGTATGCCTCATAAGCGCAAACAACAGCCTGCTCATAGTCCGGACGGTCAAAAATCCTAGCAGCTTCAGCCAACACCGTAACCACGGTCCCGGTGGCAACTATCGCCGGACGCGCCGGCGCGCCATCGGAAAAGTAATACCGGGCGAACGCGCCATTATTTAGACGGTGCCGAAGCAGCCAATCCAATTGGTTTTCGGCTACCTGCCGGAATAAAAATTCGGACTTGCCGATAGCTGCCGAAAGGGAATAACACCGGATAAATCCATGAATGGCTTCGGCCATAACCCTGGTCGATAAGGCCTGCTCGCCGTATTCCCGGCGGAAACAATAATTTTCCCCTTGAAAACAAGTCAAAATCAAATCATTATCCGTTCCATGTTGGGCCCAATGTTGGATTGACCGGTAACCCCTGTTAAGGTCCGAATTTAACCCGTTATCGGGTTTATCAGACTGACTCCAATTTTGCAGCCACCAATCCAAATAAGCCGCTTCTAAAGAACGCCAGATAAAACCGATTGAGGCATAATCATAAGCCATATTACAGCGATAATGTCCAGGCCCTAGTTTAGAATCGTAATAAGCTGCGTTTAAAAACCGGATTCGCTCTTCCAGCTCAACTTGAAGAGGCCTTTGTTGTTTCAACCTTTGTTCTTCCGCTTCATTCCAGACGTGCCAAGAGATTGGAGCATAGGCGCGACTATCGCCGGATCCGCCAAACCAAACATGAAACGGCATCGTAAGCCGGGACGGGCCCGACCACTCCGAAATCCCCCGTTCGGCCTCTTTAAATTCATTTTTTTTAAAATAAACCGCTTCGGATTCGGAAGAACCATGTCCGTACTCCCAAAACGGGTATATGAAGCTCAAAACAACCGATTGATTTCCCGATGGCATCTCCCAATTTAACGAGGCCGGAAGCCCTTCAACAACTCCTTTAATAGGACCGTCGCCATATAATCCTACCGCAAAACTGCAACCATCATCCTGATAGAAAATATATGGTTGGGCCATGCGGTCCGCTCGGACTCCCAAGGCCTTATTGAGCTGAGGATGAGGATATTTTCCTTTACCGTGGGGATTGCCATTATAATTAAAAGTGGGAATCAACCATTGTTTCCGTTTCCGCGGATGAACTCCCGAAACAAGAAACGAGACTTCAATGTTTCCCGAAAAATTGCCGTATTGATGATCAATTTCCAAAACTCCCCGAAGACATTTGTTTTCTCCCTTTACTTCCGGGTCCGGCTTAATGCTTATCATGATCAAGCCCCCGTATTCAGGCGTTCCGTACCTGCCTTGGAAAACCATAGACTGTTCTTTATTCGGAAATAAAGGAACTGTCCGAATACTACCATCCCGGTTGTGCATACGGACAGATAATAAATCAAACTGAAATTTATCCGATTGGAACAAACAGTTTTTATCAAAAAGCTTCTCATCGAAAGGAACAGGTAATTGACCTTGGATAAGCATTTTGGCATACCTCTTTAATTTTTGATAGCTCCGGCAGTAAGTCCCTCTTGAAGATATTTCTGACTAAACAAGTAGATTAAAATGGAAGGTATTGTCATTAAGATCAGCGCCGCATAGAGTTGCGCCACCATCTCCGGCGTTTGGCCCCGGGTCGAAGTAAAATAAGAAGTAGCCAAAGTAACAGTATACAAGCTTTCCTTCCGGACAAAGAGTAATGGAATCAAAAAGTCGTTCCAGGCATAAATAAACGTCAGTACAGAAACATTGACGATAGCCGGAACTCCCAGGGGCATCATGATCGCTTGGAAGGTCCGGAAGCTCGAACTGCCGTCTATCTGGGCCGCTTCCAGCAGGGAATTGGGTACGGTATCAAAATAATTTTTCAGCACCAGGAGCATAAACGGAGCGTTGAAAGCAACCAACGGCAATATAATGGCCCCATAGGTATTCATCAGTCCAATCACTTTCATCGTAAAAAACATCGGAGTCATAACAGCCGCCGCCGGAATCGCCAGGCAAGCCAGGAGTGAATAATAAAGAAACTTCCGCCCCCGGAACTCCATTTTGGAGAAGGCATAAGCCGCCAGCGAAGCGAAGGCGGTGACAATCCCCGAGGCACATACTGCAATAAACAGGCTATTGAATAACACCCGAAAATAATGGACTGCAGGATGATTGATGACTGTCAGGTAATTTCTGAAGCCATTGATTTTAAAAGATTCCATAATAGCATGAACAATCGGATAAGCCCAGATTATCGTCAAGGTCGTTAAAACAGTAAAAACAGCAGTTTTACTGGCTTTGTTTAAATTGGAGAACATGCCGCAACACCTACTCTATCTCTTTTTGGGTTTTTTCATAATACCGGATTTGGACAATCGACATCAAGAGGGCTAATGCTAAAATGACCACCCCAATAGCTGCCGCAGAGCCCCCGTTAAACTCTTCAATGGAACGTTTATATAAAAACGTGGTTAAAAACTCCGTGGAACGCCCCGGACCTCCTCCGGTCAACATGACCACAATGTCAAAAGTTTTTAAAGAGCCGACAATTCCCAGTACAAACAAGGTCGAAGTGGTTCCTTTCAACATGGGAAGGGTAATCTTAAAAAGCGTATTCCAAAACCCGGAACCGTCGATCTTGGCGGATTCATAAATATCGTTGGGAATAGCCAATAAACCCGAATAGTAAATCAGCATGCTAAAACCCATCCACTCGAAAATGTTAACGATGATTATGGAAAGCAGCGCAAAACGTGGATCTCCCAGCCAGGCAACTGCCAAGAAGTCTAATTTTAAAAATCGCAACATCATATTGAGGCTTCCTACATTAAAGTCCATGATGATCCGGAAAATAGCCGCAATAATTACCGGCGCCATTACCACCGGCAAAAAAAATACGCTTTTAAATAAATTAACGAATAACGGTTTGGAACGCAGTAAAATTGCAATCAATAGGCCTAAACCCGCTTGAATTCCCACCGTATAAAATAAGAATATCAAATTATTCAATAACGCTATGTAAAGAACCCGGTCGGTGAAAAGGTCGCGGTAATTTTGGAGACCCACAAAATTCATTACCGAATCGATCCCGTTCCACTCTTGAAAACTGGTATGAATGGTGAACCCAATACTGTAATAGAGGAAAATTCCCGAACAGATCACCAAAGGCGCGATATACAAATATGGGGTGAATCCTCGGGTATGATACTTGCTTAACAAAGTTGCCACCAACTTTCGTTCTGTTAAATCGGCTGAGGCTGTCTAAAAAAGCAACTTGAAATCAATAAGAAATACAATATATAGTTTCGTCCTGCCAATTTCAATATATTGTATTTCTTTATCCTTAAATTTCCTTTTGGGACAGCCCCAGCATAGAAGGGAGGAGTACGTCAACGCTTGACTTTTTGAGAAACTGCCTGGACTTCCTGAAGCGCCTTGTCAATCGGTTTTCCTGCTGCCACATCTTGTAAGGCGACTCCCAGCGCATTCGATAATTCGGGATAGCTGAGCAGCCTTTTACCGACTGCATTCCCGATCTTCTCGTTAACATACTTAACGGCATCTTTCTCGGATTGGAACTTGAACTGATCCAGGGAATTGATTTCAATTCCTTTTTTGGAAGGGCTGCCTTGGATCCAGTCGGCCATGATTTGTTGCCCTTCGTCCATAGTCATAAAACTGAAGAGCTTCCAAGCCGCATCTTTGTGTTTGGTTGCCTTATTCATGGCAATGGCCGTATCCACACTGGCGACCGCTTTGGATTCATGAGGGCCGATCTGAGGCAGAATGAAACATCCGGTGGCTTGTTTCTCAATCTTGGTCCCTTGTTTTTCACCACCTGGGAGGGCATATCCCACATGCCAGGTTCCGGTCATAAACATCGCCGATTTTCCGGCATAATAGTACTGGTCGCGGGCATCCGGGTAGGTCGAAATGCCCAAAGCCCCTTCTTGAATGATCTTGTCATCAAACATACGTTTCCAAGCTTTCATGGTATCGACAAAAACTTTATCGGTCCATTTCACCTTACCGGCTTCCGCCTGGTAAACTTTACCGGGCGCAAATTGGTTGCTAAGCGCTACAAAAACATCCACATCATGCCAAATATCTTTAGCGCCCATGGCAACGGGAATATATCCTTTGGCCCGGATGATGTCGCAATCTTTTTTCCACTGTTCATAAGTAGTGGGTACATCCTTAATGCCGCATTCTTCAAAAATCACTTTATTGTAAAGCACAAATTCCTGCGCCGTAAAATTCAACGGCAAAGCGACTAACTTTCCATCCTTGGTTTTGGTTTCCGTAAAGGCCACGCTCGATAATTTATTCTCCCAACCCTTACCCCATTTAGCATCTGCCATGGGCTTCACCGGCATCAGGAAATTGGCATATTGATTGAGCATTCCGCCGACTTGCATCCCCATGACATCGGGACCTTCACCGGCCGCCATCGCCACCTGGAGTTTCTTTTGAAAGTCAGGCAACTCGCCGCGCCAAAATTCCATTTTAATATCGGGATACTTTTTATTAAACGCCGTTTCAATCGATTTATACTGAATATCCGTGGGAACCCAGGTCCAGAAAGTGACGGTTTCGGTTTTGGCTGCATATCCAAGAGCACAGGAAAGGACCAAAACGCCAATCAATAAAACTCCCAGCATTTTTACTGCTTTCATTAACTTTCCCCCTTATTTTTGTCTAGGCTTACGGTTTCATGAAACCTTCTATAATCTATTATAGCGGGTTAAAAAAATTGGAGGACTCAACATTTTTTTGAATCACTCCATTTTTTTGTTTACTTCTTTTTTACAATTCCGTTCATAATCCAGAGGCGTCAGTCCGACCTGATCTTTAAATACTTTAAAGAAATAGTTATAATTGTTGAACCCTACTTCTTTTACAATAAATTTGAGTTTCCCGGACTGATTTTCAATCATTAATTTGGCGCGCTCTACCCGGACCCAATTTAGAAATTCCACAAAACCTTTGCCGGAATCTTCTTTAAACACCCTGCTCAAATAAGAACCGCTGACCCCGGCGAAACTTGCGGCATCATCCAGTGAAATATCTTCTTGATAGTGATTGTAGATGTAATGGACCGCTTTTGCGGTGTATTCCGTATAGGGAGCTCTCCTCCCCATTTTCTCAAGAAGCCGACCTAATTTACAATAAAGCCCTAAAATCATCTGTTTTAAATCATCCAGCGTCTCCAATTTGGATAATTGGAGATAAGGAGATTCAGGACCGGAATAAACCAATTTTTCGAGATTGTATTCCCGGGCCACCCGGGTGACTAAATTCATCAATTCGATACAAATCATTTGCGTGGATTGGTAATTGATTTTTTGGGCGGCGATATCGCTGAAGATTCCCTCAATGAGAATACTTACCCGGGGGATATTGAAAGATTTTAATTCCGTAAGCAGCTTTTTCTCCAACGCCACATCAATACAGAAGGCGCTCTGCCCGGAAGGTTCAAAGCCGCTGTCCCGGTATACATGATCCTTCCCCTCATAGAATTTATTTTTTAAAAACTGTTCCGCCTCATGGTAACTCTGAGCGATTGTTTTGAAACTATGAGCCGTCCGTCCGACACTCAAGGAGGCGGTAAAATTGAGATATCTGGCAATACTATTGCGGATCCGCTCAATACAGTCATTGATCTGAGTTTGGGAATAGGCTTGACTGTGGCAATTCCCAAAAGAAAAAATCACCACAAACCGGCCGCCGTTGATCTGAAAAATCAAAGATTTCCCATAGTCCTTCAATATTTCCGAAGCCAGATCCAGAAATGATTTTATGACCGTATCCAGCTCGGTCAGGGTATACTTCGTTTGCAACTGGGTAAAGTCATCCATTTCAATAATCATCACCGTCAGGTATTCCGGGGTCAGCTCAATTTCCAAACGGTTCATTTGGAATTCAATATTTTCCGGTTCCTTCAGGCTTCCGGTGGTCAATTGTTGCAAAAACTCCCGTTTTAAAGCCTCCTTGCCGAGTTGCAACTGTTGCGCTACGTTTCTCTCCCGTGTCAGCGCCTGACTCTCTTTTTGAATCCTTTTACAGGCTGCTTGGAGTATGTTCAATAACTCTGTTTCATTCACGCGGTGTTTTAAAAGGTAATCGATAGCGCCTAATTTCAGACTTTGACGAACATAATCAAAGTCGTCGTAGCCACTGAGAGCAATCACAATCACTGCGGGATGATTTTCGACCAGGTACTCGATAAGACCGATACCATCCATCACCGGCATGCTGATATCCGTAATGACAATATCGGGCGCAGTTCTTTGGAGCATTTCAACGGCGTTGGACCCGTTGGATGCCTCCGCACAAATGATGTAACCGTGTTTCTCCCAATTCATTAAGCGCTTTAAATTTGTACGTGCAAAAGCGTCATCATCCACCAGCATCACTTTATACACCAGCATCACATCCTTCATGCGCACTTTCCCTAACCGGCAATGTAATGGTAACCGTAGTAAAAACTCCCGGGATACTTTCAATTTTCAGCCCATAATCCTCCCCGAAATACATCTTCAACCGTTCATTGACATTATAAATTCCGATACTACTGAAACGCTGTCTATCCTTATTCTGATCCTGCCGGAAAATGTTTGCCAGCTTTTCTTGAGAAATGCCGACTCCATTATCCCGCACCGTAATTATTATATTTCGACCGTCCTGATAACCTTTAATGGCAATCAGGCCTTGATGTTCCAAAGGATCAATCCCATGTATCAAAGCATTTTCGACGATTGGTTGCAAAATAAACTTCGGAGTCAACATCTCCAAAATAAGGGGTTCGATTTCGTATTGAACCCTGAATTTATCACAATAACGGTATTCCTGAATATTCAGATAATCTTTCAAATACTCCAATTCCTGTCCGATAGTGATGAAATCGGCTCCAGCCATGCTGACTTGAAGTAATTCAATCAGTGATGTTACCAAGGATTCGATATTGACGGCTTTTTGGCTTTGCGCGAGCCATCTGACGGTATTGAGGGTATTCGAAAGAAAATGGGGGTTAATCTGAGCCTGATAAGCTTTTAATTCCGCCAGCCGTTTCTGACGCTCATTGTCCTTAACATCTTGCAGCAGTTGCTGGATTTCACCCACCATGGTATTGAATCCCCGGCTTAGTTCCTCAATTTCATCCCCGGTTCGGATTTCTACTTGGGTATCGAATTTCCCCTGACCGACATTTTTCATGGCATCCCGCAGCCTGAAAATATTCCGGGTAATGGTAAGCGCTATGATATTGGCGGCGACCATCAACAAAAATAACGCCAGCAACGAAATATAAAGGGTCTGATTGGTGGCTTTGGCAAAATCCTTCATCATGCTTGCCTGGGAAATGACTCCAATCGTCGTCCAATGAGTGTAATCGGACTTGTAATAGACCACGAAGGTTTCATTCCCTTGAAGCCAGGTGCTGAAACTGCCCTCGGGATTTTTAAGCCTGGGCAAAAGCTTGTTATATAAAGTTTTTCGGATATTCCGGCCCAAGAACCGGTTTTCCGGATGATAGACAAAATCGCCGTTTTGATCGATTACAAAAAGGGCGCTTTCATGAGGTATTTTGGTGCTGAAAATCTTTTGGATGATGTCATAGCGGAAATCAATCAGCACGACTCCCAAAAATTTGTTATCATCAAAGATACCTCTGGCAACAGTGATCACATTTTGATTGGGAAATTCTCCAGCTTTATTGGCGCTCCGGGTGGAGTGGGTTTTAATAAAAATACGGCTGGTGTTTGAGGTGGACAGCCGCCGATACCAGGGCTGATGCACCACTTCATCGGCGGAAAGGGTTGTCCCTTGAGAATATTTTTTCCCGTTAGCCCCCACAATCAAAATGCTTGAAATATAATATTTATACCCATATAAGCTGGCAATGAAATCATCGAGTTTCCGGTCGATTAACAGTTGCTCGTAATTGAGTGAATGGGCCCGGGTGGAAAGGACCTCAACCACATTGGATTTATTTAATGAAATCACGGTGCTTAAATAATCAACATCTTTCAAAGTCAATTCAAAGTTATCATTGGCTTCCTTGATCAATTCATGAGTATAACTTTTAACGGATTTTATGTTGATTTGGGTTGATTTCACATACCATCCGAAAGAAATAAGCCCCATCGCCAGTGCAAAGATAGCGGCCAGGCACAGAAAAAGCTTCGTGCGAATACTGCGAATTGGAGACACCCCGCTTTTAAGCTTGTTCCATTTATAATTGGGCGAATCGCCGCAAAATCCTATCGGGCTTTCGAAAATCTTTTGGAAAGCCTGTAAAATAGCCAGAGAACACAAAACGCCCGGTTGATGAACCGCAGCGTTTCAGTTTTTCCTCATTGAGGATGGGTATGGGAACTCCTTCAAGATTCCTTTAAAATCTTTTCCGATGGCAAAAACGATTTTCCTTCTCAATCAAGAAATTTTACTTGAGCAAGTAAGATTCTGCCTACGCCAAACCCTTGTCGTCGTACCGGTACTATATGGAACGATCCGGATCGAATGGACTTCTGGCGGACAACCTTTCATGAATTAACCCTGAAATTTCTTGCATTGTTGTGACCTCTCTTGCAATTTCACATTTTTAACACCGAGCGGAAATGGACCTTAGCCTCCATCATCGACAATGGCATCCCCATGGCAAACTCCGCAGGCCTCAACTTTAATTAACACTTCATTCGCTTTGGGCTCAGGAATTTCCCTTTGAACCAACTCCAAATCGCCGCCTGGTTTACTGATTTGAACCGCTTTCATCAATGGCATTCTATTCCTTCCTTTCACGCAACAGAACACTTATTGAATTAACGAAACCGTGCCTTCTTTTCTTTGAGGCGGGGCTGGAATTTCTCCGGCCGGGTAACCGAATGCCCCGGCACTATAAATGGTATATCCGTCGGGAATCGCCAAAGATTTTGCCATCGCCTTGCCGGATTCTGCATTAAAAGTCATTGAGATGGCATTGATCCAGCAAGAACCCACTCCCAAAGATGCAGCAGCCAGAAACATATAGCCCATGGCGATAGCCGAGTCATACTGTGGTGTTGCTACTTTGGGATCAGCGGAAACAATAATCAGGGTGGGAGCATGATAAAAAATACTGAAATTTTCGTTCCTGGCCCGTTCCGCAAATTGGGGATTCCCTGATTTGAGAAGTCCTTCTCTCACCGTAGCATTGATTTTTTCCAACAACTCCTTTTGTTGAATGACACTAAAATGCCAAGGCTGGGAATTCATCCCGCTGGGAGCAAAACGCCCTGCCTCCAGTATGGCTTGTAATTCCGGCTCTTTAATTTGTTCCGGTTGATAAGCCCGGATACTTCTGCGGTTTAAAATCGTTTTCATAGTTTCATTCATTTGGGATCACCCTTTCTTCAATTCAATTTAATTAAAAGTTAAAACCTCTATGGTAATGATTCGTCATTCCCAAAAAAACAACGAACCATTCCGGATCATTTTAAATTTTACCCATTTCTCTTTTACCTTTTCACTTTTCATTACCACCGGCTGTTCATCCGTTCAAAACTTTGATCCAATTCGGCTCTGGAGGCACGAATATATCCTTCGCTCATACCATAACCGATCTCTCCTTGATCATTCTCCAACCCTTTGAATACTGCAGCCACAAATTCTTGAGGTTGCAAGTCAACGCGGAAACCACCCCGTTTGGCCCGCCCCTCGGCGTTCAAATCCGTATCCACCGCCGGCGGAACCACTTCAAAAACTTTAATTCCTTCATGAGCCCCTATATACCGGCATTTTGGCTGCTGGCACAAAACCCAGACCCGAGGAGACATTGATAATAGATGCTTCTCCTTTCCCCTTCAGGTAAGGAACCATCTTTATGAGTGGCGTTCCGACAACGGTACTCCACCTACCCCGATATTCTCCGGATCATGCTCGTCAATAATGACCGTAAAGGCCTGGGCGGGAAAATTGGTCACTTCCACCATGGTTTTAGTGAGCCTTTCAATAATTTCTTTTTTCTTTTCCTTCGATTGGTGAGCCAACTGGACTGTAATAACAGGCATCAACAGCACTCCTTTGTTTATTGATTATAAGATCATTCTTCCCCTAATACTGCATGGGCTTTGGGCATCCATTCACTGATGGGAATTTTTTGAGGGCACTTTTCCTCACAAATCCGGCATTGAATACAAACCCCGGCCCGTTCTTTTTCATCCAAAAATTTACTATACACAGCCCGGGTCGTCGGCATGTCTTCATGGACAAAGCCCTCATTATAAAGACTAAATACCCGTGGAATATTGACCCCATTGGGACACGGCAGACAATAACTGCATCCGGTGCAGGGAATGGCGGTTCTTTCTTGATACCTTTTCCGCGCCTCTTCAATCAATTGCAATTCTTGGCTATTCAAAGAATTGATACCGGAACGATTGGCTGAATCAATGTTTTCCTTCACCTGGTCCATGGAACTCATGCCGCTTAAAAGTAGCGTAACCTCAGGCTGATTCCAAACCCATTGCAACGCATAATCCGCTGGTGACTTGGCGCCGGATTGTTCGAAGATGTCCCGGATGAGCTTAGGGAGATTGGCCAATTTCCCGCCCAACAGGGGTTCCATAATGACCACCGCCAGCCCTTTGGAGGCAGCATCCTGAAGTCCCTTGGTTCCGGCTTGGTTGGCGGTATCCATATAATTATATTGGATTTGACAAAAATCCCAATGGTCATAGCCATCGATAATCATTGGAAACGACTGATATTGATCATGAAAAGAGAAGCCCAGATGGTGAATTCTTCCGTCGCGGAGCGCCCTTTCGGCCTGCTCCAAAACATTGTGCTTGAGGATAATTTGTTCTCATCTTTCTTTATCCAGAGCGTGCAGCAGGTAAAAATCAATATGATCCGTTTGCAACTTGGTTAACTGTTCATTCAGGTACTTATCGAAATCTGACGCCTGATTGATTAGCCAAGTCGGTGACTTCGTAGCCAGTTTTACCTTATCCCGGTATCCATCTTGAAGAGCTTTGCCGACGATTACTTCACTTTGCCCATTGTGATAAGGATAGGCGGTGTCTATGTAATTAACTCCCTGGTCGATCCCATGGCGAATCATTTCCTTGGCTTCTTCCTCATTGATGTTGCCACTCATCGGATTGTTATCCATGGTGGGTAAACGCATGCAACCAAAGCCTAAAACAGATGTTTTCCAATCCAGCCTGCCGAATTTCCGGTACTGCATCTTTTCATCCTCCTCTGCATATTGGGGGGGGGTAAACCAAATCTTACCGGTTGATTGCAAATTCCTCGCTGCTTTTATATACTGAATTATATCGGATATTATCAATAAAAATAGTATGCACTTTTTAGTAACTTACTTACCCTTAGGTAAGTCGGGATGGAGAAATAAAAAAAGCCGACTGACGTTTCCCATAAAATCCGGAGTCAGCAGCTTAAAGAGTTTTGGGTTTCCCGACTTTGATCAAAATCCCGCTACTTTCCAACGTTTTCTCTGCGCCTTTGCGCGAGAATATAAATCGCCCTATTCATCAACCGTTATTTGAACACCGTGTCGAAACTTCTTCTTAGATAGTCTCTTTCTCATATATTATCAAGTTCCCGTTTCAACGGCAAAACAAGCAACTAGGTGCCCGGGCGCTACTTCCCTTAATTCCGGGGCCTTCTCGCCGCAACAGGGTCTGGCCATCCGGCAGCGGGTTTTGAAACGGCAACCGGGCGGAGGATCGACCGGGCTGGGCACATCGCCTTCCAGAACAATACGGCGCCGGGATGCCTCCAATCGCGGATCCGCTATCGGCACGGCGGATAATAAGGCCTGGGTATAGGGATGCAAGGGATTTTGAGCCAACTCCCCGGCTCCCGTAAGTTCAACCAATTTTCCCAGGTACATCACTGCAATTCGCTTACTGGTATGCCGGACCATGGAAATATCATGAGCAATAAACAGATAGGTTAGATTCATTTCCGTTTGCAATTTTTCAAGCAAGTTGATGATCTGGGCCTGGATCGAGACATCCAGAGCGGAGATGGGTTCATCGCAAATCATAAACTCAGGTTCCACAGCCAGCGCCCTGGCAATCCCGATCCGCTGGCGCTGGCCTCCGGAAAATTCATGAGGGAACCGGGAGGCCTGTTCTTTGCTGAGGCCCACCAGTTGCAATAACTCATGCACCCGGCTTAGGGCCGCCTTTCCGGAAGCAATTCCGTGAATCGTAAGCGGTTCCTTTATGATTTCCGCTACAGTCATCCGGGGATTTAAGGATGAATAGGGGTCCTGAAAAATCATCTGCATCCTGCGCCTGTAGGGCAGCATTGCTTCATCCGAGAGCTGCAGAATATTTTGCCCCCCAAAAATCACTTCTCCTCCACTCGCTTCATAGAGCCGGATCAAGGTCCGTCCGATGGTCGTCTTGCCGCAGCCGGATTCTCCAACTAGTCCTAAAGTCTCTCCTTTAAGAATCGCGAAACTGACGTCATCGACAGCCTTGAGGAGTGATTTTCCTCTGGTAAAAGGGCCTTTGGAAAGGATAAAGGATTTTTGCAAATGCTTGACTTCCAGTAAAGGCTGAACACTTTGCCCGGAACCTTTCATAGGGAAGCGCTCCTTTCCATGGAATGTTCGACTTTCGCCGCCCGCGGATCGAGCAGCCAGCAAGCGGCCCGATGAGTGGCGGAACCATTGACGGAAGCGGCTTCAAAATCCGGCGGGATTTCCTTTTCGCAGATGTTCATGGCATACTTGCAGCGGGGCGCGAAACGGCACCCCGGCGGCGGAACCAACAGATCCGGCGGTTTGCCCCAAATCGGGGTCAGCTTTCTTTTCTGATTTTCCGCAACATCCAAACGGGGAACCGCTCCCAGCAATCCCCAGGTATAGGGGTGCATGGGCTGATAATAAAGTTCTTCCACAGTGCCCCGTTCCACGATTTTTCCGGCGTACATCACGATCACGTTTTGACAAAGTCCGGCCACTACCCCTAAATCATGAGTGATCAGAATAATCGCCGTCTTTAAAGTATCCTTTAAGCCTTTCATGAGCTCCAGGATTTGCGCTTGGATTGTTACATCAAGCGCCGTAGTAGGTTCATCGGCGATTAAAATTTTGGGTTCACAGGCCATCGCCATGGCAATCATCACCCGTTGGCGCATACCGCCGGAAAATTGATGGGGATATTGGTAGAACCGCTCTTCAGCCCCGGGGATTCCTACCATTTTAAGCAGTTCAATCCCGCGGAGGATTGCCTGTTTCCTGGATAATTTCTGATGGAGCATCAAACTCTCAATCATTTGTTGTTCAATGGAAAGGACCGGATTCAAGGAGGTCAACGGGTCCTGAAAGATCATCCCCATTTCATTGCCGCGAATGGCGCACATTTCTTTGGAGGATAGCTTGGTTAGGTCCCTGTCGTTCATCTCGATCCGGCCGTCCACAATTTTACCGGGATCCTGCAACAGGCCCATAATGGACAAAGCGGTTACGCTTTTCCCGCAGCCTGACTCGCCCACCACGGCCAGGGCTTCACCGCTATGGAGCTGAAAGCTGACGTCATCGACAGCTTTCACTTCCCCGGCATAGGTATAAAATGAAGTCCGTAAATTTTTCACATCCAGTAAAGTATTCATCTTTTCCATCCCCTCACTTCCGCATCCGCGGATCCAAAGCGTCCCTTAGACCGTCCCCAAGGAAATTAAAGGCCAACATAATGATACAAATCATGCAGGCTGGAAAAAAGAGCTGATAAGGAAAGGAACGTAAGCCGCTGATGGCATCGGAGGCCAACATTCCCAGGGAAGCCATGGGAGCTCCGATCCCCAGTCCGATGAAACTAAGAAAGGCCTCGGTAAAAATCGCTTGCGGTATATTAAACGTCGCAGTCACCAATATCGGTCCAATCGTATTGGGTATCAGATGCCGCAGAATAATCCGCATCCGCCCGGCCCCGATGGCTTTGGCGGCCAACACATAGTCCTGTTCCTTGAGGCTCAAAACCTCGGCCC
Source organism: Bacillota bacterium (assembly GCA_023429995.1). Classification (GTDB taxonomy): domain Bacteria; phylum Bacillota; class UBA4882; order UBA8346; family UBA8346; genus UBA8346. The sequence continues at coordinate 86,085 of JAEZCE010000086.1, read as the reverse complement.
GCACTATCCGGGCCATACTGAGCCAATAGGTGATGCCAATGGCAATCAGGATATTTTGCAGTCCGGGTTTTAAAACCACCATCAATAAAATAACCCATAACAGCAAGGGAATGGCATAGAAAATATCGACAATCCGCATCATGACATTATCGACTTTCCCGCCGACCAGCCCCGAAAAACCTCCAAATAATACCCCGATGGTCAGGCTGATGATGGTGGCGAAAATTCCCACGATTAATGAAATCCGGGTTCCATAAAGGCAACGCACCAGTAAGTCCCGGCCCACATTGTCCGTGCCAAACCAATGTTCCACCGTAGGAGGGGTATTTTGAAAAATCAAATCCTGTTTGGTGTAAGAATACGGAGACACAAAGGGTCCCAAAATAGCAGCCAGGAAGATAAACAAAATCGCAAAAAGCGAAATAACCGCTCCCTTATTTTGTTTCAAACGGCGCCAGGCATCTTTCCAGTAACTGGTCTCCGGCCTCTCGGCTCCCTCTTGTACAAAATCCAATGGCTCTTGCCGTACTATCAGTTCAAATGCGCGAGAGTCATCCATGTTCTCATTCCTCCTTGGACGCCAGTTTGATCCGGGGATCGATCACGGCATAAACGATATCAACCGCCAGATTGAGCAGCAGCAATATGCCGGCGTAAAAGACCGTCAGGCCCAGGATTACAAAATAGTCACGGTTATAAATACTGTTGACAAAGTAATTACCCAGACCCGGGATGGCGAAAATTCTTTCAATCACAAAGGTGCCCGTCAAAAGGTTAGCCAGCATCGGCCCCAGAACCGTAATGAACGGAATCAAAGTATTTTTCAGCACATGCCGCAACACCACCGTTGCCTCGCTAAGCCCCTTGGAACGCGCGGTCCGGATATAATCCTGGGATAATACTTCCAGCATGCTGGAGCGAATCAGCCGCGCGAAAAACGCCAGAGGAAGAGCGGATAGGGCCAGGACCGGCAATACCAAATGGGCCGGCGTCCCCCAAAGCGCCGCCGGAAACAGCTGCCATTTATAGGCGAAAAGATATTGCAAAAGCGTAGCCCCAATAAAACTCGGTATCGAAACACCCACGATCGCAACCAGCATGACCAGATTATCCTGCCATTTGGAATGCCGCAAAGCCGCCAGGATACCGGCTGGAATCCCCAAGGCCACCGCCACCAAAACCGCCAATAGCCCGATGGCCGCAGAAACCGGAAATCCCGCCCGGATCAGATCATTCACCGAAGAGTCCGGATACTTGTAGGACGGACCCAAATCGAAATGAATGATTTTCTTCAAATAATCAACATATTGCCGCCAAAGGGGGTCGTTTAAATGGTAATGTTCCTTGATATTTTGGGTAATCTGTGCCGAGACCGCCTTTTCCTGATCAAAAGGTCCCCCCGGAATCGCATGCATTAAAATAAACGTGATCGTTATGATTAACAATAATGTGGTCAAGGCGGAAATCAAACGGTCCAAAGCATATCTAGCCATTGTTTCACTCCCTTATTCAAAACAACCAAATCTCTAGGAAAACGCCTTTTCCGGAAATAGAAAAGGCGTAAAGTGCAGGCATGTCATTTAGGATGCTACTAGAAAATAGAATGAAAATCTTGAAAATTTAGTGCAGACCTCTCTCTCGCTCTCCCCCAACGAAGTAAATTCAAAAGAAGCCTCTCAGTGGGAGAGTAACCAACACCTCCGAAGTCCAAATGCTTTTGGAGGTCAGTGACTATGGTTACCCTTCCACTTGAATTAGCTTTCCAATGGACTCCTTAGGGGAAGGGCAAGGGTTAGGTCAAATAGGCATCTTGAATCAATGTTCCATTCAAATCATCGATCCTCCAACTCAACTTATTTATGAGCCCCAAGGGTGACTCTGGAAAAGTCGATCAAACCAACGGCCGAATAACGGACTCCTTTAACCCAGGGTTTGATGATATAAGGCCGGGTGTAAAAATAAATCGGAATCACCGGCATTTGGCTCATCAGGAGTTTCTCCGCCTCGTGCATGGCCTGATAACGAACTTTCCCATTGAGAGTCGTTTTGGCGGTGTCGATCCATTTGTCATATTGCGGATTGGTCCAGCCGGTATAATTGTTGCCGTTGCCGATAGCCCACAGATCCAGGAAAGTCATGGGATCAACATAATCCCCAATCCAGCTTGAACGGGCGATTTGGAAATTTCCTTCCCTCCGGGACTGCAGGAAAACTTTGGATTCCTGGTTAATCAGCGTGGTGTTGACGCCCAATTTCTCATGCCACATCTGTTGAATCACTTCAGCGATTTGTTTGTGGGTTTCATTGGTGTTGTATAAGATTTCAAGGGTCGGAAACTTTTTGATATCGGAATATCCCGATTCCGCCAGTAATTTTTTGGCTTGGGCGACTGCATTATCGGCGAAACAGGCGCCGCCCACTTTACGAAACTCCGCTTTGGGACTGCTATCGGGTATCCCGTAAGGCACAAAGCCAAGGGCCGGTTTCTCGCCCGCTTTGGTGATGTATTTGACGATCTGTTCCCGGTTGATGGCCAGAGCCAAAGCTTTACGGACCCGCGGGTCATTTAAGGGCGGTTTTTTGGTATTGAGCATATAGTAATAGGTATTAATGGTAGCGCTGTACTTGACCATGCCCGCCGCTGACAACCGGGGAATCTCCGGCCGCGGCAACTCATCGGAAAGGTCGATTTGACCGGTATCGAACATGGTTAAGGCCGTGCTTTGTTCTTCGATCGGATAGAAAACCAATTTTTTCAATTTGACGCGGCTCTTGTCCCAATAATTGGGATTGGGCGCAAACTCCAATTTATTATGGCGGGTCCAATCCGTCATTTTAAAGGGGCCGTTGCCGACATAGGTTTCGGGGTTGCCGGCCCATTTGTCGGGACTGGATTCAACCGTTTTCCGGTGCACCGGATAAAGGGCCGGATTAATGGTTAAACCCAGGAAGTAACTGCAGGGCGCATTTAAAGTCACAACGAGGGTGTAGCTATCTTTGGCATTGACACCGACCTGGTCGGCGTCTTTGATTTTACCGCTGTTGTAGTCCTCGGCATTTTTTAAATAAAATAGATTGAAGGCATTGGGTGAGCCGGCGCCGGGGTTGAGCAGTCTCTTCCAGGCATATTCAAAGTCCTGCGCTGTGACCGGGTCCCCATTGGACCATTTGGCATTTTTGCGCAGATAAAAGGTGTATGTTTTACCGTCCGGCGAGATCTGCCATTTCTCAGCCACGCCGGGCTGGAGGGCGTCCCCTGCGCCAAAAGTGGTCAATCCTTCAAAACAAGCGTATTCCACTCTGAATTCCTCGATACCGGTCGATTTAGCGGGATCAAGGTTGGCCGGTTCAAGCGCCAGATTGTAGTTGAGGACCGCTTCCGCAGCGCCCCCATTCTTGGCGGGTGATTTTGCAAATACCGCCGTACCGATTAACAAGGCTGCGATGATGGGCAGCCAAATCCACACCGATTTTTTCATCGAGCATTCCTCCTGGCCGTTACGTGAAAGTATATGGAAAAACTTCTGTAAATTAAGTTTAAGCTTTTTTCGACACCCTAAATAAAAACCCTTTATATTTCTATTGGTAATTAAATCTTAACAAACAAGAACGGGGCTTCGATACATTAAAACCACAAAGGCACGGAGAAAATGAGTATTTTCTCTGTGCCTTTGGTGGCTAATCATTTTTCAGATCGATCATTTTTCGGGAGATTCCGAGCCGTTCAGAAATCCCTTGAACCATACGAATCGGCATAGATACCTCCTATTCAGGAATGTCTCAAACTTCCCTGTTTTCTTGTCCGCTCTTAGTCAGTTCTTCCTCAAGTATCTGAATAGCCCCGCTTATCCTAAGCAGCGTCTCGCGGAGGTTGTGCTGTTTAGCATCCAGATCCTGCAGCATCTTTTGGCCGGTTTCAAACTCCGCCTTCAAATCGGCCAGCCTTTTCTCCAATTGTTCGCGCATGATATTTTCCCTCCCTTTAATGGCTTGATTATTTCTCAGCTGTTTCTACCTCGGGCCGATCGCGATAAACGAAAATCCCCGCCAATGTTGGTTACCGCTATCATTTCCTGTCATAATGGTGCATTGGCTATTGGTAACATCAAGAACCAGCGCATTATCCCGGGTATCTTCGTCATACCATGCATATATGCTGGCGATTACTATCGGTGTAGCGGAAAATTCAGTAGTGAATGTAATGACCACATATCCATCATCGTCTTTACCTTCTGAATTCTTTCTTTTTGCATAATTCCAACCATTCTGTCCTATAGCTGGTTCAAATTTCTCCGAGTCATCTTTCATGGGAAGGGTACCCGTTAATATCATAAATTTATCCAATCCCACCGGCACATGTTTGTTATTTACCGTAAGGTCATTCCCAGAAACCGCAACCGTTCCCAAAGCCGAAATGGTTAATCTGGGCGCCCAATTAGGTGTTACATCGGCTCCATTAGAATTGCTGCTAGTCCAAAAACACATCCCGCCGTTGTTCGTGTCAAAGCCGATAGTACTTGCATAACCTTCGCTTAAAGTTTTCCATTCACCGGCACTGACATAAGAATTAAATGCCATGTTCGGTTGATTCGCCACCAAAGAGATGCCATGATTATGACCGAAAATGGCTGTGGTGCACCCGTTTTCAGCCTCCCCAACTTCCATTAAGGCTTTGGTGGTGGTAACTGCAGTTCCAATACCGAGAGTCTTTGTAGTGGCCTGACCATTGACGTTGAGTGAACCGGTAGTGGTTGTGCCGGTGACAGTGGCATTCCCCACACTATCGACCTTGAAGAGATCCCCTTTGCTATCCGTCCACAAACAGGCAGTACCATCAGAGTTATACCATTGATAGCGATCTCCCGCGCTGAGAGAAGCAGGGTACGTTGTCAAAGTCCGTTTGAAAAAAGATATTCCGGCAGAAGTACCGCATGTCTCCAACGCTCCCTGATTGTTGTTGGGGGAAGCAAACGGTCCTACTGATATTTGTTTGGTAACCTGCAATTGGGCTTGCGGCTCAGTGGTGCCAATCCCGACATTTCCCGACGGCATCAGCGCAATATGGTCCTGCCCGTCGTTGTCGACTTTAATCTCCAAAGTGCAATCTTCGCCCGTACGCGCGTAATAGGTGATTGAAGCAACATCACACGTTCCGCCGCCCGGATCATTAACAAACGCAATCCCGTTATTACTTCCATGGTCAACCGTCAGCAAACCGCCAACAGTTAAGTTGTCGGTGATATTCACATTACCACTTGAACTGACCGACAACGGCTTTTTATCCTCGGTCCCGATCTGCCACTGGGTGTTGGTCTCATCCCAAAGAAGCTGGGCTTTTTTCTGGTCGGCGCCGCGGTAAACCTCAACTCCGCTGGTATTTGGCGGTGTTAACGCGGGATCGCCATTTTGATACTTATTTAAAGTAATGATATTGTCTTCTACTTCTAAAGTTTGCGTATTAATAATTGTACTGGTCCCTTGGACCGTCAGATCTCCGATTACGGTAAGCGAACCGTCAATCTCAACCCCGTTTTTACCACTAACAGTCTTACCGCTTATGGTAGGCAGGTTGGAGTTTTGCTCGGCGATCCCCATGATCAGCGTATCATTAACGGTAAGCGAATCAACTTCGCCGGCCTTACCGCAAAATCCGGCCATGGGCCGCCCGGTTGTATCCACAGTACCGTTTGTTACATTCACCGTTCCCAGAAAGACGTACTCGGCTAGCGTTTGTTTCGTGGTATATAGGCCTATTATGGCTTTCTCCACCCAATGGATATCCTTATCGCCGCCCTTATCCGAATCTTTGTCGGTGGTGGTTTCATCATAGCTGATGTAAAAATAAACCGTATCCTTATAGCTGCTCAAATCATAAGGGACCTCGGCGGCTAAAATAATCTCCCGGCTATTTTCCTCCCGGCTGCCATCCGCATACTCCACGTTATTTTGATCTAAGGCCATTCCCGGAGTGACCGTGGCCGTTTTTGTGGCGGGATCGTAACGCAAATCCAGCCCCTGAATGATTCCGGGTTTATGAAAGTGGTGGTTATGGAGCCGGCGCAGCCGGATATGATAGTCCTGTTCCAAATTGAAATCGTCTTCTTTAATTAGTAAACCGTCGAAATAGTTAATTCTCTTGATATCGGCCATAGACAACACCTCTTTATATTAAGATATCCTTTAGTCCGTCTTATCGATTTTCCGTCCCGCAATCACTACGTAAAATTTATAATAAGTATGGGCCGGCTTTTCCCGCTCAATAATTGCCTTCACTCCATCTTCCAAAACCGGATCCTCCGCCGGTAAATCCAGACTGACCTCGAAATACCAGGGATATCCGCTGCCAACCCTACTGGTGGAGCCGACCACTACCTCCCCAACAACAAATAAGGAGCGCTTTTCACTGATGGTTATCTTTCTCCCTGCTGTTTCTCCGCCGGTATACAGATCGAGATATTGTTGGAGCCCGTATTTGGTGCCGCGCAAGCGGTACAATGAAATGATATTGGCGATAATATCCTGTTTGCGCGCAGGATCCCATTCTTCTTTTAAAACCAGTCCCACCCAATACGCCAGCCAGTTGACAAATTCGTCCCGTTCTTGATAAGGAGTAAAATAACCGGGGATATCCTTTAAAATTAGGCTGAATTGAATTAGATCCGGATTTTGATGAAGTCCGGTCAATACCTGCTCGAAAATATTCAAGTATTGTCCTAGAAATTCCCCGCCGGCATCCGTTCCGAAGATTGCGGGTAAATACTTTAAATAACTGCTGGGGGCTTGTTGGTTCATCGTTATGAAATCTCCTTAATGTCGATCTCCGACAAATCAATTAAACCCGTAACCGGTAATTTGTCTAACGCATACCAATTTTGAGTCTCCGGGTTCTTATAATTGATAACGTTAATATTCACGCCTTTAACTTGATCCACAACATAATATAAATCATAGACGACCAGATCCATACCGTAGGGCCAACCGGCGCCATCCGGGCCCCCGCTGACGCTATTGAGAAAACCGCTGATTTTGGCCCGCAATTCTGCGGCCACGGTTTCTTTCTTGGCCAGATAATCATCGGCGTAATTTACTTCGATCTGTAACGAAAGCTCCTGGTATTGGGCGGGTTGCAACCGGTACAACGTTCCGAGCAAAAGCCGCGGTTCCAAATAATCGGCCACATTTTTACATAAATCATTCATATCCGGCCTTTTCTCCGGGTCCGCGTTCGGAATAATAATAATTTCGATCGCATCCTGATCGGAGCATAAAACCTCAACCCGTTTTACATCGTCAAATTTTTCGCAAATAATTTCTTTAAAATCCGCTTCGGTCACAGCACGGAATTTGGAGTTTAAAAAACGTTGCGCTTCCGCCTGGATCGCGGTGATATCCAGTCTTTCGCCCCGTTCAAAGGCGGCTTGAACTTGATCGAGATAACCGTAAAGGCGGTCCCGGGCGGCATCCTCAATCGTATCCACATCCTGATCGGCTTGTTTTGAACCGGCCACCAATTGCAGAAAGTTTAAATAGGATTCATCCGGAACCAAATTCGTGCGATACATCAAGTTTTCCGTTACCCAGGCCAAGAGTTCCAACAAGATCATCCCGGCTTCGGAAGGGTTGTAGTTGGTCCATTCCTTGGAATACTTTGGAATGGAAGCGATCATATCTTGCATCAAACTTTGGAAATTACGGCTATCCAACTCCGGTAACTGCAAGGGCATTCCTTACACCTCCGAATCCAATTTCAATTCTACAAGCATATCCCCAGGGTAAGGTAATTCGGTTTTTTCAAGGCTCAAAACCGTCTTGCCCGCTTGGGTGGGATCGTCTAATATCTGTTCATCTTCGTTCTCACCGCTTATTTTGGTGATCACCAATTTGGTCATCGATTTGATTCCGGCGGTTTCTTCGATTAAAGCCGCCACTTTGGAAAAGTAGATGGTCTGTCCAAACTGCCAGCCCGTGCCATCCGAACCGCCCCGGAAAGGATCAAAATAAGCTTTTAAAGCGGTTTTCACACCCTCCTCCGCTGCGACGCCATCGGAGACCGATTTCGGAATCACTGTCGCCGTCACCTTAATCTGCCGGTAGGTCGCACCTTGCACCTGAATCCAATCTTTGATCCCCACAAATGCCCTTTCCCGGAGGTAATTACGGACCAAGGCCACTAATCCGGTATCGGTGGAAGGCGGATCGGTTCCGGTGTCGGTGGCAATCACCATATGGATCAAATGATTATCAGCCTGCTCTATTTCGCCGCCTTCGGGCATCACATAACGGGCCCGGACGACGCCGGAAGATGATTCCAACGCCAGTGACTCCAGATCATCCGGCGTAACCGCCCGGTCGTAATTTTTTAGGCTGGACGGCGCCCGTTCCAAAAAGGCTGGGTTATCTTCACAATCCTTACCGCCCACTGCGGCATCATAATTGGTTACGCTTTGAATATTGACAAGCGCGGTCTTTAATTCGGTCACGGTCTTCTCTGCCTGATTACCCTGGAGGCCCCCGCCGCTCTGATATTCCCGGGCCACGATATTATTGGAGACAATCGGCGGCAGCATCCCCCGCAATCCATCGCCGAATTTGACGGTTCCAGCCTTGCGGTCCAATAAATAGTGGCGGCTAAGCGGAGTAGACTGGGTGAAATTTTTGACTTCATGCCAGCGTACCCAGACCTCGTTGAGGTCTCCGGCGTTATTTAAAACCAACCGGATAGCATCGCTTCCTTCTTCGGAATGAATGATCGCCATCTCCGCCGTTGATGGAATTCCGGGTTCCCGGATCTCAATCCCCTGGCCGGCCAGGAGCGAACCGTTCGCGAAAGATAGCTCCTGCCCGGCCTCGCCGATACCCATGCCCAATAACTCATCGGTGATGGATACAGCCTGCTCGGCCCAGACTGTATTGGGAAAAACCCCTCTTAACTTCGAGGGAGTAAACTTTGAGCCATCTTTGGCGCTAACTTTCAGCCAGTATAATTCCTGCCCGAAGAGCTTGCTTGTAGCGATATTCACCGGGATGATCGTTTTTACCAACCCGCTGCCGCTGAAATTTTCCGTTTCATCATCGACTGTCAAGTCGGTCCAATTATTTCCGGCCTGTAAATAAAACCACTGGAAACCGCTGGTCTCCGTCTGTTCATCGCTCGGCACATTCGGATCGCCAATTTGGCACGTATCACTGCTTAATTTGGCCTTACAGGAGAAGTATAAATTTAAAGGATAATTGCCGAATGATTCATTAAATCCGATATAAAAACTGGGATTCGTTTCGTTAAGCGCCGGAAACGGCGCAAACGAATTTTCCAGTGGAACCGGAGTTGCTATCGTTTGAAATGCAAAGCCATTTTGAGTGATAACTTCCGCCACACTTTTGCCGGCAACCGTATAACTAAGGGTAATATTATTGATATGCGGCGCTTGATAGGTGGCTTCGCTATAAACGTATCCCGAAAAGATTCCTGCCTCTTCCAATTCGTTGATTGCTTTATCTAAATCATCTTGATCCGTAATATATTGATTTAAAACATTTTCTAAAATACCATCCAATGATGCAGGAGCTTGGTATTCTCCAGCATGTCCGTAACCGCCCGAGACAATCACCGCTCTGATCCAGCGACTTTTGGCGCCGTTCAGCTCATCCTCGGGGATCTTCGGGAAACCGGTAAAAGTAAGCTCCGGATTTTTAGAATCGGCGGTTTTCGAAGTTCTGAAATTATTAGTTTCATCCTTGGAAAAGCTAAAGTCAATCCAAGCCAATCCGTTCCAATATTGCCATTGTAGGCTGGCATCACCGGCGCCGGCGGTTAGATCGAAGGTTAAAATAACGGTAGCGCCTGCCTCGGCGAACACTTCCGAACTGCCGATATAAAAAGCGTCTCCGATTTCCGGTGTTTCTCCGAATGGATCAAAACCCTTCTTGAGATCAACGACGATGTCATTCGCAGAACACAAATCCGGCAATATATTGTTGGCCATAATATCACAAGTGATGCTGGTGATTCCCAACGTCGCCAAATCCGCGACAGTTAGTTTCGGATCAGGTCGCAATGCCAACCAATAACCGGATTCAGCGTTTATTTCCGATTGCGGCAGGAGCAAATCTTCAATGACAATCGTTTTATCTGGATCGTCGAATTCAAATGCAACGGGATTGTCCTCACCGTCGGTACATGCCGTGAATACATGCAATAAGTTGTCTTTCAAATCTTCCAAGTAGCTGTTGGTATTTTGATTGGACGTCATCAGCGTCATATGAACCGTAATTTGTGTCGGGGTTTTAAAGTTAAAACTTTCATCCGCCAGATAAAGCAGGCGCGGGATGGGTTGTTGGCTGGGATCGCCGCCGAAGATATAAAAATCATTCCCAGAGCCATTGATAACGACTGAATGGTCCGTATAACGATCCTGCCATGGATTGACCGAATAAGCGGCGGCAATATTCAAATTAATTGCAGTCAGTGCTTCGGTAGTTTGATAAATAATAGTCGGCTGCAAAGACGAGGCGATCTGGGCCCGTTCCGGAACTGCCGCTTCCCGGCTACCGGCTGAAAGTAGAAAAGTCAAGGGTACCCGGGCCGCCGCCGCCGGAATATAATCCATGCCGACGAAGTCATAAAACGCCAATTGATGTTTATCGGGAATCCGGTTGATCTCTCTGCTGAGCATTTCATTTAACCGGGCGAATAGTTTTAATAAGACAATCCCCGGATCCTCCGGATTAAAGTCCGTTAAGTCTTCCGACTTAAAGGCATTCATCCAATCGGGGCAATATTCTTGCGCCAGTTTCAGTGCCTGTTGATAAAAATTCTGGTATCGGCAATCTTTGATGATCAATGGCTTACTACTCATTTTTTACCTTCCAAATAAAACGGATAAACCAAGTTATCCTTGGTATTAGTGGTTTTTACCCGGTAACTGATCTCGATATTCAGCTGGTTCCCTTCCTCCGAGTCCCGGCTCACCGTAACTTCACTAACATCAATACGGGGTTCCCATTTTTGCAACGCTTCTTTGACATGAAACATTGCTAATGAAGCGGTGGCCGTATTATTGGGCGCAAAGACCAATTCGTTTAAGCCGCAGCCGAACTCCGGCCGCATCACCCGTTCTCCTTTGGCGGTGCCGAGAATCATCAAGATCGACTCCCGGATCAGTTCCTCCCCTTGGGAATACGCCACCGAACCATTCGCCAATCCTACCGGATTGCGCCATCCTTTTCCCAAAAAATCAGCATCCGCCATTTGCCTAACCTCCTATCAAAACTGTTCCCGCCGCATTCACCAGACCGGCGCGGAGATCACTCGGATCATTGCAAGTCATGGCACAGTCACCGCACCGGGCAGCCATTTTTCCATTAATCTTCACCGTCGAGCTGCCCATTTTAATCGTCGCCTTATTTGAAGGCGGTGTTTGAAAAGGACCGCTCCTAGGCATATGCGGCGGAGTGTTGGTCGCGGTGGAACCGACCGTAGCCGCCGGTTTACCCATAATCTTGACATTGGAACTCAAAGCGCCGTCGATGATTCCCTGAAACGGATTGGGCAGCGGGGTTGGAACCGGCGCTCCGGATGCTGCCGGAACCATTTCAATATGAATATCAACCGCCATAATTCGATCACCTTTTTTTGCAGCCGGTTGACCCATGATCAACACGCTCCTAATTAATATTCACCATCGCGCCCTTAACCGTCATGTTTCCGGAAGCTTTTAAGTCCATGCCGGCAGAGGCCTCGATTTTAACTCCCGCAGTGGTTTTAATCTCCAGTTCCTTAGCTTGAATGGTTACTTTCCCCTTGGCGGCGCTGATCTCGATATCGCCATCAGCGGACAAAGTTAATTTATTAGTCTTAGAGTCAATGGTGACTAAGTTTTTACCTGATTTATCAATGATTTCGATCTTTTCGGACCCTTCCTGGTCATTAAAACGGATTAGATGGCCGCTCCGGGACTTAATGAATCTTAGGCCGTTTTTACCATCGCTGTTGGTTTCCGGTGGGGTATCAACCCCGTTCCAGAGTGCTCCGATTACATAAGGTCGGCTGATATCGCCGCCTTCAAAAGCCAGCAATACTTCATCACCCACCTCCGGCAGAAAAAAGGTCCCCCGGTCCTTACCGGCCATCAAAGAGGCGACTCTCGTCCAATCGGATTCATCACTGCCGCTCAAACGGGGGATTTTCACTTTGACCCGGCCCAATTTTTCAGGATCCTGGTTGTTGGTGACAATCCCAACCATCACCCCGAAAATTCCGGCCGCCAAGTTCGGCTGATTCTCCAAATCCCTTAAAAAATTCATGCTCCCGTCCTCTTTACTTTAATATTGGTTTGATATCCTTGTTCATCGATGGTATGCACGGTGGAAACCAGATAATAAATCCCGCTGAACCGTTCCCCGAGTCCGGTGATGTTTACGGTTTTACCGGACCGTAGTTTGCTGTTCCCGGTACAAATTCCCTCACCGGTGATAAATTCTTGCAGATTCAGGTTATAATTAGCTTTGGCAACGGTCTCGGCTTCCGCGGCATCTTTTAAGTTCAAATAAGGTATTAAATGCCCGGAGCTGCCAAAGGCTTGTTTAGTTATTTTATATCCTGATTCTTTCCCGCCCATCAGGGTATTTTCGGAACCATCTCCGGCGGAAGCGGTAATTTCCTTTTTATTTTTAATGTCCCAACCTCTGACCTCGACTTGATTACCTTCAGTCAGGGCTTGCATCTCAATATCGAATTCATTAAGACCGTAACCATACTCCAATTTTAGTTCCGGTGAGTTATTCAGATGTGATTTGACAAAGTAAAATGTTTTGTCATTCACTGCAATCTCATAACCGAGCCGCTTGGCCCGTTCCAACAAAAAATCGTAATTGCTTTGATTGTTTTGAAACATGTAAGGATGAACCGTACCGCTATCTTGAACTTGGGAAGTCAATCCCATATCCCCGGCAATGGTTACCGCAATATCGCTGTCCTTCATATTTTTAAAAGAACGGCTGTCGGTTCCCATTTGCAACCGGCGCAACCGGTCGTAACCCCGAACTTCCATCACCGAGTACTCGCCGAAATGGATCTGTAAGTTCGTTACTTCACCGGTGACCATCAGGTCCGAGCTGTCCATGCCCATGTATAGCTTAATGACATCGCCCACTTTAAAGGTTTGGAGATCAATCCCCCGCCATTGGCCTAGCTTAAAATCGACGATACTTAGTTTGATGCTAAACATCACCGGCAGGTTGATTTCATCTTCCAGAGTGACCTGCTCGATGGCTGCCAACAGATCCCCGCTGATTTCGCTGCCGTTTAATGTCATTTTGAAAAATGGAGCTGTAACCGTACTTGTCATCTTCAACCCCTTCGAATTAATCCGGAATAATAATCGACCGGCCGATATCCGCTTGGGCCGGAAAGGCCAACGGATCGGTTATTCCATTCACAGTGGCGATTTCAGGCCATAGCATCGGATCTCTCATGGCATGATAGGCAATCAGATCCAGCCGGTCCCCGCTTTTCACCATCCACAATTTTCTGCAGGCTTCCTTGGCTTTAAGTTTCTTGTCCAACTCCTGGGAGATATAAGGTGTGAAGGTGAGATCCAAAGTCGAGCGGACCGGCGTACCATTCTCCAAAAACATCGTGAATTTTTGATCAACTTGGGTGACAATCCCTTGATAGCAAAAATCCCCCCAGACAAAAAGGCAAATCGGCGGACGTTTGGTATCTTTTCCTTCAACTACCGGCATAATCAAATCGCTAATCTCTTTAGTGACGCTTTTCACATTTTGATTGGACTGGTTTTCATAGGTGTCGAAAAAGAGTGAAACCGAGAAATCGCCGATAGAGACGGTATTAAACTGAAAACTGCTGCTCTCTTTGGGTTTGGCAATGAAACTGGAGATGTTGTAATCACTGGGGTTGAACATTACCGCGATCTCTTTGGCATTAGGACCTTCCAGCACTTTAATTTTAGCTTTTTCCAGCATTTAACGACGCCCTCTCTTATCTCTCTCGATTGCGATTCTTTTAGCTAAGCTCTTTAGAACGGCAGCCACAATGGTATCAAGATCAGGCGCCGGTTTTACTTCTTTGCCGTCCGGATAGTACCCCGACCGTGAAGCGGCTGTTGAAACCGTGGCGGTAGTTTGAACTGCGTCCGGCGAATCCGTGATTCTCTTTCGGTTATCGGGGGTATCCGCCGCTTTCCGCCAGACAAATTCATTTTTTGAAAGGACAGTTTTGGGACGCCGGATGGTTCCGGAGAGTCCCATCCCTAAGCCGGGAATATATTCGGAATAATTTCCACCGGTTTTTTCCGGGACTGTCCGGTAAATAGATTGCTCTCTTGAAAAAACCGACGAATTCTTTCTCGACGGCTTGACCGGAAATGTATTTTGAACTTCGGGCAAAATAACGGTATGAATCAATTGGTTCGATTTTAGCGCCGCTATTTTCGGTATTTGGATTACGGGTAGCGCCGGACAAAACTCCTTTTTGCTCCCCGCTTGAATGAGCTTTGAACTTTCTGCCTGTGGACCGCCCCAAAATTTGCCGGAATTAAAATATGGCTTCCAGCTAAGAATTTTACGAACCGGCAATTGGCGGAGGGGATTTTCCATAGTTGCCGGTTGAAAATCCGGCGCCGATTTCCAAGGCGGGGAAACGATTGCCGGATTGCTCTTTTTCTGACCCGACGGGTCACTTGGGATGATCCGGTCCCGGATTACGGTGGTAAGCTTTGACGCTCCCCATTCGTTGCTGCGGATTCCTTGCGGCGATTTCAGCGCCGACTTGAATGTTCCCGCCCCATGGTGAATGGTCCCTTTAGCGGCCAGAAAGCAGTTGGTTTCCTCATTGAAATTACTGTGACAATGGAGCTGAATTTGGAGATAATGATTGCAAAAATTCTGATTGTCCATCTGTTGAAGCGGATTCAAGGGCCAAAAAGGCCGCCGGAAAATAAAATCCGGCAGTTGCCGGCGGTTGATCCGCAACCGGTATTTGGAAAGAATATTTTCCACAAATTTAATTTGGTTTTGACAACTCATTTTACTCCGATTCTTCATCAGGACGCTCCGACACTGTCGTAAACTTTATAGTTCATGGGCCGCAGCGACCGCTGCTGAAACAATTTGGCTGGCCCGGGGTTTGGATAACCCATGATGGGTAATAACCAATGATTCAAAAGCGACATCATTACTCTCCGCGTTTAAATTAGGGCCTTCCCATTTGATGGGATAAGCTTCGGTGAAGTCCCACCACATGGCGGGGACTCCGAGATGATCCAAAAGATAAATCGAACCGTTTCTACGGACGATCTTCCCTTGGGTCACGTCGCTATACCAATCCCAAAGCAAATCCAATGCGGTTAGTCCGTGCTTCAAAGTCAAATCCGAGCATTTGCTCCTGGTAACGAACTTGTATTCGATGTTATTTTCCCCGCCGAAAGTTCTCCGCTCCACTTCGGTCTCCATGTTCATACCGGAGATTTCGCTAAATCCGCCGGCAATGATCCCGTCAATTTCGACCAAAAAATTATAACCTGAAAATGGGTCCAACCTCACACCGAGCATTCGCTTAGCCACTGTAAATCCTGCATTATATAAACCCGGCATTATATATCTCCTCCCGGTTACGGATTATCTCCGGCTCAGTTACATATCGAAAAAATTTTTTTCGGTCTTTCCATTGAGCGTCTGGTTAATCCGGCTAATCTCCCGACACCATTGTTGCCGTTCCCGGTGTTCCAGTTCTAGTAAGGTCTGATAATCCCAATGGAAATAATAGGCGATAAAGGCTACCTCCTCGCGGAGACGGTCCAGGGGGTAGCCGATTATTCCCCCGGCAACCCCGGTTCCGTTTCAAAATGGTGTTGGCATTTAGGACACTGGACTTTGATAACATTCAAGCCGTTCTCGTTGATCCGGTTGTACATATCCTGTAAATACGCAAAGTCGCTTGCAAACAACTCCTCAATCACTTTGGGAGTCACCATCGGCAAACTTCCCAACCGCGTGACTACCCGTGACAATAAAATCAACGACAAATAAGCCGGGTTTTGTTGCACTCGCGGGTCGCGCTGTGGTAAAATCTCATCCGCCGCAGTCGCTAGCCGCATCACACCTTCCTTATGTACCGTTCCCGATTCATCGATATATCCCTTGGGTAATGAAAATTCAAATTCAGTCTGTAAAATAGCCATGTTGCCTCCTATTTCACTCGGGTAATCCCTTCATGGACCAATTCCAAGCTTTCAACCATTACGTCGTTGCCCTTGGCGCTGAAGTCGGAAGGGTCGTACTTGGTAGGCCATGATTCAATAACATCCCATTGGGCTTGATCTTCGCCTGCCTCGTCGATTAAAATGAGGGACAGGTTCTTTCTGGCGCCCGACGCCCCTGTTTGGACGACCTGTTGATGCCAGTTGTATAAATCCAGGGAATCGGTCAAGCCTTTTTTGAGAGTAATATTGCCATACTTAACAAGCCCGGAAAGTTTCCGTTCGTATGGCGCATCAGTACCTTCCCGATAGCTTATGCTGTCAACCGTAATATCCGGAATGCTGGCATCCGAAAAACCCGCTACCTGGATTCCGTCAATCACGACTCGAAATCGAAAATTGCGATAAGGATCCGTTCTTTGTCCGGTTGTCATTAATCATTATCTCCTTTCAACCTTTAGTTTCCCAATGTCTTTTGACAGATGCTAATCACTACGAATTCAGCCGGTTTTACCGGAGCAACTCCGACTTCAATGTGTAATTCCCCGGCATCACGCGTTTCGGCCGGATTATTTTCCTCATCGACCTTGACATAAAAGGCTTCGTCCGGAGTACTGCCGTATAAAGCGCCATCCCGCCATACCCGGGTTAAAAAAGCGGTTATATTCCGTTTGACGCTGCCCCAAAGCGTTGGCGAATTGGGTTCAAAGACCACCCATTGAGTGCCTTCATCAATCGATTCCTCAATAAACATAAACAAGCGGCGGACATTCACATAACGCCATTCCGAATCAACGGACAACGTCCGGGCGCCCCAGATGCAAATTCCGCTTGGCAATGAGCGGATGACATTAATCCCTTCCGGATTAAGTTGATCATGTTCTCCCGGGGTCACAATCTGTTCCAAGCCGGTTACCGAGTCCAGATAGCCTTCACTAATTCCGGCGGGAGCTTTATGAACACCCCGGACCGCATCGGTATAAGCATAAGTACCGGCTACCACTCCGGATGGCGGGACCAAAATTTTATCACCGGTTGCCGGATTCGTCATATAAACCCAGGGGTAATATAAAGCGCCGTAGGATGTATTAAAGGCATTCCCGGTAAATTCTCCTTCCCCCTTTTTATATTGAAGAACTTGGGCCGGAGTTAATCCGACCGGAGTATCCGCGATAAAAATGCAATCTTTCCGGCCGCTGCAATAATTAAAACCTGCCAGCATAGTCGCGCGTTCTCCTTGACAGTCGGGTATTGCCGCCATATTGATGGTATCCACTGTATCCAGGGCGTCAAGCGCGGCTTGGTAGTCCGGAACAGTGTCTTCCGCCGGATCGGTCTCCTTCGCCGGTTCAGCGACTCTCACCACATAACAGGCGGTGCCGCCTTCGGCAAAGAAACCATAGACCGCAAATCCAAGTAAATAATCAGGATTTAAGTCGCCAAATTGATTTACAAACTGGGTCCAATTGGTAATTAATGTCGGCTGATTAACCGGAGCCTGCTTTTCCTCGGAAAGCGGCTGCTTGGTTTCAGGATCCAATTTCTGTGCAAAACCGATAAATGCGGCCACCGAAGTGCCCACTCCGGCAATGGGTTTAGCCCCACTGGATGTTTCCTCCACATATACTCCGGGTGATTGATAATTACTCATTTTTTACCTCCTTTGATATTGCTTTTGAGTTTTTTGTTATGGCTTTTGCTTGGCCGTCCGGTTTGGCAGGCAAAACTTTTGCTTTCAGGGTAACTTTCGATTCAGATCTTAAGCCGGTTTGACCCGCTAATGGTAGCCATAAAGAACCTCCCACAACGCGCGCACACGCGGATTGACTGTTTTAGGCGACTCCGCCCATTTTTCTTACCCGGACTATTTCTTTATCGACTTTCGGTACCGGGTAGACCGTTCCAACCGGTATCCGCGCCGGGGTAACCAAACATGACGCCGTCATTTTATAAGGTTTTCCGGAAAAACGTTCCCAAAGCCGGTTCAATTCTTCTAAAGGGATGTTATGGGGGACAACCCGTAAATTTTCATTTCCCGTTGCCGCCAAGCTTTTTTGTAATGTTTGGATTTCATCCAGATCATCGCCGGTAGCCTGTCCGGCATTTTTAATGATCAATTCATTATGAAACAATCCGATAATATTCTCCAGAATAATCAGTTCAGTCTCCCGGTCTTTGGCATAGGGAGTTAACAGGTAATAAAGATCCATGGACACCGGAGCCGGTGTCATCTGTTGTCTGTTGGAATCATAGATTGGTTCGCTATTCCGCATCTGGCTGTTTTCCATTACCTGATACAAGTATAAAGATAATTTGGTATTGCTTGTATCTTCCATCTCCGCCGGGGAATTGAAAGTGATGCTGTTCTCGTCACTTAGTTGGCTGATTTGCGATTTTAACAGATATTTTAACAGTGAACCGATATCCCGCAATACCGTTGTTTGTTCCATTAGACCGCCCCGCTTAACTGATAATATGGTTCAAAGTCAATTTTCAAAAAT
This sequence comes from Bacillota bacterium, assembly GCA_023429995.1. Classification (GTDB taxonomy): domain Bacteria; phylum Bacillota; class UBA4882; order UBA8346; family UBA8346; genus UBA8346. The sequence continues at coordinate 67,367 of JAEZCE010000086.1, read as the reverse complement.
GTCTTGCCAAGTTTGATGTATTCACGCCTTGCAGCCTGCATAATCTGGGGCATCCCGATCGTTTGCGAATCGGCGGCTGCATAAAAAGCGGCCCGTAAAGCAATATTTTTAATGTTGCCGCCGGCTAATTTTAAGCGCTCGGCCAAAAATTCATAATCCAGCTCCGCCACAGGCGATTGTACCGGAAAGATCTTCCGCCAGATCTCCAAGCGTTCTTTCTTCTCCGGAAAGGGAAACTCAATCATGAATTGAAGCCGTCGCAGGAAAGCCTGGTCCATGTTTTGACTTAAATTACTGGCCAGAACGACAATCCCTTCGAATTCTTCCATCTTTTGAAGTAAATATCCGGTTTCGATATTGGCGTAACGATCATGAGCGTCCTTTACCTCGGAGCGTTTGCCGAATAATGCATCGGCCTCATCAAAGAACAGAATGGCGTTGGAAGTTTCCGCCTCTCCAAAAATCCGCCCCAAATTTTTCTCGGTCTCCCCGATATATTTGCTGACGACCTGGGATAGGTCGATTTTATAAAGTTCCAGATTTAATTCTCCGGCAATCACTTCCGCCGCCATGGTCTTGCCGCAGCCCGGCGGCCCGGAAAAAAGGGCGTTGACGCCTTTTCCCAATGACAGGCGGCGGTCGAATCCCCATTTTTCATGAACCGTGTGCCGGTGTTTCACCTGATTGCAAAATTCATGCAATTGATTTAGCTGATCCGGAGGCAAGACGAGAGTATCCCATTGATGGCGGGGAATAATTTTTTGCGCCAGTTCGGTCAGTTTCCGGTTGGAAAAATAATAACACGCCTGATAAAGTTGGCTCATCCCAATTTGGCCTCCGCCGGGGTTTTCCCAGATGCTTAACTCACTTGCCAAGGCCAACACCGCCCCAATCTGCCCCGGAGTAAACCGGAATTTTTCAGCCAGCGCAGCCAAATCAACCTCTGCTCCTAGCGGATAACTCCGACCGGCGCTTTCCCAGAAAACCAGCCTGTCCCTTACCAGCGGCATCTTCAACTCCAGACTAAGGATTGTCCAATCTTTATTGATGCCGGAAGGCGCCAAGGGATTCCGGCTTAAAAGAAACAACACCGGCATCCCATCCATGGTTAATTCCCGGATGGGATCGATTTGACCGGAAGCCTCAATCGAATCAAAATGATCAATACATAGGGCCGCGTTTAGCAAAATGGCTTCCCGGATTAGTAACCGTAGTGCTTCATGATATGGCAGCCCAATTGCGATTATTTGCCTGACATCGGCCAGGAGCAAAGGAATCCGCAGTTTCCGGCAAATTGTTTGGATCAACGATTTCTTCCCGGTTCCCTCCGGCCCGTGGAGGTTTAGTACCGGTGTAGCCCTTAATTCAGTCCGGGAAGTTAAAAACCGTTCTTGGATGTACCTCTCAAGTTTAGCCTGGAGAATCATTTCTACCGTTTCAGTTGTCGGCTGGGTTCCGGTAATCAACTTGGCCGACGTTTTCAAACGAACATCAATCCGGTTGCAGCCCAATAAAAAATCGACGATCCGTTCTTCCATTTTCAGCGGCCTGGCAATGAGCGGGGTGGTTCCGTTGCCGGATGGATCTAAAACTTGGATTAAAAACCGGGCTAAAGGTCTGGAGGGTTCCAATGCCATCCGGGCTGAATGTTTTTTGGAATCGCTCTTTAAAAAAAGCTTTAAAAGTAAGCCAAAAGTAGGCAGCCGGACTGTTAAATCATCTTGTAAATAAGCGTATACCCGCTCATACTTCCGGTCCAACTCCGGCGCCAAACAAGCCACCAGAGCCATATATTCAAAGTAAGTGAGCTGAAATACGGCAATGATATGTTGAAGCGGCAGATAAACACCTTCACAGGAAGAGGCTTCCAGCCGCTCATTCATCAATTTCTCGGTTCTGAATAATTCCTCTAAGATCGCTGTTTGCTCTGAATTGGAATCGGCGGCTTCCCCTTGCAACAAAGCAACAATCTCTTCACGACTGATAATGATCCCTTTATAACGATTTTCACCGTGATCGGCCCCGTCCGCCGGTTCTTCCACCAGCTGTAAATGTAACAAGAGATCCAACCGGTATAATTCATCCCGTAAATATTCATCACTGGACTGATAGGCCTTTCCCACTCCGCTACCTCCGTCAGCCAATCAAGCATTGCAACATATTTCCAACTCATTATGTAAAACTTTTTAATTTTTATTATAACGACCCTCTCTAAACATTTTCCAAACATGGTTAAATCGTTGTGGGAATTGGCGTTAAATTGATTTATCATATAAGAAATTGTATTGAATTGCAATTTTTAATCATGAAAAACAAGAGTAACATTCATTGAAACGTAAACTAAAAATAGCCACAGTCTGATTGTGGCTATTTTTAGTTTTATTATCCATTGATCGATCTTTAGCTATTCGTTTTCCCATCATAACAAACCCAGGCATCCGGATTCCACTCCCATTGCATCTGTTGATTCAACCGAAAAATCGAAGAGTACTCTGCAGTCGCTACCTGTTTTCGATCATATAACTCCCGGATCTGTTTCTTTTTTTCATCGTTAGCCCGCCTGATTCGAGACTTGAAATTCTTCTTCAACCTGCTTTCCCTAATCCATTTACTATAAATACTTTTTACCATCCGTGTTTTATCTATTGGCTCGGTACTCTTAATGAATTCTTCCGCAAATTCTCTTCCTAATCCTTGGGCCAATTTAATTGCCGTTTCTTCATTATATTCGCCCCTGGATTCGGCCGCCAATTCTCTAGCGGCTTCTTTCACCAATTCAGCTACAGCTTTATTCGCTAATCCCTGAGATTTTGGTGCGAATTTTTCCAGCAATTTCTCTACAAAATCCCCCGCTTCCCGCCGGTATTTTGTTTTTTTCGTGTGATACTTGAGCCATTCCACACCATACTTTTTATTATATTCCTGTTCAATAGCCTTTTCTTCCGGTAACAGATTTTCAACCACATACCAATGCATTTCCGGAGGGAGTCCTTTTGAGCCGGTATGGAGTTTGCCTTTGGTAGCATAGATGGGAGGCACCTCCGGCTGATGTCCTTGGAGAATAATCTGGGATAACTGCTGGTATAAGGCATTCCACAAACGTTTCGGGGCTTCTATCGGATTTGATGGGTCATTACAGCCAATAAGCCGGATTTGCTCACAACCACGATAACCTTTAGCGATTAGTTGGGCTGCCAATTGCTCAAAGGTGAGATTTCCCATTCTTTCGGAAGTCATGTGTCCCCATAATTTCAAATCATCCGTCACAATCAGATCCACCGTATCCATAGCGACCGGAGTTTCTCCCAAATATGTTGCGATGGATTCTTCGGTCCCTTGAAAATCATCCTGATCATCCCGGCCTTCAATTTTAATCGTCATCCGTTGAACGGCCCCCGAAGAAGCCGTCAAAGATGGGTGCCGGTTAGAATTGATTGCTGGGTCAAAAGATTTAACTTTCGGGACAAGCTGGGCGGATAACTCGGCTTGCCGCCCCATCTCTTCCGCTTCCCGCTCTAATGTCTGATCATCGCTAATACCAACACCTTTTAGCTGAAAAGTCGGACTTACCCGCCCCTGCATTTGTTGGACCACATGCCAGCCCTCATGGGGCAGGTGTCGTTCCTGTCCGGGGGCGACGTAAATATGGGTCCCCATGGTATAAGCTAAAGCACCGAATTTCACAGGCCGGTCCGAATTATAGTGGACCCGGACTTTAGCCAGATCCAAACCGGAGAAGCATTCCAGTCCGTCTTTAAGCCAGTCCGGCATTCCGGTGCGGTTTTCCTCAGGCTTAGCAATTCCGGCGTCATGAACATCATTTGCTGCCAACATCCGTTGCATTATCCGATTGCCCACGAATTGCTGCAGCACCGGTAAATCCCCCGGCGACAACAGTTTCGGAGTAAACGCCGCCCGCTGAATCGTTAAACCCGGTTCATTTTTTGCCGCATTGACAGCGTTTGCATTCGATGATAAATTCTTGAGGGTATTTGATCGATTTGTTTTCAAAACAACCTGCTTCCCATTGTCCAATAGTGACCCCTCCTTTGATAAACCCAAGGTTAAAAATCAAACACCTTTATCTTGACGTAACATCCGAAAGGTTTCCCGGTTCGGCCGGCGAATCCGTCTTCCCGGCCAACATTCCAATCTCATATCCGGTTTATGAGTTCTTTATAAAAAAAAGTGATTGGTCTTCGTTTTGTTGGGCTATTATCGTTTTATCAGGATAAACCCAAATTGGATCGTATGTACCGATGTGAAATGTTGCATTGCTCAATCCAAATCTTTTTGCTACTTTTTCCTTTATACCTTTATTACGCTCTTCATTATCTGTCGCGAAACAATTGAACACATATGCTTTTTGAGCATTCTTTGCCGCATTTTTAAATTTTTCTATTTCGCCCCATTCACAGTAAAAATCTTCCGGTTCTTCGATCTGACTGGAAAAAATATGCGCGAGAGTCCTTTTATTATTGGAACCTATTAATACGATTGCTATGCATCCACCAAAACCAAATGTGGTTAGAATTGTCCGATTATCTTCAGCAGTTTTATAAACCGAATTACCGCTCGCCGCAAATTCAACAATGTCCCGTTTATCCCAACCGAACCAGTTCATCCATTGACACCAAGTTTTCCATTGCCCTTGCAAGTCCCCCCACGTCTTTCTCCATGATTGATCAACCCTAGCTTCATCCTCAATCATAAAGGTTATTTTCTGATTAAAACCATAATAATACCACCGCAAACCGCCTAGTAATTCCGACCATTGATATGTATCTCCACGAATAGGTTCCCAGTCGCGTTGGATAATCGGGGACGAGTTCAGCATTTGCAAATTACTACTATGGGCAACTTCACGCCGGGCGGCTGCGTTTTGCTGCAGCACATGGGCCAACTCGTGGGCGATCAGTCTTTGCCCCCCACTACTGCCGGGACGGTATTCACCCGGTTTAATAAATAAATCAGGCCCAATCGTAAAAGCGCGGGAATGTAATGTCCGATTCAGCCGTTCGGCAACTTCTCCGGTATGGACCCTCACCCCGCTGAAGTCAGCCCCGTAAGCCCGTTCCATCCGGCCTCGGACCTCATCCGGTAAAGTTTGCCCACCGCCCCGGGCTTGATTGATCATGGTTTCCATACTCAGCGTTAGCGCTCCTCCCGCCGGTCCGAATAACGGACTATCTTGGCTGGTCCGGCTGGGTTTTAACTGTACTTGTAACGGGTAATTATCCCCGGTTACAGCCGGCCCAACCGCCAGACGCATCGCCCGCCCGGCGGCCCGATCGGCTTCCTGTTCGGATTGATCTCCGGCCGGACCCACTTCCAGTTTGGTTTGAATTACAGCCATACGGTAAGGCGGGGCCAAATTATAACGGGCCGGGACCGGAACGAAACCTGATAGGCATTCCAGTCCGGTTTTAAGCCAGCCAGGCAGCCCGCTGCGGTTTTTCAGGGAAAAACTATGTTTAGTTACGGGGTCAGCTTTAGGTTGGCATGCAACCCGCCCGCCGGACGGAGTCGTTTCACCGCCCAACATCCGTTTTATCGCTTGATTTCCAAAATCCCTATGTAATTGCCCGATTTCACCCGCTGTTAGCAGGTTCGAATTATAACCGGTTTTTTGCACCATCGAGATTGGACTGTCCATTTTGGCGGTTACCGGAGAATGATCCCCAGAGTTCGAATTTAATTTGAAATTGTCTTGATTGTCTTTTCCATACTGGGCTTTTAACGTCACGACTCTCAAAATCCTTTCTTCTTTAAACTCTCCGGCGCTACTCTCTTCATTTTTCACCCGCGATACTATTAGCAATATGTCCGGTTTTCGGGCGGATGAACCGTTGTGAGGATGTTTAACTTCAAGTATTGAACATGATGACTTCCAACTTAATCATATCCGTGGGTTTAGCTCCTATACAGATTGGATTATCAACATATCCATCTTGTAAATAGTTCGCAAAATCCCTGGTAAAGTTGTTTATCTCCATCTCTTTCGAAAGCCCGTAGCTTTGGTCGTAAAACCAAGCTTTCCCTCTGTCCTGACTAGTCCGAAACGCCAACTCATGTCCACTTTTTCCCCAGCCGGCATTCATCCAAGCCGTAATGGCAACTAATCCTTGAAACGGTTTTCCGCTATGAATGAAAGGTTGCAGAACCTTATCAAGATACTTTCGCATTTCTTCTGCTTTAATTCTAGCTACTTGTTTTTTTTCAGTTGTCCCTTCCAACGGCTCTGATTTCTGATAGGAACCATTCCATTTTTTAACAAAATCAATAAAAGACAGACTTTCCAGTTGCGCATCCTTAACAAAAAAGGTTTGCAAATTTTCCAGCCATTCAATCCCTAAATTGTTCTTCTTCGAATAATCCATAAATGCGAGTGTTGCTTTAAAAGATTCTTCGCCCCAAGATGGTTTTAATTCTCTATTTGCCGCATTAAAAAATTTCTTCAAAACCAATAACGACTTGAGTGTTTCTGCCCCAAATCCCATTTGTTTTTCTGCTCCGGGTTGCAACCAATTAAGTAACCACGAGGCAGTCAATACGTTACATATCCCCGAACGATTTAAAGCGCCGTATGCTTGATGATACTCAAACACGTCCCACTGGGACTTCATTAATAACTCGGCGGGTATTTTTTCTTGGACGGATTCCACCAGTTCGCGGCAGCGATCTTTCGCCGCTTCTTCTTGAACTACCTCAGGGCTTAAAAGACATTCCGGGACCTGTTTTCCTAATTCTGTAAATTCCGCTTCAGTTAGCCAACGGCTCTCAACTTTTTCATCTTCTTCATCCGAATCCCCAACGATATTATATAAATAAAACCAAACGTAATCCGGCTTGTACCGATACCATATCTTACCGTTAATCGCTTGATCCCAGGATTCACAACTTACCAAACCTTCCTTGTATCCCTTCCGTTTGAAATATTGTTTTTCTCCATCCTTCCACACTCCTTGAATCACCGGCCCGCTTTTCTCACCCGCCTCCATGGTTTGCAAAATCCGTCCCGTCCCCCGGTTGCCATATAATCTTTGCAATTCTAACAATTCCAAAGCGCTCCGGGGCGCCTCGACCAAAATTTCCGGATTGAATTTCGCTGCATGAAGAGGTGGTCGAGATATACTCTGACTTCCACTCATCATCGGGATAGATTTAGTTTTCGGCTTCTCGGCGCGTCGCCACAATGAACTCAACTCCCAGGTAAATTTGTTACTCTCAAAACCCTAAAGCAGATATTCTCCCACTGTCATCATACAACAACATTCCAAACAAATTCCAAACAAGCCCTGAAGCAAGCAATGCCTGCCCCCGATTGGTTATTTTACTTCTCCTATCGCTTCATAAAAAAGTTTACTGGTTTCTCGCGCCGGTTCCAACCCCAATTCATCCATTAAAATCCGCCGCAATAATTCATACTGCCTGATTATCGCCTGCCGGTCCCCTAAAGCTGCATAGGCGTTCATCATCATTTGATGCGCCTCTTCCAACAAGGGATTTACTTGAAGGATTTTTTCCAAATAGCCTAAGGCCGCACGGTAATTTTTAAGTTTAAAATAACGGGCAACGATCAGATGCAACATTTGGAGATATTCACGGTTATACTCCTCACGCCTGGCCAATGCCCATTCCCACCCGGAGTGATCCAGATAATCCCCCCGATATAAAGTTATGGCTTGTTCCAGATCCGCCACCGCCGGTTCTCCGGCATCCCTACTCACCCGGTCCCTTAATTCTTCAAAAAGCAGATAATCACAAATAATATCTTTGGCCTCCAGGCGGTATGCGCTGTTCTCATAAAAAATCCCCCGGTTCCTCCCGCTTTTTTGCAATATCTGGCGGACCCAATAAAGATTGGTATGTAAAAAAGTAGCTGCCTGTTCCGGTGAGACCTCCGGCCATAGGGCGGTGATAACTTCCTGCCGGGATACCGGCCGCCGCTGATGGATAAAATAAGCCAGCAACTCTTTGGCTTTGTTGGTCCGCCAACTTACCGGCGCACCGGTGTTTTGTCCGGCATAGACCTCGAATTCCCCAAAACAAAAAATCCTTAACGGTTCTGCCGACTTTACCTTAGTAAGTTTTCTCACAGCCGGTTGCAACGGTTTTTCTTCCCGAAACCGAACCGGCCCGCCCGGCTCATTATGATTAACACAACCTTCTTTGGCGCTACTTCCCGTCTTTTTGCCGAGAATATCATGGACAAATTCCAGTTCAATCCCCCGCTCCAGCCCGATTTGCAATACCTCCCCCAAAAAGGGGTTAATCCGAAAAGGTTGCCGGTATTGTTCCGCCGCCGATAACCGAAGACACTCCCGTCCATATTGGAGGCTACCACCCTCATCCCCGGCCCGGCGCAAAATCCCGGCCAAAAATCCACTGGACTGGGCGGTGAAAAATTTCATACCGGCTTTTTGGGCGCAAGTCAAGGCGGTTAGAAACTTGAGCCGCGCAAAATTCACCTCTTGCATTCGAATAGCGGCCATACCGGCGCAATAATTAGCTATCGCTTGCCAGGATGCGGCCTTCTCCCGGAAAAATTTCATGGCATCGTCGATGGATGGCTGAAAATTCGGCAGACTTCCGGACTCAGCCCGTAGCAAACAGCGGAATATATGAATCAAGCCTAAAAAAAGCTTGTCCCCATCCGTTCGTAAAAACGTCTTCTCCGCCTGGTCTAAATAATAACCGGCCGATTCCAACTCACCCATGTCCCGCCGGAGAATAGCCATTTGAAAATAGATGAACCACAAATCGGCCCTTACCTTCTGGCGTTTACGCCCCCGCAATTCCTCCTCAATGAGATGGGCGGCTTTGCTTAACTCGCCGCGGTCCCGGTATACTCCGGCCATGAAAAGGCCGGAGGAGTCAAGCCGCCAGCCGTCCGGCTCCGGCGTAGTTTGACCGAATTTACGAAAACACTCCGCCGCTTTGGAATGATCTCCGGAAAGATAATACACCGCCGCCAAATTGTCGTCATACCGCCCCGCTGCCGCTTCATCCCCAGCCGCGGTCAAATCCAAAGTAAAAAGAGCCTGTCTCAAATCCCCATTTAACCAGAGATTATTGGCTCTTTCCAAATTCAATTCCTCCGCCACGGCTCCAAACGGATCAGTCGCCTCCAGCTCCAAGGATTCCAGCAGTTTCAGGCACTGCCTATAATCACCATAATGCCGGCGAATTTTGACTTCTTGGAGCCCCATTTGAAACAACACTTCCCTGTCCCCGGCGTCATGGCAAAAATGTCGGACCCTTTTAAACCAAAGCTCGGCTTCAGTAAACCTGCCTTGATAAACCAAGAGTGCTCCCTTTAAAAACATCAGACCTGGTTGGTTCAACTCGGACTTTGATTCCAATAAATTCAGCCACAGCTCCACCAAGGACAAATGCCCCCGGCGTAAAAAATCCAATCCTGATTGAGACACAGCTTCCGCCGCTGTGAGATAATCCTCCGCTTTAAAAGCATAATGAATCGCCTGCTGATAATCCTTCCGCTGTAAAAAAAAAGACCCGCTTGGTGTAGGAGAATTTTAGATTCCCTAATCCGTGATAGTAGAAACTCCCGAAACAATGGATGATATCGGTAAACTTCACCAGTCTCATCCTCCCGGATGATAAAACAATGACCCGCCAAAGCTTCTTCCAAAAAAAGCCGGCCGTCATCCCGTTTCAGTAACAGATTGGCGAGCTCCGGGGTAAATTCGCCAACCACGGCCAACTTAGTCAAATCTTGTTGAAATACGGAATCCAAATCGGCAAAGACTTCATTTTCAAAATAATTGTATATAGCCGGATATCCTTGCCGTAATAACTCCCAATCCACTTTTTTAGCCGGATCCTGTTTCGCCAACCATTTTAAAAACAATACCATTCCCGCCGCCCAACCGGTGGTCTGTTCGATGATCCGGCTTGTTAACTCCGGCGCCGTCTTCAACTGCGGCGAAAAAGCCAATAAAGATTGGCTTTCATACTCATCCAATTTCAGTTCCTGCGGCCCGATTTCCACTCCTAAGCCTTCCAGTTTCAATTTGGCTAATTTTAAAGCCGGCGCATGCCGACTGGAAATGATCAATTGGGTGCCGGTAGGCAAATAACGGATGAAAGTATTCATCCATTCAGATAGTATGCGGTTTTTAAGTAAATGAAAGTCTTCCAGAATCAACGTTGTATTTACCGTAAATTGCTCTGCCAATCTATCCGCTAATCTGCTCATGATTGCCAAAAATTCTACCGGTTTTGTGATATCCTTTAAAAAATCAGGTTCAGAAATACAATTACCCTGATAAGTTAAGTTCTGAAGAAAATGACGAAAAAAAACCACCGGATCGTTATCCATGGAATCCAGCTGATACCTGAGCACGGGTGTGTTTATTCGCGAGGCAAACTGTTGAAGTAAAACTGTTTTCCCATACCCTGCCGGAGCATGAATAAAAATTAACTTCATTTCCCGATATGAATGCAATTTTTGTAGCAATGCCTCTCTTGCCAACAATGGATTCTTGAAAGGTGTCAACTGAGCTTCGGTCGATGTTACCCTCATGTTTTAGCCCCCTCCTAGGTTTATCAATATCATCGTAAAAATATAATATTGTATTTCTTGATCGTAAAATCTTCTTTTGGAACAGCCCGACGAACTGCCATTCTTTTGATCTTTGATTTTAAAAACTTCGTAAGTCTAAGCCTTCGTTCCTATAGGTCGAATACTTGTATTCGCGAAAGCCAAGATTTCTTCTTCAGCCGCACACCGCCAGGAATAAAGCCGCCATGCCTCGTAAGGCATTCCTTGGCAAAAATGCCCCGGTTGTGTTTTCTTCAATTAAAAAAACCGCCTGCTGAGATTACCTCAAATATTAGTATGTGTTCCGACGTTTCCGGACAATAAAGATAGCTCATCGGTATTACATCTATCAAGGCCGAATTTGATTTCGATCTAAGCGTAATGTTACCTCCCAATTGGTAAATTCATCTGCAATGTAAATAGGCCTTAATTTAAAAGCTACCACGGAGGGTAGCTGCCCGGATTATTTCACATAGAATTCATTGATGATAATAAACGGTTCGTGGTCATAGATGATGGAAAAGATAAGATATAATGTCAAATCACAACCCTGATAATATTCTTGCCGAAAGGGTTCCCGAAAAGTTTCCTGAATGGGAAGCCAATACTCTCTCCCATCTGAATCGCGAATGAATATTTCATGTTGATATATATCATATATTCTTTTATGGTCAGGCAAAAAAGTTTTTTGAAATACTTCCAGCCCTTTTAAATTCTTTTCAGAAAGCGGCCTTTCTTGATCCAAGTAGGTTGCTTGAATCGAAAATACCACCCGGGGGTGGATTAAAATATCAATTTTATTCCCGGCCGGTTGAGGCGGATTTTCACCGATGTCCCCATGTTCTTTTTCCATTTTACTGAATTCCTCATGAATGGTTGAAAACGGATATTCCGCCGGATCAAAGGCCTGGGCGATCATTGGAAAACCAAAGCTTATCAGTAAAACAGCAAAGATACCGATTCCAAACCAGGAAATTTTATACCGCATGAAATAACCTCCTTAAAATGGCCAGCGATTCCCACACCTGGTAAAATCAAAGAACTTTTGGCAGTGACTAAACAATATTCAAGGCCATCTTTACAACTGTCTATTCCGGTGGATTCAGGGTTAATAAAATCGCAATATCAAAAATTACACCTATGCCAAAAGCTCACTTTCTCCAGAATCCGGGAATCTCAGAGGCTTTCTGCCGCTCAATCTCGAAAGCAGCGCTGGTTGTTATAAGAAGTACCGGTCCGACAACAGTTAATTTACTTCACGACAGCCGGCTGGAGGGTTGGCTGGTCGGCATTGTTATAGGTTTATTTCTGAACGATTGGATGAAATAAGTGCTTATCTTTAAACCATTCAACAATAAGTTTTTGATCGACTAACCTTGCAGTATCAAAAAATTTTATTTGTTCATTAAACCAAGAATTAATATTAGGTAAAACAATCTCTATTAATTCATTCATAGCATTTTCAGGATAATCGATAACCTTTATCGGATATATGTATAAAGAACATTCAGTTAATGCAGTATTAAAACTAGAGTCATTCAAAATATTTTTATATCTATCACTCCCCATAATATTTGCATAAGCAATGACCTGCCCACGTATTGTTGGGAATTTATATTTTTTATCAAAGCGATCCAGTGAATATTCCGGATTTAATCCAAATGAAACACTGAAGGAATGTAGTTGTTCAAATTTAAGTTCTTTGATATCTCTGGAATTACATGGGTAAATTTCAGACACGGGCAATTTACGATAAACTTTTATTTTCACAGTTTTAATACCCCATCAATTAACTCTTATTATTAGCTTCTTCGAATAAACCCCCATCGTTTTCATAGGATGTGACGCACCCTCTTTGGTGACTCTGCTCCCTGAAACAACTTCGTGAACTTTGAATCAGCTAGGAGTTCAAAATATCATATTTGGCACTCATTTGCGGAAACAATGTTACAGCGTTCCATTCCCAACTCAACAGCCACCGAGGATGTCAATAGCGCGCTTTAATTATTTTTAAATCGCATCCTAATATTTTTTCTAAAGCTTTTTTGCCGGTTTCGTGAATATTATCCCATTGTGGATTGATAGCTTCCATGATAAATCTTCCAAAACCAGCAGGCCATTCATATTTTAAGTCATTTAATGTAGTATTTTTTTTACAGCACGAAATCATTACTTCTAATTCCAAGAAGTTATTCTCTGAAGCTCTTTCCATTTCTTCATTCCACCATTCACTGCAGTCACAACCACAAAAAGGGCATAATACCCTTTCAAAATTTTCTCCTTGGTCAACAAAAATAACATTCTCTTGAATGCTAACCTTTATTTCATCAGCATTTTGAATGATCTTTAAAAAAGCCATTTGTGCCTTTTGAATCGCCTCTTCATCCGGAATAAAGCGAGGATCTGCCGGTATAATTTTAATGACTTCATCTGACATTACTTTTACTCTCTTTCGTGGCCACGACAACTTGGTTTTGAAATAGGTATTTTATTGAACTTCCGGACTCTTAACCCAAATTTATAATCCCGTTCATCCTCATCATCCGATATACTATCAGGAAAAATTTATTCATCAGTTCTTCCGTTTTCGTCTCCATAGGAACCTGAGGGGTGAGTTGAATAAACTTCGACGAATACTTACTTCGAGTACCCAAACTCGAATCATCGCGCCCGGAGCAGCAACGGGGTGTTAACCGAAGTTAGACGCCCCGCAAAGCCATGAGATGCATGGACGCGGCGGCCAAAACAATTTATTATCACTACAATATCATTTCCATCGTTCTAGGGATCGGGAATAACCAAAACAATCTCTAAATAACTTTCTTCCAATATATTTGTGAAAATTGATATACTTTGACCTGTAATATTCATTCCAATAACTTATCATTCTTGAATAACTCATACAAAAATGTTGAACATTCTCTAGACAGAAACTTTTAATTCGTTCTGTATCTTGATCTTTCAAAATATCATAAGTCATTTCTAATATTTCTATAACATATTCATCACATATCTTAAAGATATAAGGTATTGCCCAATCGGCATAATCCATTAAAAGTAATGATTGCAAATGTTTTTGACGAATAAATCCATCACAACATCTTGTATAAATACAATTTAAAATCATTTTTTGTTGTAAATTCAGCTTAGATACAACTTCATCAGGAACTTCAAAAAAATACATTCGATATGGAAATATAATACTAATGTTATTTTGGGAATACTGAATAGTTTGTTCCGACGTTCCAATACTGACATTACCATAAGTTTTATGAGGAATGAGCTGAACTACTTTAAAAACATCATTGCCCAAATCACTTGGGAATCCATCTTGAAACAACCCATGCCCCCCTTTATTGATAGTTGCGAAGCCTTTTCTCGCAAACAATACTTTAAAGGCAAATTTTATTTGGTACGAATTATTTCCGTTTGTGCAGTCCGCTTAATTACTGGATAAATGAGTACGTTTAAACCTCTTTAATTTTCTCCAATAATATTTTACGGTTCAAAAAAAGATACGGGAAGTAAACCACTTAAACATAATTCGGAGATACAAGTATCATCATACTTTGTTCCTTTATATGTATCCTCAATAATAAACCATACTTTTATTGGAAATCTAGCCAATTGATCATATTCATTAACTCAACTTTCGCACCTTAAAAATCAAGAAAAACCAGTTAATTCATTAACATTCCAGCGAATATAAACAACAGTTGACAAATGGGCTGAAAAAAACTAAACACTCAAATTAAAAACAACCGGAGCACAAAGTTTCCAATAATCCCGTAAATCCTGTAAATCGTGTAAATCCTGTCCCCGTAAGCTATGAACTTAGGCCCAAATAAAAGGACTTAAACAGGATTAACTGGATTAGCAGGATGAACAGTATTTAAAAAACGTTATGAATCATGAGAATTTAATGGGCATGGCCCCTACATACTGATAATGTCCAATAAATTCATTATAAGCGTCAACTCCATGATTGATTTGCTGGTTAACCTAATGATATCAAACTTTATTTACCGAATTGATACTGGTCGCACCGAAAGATTCATTGTTGCATAAGATGATGACGGCTTTTTTTGATTACATCGTATCCGGAATTCTCCATTTGTAAGGGTATAAAAATATTTTCCCTTACAAAGTCTTCGTATTTCATATGGGATACCTTCTCTATAATATAACCAAGCAATACATAATTGGAATTGCAATACTCAAATTTAGTTCCCGGTGAAAATTGTAACAGTTGGTCTTTAAAGAAGTTCATAATATCTTCCGGAGAAAAATAATGTTCGGAATGGTAATATACATCCGAATCGGTATATTCAGCAATCCCTGAAGTATGGGTGAGTAGGTTATGAATTGTTATTTGATTCCCATTGGGAATAAAATCATCCTTTCAAACAAACCTTCAAAAATTCTTGTCCCCCGGACAGCGGGCCTTACTTCGCGCGTGGCCTAACTGGGTTTCCCTACTTCATGAATCTTTGTAAAACACCCTGTAATTTTTCTACTTTAGCAAATCGATTATTCCATATATTGTAATTATAATGTTCATATAAATCCTTTGCGGATATATTTCCGTTATTAAACGTTGTGTTCGTTTTCTCCGGGATAATTACTTCCAACCCATACTCGAATGCAACTTTACAAGTTGAATCGATACAATATTCCGTTTGCATACCGGTCACGATCAACTGGGTGATGCCTTTACCATCCAGATATTCTTTTAAACGCGTCCCCTTAAAAGCAGAGTTATAATTTTTACGGATAACCCTTTCATTACCATTGGGCTTGATATCTTCGAAAATTTTCCACCCCTCTGAGTAGGGTTCCAATTCGTCGCCGCTTTTGCCGTCATGCTGAATATAAATTACTTCCACATTGTTTTCTCTGGATTTTTCAATTAATATCCTGATGTTACCGATAACTTCCTCCCAGGCGAAAGGTTCACCCAACACCAATGCAGTTTGAACATCTACAACCAAAAGAGCCGTATTTTTCATTATTCCATCTCCTTATAGAAACCCTATCTCATGTAGCTTCAAATCGGGAGCCAAGACACGACCCACCTTACTGTACTTAAATCAAAATCTCGTCATACTCTTCTCCTTCAGTTAAACATTCTCGATAAAAACATTCCCCATTTACCTGTAATTTCCTTCCTTTCATCCAATCTACTGGAAATATTAAAAATTGAGTCGCTAAAAAACAAATTATTCATTGGTGTTTTAAAAAAATCCCGTAAATCCATAAAATCATGGTAATCCTGTTTACGTTCTTTTCCTTAGGCCGCAGTATCGTTTAACCATACCCGGTCAAGCATTGAGAATAATTATTATATAGGCTCTACGAATTTTTAAGCCGATTCTCCGTGACTTGTTTTTGAAAATAACGAAATGGCAAATAAAACTCACTTCCCCTCTCTCCGCCATCCATATCATGCCCTCTTCAGAGAGAGGGGAACGGCAACCATGTTACGATAACCGAAAGGATACCTGAAGGGGTGAGTTGATAGACCTCCAACTTTGCTACGCGATCTTTATGAGCCTATTTATCCTCAGCACCCATGAAAACCAAAACCCGCTACCTTTAGGTAGCGGGCCTTCTCTGACTTCTTCCGACAATAATATTCTATCACTTTTTTCGTGACTTTGGGTGCCAAAAAAGTGCCGAAGTAAATCAAGCAGGACAGCGCTTTTGGCGTTTTGCTCATATTTCAAGCCGATTTCTCTATTGAACCGATGAATAAAACCATTTCAACGATTATTTTTTCACTCATCCAATCGTCCGGATCACTTTTTCAATTGTTTTTTTCTTCATCCGATGATCAAAACGATTTCAGCAATTGTTTTTTCCCTTCAACCAATCGTCCGGATCATTTTTTCAATCGGTTTTTCCGATCATCCAATCGTTTTTTCCCATCATCCAATCGTCCGAATCATTTTTTCGATTACTTTTTCCAATCATCCAATCGTTAAAATCATTTCAGCAATTGTATCTCCAACGAAAAATCCCATTCGCATTCAAAAATACTGATTTCAACCTTTTATCGATTGAATCCATTCCCCTTAAAAATAGGCGGTAATGGAAGAGCGCTCTCCCGATCAGAACGGCTTTAACTCAAAAAGCCTGGCGCAAACCGGTTCCGGGAAGGACACGGTTAATAGCGCCGTTGCCGGATTCCACTCATACTCACAATGATGGGCCTCAGGGTAGATACATTTTACCTCGACAGCCCGGCCTTGCAAATGCTTAAGCGGTATCCCGCGGGATTGTTCATGACTGTTGATCCGCCAAACCGCCAGATAATTTTGAGCACCGGTTTTCAGACCCAAACACACCCAAGGATCGCCGAAATTGGCCAGTCCTAAAGGCCAAAAGGGCAAAGCGTCCTTAATATCCCGGCGGATGGTTTTATAACAGCGGATCCCTTCACGGACCAACTCTTTCCGCTCCGGACCCAGCTTGACCAGATGGCCGCTTTGGTGTATCCGCAACAACAGGGCATTGACCATGTTAAAAACGACTTCCTCCCTGTCGCCTTCCAAAAGGGGATATGACCATACCGCAGCCTGCTCAGGCGTTAGCGCGCTCGGCGCATTGGCCGCAATGACGGCATATTTCAGATAATTTTCCTGATCGCTGGTGGACTGAATACTGTACCGGCTTAACATGGCGTAGTCCATCCTGAGACCGCCGCTGCTGCAGTTTTCAATCACCAGTTCGGGATATCTTTGAAACACTTTATCCAGCCAATTCAGATAAGCCCGGTTATGCCCCAGCAAACCGTCGCCGAAACTGTCGCTGTCAAGTTCGGTGCCGATTCCCGGCTCAATATTGTAATCCATTTTAATATAACCGACGCCATATTCGTTCACCAGGCGGTCAATCACCGCATCGGCATGGGCGATCACGTTCGGATTGCGGAAGTCCAATTGATAACGGCTGCGGTCGGCAACCCGTTTACCGTGGCGGATAAAAAACCAGTCATCCGATGCCGCCTTCACTTTCGGGCATTTGATCCCCATGACTTCCAGCTCCAGCCATAATCCGGGCACCATTCCCCTGGAGCGGATATAATCCAATACTTCCTTGATCCCCCCCGGAAAACGTTCCGCGGAAGGCAGCCATTCCCCTACGCCATCCCACCAGTATCCGTCCGAATACCATCCGGCGTCAATGCAATAATACTCACAACCGGCTTCGGCGGCCGCGTCAATTAAGGGAAGTTCCTTTTCGGTGGTGGGTTCGGCCCACAAGCAGTTCATATAATCATTGAAAATAACCGGCAAATTTTGGTTGTCCGCATTGGGCCGGCGGATGATTCTCCGGTAGCGGGTTAATTCTCCCATGGCTGTGCTGATGTCCCCCATGGTGGAACCGACAGCCGCCGGAACACTCACAAAGCTTTCGCCGGGATCCAGCTTTTTCCACCAGTGGGACTCAAGCTCCGTCGGACCGCTGAGTTGAAGGTAAATGTGATTGTTCTGGTCGCTAATCTCCCAATGCCAGGAACCGTTGTGTTCGATTTGCCAGAAAAGGTTGGTTCCGGTGGCGGCGTTTTCCAGATACCCCAGGGGTAAATATTCCTTGGTGGACCAATTGCCGGTGTTGGTCAGGGAGATGCATTTGGAAGAACGTTGTTCCCCCTTGGCTACCGACTGGGAAAAACCAAGTTCGGGAAAACGGTAAGAGCGCCATTGCAGCTCCCGTTGCCAGGAGTTATGCGCTATCGACAACTTCATTTTGGAGTCGGTATTTTCCAGGCCTTCTTTGGCGATTCCGGTTAAAGCAAACGATGATACATATTCAAGACCCAGGCTTTGACCGCCCTTGTTTTGAAGAGCCGTCCATGAGCGCACCAGCGGTATCCCGTTAAAAAACTGAAAATGGCTGGTGACTTCCAGGCCGGTCTCTTGATCAAAGGTCAGGATCTCCAGCTTTCTTCCCCATTCATTATGAAAGTCCCGATGGCTTCGGTATTGCAGCCGGTAGCCGGGGGCCGTCACCGTATACTTGGTGCCGTGCCGTTCTTCCGGACGGTCCAGGCCCGAGACCATCACCTCCACCAGTCTGAAACCGACCTTTTCATTTTCACTCCGGATGGTGGCTTCTTGAAAGGGCATTGCCGAAAAGTGCAGCAACTTCACTTTATTTTCGGCTGTGATCTCCAAGACCATATATAAACCGTTTTCTTTGATATCTATGATTTGGCCCATCATCATTTCGCTCCTGATCTCTTTATTCCCCCAAGAAGAGTTCGCTTTCACCGGTAAAGGCTTCGGGAATCAGTTTCAATCCGAGAGCGTTCCCTTGGGTCCGGCCCCCGGAAACCGACAGCGGGTTTTGAGTCAATCCGCGGAAGATGATGTTCCATGGTTTTCCGGCGCCTTCGGCCCGGATGGCGATTTTGGAACCCTCCCGATGCAGCGTTACTTTTAATTCCATGCTGCCGGTTTGGTTATAAACGGTTGTGGAAACGGTTTCTCCGGCGGTTAATTCAAAGGCGTGAAGCGTCACTCCGTCGGCGAAATCATAATCCGGCCTCCGCTCTTGATTCCCCAGCGCAATTAAGGAATTGGGCCGCACAAAAAGGGGCAGGCTCAAGAAATCATAGTTCTCAGTCCGCCATTTTCCGCCTTCCACTTTGGAGCCGCTTAGAAAATGGGTCCAGCTTCCCTCCGGCAAATAGTATCTCACCTGGCCATCCTCCCGGAATACCGGCGCAACCAGCAAAGAATCGCCCAGCATATACTGGCGGTCCAAATAATCGCAAGCCGGATCATCCCAAAACTCCAACATCATGGCCCGCATGACCGGAATTCCTGTCTCTGCGGCCTCACAAGCTTTGGAAAATATATACGGCATCAACCGGCACTTTAACTTAGTGAAGAAACGCACCACCTCAACGGCTTCTTCATCATAAAGCCAGGGAACCCGGTAAGAACTGCTGCCGTGCAAACGGCTATGGGAAGATAACAAACCAAACGCCACCCAGCGTTTATAAACATAGGCCGGGGCGGTATTTTCGAAACCGCCGATATCGTGGCTCCAAAAACCGAAACCGGACAAACACAAGGATAGACCGCCTCTAAGGCTTTCCGCCATCGATTCGAAGTTGGCCCAACAATCACCGCCCCAATGGACCGGAAATTGCTGGGAGCCTACCGTGGCCGACCGGGCGAAGACGGCGGCCTTTCCTTTGCCGAATTTTTCTTCCAGCAGGCCGTAGACCAGTTTGTTATAGAGATACGTATAGTAGTTGTGCATCTTCAGCGGATCGGAACCGTCAAAATATACCACATCGGTGGGAATCCGCTCGCCAAAATCGGTCTTGAAGCAATCGACTCCCATATCCAGCAACTGGCGCAAATATCCCCCAAACCACTTACAGGCTTCGGGATTGGTAAAATCGACAATGGCCATCCCCGCCTGCCAGCGGTCCCACTGCCAAACATCGCCGTTGGTCTTTTTCAGAAAATAGCCTTGGGCCATTCCTTCGTCAAATAACTTGGAACTCTGGGCGATATAGGGATTAATCCAGAGGCATATCCGCAGCCCTTTCTCTTTTAAGCGGGCCAGCATCTTCCGGGGTTCCGGAAACACCCTGTCATCCCAGGTTAAATCGCACAAATGAAACTCCTTCATCCAGAAGCAGTCAAAATGGAAGACATGCAGCGGCAAATCACGTTCCGCCATCCCGTCCACAAAATGATTGACGGTTTGCTCATCATATTGCGTGGTAAAGGAAGTAGTCAGCCATAAACCGAAGGACCAGGCCGGAGGCAAAGCAGGCTTTCCGGTAAGGAGCGCGTAATTCATCAATATTTGCTTCGGGGTCGGTCCGTTGATTACATAATACTCCAAAAATTCCCCGGCCACGCTGAATTGCACTTTCGACAACCTCTCGGAAGCCACTTCAAAAGAGACTCTCTCGGGATGATTCACAAAGACCCCGTACCCCTGGTTGGTCAAATAAAAGGGAATGTTTTTATAGGTTTGCTCCGAATTGGTGCCGCCGTCTTCATTCCAAATATCAACCGTCTGCCCGTTTTTTACAAAAGCCGCGAAGCGTTCCCCCAGCCCATAAACACACCCTCCCACTCCCAAATGGAGCTGTTCCCGGATGTAGGCGGGAGCCCCTTCATGAATGCCCCCCTGGTTTACAATATAAGCGGCGCTCCGAGGTCCGCTGCCGGTAAGCAGCCGGGTTCCGTCCCAAAAATCCACCGACCAGCCCGGTCCCTTCTGAATTTCCACCCGCAAGTTCCCGCTGGTTAACGAAATCGCTGAATCATTTTCGGTGATTTCAGGCGACACGCCTCTGACCGGTTGCTGAAGTTCAAACCGGGGCCCCCTTTTAACGGGGCCTTTAAAATGCCACATTTGCACTCCAATCACCTCCGGCAGCGGCGAAAAGAAGCGCAACGTCATTGCGCCGGTATCGACGGTATTGGCGCGGTTTTCGATCCGTTGAAAAGGCGCCTGAATGGTCAGGGAATCCTTATCTTTCTCCCATTCATAGACCTGAATTGGATATTTAACGGCGATTCCCTCGCGAATCAACCATTGTCCGTCGGAAAATTTCATCCCAATCCCTTCCTTTTTTACCCCGAATAGCAGTATTACCGAAAAGATAACCGCGCCTGCGCGCCCTTTCCGGTAATACTGTCGCTTCACGATGAATGTTTATCGATTATTTCACGCCGCCCAGCTTAATCCAGGCTTGTTGAATTTCATTGACGGCTTCATCCCGGGTTTTCGCTTTGGCAATATACGCTTGAACGATTTCCCCGAATTTCTGATGAAAACTGTCTAACGAGTAATTGATGGCCAAAGCGCCGGCCGGTTCTTTCTTCATGATTTCCTGAGCCGCTTTGGGTATCTGCAGATCCGGCGCGGGTGCGTTCACGATCGGCGGCACCACCTTAGCCACTTTGGGGAACCAGGTATTCCGGCCGTAACTGGATGTATACATCCAGTTGAAAAACTTTTTAGTCTCGGAAAGAACCTTGGAATCTTTGGCTATCCGTAAAGCTTGGTCTGCGCCGTAAATAATTTTGGAGTTTTTAGGGTCGTTATTGACCGGATATCCCATAATGCCAAGCTTAATACTGGGATCCATTTTCAAAATGCCTTCTTCGGCCCAAGCGCCCTGACCGGTAATCATGGCTACTTTGCCAGTGCCCATGGCGCTGACTTCCCCGTTAAAATCGCATTCCAAAGGTTTGGGCAAACCGTACTTCACCGTTAAATCCACAAAGTCAAAATATTGGTATAAAATCGGATGAGCTTTAAAGGTTGTTTTCCCGGCGATAAAATCCGCCGCTAACTTGCCGGGGTCATTGCTGGCTGCGTCCAGGAAATGCTGGAAGACATGTTTGTGGACCCACCATTCTTTGTAACCGTTACCGAAAGGAGTAATTCCTTTAGCCTCAAGCTTCTTACAGGCTTCTTCCATCTGGCTCAGGGTTTTCGGTACTGCCGTAATACCGGCTTTGGTAAAGAGTCCTTTGTTATAAACAAGGGCAAATACATTTCCCTTGATCGGCAGTCCCAAAACTTTTCCGTTAGAGGACATATCATTGCGAATCGTTGCGGTCATTGCTTTGGCTAACGGTTCCTTGGTAAGATCGGCCGAATATTCGGCATAGGCTTCGATTTCGCCGCCAGCGGTGGTTTGGAAAACATCCGGTGTGTTCCCGGCGGCAATTCTGGCTTTCAAAACCGTTGGCAAATCCGTTTGCATGATTTCCAATTGGATCGTGACGTTCGGCGCCACTTTTTTGTATTCCTTCACTAAGGCATTCATGGCGTCTGAATATTCCGGAGAACCCATAAAAACTTTGATAGTAACCGGTTTAGGCCCCGCAGCACCGACTAAACATCCGAGCATGCTTACGATTAACAAAAGGCACACCGCGAAACTAAAAACCTTCTTTTTCAATTACGACTCCTCCCAGCATTGTTTTATTATAGTACCCTCAGGCAAGCCGGGGCCATTTGCCGATACTCTCCCGGCAAACGCATTCCAACTTGTTATTTGTATCATATGACAAAATCATTACGGATTAAATGTATTTAAGTTAACACTTTAGGGTAAAATAGTGTTTACTTTGCCCTCCATCACCTTTCGTCATTTTGTTTCAAAATCAATGACCGGTAGTCCGTCGGCGATATCCCGAAATAATTCTTAAAAGCCTTACTGAAATAGTTATGATCATTATAGCCTACCATTTGCGATATATTCAGAATCTTGATGCCGGGGTCGCCGAGCAATTCCTTGGCGCGGCTCATCCGGATCTTCAATACATATTCGTAGATGCCGAAACCAAACTCCTTTTTGAACAGTTTCATTAAATAAACCCGGCTCAAGTAATACTTTTCCGTGAAAAAGGATATTTTAATTTCCTCATGATAATTCAGGTCGATATATTCTTTGATC
Organism: Bacillota bacterium; assembly: GCA_023429995.1. Classification (GTDB taxonomy): domain Bacteria; phylum Bacillota; class UBA4882; order UBA8346; family UBA8346; genus UBA8346. The sequence goes on along the minus strand of JAEZCE010000086.1, from coordinate 44,349 downwards.
TCATTAATATTAAAATCCTTGCTGGATTTGATATACGAGCTGATTTGGTTATAGAAATATTCCGCCAACCTTACCAGCAATTCGGAATAATCTTCAAAGGAATGATAATCCAATTCGATGGGGCCGATTCGCAACGGGTTCCGGTCAATCCGGGGATTGCCGGGCGGCTCGCCGTACTCAAGGGCAAAGTTATCCATCATGATCAGGAATTCATCCAAAGTCCGCGTGGCGTCCCGGAAACTAAAAAAGGCCGATTCCTTCCCTTTTTCCATATATTGACGGATAATATTTTGCAGATAACCCAGACTGCCGTTTTCAATGGCATTGCGGATTAAGGCATTTTGGGTCAATATGGACTGAATTTCCTTGGTCAAGGGCTCATCCTCTTTAGACCATACCCGTCCTTTCATGGCCAACAAATTATGGCTGTTGATGATGGACCGGGCGCCATGATAAGAATCCCCCAGCTTGTCCAAATCCGTCTGAAATGGACCGATCCCGGCAACTCCAATTATCCCGCAGGTATTCTCCATCTCTTCCACAATGGCCTGTAATTGTGAAAAGACCGCTCCTTCAAGTTGTTCCAAAGGCGCCGTTCCCGAGATCACGCAAATGATTTCCCGTTCATTTTGGGGGTTCCGGAAACCGAAGAATTGTTGCCCATCCCGGTTCTTCCCATGGATCAAGGTTATCAAAGAGGCGAGTAGCTGGCCCAATTCATTTTCATACTGGATGCGGGCTATTTGGGCCAAATTGGCGATTCGGAAAATCGCCGCTCCTAAAAAATCCCCTTCCCGGTATCCGATGATTTGCAGACTTTCCGGACCCAGGAGGGGCGCGCCATCCTCCTGGAGGAGGGATAGAAAAATCTTTTCCTTCAAACTCGGCAGGGACAGGTCTAGCTTTGAATGAATATCTTTGAGGGCCTTTTCTTCCCTCTTCCGCTGTTTTAAATGAAGAACAGCCTTTTGCAATGCCAGATTCAGTTCTGTTTTATTAATCGGTTTTAATAAATAATCAATCGCTCTGGACTGAATCGCCTGGTGGGTATATTCAAAGTCGTCATACCCGCTGATGACGATGTTCAATGTATCCCGGCGCTCAATTGCCGCCTTTTGTAAAAATTCAATGCCGTTAAGTTCCGGCATCTTCATGTCGACCAGGACGATATCCGGCTTTTTATCTCTCAACAATTGCAAGCCGGTTCTGCCGTCACCCGCCTCAATAATTTCATCAACCTCCAATTGGCTCCATTCTCCCAGGATGCGGATGGCTTCGCGGACGGGTTCCTCATCATCAACAATCATTACTCGAAACATCGGGATTCAGGCCTCCTTTTGGGGCACTTCAAAGGTAATGAAGGTCCCGTTTTGATTGGTGTTGAGAGTCAAATGGAATTCGTCGCCAAACATTAATTTCAAACGGGTATTTAAATTGGTCAAACCAATACATTGATTGCCGCTTTCCCCCCAGCCCCGCGACAGAGAATCCTGAATTTGCGCAAACCGTTCGGCTGCGATCCCCGGGCCATCGTCCCACACCGATATCCTGGCCTTTCCCTCTTCCAAGTTGACCTTCACGGTGATGGTCACCGTGGAGCTCATTTTTTCCAGGGCATGTTTGATTGAATTCTCAACCAGTGTCTGCAGAGCCAACTTTGGCAATTCAACCCTCAACGCCCTCTCTTCCACTTCCGACTGAAAGCGCAGACGGTTGCCGAACCTTGCTTTTTGCAATACCAGATAATTTTGCACATGTTTCATTTCTTCTTCCAGGGTGACAATATCCTTACCGCTGATGCAGTAACGGAAAGTGGAAGCCAGGGCATCCACCATTTTGCTGATATCCGAGTCATTACTTTTCAAAGCCTTGGTAGAAATCGCCTGCAGCGCGTTATAGAGAAAATGGGGATTAATTTCCGCTTCCAGCGCCTTTAAAATGGCATTCTTCTCAGTCAGTTTCATTTTATATTCTTCATTGATTAAATCGTCAATCTTTCTCACCATCAGATTGAATTGCCCGGCCAATTGGGCGATTTCGTCATTACCGTTGATTTTGACCTCGGCCTTAAAATTACCGTTGCTGAATCCTTCCATTTTGGCGGCAAGTTTTTTTAGGCGAAAGGTAATGGCTTGCGAGGTGATACTTACCAAAACAACGGCCACCACCAAAAAAATTCCGCCCATCAAAAAGCTCAAATTGCGGTTGGTTCGGGCGGTTTGATAAATCAGGCTATAGGGGATAAATTTCACTAATTTCCAGTTGTCGCCGGGAGAAATATTACAAACCACCAAATACTTCAGGCCATTCATCCGCCAATTAAAAGTCCGGCTGCCGGTGGAGGAGAGCTGTTTTAGAAACCGCTTGTTTCGCAATATGGCCTTCCGGTGGGGGTCGTCGACATAAAAAAGATGATCGGCAGAGTCCAACAACGCCACATGTTCTCCGGGATTGACCGGAATCCCCTTCAGTATCTGGTCCCTTTTTGACGCATTGAAATAAATCGACAATACCGCCACCGGTTCCCGGAAGGTGATATTAATGATCTTCCGGTGATAAGCCATGAAAATATCGTTACGGATAAAAGGGAAACCGGTTTTTTTCGTGGAAAACAGGGGTTGAATGTAACAATTTTTCTCACTGCCGATGGTCCGGCGGTACCAATTGGAATCGGGCAGTCGCTGATCATGAATGGACTTTACTCCGCCGTAAATATCCGAACGGGAAATATAATAACTCTTTTGCGGAGAGATTAAATATAAGGTGACACACTCGATATCTTTCCCGGAATAAAACAAATTTCGCAGGTAATTTTCTAAGAATATTTGGGCCAAATAGTCGGTGGGTTCATTTTTAATGGCGTCAATCATTTCATCATAATTGATATTGGGCAGGGACAGCTTTTCGATTTGCCCGAAATAGTCCTCGAAATTCTGATTCACCAGTTTTAACGTATTGCTGTTACTGGCGATATTGTTTTGAGCCGATTCATGTTCCAACATTTTATAGGATATAAATGTAAAGGAGACTGCAATCAGCAAAACAATGGAAGTAAACAGCAGGATCAGTTTGTTCACCAAACTGCCGGAACACTTCAGAAAAACACGTTGAATGGTGTCATAGACGATCTTCCATAACCTGGTAATCAATTCAGACCTCTCTGCGGCAATAATTTTAAACCGGGAAAGGAAAATGGGCACACGAAGCGAATCTCTCATTTTGTGCGCCCATCCCAAACGGCTCAAAGAAATCTCTATTTATATTTCCCGACTTCGTTCCCAATTCCTATCGGCGGTTTAAATAAAATTACTGGATCAGACCCTAAAAAACGTCGGCCCGGTTTCATCCCTTGACCGCCCCTGCGGTGACGCCTTTAATGATGTTCTTTTGCATCAATACAAAGAAAACTATCGAGGGAAGCACCGCCATAATCACTGCAGTCATCGCATATTGCCAATCGCTGATATATTGGCCCAGAAAAGTATAGACGGCCAAGGTCAAGGTCTGTGTATCCTTTGATCCGTTAATCATCAGCAAGGGCAAAAGGAAATCATTCCAAATCCACATCACGTCGATGACCACCAGGGTGGTCGTTACGACCTTCAATTGAGGGAAGATAATACAGAAAAACATCCGGAAGGTTGAAGCGCCGTCTACCAATGCGCATTCATCAATCTCCTTGGGAATCGACTTGATAAAACCGTGGTAGAGAAAGATGGCTATCGGCGCGCCGAAAGCCCAATATTGAATGCCCAAACCGAGTACGCTGTCGGATAAATGGACCATTTTCGCAAGCTTCAATAAAGTAATCATGATCGTTTGAAAAGGGATTAACATGGGGGTAATGCAAACAAGATAGAGAATCCAACTATACCGGGTCTTGGTCCTGGAGAGCTTATAAGAGGCTATCGACCCGAAAAATACAATCCCGAAAATCCCTACCGAGGTAATGATCACATTATTCAAAAATAGCCGGGGATAATTAATGTATTGCCAAACATAGCCGTAATTTCCGAAAAGGAATTGTTTGGGCAGAGCGATGACATCGGTCATCACTTCTTTATAACTTTTCAACGAGTTGCCGACCACTAAAAAAATGGGATATAAATAAAACAGGGCCAAAACAATCAGCACGATTTCCAGGATTATTAATCCTTTACGGTTTTCCTTCATCATACCTCAACCTCCTTACCTTTAAAATAGCTCACTTGCAGCAAGGTAATGACGATTACCGCAACAAAGAGGATCATCGATTCGGCGGTGCCATACCCGTAATTGTTGTATTGAAATGCTTCCCGGTAGATGTTAAAAGTAACGCTGGATGTGGTCCCGCCGGGTCCTCCGCCGGTCAAAGAAAGGATGACGTCAAAAACTTTAATGGAATTGGTGAGCGCCAGGAAAACACAGGTAGTCACCGAAGGCATAAGCATCGGCAAAGTTATGCTGAAAAATTTCCGGACCGGGCCGACTCCATCAACAACCGCGGCTTCCATGATATCCTGGGGGATCGACTGCAGCCCCGCGATATAAATCACACTATAAAATCCCACCGACTGCCATACCGAAACAAAAAGCACTGAAAAAAACGCCAGATTCGGGACGCCGAGCCAGCTCAATTTGAATATTCCGAAGCCGGTCATCTGGCTTAAAGAATCAAAACCCATGGAAAAAATGAACTTCCAGATAAAGCCGACAATCACCAGACTCAGGATATAGGGGATGAAAAAACCAGCCCGCAGCAAATTTTTAGTTTTCAAATTCTTAACTAGCAACACGGCTAGAACCAAAGCCAGTACATTAATGATGATAATGTATAAAATACCATACTTCACTGTAAAAATGGAGGAATTCATAAAGTCGGCGTCGCCCTGAAGAATTTGGATATAATTCTTAAGTCCGACAAATACCGGGTTTCTTTGAATACCGTTCCACTGGGTCATGGAATAGTAGATATTCATGCCGAAGGGAATATAAAATGCAAAAAAAATGAAGATTATAATCGGCAATACATAGATGAAAAACTCCAGTTTTTCGAGGGCTTTTTTCCCAATCTTGTTCACATTAACTCACCTCACCTTTATTTTAAATGAATACCCTCTTTGTTAAAATGTATTTAAGTAAACAACATAGGGTAATATTGTGTTTAAAACTGGGGGCCGTTGAAGGGTGAAATAAAACCTTGTATATTGCTCCGTTCAGGCCACAGGGGTGAGGGTATAGGTGACGGAGTCGGCTCCGATCTCTGTTTTATCTTAAACCGCGAAAAGCACGAAAGTACACGAGAAAATGCTAATCATCTTTTCCGTCCAAAAATCCTCTTATAGTAACACTAATTTGTAATAAGTGTCGTACCGTTATTGGTTCCCATAGCCAAATCCAGTTTGGCGCAGGCGGTAAGATACGCCGAAATTCCCTCGTAGTAGCCGTTAAGAGCTTGATCAAGCGCCAATTGCGAATCCCTGACATCCATGGTGGTGGCTGTCCCCGATTCAAACTTGACTTGGGTGATGTTTAAAGATTCCTCAGCCAGATTCATATTCCCTTGACTGGCATGGACAATTTCCAAGCCTTCTTTGACTTCTTGAATCGCTTGTTCAACATCCTGATAAATCCGGTCTCTCAACTTGAACTCATTGATCTCCACTACTTTTTGATTCGCCTTCATTTCCCCGACTTTAGCCGGAGTAATCAAGCCATCGAAAAAATTACCCTTCACATCCAACTTCAAAATCCATTGGGTATTATCGTCCCAGGCACCGGGATCGTATTTTCCAAGGGATCTTCCTTGATACGAACCAATTAAGGCAACCGATGGCTTATAACCCGCGTAAGCCATATCGGTTTGCAATTTAGCCATTGCCGTTAATTTCCGGAACCTTTTCAACTCCGGCCGGTTTTGATAAGCCTGCTCCAACAAGCTTCCTGATTCCAGTTTTACCTGGTCCGGAAGCTTAAGCTTTGATACATCCAAATTCACCATAAAACGCTGGCTTTTTTCAAGCCCTATCACTGTTGCTAAATTGAGTTTAGCCAGGACCACTTCATTTTGAGCTTTGATGAGCGTTGGTTTAAGATTTTCCTTCTCTACTTGCGCCCGGAGCCAATCAAATCTGGATGCTTTTCCCACCTGATAAAAGCTTTCTACCTGGCGGGCATGGCGACCCATATTATCATAAGAAGATTCAGCCACTTTAACCATCTGCTGGGCTAGCCATACGCGGTAAAACGCCGATTTTACGGTAAAAATTAGGGCTTGCCTGGCTTTTTCATCATCTTCCATAGCTGCTTCCAGATTTAACTTAGCCAGTTGAATCCCATGCGTTAATTTTCCTCCAGTATACAATGGTTGTGTAAGATTAATGCTGGTGGAAGAGATTTTTTTCGATTCAACTCCATAAAAAGCCGACATCCATTCAATTTGATTCCGGTCCGAATCCGAGGCGGCAATCTCATAACCCAAAATCGGCCAAATACCTCCCTCAGCCTGCCGGAGCTGCTCTTTGGCAATGGTGATATTTTGGGCGGACGCCTTAAGATCCTTGCTGTTTTTGAAAGCGGTATCCAGGCAATTTTCTAATGATACTATTTCCGGTCCAGTCCGGGAAGGTAAAATATCACTACCGGATGCAAAAACCACTGAACTCAAAGCCATTATGATGAAAACGAACAAAAGTTTCGCTATTTTATGATAATAATACATTTTACGCCTCCTGATAAAGAAATTCCTACTTTTAGCCTAGTTTCGAAGTCGAACAGCCACCCTGGCGGTATTTTCATCACTTCGTTGCCCGGGCAAAGCTTGGGTGGATGACTACTGAGAAAATATCCTGTATATAACTTTTTACCACATAGAACACAGAGTAAAACGTTTGTTATATTCTCTATGTTCTCCGTGTCCTCTGAGGTGTAAATATCATGCTTTCCTACCTCTCAAGCTATTTTCTTCTGGAATTTCAACACACTTACGGTAAGAATAGCGGTAATAAAAGCAGTCAAGGCCAGCACCTGCGACCAGAGATAACTAATCCCCAGGCCTTTTAGGATAATCCAGCGCAGGATTTTCAAATAAAAAGTCAGGGGGAACAAGTTACCGATAGCCGCAATGACCTTCGGCATCGCCTCCCGGGGAAACATGAAACCGGAAAGCAGGATACTAGGGAGCAGGACGAAAAATGACATTTGCATCGCTTGCATTTGGGTCTTGGTTATCGTCGAGATCAACACCCCCAGCGCGAGTGAGGCGATAATGAAGAAAGATGTCAATATGTATAACAAAATGACACTGCCCCGGATCGGAACATCGAATACCAATACCCCAAACATCAATGCCAAAGTCATCTGGATGTAACCCACCAAAATATAAGGAATGATCTTTCCGAGCATCAGTTCATAAGACTTCATCGGGGTTACGATAAGTTGTTCCAGAGTGCCGCGCTCCCGCTCCCTGACAATCGCCATAGAAGTCATCATCACCATGGTCATGGTCAAAATAATCCCCAATATCCCCGGAACCATATAAAAGGCCGAGATAAAGTCCGGATTATACCAAGGGCGGATCCGGATATCGTAAGGAGTCTGCAGCTTTTTACCCATGCCTTGAACTCGTTTGATTAACACATCCTGTGATTTCATCTGCCCTATGAGTTGGGCGGTACTGATGGCCGTGGATGCCGCCAGCGAGTCCGAGGCGTCCACAATCACTTGAATCGAAGCACTACGACCATGTTTGAGACGGGGGGTAAAATCAGGCGGAAAAATAATTCCCACTTTGGCATCACCGTTTTCAATACGCCTGGTGACTTCCAGATAACTACCGGCTGTATACTTAAGGTCAAAATAACCGCTGGCCGTAAACGAATTAAGCAAATCCCGGCTCTCCTGTTGCATGGACTGATCAAAAACCACTGTTGCCAAATGTTTGACATCCGTGTTAATGGCAAACCCAAATAGCAACAGTTGAATGATGGGAATCGCCACCATCATGGCAAAAGTCATCCGATCCCTGCTCATCTGGATAAATTCTTTAACAAGTAAAGCGCGTAGTCGGTTCATAAGCTCAACTCCTTGCGTTCCGATTTAACATAGAAAACAAAAACATCTTCCAGCGACGGCTGAATGACCCGGCAATCGCATCCGGTGAAAGACACCTCTTCCCCCGGACGGATCAAAACATGAAGGCTGGTTCCATATACGTATGAATCTAAAAAACGATGTTCCCCAGTTGCTAAAGCATTTAACAATTGCATTGGATTGTCCGAGATAATCTCCAGTAAAGTGGCAGGAATAGTTTTTTTAAGATTTTGCGGGCTGGCAGAGACAATCAGATTGCCGTTGTAAATGAAACCTATCTCGTCACAATGCTCAGCTTCATCCATAAAATGGGTCGTCACCATAATCGTAGTGCCTGCCGCCGCCAGCTTATAAATAATGTCCCAGAACATACGGCGGGATTTGGGATCTACTCCCCCGGTCGGCTCATCGAGAAAGAGTATGGAGGGTTGATGCAAAATGGAACAGCCCAGGGCCAGCCTTTGTTTCCACCCACCAGACAGGTTGACTGTCAGCTCATGTTCCCGTCCTTGCAGTCCGGCCATTTCCACCATCTCCGAAACCCGGCTTTTTTTGGTTTGAGACGGGATACTGTACATACCGGCATAAAAATTAAGATTCTCCAGCACGGTTAAGTCATCATAAAGACTGAATTTCTGGGACATATAGCCGATTTTATTTTTAATCGTCTCACAATCTTTAACCAGATCAAGACCTAAAACCGTGCCCGATCCGGATGTCGGCTCCAGGATGCCGCACAACATGCGGATAGTGGTTGATTTCCCGGAACCGTTGGGACCCAGGAAACCATAAATGCTGCCTTGCTTGATTTCCAGACTAATATGATTGACGGCTACAAAATCGCCAAAAGTCCGGGTTAAATCCCGAATTTCCAAGGCATTCATAATGAAGCCACCTCACTTGTTAAGGCTACAAAAACATCTTCCATGGTCGGCGGAATCTCGCGTAACATCGTGATTGGGATCCCGGCCTTAGTCAAGGCATCCTCCACAGCAGCCATGGCAGCATCCGGATCTTTAACCACCAGATGGTATTTATCGCCGAAAGGGTTGATATCCAAGATCGGACAATTTCGAAGGTAATCCTTAATTCCTTTGGCTGCAGTCTCCAGTTCCAACAAACGGTTGGGGTAACTATTCCGCAATTCCTGGGGAGAAGAACATGCCGTAATTCTCCCTTGGTGCATGAACGCTATCTGGGTGCATAATTCGGCCTCATCCATATAGGGGGTGGAAACAAAAATAGTCATATTTTCGGTTTGGTTGAGATGATACAACATCTGCCAAAACTCGCGCCGTGATACCGGATCTACTCCGGTAGTCGGTTCATCCAGAAAAAATAATTTAGGCTTATGCATCAAACCGGCAGCCAGAGCCAGTTTTTGTTTCATTCCGCCCGAAAGGTTCTCGGCAAGACGTTCCTTAAAGGGCAATAATTTGGTAAATGCTAAAATTTCCTCTGCCAGCGCCTCAACCTTTGGGCGTGGCGCCCCATACATTAAACCGATGAACCGGATATTCTCCATAACCGTCAAATCCCCATATAAGCTAAATTTTTGGGGGACATACCCGAGCCCCGGTTTAATCCGCTCTAAATCGGAACTATCTAAAACCAGGATTTCTCCGGCCGAAGGTTCGACAATTCCTGTAAGCATCCGGATCAACGTTGTCTTTCCCGCTCCATCCGGTCCAACCAAACCGAAAATCTCACCCGGTTTTACTTGAAGGGCAACCCGGTCAATGGCAATCGTTTTCTCAAACTCCTTCGAAACTTGCCTGACGTCGATAATCATTGAAGCACCACATCAGCAGGCATCCCCGGTTTTAGCAAACCCTGTTCGTTTCCAACCTTGACTTTGACCGCAAAAACAAGATTGGCCCGTTCACTTTTGGTTAGACTCTGGCGCGGAGTAAATTCAGCTTGTTCTGCAATCTCCCTGACTTTGCCGGGAAAAATCCTTTTGGGAAAGGAGTCAATATAAACTTTGGCCGCTTGGCCTATTTTAATCCGGCCCAGCTCCGTTGAAGGAATAAAAATTTTTACCCAGCAGTCATTATAATCGCCAACCGTGACTACTGCTGAACCGACGGCCACGAACTCACCTTGTTCATAATTCTTGGATAAAACAACTCCATCCAGAGGACTGTTTAGGAGGGTATCGGCATAGGCGGAACGGCTGGCTGCCAAAACTGCCTGGCTTTGCTCCACCATCTTTTGTTGAGCCGCTATCACATCGGGCCGGTTGCCTTCGTTAATCAAACTTAACTTGGACTTAGCCGCCGCTAAATTACTAGAAGCAACATCCATGGCCGATCTAGAATGATCCAATTGTTGTAAGGAGACCGCTCCCCGTTCATAGAGGGTCCGGTCACGCTCGTAGTCTGCTTTTGCTTTTATGTAAACCGAATTGGCGGATTCCAAATTAGCCAACGCTTCTTCCCTTTCTTGCCGGCGAGCGCCGCTTCTTAAATCAGACAGTTGCGTTTGGGCTCTCACCAGCCCGGCATCGGCCTGTAATAACTGCGCCTCCAAATCGGGGCGGGAAATTTTGGCAACCAGTTGTCCACGCCGGAGTTTATCGCCGGACTGGATGGTTAATTCACTAAGGTATCCGCTAATTTTGGGAACAACATCGACTTCCGTAACCTCAATGGTGCCGGTAGCCGTGATTCCTGCTGTTTGATTCATTAAGGTTTTATAAATGATTGAACAGCCAAGGACTAAAAAAACTACAATTGCAATAATAACTAACTTCCTGTTCATGAAAATTGCCTCCTTAGAATTAAAAATAATGGCTTGATAGTCAAGTATGTCAAATAAGATAGCCGCCCGGACCCTTTCACCACCTTTCTGAGAAAGCTTTTCCAAATCCCATTTAAGCCGCTAAAACGGAGCGCTTCTCGCGCCACCACAAAATCGTCAGATAACTATTTCGATACACTTCTTCCATTTTCAAAACCATTTCGATTTCAGGGGTTTTTCCATTTTCAATTTGTAATAATATATCTTGAGAACAGCGGAGCGCTTTTGCTGCAGCATCAATCGTTTGAAAGCCGACATTCATCCGTGATTGCTGATAAATGTTCATTTTAATTTCTCCTTCTATTTCATCTGCTTTAACTGCAAAACCATAATTTTTAATTAATTGATTAATTAATTATTTTGATACCAATCCAAAAGAATAAAAATAATAAATACGGATATTTAATTAATCATTTAATTAATTCGGGGTAAAAAAATTTGCTTGATTACCTCTTCTCCTGATTCCGAATGCCATCAAAATAAATCTTTACCACCTGAGCGCCAAAGTCTTCATCGACATTTTCACTAACCGGAAAGATTCTTTTAATCATAGCGCTCTCAACAAAATAAAACTGAATCAAACCAATAACAGCCAGGGGAGCCAACACCGGATCCAAATCCTTTCGAAAATAGCCCTTGTCAATTCCCTCACGAATGGTGGCGCTGAAAAACTTATAGAGCTCCGCAACTTTTGGCATAATGATTTTCTCGAAGCTTTCGGATGGTCGGCTAAGTTCGCTGTTCATAATGTTTCGTAAATAGGGATTTCTCTTATGAACCGCGATAATATTTTTGACAAATTCCAAAACTCTCTCCTCCGGCTCTAATTTTTCACATTGAGAAACATTGAGCCCTTCAAAAAAAGCATGGAAGTTGGCTTCTAGAACGGCATCATATAGGCCTTGTTTGCCGCCAAAATGATAACTGATTAATGCGGTATTGACGTCGGAGGCCTCAGCTAGATCGCGCAAAGAGACCGCTTCATATCCTTTCATGGAAAATAATTGCTGTGCCGCTTCTAATAACTTATTTCTTGCATCTTTGTCCATGGAAAATGTCACCTGTTACAAATTTAATTAATTGATTAATTAAATAATACTTCAACTGCATATTTTTGTCAATCCCTATAAAATTATGGGTTAATTTAAACTGCCAAACTTACCAAATCAATCTGTTAATAGCCTCAGGAACAATATTTCTACTTTTATACTTCAAATAAAATACAAATTGAAGTAAACTATTATTAAAGCAGACTGTCGCTGTTTATAAAGATGGATTTCCATCAAATTCACTTACTAAGAGGATGCTATACATGGCACACCGAGGATTAAAATCAAATTACGGAGCCATTAATGTTCCATTGGCCATATTCTGGGCCAAACCGGATGGCGGAAGGGCATATCAAGATCTTAGTCATCAAGCTGCCGCAAATCCAGCTGCCTGGACGGAAAAATTAACGATTGATGATCGTCTTTGGCTATATGGCAAAGTCGACACCATGGCCCTTTATGGAGAACGGGTGGCAATTCTGGAACATCAAGGGGATTGGCTAAGAGTGGCGGCTGTTTCTCAACGGACAACCCAAAACCCCCTGGGATACCCGGGGTGGATACCCGCCGGACAAATAGCACTGAATGACAATTATCTCGAAGAACAGCTACGTTTGGAAAATGTTGCCGTTACCGCGCCCAAAACCCTCTTGGTGAAGAACGGCGGTTTGGATAACCCGCGCTGTTTCCTGAGCTATCAAACCCGGCTGCCGCTTTTGGATGAAAAAGATGCCAGCCTGGAAGTCCGGCTGCCGGACGGAACCCGTGGGGTTCTATCGGGCCGTGAGGCAAAAAAATCATCCAAGCTTTCCTTTTCCGGTCTTACCATTGTCGAGGAAGCCCGGCGGTTTTTAGGGCTCCCCTATTTATGGGGCGGCGTCTCCGGCTGGGGATTTGACTGCTCCGGCTTTATGTTCCGGCTTTATCAGTCTCAGGGCATAGCGATTCCCCGGGACGCCTCGGAACAGGCGGCAACGGGCGGGGCGGTTCAAAAGGAAAACCTGCAACCTGGAGACTTGCTCTTTTTTGCCAAAGATAAACTGGCTGAAAGGATTCATCATGTTGGTATGTATGTCGGGAACGGACAGATGATCCACTCTCCCAACAGTAAATCGGTCATAAGAATTGAGTCCTATGAAGCCGCTATTTATGGTGAGGAATATTGGGGGGCCAGGCGGTATTGCTGATGGTAATGTGCTTGTCGGAGATTTCTGGTTTTCCGCCAAACTCCGGCTTTCAAAGAGACGTCTTCGGTGCTCGGGTAAAGGCCAGAAAGTCATCGGGGGTCCCCTGAATGATGAACGGCGCCCGTCTGGGATCCAACCACCCAAGAATTCGTCCCATGTTTTCCTCCGACACGGCAGTACAACCCGCAGTCGGCTGATCTTCACTTTTCCAGACATGAAGAAAAATGGCGCTCCCCTTGCCCGGCTCCCGGGCCGCGTTATAATTGACGACGACCGCATGGCGGTAGGAAATTTTCTCTTGATAAAGCCACTCCGCGCTCTGCCAATCCTTGGGATCGCCATCATGGTAATGGACCCATTTGTTATAATCGGCCGACCGGCTGTCATCCACCCAGTAATCTTCCGGAGTCAGGCAGACATAGGGGTATCGGGTCCCCACAGGGGCCAGAACGAGACCAAAGGCTATCCCCAATGAAAAAATGCCGCTGGGCGATTTCCCATCTCCCTCCAGGGTTTTCCCCATCCCGCCCCGGCCGATATTGGCCGACATGGCGGCAACCATATTCCATTGCCCGTTTTGCTGTTCATACAAACCCACATCCGCCTTGAATCCGCCGCAGCTCATTACCACCAGAGCCTGTTCCGACGGAAGCCTTCCTAGAAGCTTTAAAATCGCGGCGTTGTATTTGGTTTGAGAAAAATTATTCCCTATACTCTCTAGAGTCAAAACCGTCACTCCCATTCTTGTCCCTTTCGGCTCTTTGGTTATCGGACGAAGCCAGCCCCCCCGATTTCCGGCTGAATTCCGCGGTATGATGTATTTTTCGTTACCCACCATCTTGGTTTTTGCCAAAGACAAAGGTCATATTAAAAATTGCTATATATATAAGGTATATCGGCAACTTCTTCCCGGGTTAATAGGTATAAAAAAACGGCGAGACAAATGAAGAATAAAATTGTTTTTTTAACGGTTGAAATAAGCGGCAATCTTTTGTTCAATCTTCCAAGCGCCAAATGTAGAATTATGTTGCGCATCCCGAAAAACTCCTTTCGAGTAAGACAAATCCGTACCATCAATGAATTCGGTTTGTGATTGTTTCAATATTTGTTTTACGCGATCCAACAACACCTCATACCGGGGAATGACTTGCGGCGAGTATTGGCGCGCCAGAATTCCATTATAGGGTCCGATAAAAACCACCAAACGAATGCCCACCCCCTTGGAGAGGTCAACGAAGGCATTCAAAGCCCGGTATTGAAAATCAGATCGGCCGACCCCCGGGATTCCGGTTCCCGGGTTTTGTTTGAAATACTCCCGGCTGACATTATGATTCAGATCTAAGCCATCCTGCCACATCTCAATTTCCCTCGGATCCGGGTTGCCGTAATCGTGGCTTTTCGGGGCCGGGCCGCCTTTCAAAAGGCTCCGGAGATCATAGGAATAATAAGTCTTATAGTCCTCAAACTTATTGGAAACAATTTCCCGCCAACCTTTCGGCTGATACCGGCCGAAATCATAAGGTTCAATAAAAGGCCAAATTCCAAAGCTTTTGGCCGCCGGCACGACTTTCAGGACCAGGGAAGCATCATTGTAGCGCTCATAATAATGCTCCGAAAAGCGGTTCAAATCATCCCGCCAATAAGTCGGGTTTAAATAATACAAAACAGTCAGACCTTTAAAAGATTCCGGATTGGCCAAAATCGGCGGAAACCAAACATAGGAACAACGGCCGGCGCCCCCCAGCACCGAAAAATAGGGTTTGACGTTCCGATCCCGGTTGAGAAGGGCCCAATAGTTTTCACCGCTCAAATGATTGTCCGTCTCGGAAGTACCGAGGACCAAAACTCCGTTGTGCTTTTTGACAGCTTCCAGAAAGCGCGGAAAAGTCCGGCTATTCTCACGGATATACGTACCCTTGATCGTCAGCGCCTGGGGTAAGGTAATCCACTTCATCATCACGGGAATGCATAAAACAATCATCATGGCTACCAGCACTGTTCGGCCTAATCTTGCCTGTTCAGCCAAATTCATCTTTTCCATCTCCATCCCGTTCAGCGTAGTTCGGGACATGGACAGATATCTCCGTCCAATCACTGAAATATCCCTTTTTCGAATTGGTGTAACGAATCCGGATACAATACACACCCGGCCTCAAGCTCTCGACTATTCCCCGCTCCGTCTTTTCTCCGGTAATATGAGCAAAGGGAAAACGGCCCGGCCGCTGCTCTTCATAGCGCATCCAAAGGTTACTTCCCAAAGGCCGGTATTCGATATCCACTTTGGCATCATAGGTCGGCGGATGATATTTGAGCTTGATGATCCACTTTTCCTTGGAAGCGCGGTAAACTTTGGCCTGTAAATCATCGGCGGTCAGCGTGGCATACCGTGTATATTCGGGAACCGTCACCGGCAGGATAACCGAACATTGATAATCGCTCGCTTCCTCTTGATAGGACACCCTAAGCTCATATCGTCCGGGTGACAAATTATCATAAGCGCTCGAATCCTTCCCTTTGATTCCATAAAGGTCAAACTGCCCGCTATCAACCGCTACATCATCCGCATAACGGACCCAGTCGTTGTTTCCTTTGGCCCGGATATCCAAATCAATCTTGCCACGGCCCGAGATCGGTTGATATTTCAGTTTAATTCCCCAGGTATAGGTGTCGCCGTAAAAATAATAGGGTTCGGCGGAGATTTTCAATTTAGCGATATCCCTGATCTCCCGGATCTGAGGGACCGAATAATTGAAGAATAGCCATCCCAATGAAACATAGCAAAATGTCGCTCCCACCGATAGGGCCGCGAAGGCGACACGGGCACCTTTACCATTCATTGGTTGTAATTTCCGGCTCAGGGCAGTTTGGCTCCAGAGCTTGTGGACGGATAGTCCCAGCCCATGCCATAAACCCCAGAGCGCGAAGTTCAAACCGGCGCCATGCCATAGACCGCATATTAAAAAGGTCGTTAAATAACCGAAAACCGTACCCGCCAGACGGGGGACCCGGGCAAAATGTTTCGAGATCAAACGCACCAGGGGTAAAAAGATATATTCCTTTAAAATCGACGATAAACTGATATGCCAACGTTTCCAAAACTCCCCAATATCTCCGGCCAGGTATGGAGCATTAAAATTTTCCGGCGCTTTAAAACCAAGCATCATGGCGATTCCGATCGCCAAATCGCTGTAGCCGGAGAAATCAAAATAAAGATAGAACGAATAGGCAAATAAACTTACCGCGATATTGAGCCAAAAAAAATCGCTGATATGAACCTGCCCGAAATCTTTGGCATACGGAATCAGCAGCGGCACCAAAATGAATTTCTTGACAACTCCCTCAAATATACGAAAAAAAGCCGCCCTAGCGAGCAAGCCTTGATTGCGGAAGGATTGTTGCTTCAGCCAATGAGAGAAATTTTGATAACGGTCAATCGGCCCGGATAAAAAAGTCGGAAAGAAAAAAAGATAGTTCAAAAATGTAACGGGGTCTAATTCGGGTAAAACCCCCCGGTACGAATCCACCAAAACATGAACCAGCTTGAAGAAAATATACGATAATCCAACGGCGCCGGTGAGGCCCAGTGTATCGGCGAGTCCTTGAAAATGCCATGAGCGAAGGAACTCTTTGGGCCCGTTATATTTTATCACTATCCACCAAAGAATTAAGAATGCCAGAGTCCCTAGCAGCAAGCCGCGGGAAAGCGCCAGTCGGCTTCGAAGGCTCTTTTGCGGATCCACGCGGTTTTTTTGAAAATAGACGGCAACCGCATAACAAATCCAAGCCACAGCAGCACTTGTCAAAATTGTAACCGGTGGAATCAGATAGGCTAATACCAAAATATTGGCAAACAGCAAAAGAGCCTGCTTATAGGGAAGCGCCGCTGAAACATACTTTTGAATCAAAAAAAGTAAAATGATTCCAATATATAAAACCGTTACTCCCAATGAATCAAATATCAATTCAAGTCATCCCTTAGCTGCAAAAATGTCTTCTTTTGGTTTTATCGATGCAATCCCTTAATCTCCCCAAACCCAAATCCCGGCGTTTCCGGAAGTCGAATTTGATATTCATCGAAGTTAGCCCCGCCGGGGATGGGATCTTCACTGCACAGCGATGGACCGTCCAAATCGATTTTGGTAATCACCCGTTTAGCTGCAGCCAGATGCGCCGCCGCTGTTACACTGATCTTGCCTTCCAGCATGCATCCCATCATGCATTCAATGCCGTTGATTTCGGCTAAAGCGCAAATTTTTAAAGCGTTGTGAATCCCGCCGGTTTTCATCAGCTTGATATTAACCAGATCGGCCGCCCTCATCTGCATGATTTTCAAAGCATCAAGCGTCGAAAACATGCTTTCATCGGCCATCACAGGAATATCAACGTTGTCCGTAACATGTTTCAGGCCCTCCACATCATGGGCAATCACGGGTTGCTCAACCAGTTCAATGAAGAGCCCTTCATCCTCCATCTTACGGAGAGTCCTTACGGCTTCTTTGGGTTTCCAACCTTGGTTGGCGTCAATTCGCAAGGCCACACCATTGCCGACCGCTCTCCGAATGGCTTTGATGCGTTCGATATCTCTTTGGGAATCTTTGCCGACCTTTATTTTCAAAGTATCGTAACCCAACTTAACTGCCTCAGCGCTATCTCTTGCCATTTGTTCAGGTTCGTTGACACTGATGGTAATATCGGTCCGAAGCTCGCTGCGGTAACCGCCCCACAATCGAAAGAGCGGCGCGTTATAAAGTTGCCCGACCAAATCATATAGGGCTATATCGACTGCCGCCTTGGCGCTGGTATTCTTGACCATGCATCCGTCAAGCCGTTCCATGATGGCCTCGGTATTTTCAATTTCCATTCCGACCAATTGTTTACCGATGATGTTTTCGACCGCATAGGAAATGGAAGCCGTGGTGTCACCGGTTATCACCGCAGTAGGAGCAGCCTCCCCGTATCCCACCCTTCCGTCATCGGTGGTAATCTTTACGATGACATCATCCACAGCCTCTACGGTACGAAGGGCGGTTTTAAAGGGCTTTTTAAGCGGGATGGCCATTCTCCCGGTGATGATTTCAACTATCCTCATTTCAATGCCTCCCAAACAAATTTTTGGTTTTTAATCACAAGTGAAGTAATCATAGGCGATTTTAGAGAGTTTTCCGATAGTTTGCCGCGCTTCGTTATTGGAAAGGGCATTCCATATCGAAACCACGAAAATATAATCGTTTTTCTCATGATAGACAATGCCGGCTTCGTGGGCAATCCCGTCAAGTTCTCCGGTTTTATGGGCGATCACGGTTTCATCCGGGATATAAAGCCTCATCATACTATTTTCCAATTGTTTCTTCATAATTTCAAGCATATAAGTACTGGAAGCCCTGTCAATGATTTCTCCCAGATACAACCGCTCCAAAAAGCCCGCCATATCCGAGGCAGAGGTAAAATTTTCACGTCCCGCTTTACGGGCCTGGGTGTCCATCATCTTCCGTTCCAACGCCGTATTCCGCATCTTATTGTCGATACAAAAGTCATTGATAGGGTCCATACCCACCCGATGGATTAAAATATTGGCCGCCGTGTTATCGCTCTGCACAATCATCAGGGTCAATAAATCTTGCAGCGAATATTGATTATCGGTTTCGAGCAGCGTCAGGATACTGAATGCCACTTTATCTTCGGCCTGTACGCAAACTCGCTCCTGAAGGCGTAGTTTTCCTTCTTTTACCTGACGGATCGTTTCAGCCATGATCGGCAACTTGATCAAACTCGCCGAAGGAATTTTTTGATCCGGACTATAGGCGGCAGTTTCGCCGGTTCCTAAATTCTTAACGGCAAAAGCGCAATTCATCTTTTTAAAATCCACCGCTTGCAACATGAGCTTTTGGAGCATGATTGTTCCTCGATTCTTCGGTAACAACACCCTTATTCGAATAGGTTTCAATAGATTTCCGGGAAATCCTGCTTTCGCCGGGAAGGGCCTCCCAAAAAATTGCGGCAAGCGCATGCGCCAGAAAGAATCTTTCATGTTATTAAAATGTTACTTATTTACAAAAACGTTTCCTTGAAAAACAAATTTCAGTTGAAGTTAAGTTATATGTATGTTATAGTTTATTTACAAACATTACATAAATATTACACGCAAAATTCTTTCAGGAGTCTTTCGATGGTTCAGGAATTATTAAGTATCGGCATTGATATCGGCACCACTTCCACCCAAGCGATTTTCAGCAAATTAACATTGACAAGTCAAGCCGGTATCGCCACCATTCCCGAACTTAAAATCGTCAACAAAGAAATCCTTTACCGGAGCCCCATTTATTTTACGCCGTTAACGGATCATGAACATATCGATTTTTTAGCGCTCAAGGATATTTTATTTTCGGAATACCGGAAAAGCGGTTTTAGCCCCCGCGATATTCAAACAGGGGCCATTATCATCACCGGTGAAACCTCACGGAAGGAAAACGCCGACTCGGTATTGGATAACTTGGCCGAACTAGCCGGAGACTTCGTAGTCACGGCCGCCGGTCCGGATTTGGAGTCCGTCCTTGCGGGTTTTGGCGCCGGAGCCGGGGAATTTTCCAAAAAATATAGCGGCCCGGTGATTAACTTCGACATCGGCGGCGGAACCACCAATGCCGGAATTTTCTTTAACGGTGAAGCCATTGATAGTTTCGCCCTGGACATCGGCGGACGACTTATAACATTCGACGATAACCAAAACATCACTTATATTTCAAACCGGATCGCTCCTTTGCTCCAGCCATTCGATTTGAACTTAAAGGTGGGAGAACCCGCTTCTTTTTCTGCGCTCAAGCGCCTATCGGGGCGGCTGGCGGAAATGTTTTTGGAACTATTGGCCATCCGGCCCATGACCTCCGAAACACAAAACTTATTCATCCTCCATCAACACCCGGCTGTACCGATAGAGGCCGTATCGTTTTCCGGGGGTGTAGCCGAATACGTTTACAACGAAGCAACCATCGCCGGAATGGCCGATCTTCCTTTTCACGATTTTGGTCCGTTATTGGGACAGGCAATCCGGGAAACGATGAAAACCGCCTCCGTCAACATCATCACACCCCGGGAACGCATCCGGGCAACCGTAGTCGGAGCAGGTAATCACACCATCCATATCAGCGGAAGCACTATTGCCTTTTCCGAGGAAATTCTACCCCTGAAAAATATCCCGGTGATTCAACTTTTCCATGGGGATGAGCCGGAAGAACCGGATTTGCTGCGCCGGAAAATCACGGCCAAATCCGCGTTATATCCTGAACAAACCGTTGCTTTCGCTTTACGGGGCAGGCAAAGTCCAAAATATACGGAGATCAAAGTCATGGCCGACCAAATCTTAGCCAGCTTGCAGGCGGCCGATTCCCGTCCGTTGATTGTGATTGTGGAGCAGGATTTCGCCAAAGCGCTGGGGCAAACCTTGCGCAATCTTCTTCCTTCTCACAAACCTTTGGTATGTCTGGATCGAATCCGTGTTAAAGGAGGCGATTACATCGACATTGGCGCACCGGTTGCGGGAGTTGTTCCCGTAGTGATTAAAACATTAATTTTTGATACCTAAGGAGGTTTTTCAAATGAGTAACACGCTTGCCAAAAGTTTGTCTCCGCTGCAACTATGGGGAATCGTCGTCGGAATGGTTATTTCCGGCATGTATTTCGGATGGAATTACGCCTTGCAATACACAAGTCCCATAGGGTTTATTATTGCAGTCGCCATTGTAACCTTGTTTTATACCAGTTTCATGTTTAGTTACGCCGAGTTATCGACTGCGATTCCCCATGCGGGCGGTTCCATGGAATTCGCCAAACGAACCATGGGGCCGTTCGGCGGATACATCACCGGCTTTGCCGTATTCCTGGAATTTCTATTTGCCGTTCCGGCCATTGCCCTGTCCATCGGCGCTTACATTAATTTCTTAGCCCCGGCCATTCCGACTGTGGCTGCTGCCGTAGCCGTATATGCAATTTTCGTATTTATCAATTGTCTGGGGGTCAAAACTGCCGCTACGGTTGAGCTGGTCATCACCATTATCGCCATCGCCGGTGTAATCATTTACGTTTGCGGTGGAGTCGGCCATATAAAATCCGCCAACATTTTCACCAAGGAGCCCTTTTTCGGCGGCCTTCCCGGAATTTTTGCCGCCATTCCCTTCGCCATTTGGTTTTATTTAGGGGCCGAGGGAGGAGCCATGGCGGCCGAAGAGTGTAAAAACCCCAAAAAAGACATTCCGCTCGGGTTCAACTTGGGTATCATCACCCTGGCAATCATGGCGGTTGCAACACTGCTGGTGACCACCGGAATCAGCAACGCCGGCAGCATCAACAAAGTGGATTCGCCTCTTCCCTCCGCCCTGGCGCTGGTTTATGGCGCGGGCAGCGTTTTCTCCAAAATTTTGTCTTTCATCGGCTTATTCGGGCTTGTTGCCAGTTTGCATGGTTTGATTATCGGATATTCCCGCCAGGTATTTGCCATGGCCCGGGAAGGTTTCTTCCCTTATTTCCTTTCTACCACCACCGTCAAACATAAAACTCCGATTTGGGCATTGATTTTACCCAGCCTGGTAGGTTTAATTTTCGTATTAACCAAGGCTACCGCCACCATCATCGTTTTATCCTGTATCGGCGCGGTGGTCATGTATGTAATGAGCATGATCTGCTTTTTCCTGCTCCGTTCCAAAGAGCCTTCTTTAGAAAGGCCCTATAAGGTAGCCCATATCAGTCTGCCGATTATCGCTCTGGTTATATCGCTGTTATTCGTGGTGGCCGTAACCTATGCGAATTTATCAACCATGCTTTGGGTCGGCGCTACCTTTGCCGCAGCCGCTCTCTTCTATTTGGCATATGCCAAAGCCCATATGAAAAAAGTGGCCGCCTCAAAAGGGCAGGAAGCAGCCTAAAGCAAACGCTCTTACGGTAAAGTTTTCACCCTATCCGGCAAGTCGCTGAAGAATTTTTCTCCACCAACTTGCCGGATTTGATAAATTGCAATTTTAGTTCAATTAAAGCAGGTGGATTTCGATGCGATTGAAAACCAAATTGTTTGATAAGATTTATCAATTCAAGGATCTCAAAGAACTTCTCGCCAAAGCCAACGAAGAAAAATCCGGAGACAACCTGGCCGGTATTGCCGCCGCCAATACTGCCGAGCGGATTGCCGCCAAGGTCGTTCTGTCTGAAGTGACCCTGGAAGAGCTTTATAATCACCCCGTCGTTCCCTATGATGAAGATGAGGTCACACAGGTGATTCAGGATTCGATTCATACTGCGGTTTTTAATGAAATAAAAAACAAAACCGTTGGCGAATTTCGGGAAATGGTATTAAGCCTGCCCGGAATAGAATTAAGACGCTTGTCTGCCGGGCTCACTTCAGAAATGGTGGCTGCGACAGCCAAATTGATGAGCAATTTGGATCTAATTTACAGCGCCCAAAAAATTGAAATTCCGGCCACTTGTAACACGACCATCGGTAAAGTCGGCACTCTGGCGTCCCGCTTGCAACCCAATCATCCCACCGACGACTTGGATGGAGTCATGGCTTCGGTACGGGAAGGAATCAGTTATGGGGTCGGCGATGCCGTTATCGGCCTTAATCCCGTCGACGACAGCCTGGACAATGTAGTCCGGATTTTAACGGCTTTTAAGGATTTTATGAATCAGTGGCAAATTCCCACTCAAAACTGCGTCTTAGCTCATATCACCACTCAAATGAAAGCGGTTGAAAAAGGCGCGCCGGTTGATCTGATGTTTCAAAGTATTGCCGGCTCACAAAAATCCAATACCGCTTTTGGAATCACCGTCAAAATGCTGGATGAAGGATATGAACTGATGAAATCCAGGGGCGCCGCCACCGGCCCAAATCGGATGTATTTTGAAACCGGCCAAGGTTCGGAACTCTCCTCCGAAGGTCACCATGGCGCCGATCAGGTTACCATGGAAGCCCGTTGTTATGGACTGGCCCGCAGGTACAACCCGTTCCTCCTCAACACGGTTGTCGGATTCATCGGGCCGGAATATCTCTATGACGCCAAGCAAGTTATCCGCGCCGGTTTGGAAGACCATTTCATGGGAAAATTAACCGGCATTCCCATGGGAGTCGACGCCTGTTATACCAATCATATGAAGGCCGACCAAAATGATATTGAAAATCTCCTGGTGCTGCTCACCGCGGCCAATTGTAATTATTTCATGGGCATCCCGGTGGCGGATGATGTCATGTTAATGTATCAATCCACCAGTTTCCACGACATCGCCGCGCTACGGGAAATAACCGGAAAACAGCCGATCCAGGAATTTTCCGCCAGGCTTGAAGAATTGGGCATTTTCCATCAAGGCAAACTGACTGGGCGAGCGGGCGATCCTTCGATATTTGCTACCAACTGATGCCTGCATCCGGCGGGACGTGGACAAAGAGATAAAATATAACCAAGTTACGACAAATTATTTTTTCTAGAGTAAGGAGGATAAACAATGACCTCTCCAGATATCATTCCGGATATTTCCGAACTCGACCTGACTTCACGGGTTACGGTTGATAAACCGCAGGACCGGGAATATTGTTCACGCTTGAAAGCCACCACCCTGGCCCGGATTTGTGTGGGCAGAGCGGGCGAGCGTTATAAAACCGAAACATGGCTCAGATTCCGGGCCGATCACGCCGTGGCGATGGATGCGGTCTGGTCTGAAGTGGATGAGTCTCTGCTGGAACCCTTTGGATTTTTTAAAGTTCAAACATTGATTGGCAACAAAGACGAATATTTAACCAGGCCCGATCTGGGACGCAGGTTTGCTCCGGAGGTATTGCAACGGATTCAAGCCCAATGTTTACCTAATCCCGATATTCAAATCATCGTGGCCGACGGCCTGAGTTCCCCGGCCATCAACGAGAATATTCAAGATATTTTTCCCATGATGATGGATGGGTTTCAGGCTAAAAAATACCGGATCGGCACCCCCATTTTCGTTAAATTCGGGCGCGTCGCCACGATGGACCGAATCAGCGAAGCTTTAAACGCTAAAGTCACTTTGTTATTAGTCGGCGAAAGGCCCGGACTAGCCACCGGCGAGAGTATGGGATGCTATATGGCTTATGAATCCAGCACTTCCAAACCCGAATCCCAACGGACAGTGGTTTCCAACATTCATAAACACGGCACTCCGCCGGTTGAGGCCGGAGCTCATCTGGTTTCACTGGTAGAAATCTTGATGCGCGAGAAAAAAAGCGGCGTCGATCTAAAACTATAAACGATATCGTTATCCAATGGCAAAAAAAGAACCTATCCGGTTTGAATATCAACCTGATAGGTTCTTTATCGTTTCCCTGCGATTTAATCAATATTTAGAACGGTTTTGGAGATATATGAAAATAAGCTAAATTTTTACCATTGATCTTGATTATTCGGATCTTTTTTTATATAATTTTTATCGTTATTCTAAAAAATGAATTGGGGGATTGATATGGGGAAAACTTTGATTATTGGTGCTGGAGGAGTTTCAAGCGTTGTTGTACACAAATGCTGCCAAAATCCAGAAGTTTTTGAAGAAATCTGCTTAGCAAGCCGAACTTTATCCAAATGTGACGCGATTAAAACACAACTGGCCGGAAGCAGGACCAAGATCCAAACCGCAGAGCTCGATGCGGACAATACCCAAAACGTGATTCGTTTGATTGAAAGTTTCAGGCCGGATATGGTTATTAATGTTGCCCTCCCCTATCAGGATCTTTCGATTATGGACGCCTGCCTCGCCACGGGTGTAGACTATCTTGACACCGCCAATTACGAACCTCCCGACATTCCGAAATTCGAATACAAATGGCAATGGGCCTACCAAGAAAAATTTCGAAATGCCGGTATAACAGCACTTTTAGGAAGCGGTTTCGATCCTGGTGTGACCGGCGTTTTTTGCGCCTATGCTCAAAAACATTACTTTGATGAAATTCATACCATCGATATCGTGGACGCCAACGCCGGCGATCATGGATATCCCTTCGCAACCAACTTTAACCCGGAAATTAATATTCGGGAAGTCACCGCCAACGGCCGTTATTATGAAAACGGGAATTGGATAAAGACCGGCCCCCTGGAGCTACGGCGGACCTATGACTTGCCCGAAATCGGACCCCGCAATGTCTACTTGCTCTACCACGAAGAATTAGAGTCCCTGGCTATCCATATCAAGGGAATCAAGAAAATCCGCTTTTGGATGACTTTTTCCGATAATTATCTCAACCATTTAAAAGTATTGCAAAATGTGGGCATGACCTCAATCAAACCTATTATTTATGAGGATCGGGAAATTATTCCCCTGCAGTTTTTGAAAGCCATCTTGCCGGATCCGGCTTCACTGGGCCCCCGAACAAAAGGGAAAACCAATATCGGGTGCATCATTCAAGGCGTCAAAGATGGCAGACCCAGATCCTATTATGTTTACAATGTTTCCGATCATGAGAAATGCTTCGCCGAGGTCGGATCACAGGCTATTTCCTATACCACCGGTGTCCCGGCTATGATCGGCGCCATGTTGATGCAGGAAGGCATCTGGAAGAAACCCGGCGTCTTTAACATCGAAGAATTCGATCCCGATCCGTTCATGGCTGCCTTAAACCGGTACGGACTGCCCTGGAAGGAAGATTTCGCGCCAACTTTAATTGATTGAGGTAAAACGATGGATCTTGATTTGAATTTACTCCCTTCACCCTGCTATATTGTGGATGAAAGATTGCTGCGCAAAAATTTGGAAATCCTCGACTCTGTCCAGCGCCGTACCGGATGTAAAATCCTGTTGGCGCTAAAAGGATTCTCCATGTTCTCAGTCTTTCCGTTAATATCTCAATACTTGAAAGGCATCACCGCCAGCTCATTGTTTGAAGCGCGCCTTGGATTTGAAAAAATGGGCCGCGAGGTTCACGTCTATGCCCCTGCTTATGTAGAGGCGGAATTTGATGAATTGGTGCGCTATTGCGATCATATTGTCTTCAATTCGTTTAACCAATGGCTTCATTACAAGGATAAAGTGAAAAACGGGTCCACCGAGATTAGCTGCGGGATGCGTATCAATCCGGAGTATTCGGAAATTGAGACGCCGATTTATAATCCCTGCTATCAATATTCCAGACTGGGGGTCACCCGGAGCAATTTTCAGCCGGAAGCCCTGGAAGGCCTTAGTGGGCTGCACTTTCACACCATGTGCGAACAAAACTCGGACACGCTGGAACGCACCATTCAAGTGGTGGACCAAAAATTCGGCGCTTTCCTTCCCGAAATGAAGTGGTTGAATTTTGGCGGCGGGCATCATATCACCAGGCCCGATTATGATCTGGATACCCTGGTCCGTTCAATCATGTTTTTTAAGGACAAGTACGGAGTGGAGGTCTATCTGGAGCCAGGCGAGGCGGTGGCTCTCCATACCGGATTTTTGGTTGCCTCGGTTCTGGATATCGTTCATAACGGGATGGATATCGCCATCTTGGATACTTCAGCCGCCTGCCATATGCCGGATGTCCTGGAAATGCCTTATCGGCCTGAAATTATTGATGCCGGAAAACCAGGTGAATATGGGCATACTTACCGGCTGGGAGGACCTACCTGTCTGGCGGGGGATATTATCGGCGACTATTCTTTCAAACAGCCTTTAAAACCCGGAGACAGACTGACATTCTGTGATATGGCCCATTATTCGATGGTTAAAAACAATACCTTCAATGGGGTCAACTTGCCGGCCATTGTCCGCTATAATGAGACCGATGGTATCCAAATCGTGCGGCGGTTTGGCTATGAAGATTATCAATCGAGGTTGTCATAAAGAAGGCCTTATTCACCGACTTCAATCGAATAAATTATCGTTTGGTCCTCCTGGTTTAGAGGAATCAGCAATTCATTATTCTTCATTGTAAAAGGAATATTCTTAACCGGTTCTCCCCATGGGTTGATTGTGCTTACTTTAATCGATGGATAAGGTTTTAACAGCCTCATACTTAAACCGGCTTTAAAATTTTCAATGAGTTCCTCGTTCCGTTTGGCGGTAGGGATGACCATCATCTTGATACCGTATATGTCTTTGGAGGGATCTACTTTCATCCTGGTTTCATAATCATCATAATCCATATTCGTGTAAAACTCCCGCCCGTTCAAGGTCACGATATAACGGCCCTTCCCCCCGATGGGGCCGTTTACATTCACCATCGTGAACTGAAAATAATGATCCCTGCCATTCATCACCTTAAGGGTAACATTCTTAAAGTCATAGCTGCCGGAAACATTCCAACCAATATAGACTATAGCGTTTTCCACATCATATTTAAAATAATCCTGTTGATAATCAGCCGCCGAATTTTCCCAATGAAAAACAGGGTCCATGCCTTTACCCCTGAACTGAATGGCGGAGAAATCCGTTTTACCTTTGGACACCAACTGCAAAGCGATGCGTTTGGTTTTGAATAAATCGAATATCCCTTCCCGCCGGCTGGCGAGTTCGTTCAGATACGGATTGGTAATGGATTTAAGAGACTTCATCGCATTGAAAGTCTCATTTTCACCAAGCGGCCAGATTATTTCTTCGGGCAGCACGTTACGATGGGGATCTCGAAAAATTGTGGCCGCCACCGGATATACGGCTTTACAGGCAATCTTGGTATAATGACTGAAGTAACTTGGGGGATCGATATCTTGATGATTGAGATAATTGAAACTAAAAACCCCGTCATAATCTTGGAGCTTCGAAACCACTGCCAGCATCGTAGGGGTTTCCGTGGTATGCAGATTGGGAAAAGGATGATTATACTCACTGACGGTAAAGGGTTTCCCTTTTATACGGCACATAGCGATTTTATCGAAGTTGGTTTTCGGTGAAGCCACCATGGATAGATTTCGAACGTAATAATCTTTCCGATCCCAAGGCTTTCCGGGAAATGACGGGTGTTGCCAGTAGGCATGAATATCGACGTAATCGTAGATCTTTGCCAACTCGGGAAAACTATAATCAATCTGCGTTCCGGTAATCGGTATTTTCACACCGATATCTTTTTTCAAAAAATCAACCATCCCGGACCAGTAATCGATTTCAGTTTGACGGAAAAAGGCAACCAGGTCATTTTGGTATGCTTCCGGATAGGCTCGAAAATTAATGAGCTGGGGAATGGCAAGGCCGGTATAGGCAGTCACATTTTTAAGCGGGTCAAGCTGATACTTTCCCTCATAAAGCCTAACTTCATCAATTACCACCTCGGAACAGTTATCAAAGTTCGTGAAGGTTATTCGCCCCAGATGGTCAAGATCTTCCAGGGAAGTAAAAGTGATTACAAATTTCTGGGCGCCATCATTCTTTAAATGGATTTGTTTATGCAGTCCCGCGTTTTCATAAGGCGCTGCCTGACGCATAGAATTAATTCCAAATGAAGCGCCTCTTTTACCGGCGACCTCAAAGATCAAGGTATAGTCCTGGCCTTTTTTAAAGGAAAGACCGGTGCGATAAAATTGAAAAAAGTGGTTTTTCGCCAAATCATTTAAATGAACCACGGCCCCGTCATCTTGAAAGGTAATGGTCCCTTTTTGGGCATCGCTAATCTGGACTTTCCAGTTATGCCGGGTATCCAACAGTGATACGTCGGGAATTTCAATGGGTTTGGGATCGTTATTTGTTACACTCCACGCTTTCCGGAGCCGGGTTACACCGTGATATTTTTGGAATAAAAATTTTTGAAAATTGTTGTCCAGGATTTGATGGTATTTTTCCGGGATCAAATCGATTCCGTCCTGGACGATCATATTGCGGTAAAAACTATTTTCGTTATTGATTTCCACCATTGCCGTTACAGGATCATCTTTATAGGCAAACCCCGTATAAAAATTTCGGTGATTCAGAATGGAAGAAGCGTACATTTTTTGCTTATTGACAAGCTCGGGCACGAAAGTATCGAGTCCCTTTGCATATTTAAAAGCCTTCTGTTCCCGAACCAGATGATAGAGGGGGTCATTTTTATCGGTGGTATATTGCCATGAAACATGGAGATTGAGATCGATATATATCCCTTGCCGCTTCAGGCAAAAAATCAAATAATCCAATCTTTTTAATGATTCAGGATCGAGTTGGCTGAAGTCCTTGACATATTGTCCCCAGATATCACGGTTATCCATATGGTGCAGCCGTACGATATTGATACCCAAAGCTCCCAGCTGGGCAGCGAGCTTCTCCGCCAATTCCTTATCCGGAAAACAGGCGTCAAAGGTTAGGTTGGTCCCAAAGAAATTGATTCGGCCCTGGCGGGTCCAAAAATGTCCGTTTTTAATAAAAACCCGGCCATTACGATCCATACTATAGTCATTAAGGGAACTGACATTGACGGGAGAACCCTTTTTCGGATAATCCAAGTGATGATCCCAGGTGATAGCGTCCGGATAAGGCGAGGCAAACGGCAGGGATACGGCTAAAACCGACCACAACAGTATTTTGTGCATGGAAGTTCAACCTTCTTTAAACATTGGTTTTCCTGTGAAATAATTCTTTCGGTGCTATGGAAGTGGTTTACTTCGATTGATTCTAATTATATAAAATATTATCGAGATTATCAAATAACCCCATTGGTAAAGGCGGGGTTGATCAAATCGGTATCCGGTGTCAATGGCGGTTATTTTAAAAACGGCGGGAAAACCATTGCAGTTTTGCCCGCCAATTTTTCGTTACGGCTTATCTTGGGTCAAATCAGAAATGGCGGAAATAGCTCCGCCCTGTGTCTACCGGTCCCTGGAGTTTAGCATCAATCGTTGGCGATGGCCCGGCAAATCCAGGGACCAGGCGAGAAGCTTCCGGTTGAAGGGAATATCGAAAATATTACAGAGCGACAATCCGCCATTGCTGGTTATAACTGGAACTTCCGGTATATTGGCCGACTACTGAGCCATCACTGGTCAGTCCCATAGAATCCAAATATAATCCAGTCGCCCGGTTAATGATTTTTACGTAACCGCCGCCGGCATCGACGATCTGCCATTGCTGGTTATTGCTGCTACTGCTGGTGTATTGGGCCACATTAGAACCGGTGGAGGCGCGGCCCATCCCATCCAAATATTTGCCACCGGTACGGCAGGCAAATTTGAAATATCCACTGCCGGCATCCGCCAGTTTCCACTGTTGATTATAACTGGACCCACCGGCGTATTGACATACATTGGCGCCGTCCGAGGCAGAACCCATGTTGTCCAGACATTTTCCGGTTGAACGATTGATGATTTTACAGTATGAAGTCCCACCGTTCATCCAAAATGAACTGTAGGGTATCGGCAAAATAACGCTGCCGGCAATATACATTTTATCAACGCAGACAGAGCGGCTATATGGATTGCCATTGGATAATTCCTCCGTATGGTACGTGTACCACCATTGATTATTGAAATAAGCGGCTCCCTCATGATTGGTACCGGTCCCGGTGGCGCTGCCGATGACCCCGCGGTGGGTCCAGGGGCCGCTGATACTACCGGCGGTGGCATAGTGAATTTTCGAAGGCCAGGGCGAATCGGCATACATCAGAAAATAAGTTCCGTTGGTTTTAAATATGAAGGGGGCTTCCAGGTAAGTGTATCCGCTTCCGGTTAGACCGGGGACATCCATCACACTGCCGGCAAGGGAAATCATATCGCTATTGAGTCTGACATAACGGCAATTACCGTCGCCGCCCCAGAACAGATAGGCTTGTCCATCGTCATCCACAAAGACACAGGGATCAATA
Organism: Bacillota bacterium; assembly: GCA_023429995.1. GTDB lineage: Bacteria > Bacillota > UBA4882 > UBA8346 > UBA8346 > UBA8346. The sequence continues at coordinate 13,504 of JAEZCE010000086.1, read as the reverse complement.
TCCCGCGCCGCATGTCCCGGCGTATTCTTGTCGATGAGCGCTTTCCCGAGGGGGTCGGTATAGGGACCGGCAATACTGCTTGCGGTCAAGACTCCCACCGCGTAATCGGTAGCGATGTAAAAATAAAATTGATTATTACGATGGATAATGGTTGACGCCCAAGCCCGGTTGCCAGGCATCCAGCTATAATCTGCAGGTTTGGCAATCACCCCGTGATCCGTCCAGGTATTCATGTCGGCGGAAGACATCAGCCGCCAGGCATACATATTAAAGGCTGTCGAATTGGCCTGATCTTGGCCGCAGACAATATAAAAGCGGCCATTATAAACATACGGATTGGCATCTGCCGTATAAACACCGGTGAGAAGGGGGTTGTCCGCTTGCGCAAAGGCAACGGCCGAAATAAAAATCGACACCAAAAAAACCACGATCAGGCTTTTGCTTTTGATTGGAAGATGAGGTTTCGCAAAACGTTTCATTTTCTACACCCTTTCTTTTTTTATTATTTTCCAATAATTGTAATTTTATTTTACTTCAATCTCATCCGGCTTCAATAGATTTTCTTTGATTATCCTATGATTTTTTAAAAGGACTTTCCGGAAAAAAGCCGGCGCCTTGACTCAAGTATATCTTCTTAGGATATGCTAGATTTTTACATGATTCCCGATTCGCCGAGAAACAATAGAATATCCCCAAGAAAAAGAGAACGGTGATGGAGATTGACTATCAACAAAGAGCTTATATTCTGGCCGGGATTAGCGCTTCTTTTTGCCATACCGACCATAGTTTTCATACCTCGGAAAGATTATAAAAAATTTTTCCTGTTTGGTTTTGTTTTAGGCGGGTTAGTGGATATTGTTACGATACTTTTTATCGGGAAACTATTCGGTGAATTTTCTTATCAGCCAGGGCCGTTAGTGGTCTTGGGAATTCCGATTTTTGTTCCTTTGGCTTTTACTTTTACCTGGATGATCTTCTTCTATTTTCTGCCGGTCCGGATGGAATTCTTGATTCCCTATATCATAGCCTTTAGCGGATTTGCGGTGTTGGTGGGATTTGTAGAGCAGAACTTAGGTTATTTTCAATACCATCATGGATTTTTGCGAGGGGCGGCAATTACCCTAACTGTCTTTATTCCATGGTTTACCTTCTCCGCCTGGGTGTATCGGTATTATTTGCCTAAATTACCTTCAACCCGGCTATAAACAAAAAGCATCATGAAAGGATTTGCAATATCGGAAATAAATTAAACATCAAATAAGTTTTTATAAAAAAGAGTCTCGATTTATAGAGGCTCTTTTTCATACTGTTACTGGTCGTCGGATTTACTTTTCACTCTCAAAAACCTTTAAAACGGCATCCAATTGAATATCCGCTGAGGAACGCCCGATCATAATACGGTAATGACCCGGATTCACATAAAAACCGCTCCGTTTTTGGTCCCAGTATGCCAATTCCCGGGCCGGCAAATTGAATTTAACGGTTCGCCTGGCGCCAGGGAGCAAATAAATCCGGTCAAAGCCTTTTAGTTCTTTGCTGGGCCGTTTTACCTTGGGTTGCAATTCTTTGACATATAGCTGGACCACTTCGTCGCTAGCCACGGTTCCGGTATTTTTGACCTCGACACTGACGGTAACCTGGCCGGAGTTCTTCATCCCGCTGGAACTCAGACGCAGATTGCCATATTGAAAACCGGTGTATGTCAATCCATAACCGAAAGGATACAAAGGTTTATCTTCAAAATACATGTAAGTTCGTTTGCCATTGATAATATCAAAATCAGTAATAGCCGGTATTTGACTCAGCGAGCTGTACCAGGTGGAATTCAACCGGCCGGCTGGAGCGTAATCGCCGAAAATGGCATCGGCAATCGCCGTTCCTTCCTCTTGTCCCCCGTGGGAAGAATAGAGGATCGCCTTTACGTGCGGGTTATTTTCCACCTTGCCGATTGCCATCGGATAGCTCGAAACAACCACCACAATGGTGTTTTGATTTACCGCGGCCACTTCCCGGATCAGCTCTTCTTGGGCCGGAGGAAGGGTAATTTCTTGACGGTCTAAGGTTTCCCTGCCATTCAACATCGGCTCGTTTCCCACCACCACAACCGCGGCTTCGGCTCCCCGGGCTGCGTCAGCGGCCGCTGTCAAACCGCTCGCCAATAAAGCGGGCTGAAATTTTTCATTATCTCCAACACTGACCCCGGTAGCATTCAATGCGGCATTGGAACCGGCATCGGCATCCACCGTTACGTATTTTCCTCCGTCAAGGCCGGTATCCCAATGGGAGACTTGATAATTATATAATGAGCGGGTTCCATCCGCCTGAAGCTGATAATTGAAGTTTTGATAAGTAAACCACTCCTGAGCCGCAACGCTGTTGTTCTGAACCCCGGGCGCATTCGCGGTGTTGAAAACATTCCCGTTCCCATTGCCGTTGCCGGTGAGATAGCGATCATTGGCATGGGAGCGCAAAAGATATTGGCCCCAGCCGAAATCATATAGGTCGAACGTTTCATTGACTCCCACCCCAGCAGCAGTGGCCGTTAACTGTCCGCCGCTTGCGGGAGCGGTCACATACCGGGAATTTCCCACCGATTTCAGGGCAATTTGATCAACTCCTCGGGTAAAGATAATCTTATCCGGGCCGATCTTGGCTTGAATTCCCGCTAGGACCGATCGAGTATAAGGAAAAGGCGCCGAATAAAAATCAGTTAAGACCTGATCGGCTAAAGGCCCGATTACAGCTATTTTTCTCAAACGATTCTTATGGAACGGCAAAATTTCGTGATGATTCTTTAAAAGAACCAGTTGTTCCCTGGCTGCCTTAAGAGCTAATGCAGCATGCTCAGCACAACCGATTTGCTCTGCGCCTAAACTTTTATAGGGATTATTCCCCCCGATATCAAACTCACCCGTATGAAACCTCACGCGCAAGATGTTTTTGACCCCTTTATCAATATCGTCCATGGTAAGCAATCCCAGTGCCAGAGCGTCTTTAATATGAGTAATGGTATTGGTGTTATCACCATCGTCCTGGGTCATGCTGTCCACTCCGGCTTTGATCATTCCGGCATGAGAATAAGCAGGGTCACTGTAATAATGTTGGGAATTAATCAAATTACTTGGGGAATAAGCATCCGTGACCACAAAGAAATCCTTCCCTCCGGCCCATTTATTCTTGACCAGGGTATTAATTTCCGGGGACACGGTATTGGGGATTCCGTGGATTAGATTATATGAAGTCATTAATGATTTGGCAGCCCCGGCCTGAACCGGATATTGAAATGATTTTAGATAATATTCGTTTTTGTTCCGCTCATCGATGTTCACGGAAAAGGTATCCCGGTTGGCTTCAAGATTATAGGCATAAAAATGTTTTAGCGTCGGAATCGCTTTATAGTAAAAGGGATCTTCGCCTTTAATGCCTAAGCAATAAGCGATGGCCAGTTGGCCTACTAAATAAGGATCTTCACCATATCCCTCTTCAAAACGGCCTGCTCTAGGATCTCTTTCCAAATCAACGACCGGCGCCCACAATGATAACCCGTTTTTCACCGGATCGAGCCGATGAAATCCCCTCGCTTCATCCCCGACCGCTGAACCGATTTGCTTTATCAAATCCCTATCCCAAGTACATCCAAATCCGGTAGCCTGCGGGAATACCGTTGCCGCGCCCAACCAGGCAATCCCATGCAGCGCCTCGGTGCCGGTACGGAAAGACTGAATTCCCAAACGGGGTATGGCGGGTATCCATTGATGGAAAAAAGTGATTTTTTCATCCCGCGTTAAGCGCGCCATCAAATCGCTTACTCTGATTTCTAAAGGAAGCGCCGGATCTTGAAATGGATAAATATCTACCGCCCATGTCACCGCGGAGTAAAAAACACTTAACAGAATCAACAGTCCGAGCAATAACCGGAAATAACGAAACGAATGATTTTTCATCTCTGGTTCCTCCTATCGTCTTAACCCTTACTTTGACAATCGGCAAGTATAGCAGCCCTCCTTTCCTGGCGCCCATCGGAATCAACTTGAAGCCCGGAATCGAATGCAACAACAACCCTTAATACCGGGACAAATCTGCCTAATTGAATCGTAAAGGTTTTCAAAACATTGTCGCCAAATCAAAGGGAATTTATGATTTTGATGAAAGGGAAATTTTTCAAAAAGTCGCTCCAGGCTCAAACATCCTTGCACATCTTCATGAAACGGAAGCTGTAATTTCCGGAGATATCTCTTTCCGTTTTTTGCCTATCTCAAACTTATTCCACCCTTAAGCTCCTTTTAACCCGGTTATGTCCCAAAGATAAACTGTCAATAGTATCGAAATTATTAGAATTAATTTTTTAATTATGAAAATTAACAGGAATATGTTACCAACCGTAGAATATACTGTTAAAAATTATTCGGGCCCTGGAAAAAAATCTACCGGCCCGAACTTTTTAAATCAATTTAAAGGAGGATCCATTATGAAAAAAATCTTCGTCTTTCTGCTTGCGTTCACATTGCTTTTCGCAGCATCCTTCAGCGCCTTTGCCGGCGCCAGCGGACCAACCTTCGGCTGTAAATTACAGTACGAAAATTATGGTGATACCGGCGAGTCCCTCTTGGACACCCGGATATCGATGAATGGCAGTTTTGATGATACTACAACTTATAGCATCACGCTTCAAAATATCGACGCCAATACGGTCCCTGAAAATACCGACGATGGTGAAAGTAATTCTCTGGCCACCAATATCCGGGAGGCTTACATTACCGCCAAAACCGGTTTCGGGACTTTCCAATTTGGAAAGTTCCGCTATAACCCCGACATCATGGATACCTTGGGAGATTTCACCACCATAGTCGCTCCCTTTGGGGTTAAGTATTCCTGCTCGCTAGGAGAAAATACCACTTTTGCCGCAGGCGTTATTGCCAAGGATTACGATAAACCCGTAACGGATACCATTAAATCTCATTACGACGCCGGTGCTTATACTGTGGAATTTCATCAAAACCAAATAGGCGGCCTGATCAATTTAGGATTGGCCTATCAGGATATAGGCTATGGCGTTCCGGAATGGGCGGTGCAACTTGATGCGCAGGTGATCAAGGAAATCAAGTTATATTTCGAATACGACCGGCCGCTTGCGAAGACCGACAATAAAGAAAACCGGGATGCCCGCAACTATAACTACGGAGGGCAATTGACCCTGGATAAATTTTACTTTATCGGCGAACGGGAATGCAGTAACGGCTATTACGTTTTAAAAGCCGGTTACAATTTTACCGATCATATAGCCGTAGAAGCTATCCGCGGAACCCCCAGTTGGCCGGGGGACTCCTATGACGGCGGGGATCTTTTAAAAATGATTGTTAGCTTCTAAATGAAGGTCGTATAGAAAGTCGTTCCGATCAGGGGTTAATCAAAAGGGTCTGTTGCAAATAAGATTTATCGAGAAAGAAATACAATATATATAAAGCTTTGCCAATTATCTATGCTATATATTGTATTTCTCATTGATTTTAATCCCTTTTGCAACAGCCTCTGATAGAAGATGTTAAAGCCGGGGATTCGAATCCCGGTAGTTGAGACAATCAGCGAAAAACTCCATTTCTTATGATCCCGGCCTTTACCGATACTCGAAAAGACGCCGTTGGGAAAAGTTTTTTCCAATTTATTTCTTTCCATATGCTATAGTGTTGGGCCCGCAATTGCTCCCCGAAGCCGATTGAATCGGAGTGCAGCGATTGCGACTTATGAATCAGGCTGCTGATCCTCAACCGCATTTCCCTTTCCACCCTTTTTTCTAATTTTTCGAGGGAACGCAAAGTTAACCGTTGGCGGATGTCGTTGGTTTCCGATAAGGCGCCGTTGATCTCGCAAACAACCCCCAAAAAAGGTTTCCCTTGCCTAAGGTTAACTTTTATCTTAGTGGTTGCCACCATATTTCTCATCGAAAAGACTTTGCCGCGCTCTCGTCCAACCAGGCCAAAGCTCATTGTACCGGCTTTCATTTGATTGGTAAGAACATTAAAAATTTGGGTCTCTTCCCGGCTTAATTCACCGACTAAAAAGTCACCATCAAAAACCGCCAAGCCTTCTTTAAGATATTGTCCTTCTTCTGGATCAAAATCGATGAGGGGAGCATATAAATCCCTGGTTTTATTCACCATAATCTTGCGGAAATGCCATGCCGGGACAAAGTCGGTATAATTTTCCTTGGTCGTCAATTGACTCGCTATCCTGAATTCCAATCCCGGCATATTGGATACGGAAGGAGTTTCTGATAATATCTCCTTTGCCAAACGGCGCCGGGCTATAAATATCAGCGATTGCGGCGAAAGCTTCGGGCTCCTGAAAATCCAGTCTAATAAAGGATTGACCCCCTGCCGGGCCGTCTCTTCACCGATAACAATCAACCTGTTGTGCTGAACTACCAGATGACGACTGGTTTTCGATTGCAAAACCCCAAAAGCGCTAAAAACATCCCGGGCCGTTGCAGTGATAGTATGAAAGCTTTTCCCTTCTTTTCCACCCGAAGTCGAACTTGGCGGCAGCATCTGTCTGGGCAGGGGAAGTTGGGCGGTAAGAACCATTAAGCCATTGGCTTTCAAATCGATCCCCAAAGCGATAACAAAAGCCCGCCGGTCGATCTCTTCCAAGTCCCAACATCCTGGCACAGTCATTATTAACATTAAGATTGCAGCCAAAACCTGTTTCAAGTTCAAGTTTTTTTAACTCCGATCCCCCGGACCAGCGCCCCAATATATACTAAAAGCGGGTAGCCGTAAAAAAAGATCATGAAGTCTTTGCTGATAATCCGAAAAATATGAAAATCATAGAACTGGTCCGGTATCAACAAAGTTCCCATACCCACGATGGAGATGCTTCCCCATAAGCACCAACGGTATTTGAGTTTACTGAATTGCTGACTGATCCCGCCTCCAAATATATAAAACGCTACCGATAACCCTGTCAAAAGCGCGGTGAACCATATGATTAAAAATAAAATACCTAACTGATCCAGGGCTAAAAATGAAATATCAATTCTGCGGATAACTTCAAAAACAGGCCAGGCATAGGACTGAAGCCCAATATCCCCAAAGACTCCAATCACAATACTAAAACTGATAAAAGTAATCAGGATTTGCATGCCAAGTAAGCCGGCGGTGATGCATTTCAATTTTCCGGGTTTGGATAACAACGGATAAATAAATAAAAGGCCGACTCCGGCAGGGCCAAAAATCATCGCGATGGAAATTCCGCCCCGGAGATATTCCAACGGGCCGGCCGATATAACGGGCAAAAGTTGATTGATTTCAAATCCCTGGGTCGCAAAAGCCAATATCAGAACCCGGAAAAAGAAGACCGGAATAAAAACAAAGCCGGCGAGTCTACAGATTCCCACCAAACCATTTTTCACGAAAAAACCCGAACTAATCAGAATCAAAACAACAACAGCCCAAAGAGGAGTCCGATTCAACGAATAGGTAATAATCATTTCCGCGGTATTAAAAACAATGAAGATAACTTGAAAAAAAAGAGCCCCCAAATAGAAGAGATTCAAAATGGCGCCCGGTATTTTGCCAAAGGTTTCTGTCGCGGCTCCCAAGATATTTTTCTCCGGAAAACGCTTTTGCAGACCTACAATCAACGGGATAAACGGCAATAACATTATGCCGGCGGAAAGTACAGCCATGTAAGCGCCGGGGCCACAAATTTTAGCGGCTTCATCCAAAGGGATCAAATAAGCCAATCCCATCCCCGAAACGAGGAGCAAAGCAAAAAGCATCAAGGGTGAAACTTTGACCCTTGTCTCACCCAAATCATTCATCTTCCCGTTTACCACGTCCCGTTTCCGGGTTTCCTTTCTGCCGATACCTTCTTTTATCCTTCGGGTGGTATGTTCCTCCCCTACGAGGCATCCATAGCGGTCGCCGCAAAATCGTATCCATAAGTTCTACGCCGCGGATTGGGGTCCATGGGGACAAATAACCGACACCGAAGGAATTCTGCATCCCAGCAAAACCCAAAACCATTAATCCGACAGCTACCAAACCGACCAAGCCAAATAAAGCCGCTGCAAAAATCAAAATATACTTTAAAATCCGCCAAGTTAAACCAATGCCGTAATCCGGCCCTGAATATGAGGCAATGGCAGTAATTACAGTGACTACCAAAGTGGCGTTTGAAACAATACCGGCGCCTACAGCCGCAAAACCCAAAACAATCCCCGTTGTGACACCCAACGTTTGGCTTAGGGTTTGAGGCAACCGCAAACTGGCCTCACGAAATATCTCCAGGGTTATTTCCATCAGTAAAAGCTCCATCAACAGCGGAAGAGCAACCCCCATCCGGCTCCCGGCAATGGTTAAGACAAATTGAACCGGCAATATCTCGGAATTTACCCCCAGCAGCGCAATATATAAACCAGGAAGGGCTACTGCAATATTATTGCCAAGGACCCGGAAAAACCGTAAAAAACCACCAAACCAAAACCCCCAGTAATAATCCTCCGGGCTCTGATAAAGGTCGTTGACAGTCACCGGGACGATGACTACGTTTTGACTCCCGCCGACATTGATAGCCACTCGGCCTTCAAAAATAGCTGACACTACTTTATCGGGACGTTCTGTAGCTTGCGTAAGGGGAAAAACAGACCACCGGTTATCGGTTATGAATTGTTCCAGATATCCCGAATCCAGCACACCATCAATGTCAATACGCGCCAGCCTTCTCCTGACCTCTTCCACCAAGCCGGAGTCGGCTACCTCCTCTAAATACATTATGGCAACCCTGGTATGGCTCCTCCTGCCGATTCGCATTCCTTCAATCCGCAAGGACGGATCCTGAACCCAAGAACGAATCATCGAAATATTGTCGTCAAAATCTTCGACAAAAGTAATTCTCGCCCCGCGGACAGTCCGTTCTACGTTGGCATCAGCCGGCTGCCTTTTCGCCCTTTTTACTGTTTCAAATGAATAAACCTCGGCGCTATCCCTTAAATGAAGGATAGTTCTGCCCGATAAGAGATCGTCTCCCACATCCTCCAAGTCATGACGGATTTTTTTACCTCGCTCCCGCACAAACGGCAATATCCGTTCCCAATTTCGGTTATTACGGGGAGAAGCTTCGCTCTCCAAAGTCCCCAACGGACCGAGAATATTGTTTTGAAGTTGATCAGCATCAATGATTGAAGATATATAGGCTACGGTTAGACGGCTATCGGATAGGATTTCGAAAGCCAAGTCGTATGGATTGCCCAGTAAATCACGGAGGGAGGAAATAAATTCCTGTTCTCCGGGAGAAATCAATTTCATAATTTTTCCTGTTCGAATGATTGAATGAATGAACTTGTCGCACGAAGGTGGAATTATAAAGTATTTTTTGCGGTTTAAGGGAATTCAATACATGAGGAATCAATCATCGCTTGAATTATTATGAAAATGCATTATCGCCCTCCCCTCTCAATGGCTTTTGCTATCAAGGCGACTTTTTTGAATTGATTCTTTTCTAAACTCGATAAGTTCGGGAAAAGCCTTCATAAACGCATTAACACACCTGGGATCAAATTGTTTTCCACTCTCCCGTACAATAATTTCCTGGGCCCGGGCGAAATTGGCAGCAAAACGGTAGTGCCGGTCTGAGGTTATGGCGTCAAAAGCATCGGCCACAGCGATAATTCTGGCAAATAAATCAATCGATTCCGCTCCCAACAGCCTCCCGGGGTATCCCTTTCCATCGGGCCTTTCATGATGCTGTGAAATAGCCTGTTCACACCAATTCAACTTAAGCGGAGCAATGATTTTCGCTCCTTCCTGGGGATGCCTTCGCAAAACCACCCACTCGGACTCGCTTAGAGGCTCTTTTTTTTGTAAAATTTCCTTGGGAACCAAAAGCTTTCCAGCATCATGCAAAGTTCCCGCCAAAACCAGCCGTTCTAAGCTTTTACGGTTCATGCCATAGCTTTTTCCAATCATCTTGGCAAAAATGGCGACACGTTTCGAATGTTCGCTGGTAAAAGTTTCATGAACCGCAATCGACTGAATCAATGATTTTACCGTAAGATTGATACGCAAAAGCGAACGGGTCATCCTTGCCCTCCACAAACTAATCGCTAAAAACCAAAACGCCGCCAATTTGAAAAGATAGCCGATGAAAGAAGCCCAATCATGCATTGAATTGCTTGACCATAAAAATACTTCACTGAAAATCAATAAATGTAACCCCGTTAAGAATGACCGTTTTCCAGATTCAATTACCCTGGCTTCATAAATCAGTATTTCCTTCTGAAATGAAAATTGGTGTAAATATCCTCCGGTTAAAATCATGAGGATAAACGATGCAGTTGTTACGAGAACGTAGGTTAAAGCAAAAAGCTCTCGCCTATGCTGAGGCGCTAAAAGTTGAACCCAAACTAAAAAAACCGTAATCAGGATGGTCGCAAACGATAATACCACACCCAGACCAATCAATGGGTTCATCGTTTTTCCCTTCGATTTTCTGAAAAAAACGAAGGCAGCCATCAGCAGCCCTAAAATTAACACAAACCGGCAAAAAAGCCATAACCAAAATTGGCTCTGAAAACAGAACCAAAATAAAACCCCTCCATCACGGAAAAATGGGGTAATAAAGAACAATGGCCTGTCCTGAATGTATCCAATCATTAAAACCGGCCCCAGATAAAGAGGATACGTTGCAATTTGATTCCTCCGGGAAAAAAAATTAAGCAAAATCTCTATCAAAATAGCAATGACCAATACGAGGATGAAGACTTGCGCCATTATCCAGCCTGCTTTGGAAAAAGGAACCATCCTCGCCGGAAAACTACTCTTTAATCCTATTAATCCTAAAATCCCAAACATCCCATAGGCGGCAAAATATGCCATGATTGTCTTTAAACTGAACCGGGCCGCGCTTGGCCGAACGAACGGAGTAAGAATCATACTTCCATTACACCTACTTCATGAATTTAACCATTGGGTCCAAAAAGCACCTATAAGCAACACTTTTGTTAATTTATAACATTTTCCATTACTTCGCAACGGATAATTGGTAAAAAATAACTAAAATTTATGTAAATGTAATTCAAAGAAACTTATTCCTGTCATTGTTCATTTGCAGTTGTTCGGGAACAAACAAGGCCAGGGATCGTTAAAATGATCCGGATGATTTTTTGTCAATGTCAGCTTCATGTCCGTTTGTTCTCGGCTTTAGTCGAAAATGTTACTTAATATTTACATGATTTCAATAAGACTGTCGCACTTTTTTTGAAAAATCATGTATAATATAAGACAGTAAAACTTTTTTTCATTACTCCCTCCCTTTTTTACGGGGCCGATGTTCAATCGGCCCCGCTTTGTTATGCTCCGCCGGGTCATGATGCAACGGCCCAATTTCGCTATCAACATTCCAAGGTAATGATTTTTACCTAATCCAAGCGATATCGAGGTAAAAAGGATACCCCCGGTTTGGAGTATCCTTTTTACGATATTATCAATTCTCATCTTCAGCTTCATCTTCCAGGGATATGTAATCATTTGGTTTCGGGCAATTTCGAAATTCCGATATGGGCTACTTTAAACCGTTGGACATATCTTCGGGAAGATTCTATTCCGGCCCAACGTCCGCCGCCATTATATTCTCCAATCGCCATTCCCACATTACGCCGGTTTTTCCTTAATAATTCCCCAAAGTGAGCCATAGCAACCCGGTAATTGCAGCGCCATTGATAAAAGTCGTCCGGATGATATCCAAATTTTTGATAATAAATGTTCCATGTATTGCGCATCAATTGAGCCGGCCCCTGTTCGCCACGGCTGCCTACTTTATGTAAGTTGAATCCATTTTCGATTTGACAAATCGTCAAACAATCATAAGGGTTTATTTTAAATTCCCTGGCATATTCCACTGTTAAATAGGCAAAGTCATTCATTTCTCCGGATATAAGATTCCGGTTGGTTGAATTCAGGTAGCCGACCACATATCCATAAATGGCATCCGCCTTGATGAAATCGATGTTTTTATAATTCTTCCGATCGACCCAGGCATTGACTTCTTTTAATTCAGCGAAGGTTTGTTTGATGTTCCAATAATTGAAGGCATTGAACGTGGAAAATAGCAGCACAACAGCGATAAAAACCCATAGACCTTTATTTCGCAAGCATTTCCCTCACTTTTTGTTAAGATCTTTTTCTAAAGGCCAACGATACTCTTTTTTATTTTCGGCCAATCCCGTTCATCTCTTCATAGGATTTAGGGGGGAGATTGTTTTTTTCAGGTGAGGGTCTCACCACTCTTTCCATTTCAGGGGCTTTTTGTTACCGCCTAAAACACCGTCTGAACCAGGATTAAACGGATTAAACGGATTTTAAATCAGTGCCGGTAGATACTTTTCGATTTAACTATGGAATCGATTTTGATTATTTTTTTTTTGCAACTTCTAGGGAGGCAATAAAAAAAGGAGATTTTCCCGCGCGCGCGCGAACTCTCCCCTCCAGTTACTTAAATGCCGGTAGCTAGCTGTTTGCTTCTCCCCTCCCTTTGACTGCCGGCATCTTATGATGCCGAAGCTACTAAATTTTAGTGAAAGGGAGGGGAAGTTCGTTATATTACAGGTTTACCAAAAAGGGGGCCCAAATCTTGGTCATCTTAAAGGTAACATCGAAGACTTTCCATTCAAGTCGCGCGGTCGGCCTATTAAATAACCCAAGAAGGCGCTGCCACGGACGGCAGTGACAGTCCAATCAAAAACTCCGACTCCGAGCACGGACGCGAGGAGATATGAAGGAGAGACCGGGATACAGCGGCATAGACATCTTTAAAAGTGCAGGTTTTCCCCCTCCTGCAAACTTTTTAGCGTACAAAATATAGGAGAAGGGAGAAAAGGGGTAAGGTCGCGGCCTTGCCGCTCGCTTGCGAGCGTAGGTTCCTTTTGGGCCGCTCCAAAAGGAACTCGGCCGGTGAAATCCGTGGACCAACAATACTGGTTATTCATTTATAAGCATCGACGGCGGCGCGTCGCTAGCCCGCAACGCCTGATCAATACTCTTTCAGAAATCCCTCAAAAGAGAACTGACCAGTAGTTCCACTGGCTCTTTGATTTCAATACTACGAAGCCAAACCCTTCGTTCCTCCCTCTGGGAGGAAGCAAGATGGAGGGTTGACCCAATGTCGCCGCCGTAACCCGCCCCCTCCACTCTCAAAAAAACATATATATTTCCGTACAACACCCCCTCTGCCCCACATCGCCCGTTGGCCCACCCTTGGGTGAGGCGTTAAAAAACCCGCTGAAAGATTCGCCCAAAAAATCCCTTTCATTTTTATATCATTCTTGGCCCTCCTAACCCTCCTACCCCACAAACCCTTTACCCGCACAGCTTTTCATTCGGTGAACGATGGTCACGAAGGGTCCGCCCCCCTTCCCGGATAACCCATCGGCCGAAAACCGTTCCACTTCTGTAACCATGGTTCAAGAGGGGCAGGAGGGTATAAAAAAATGAACCCGAATAAAAACCAC
>JAEZCE010000082.1 GCA_023429995.1 Bacillota bacterium | reverse complement strand
ATCAGTCTAAAAGACGAAGTTCAAACTTCAAGGGATAGGACGATCACCTCTGTCCATACGAGAAAATTATTGCAGATTGCCGTTGTTTCGGCAACTACTTTCATCTTTATTATACGAGGGATAGGGTAATGGGCCCAAAACCTACCCTAGCCCTGAAAGGGTATTCGCCTGTTTTTCGGGTCTTGCCGGCTACGCTCTGAAGTTTAAAATAAAAAAACGACAATGATCACGGAAGGAGCGCCCCCCCTTTTTGGCGGGACCCATTGGCTGAAAATAGCGTGATTGCCGCAACCGTGGCTTAGGAGGGGCAGGAGGACATAAAAAAAAAGAACCAGGATAAAAACAGCCAAACTTTCCGAATGCGCCCCAGCCGGAGAGTTGCTTTAAGGTTGTTTGTATTTCGATTTTAATTACGGTTGGCGATCAAGCTATAAAAAAACCTCACGATTGGCGCCATAAAATATATCATCCCGATTGCTGATGAACTCACAAAACTGCTCCATCACTTCCCAATTACCATCAACATCAAACTCATAACTATGCCCCCATACCGAAAAGATCTTCGGTTCGGCCGGCTTCAATTTTACAAACTCCTCGGCCAGTTTCATCAGATCGGCATCATGATGGTGGCAACTGGCTCTAAGTTCCAGCAGATTGCTCTGGATGTCAAAGTTTTGAGTGGTTTCCACGACTCTGGCATACCCGATATGATTTTCCTTGAGGACTTGAATGACCCTGGAGTCGTAAGTGCCAAAGGGATACGCCATTCCAAAAATCTTACAGTCAAACATATTTTCCAAATTCAGCTTATCCTGTTCAATTTCATTGCGGATAGTATCCATATCCAGCTGTTCCAGATGAGGGTGGCTATACCCGTGAACAGCAATCTCGTGTCCCCGGTATAGTTCCTTCAATCCATTGGCATTCATACGTTTTACACGAACGCCTTTCATGTCCCATTGGTAGGTATTGCTCATCATGCCGGAGTTTAAATTGAAAGTAGCTTTTAGGTTATATTTGTTAAGAAGCTTTACCAGACGGCGGTCCTGTTCGACTCCATCATCATAACTGAAGGTTAGCGCTTTGTACTGATTGCCGGGAAACATCCTATTATGCTCCTTTGTTAAATACCCATCAAAAAAGTGAATATTTCATCATTCACCCCGGGTATGTTTTCGTGTCCGTAATCCGGATAGATTAGCATTCTTTTTGGGGAGCGGATCTTATTATAGGCTGCAAATTGAGTGGAGGGCGGACAAACCGTATCCATCAGGCCTGTTGCCAAAAGCACTTCTCCTTGAATGCGCTTGACCAGGTTTTGAATATCGATATAGCCAAGTTTAGTAAATATCTCATTCTCTCTTTTATGCATCGGATCAAACAACCGGAAATAATCCCTGATTTCCTGATAGGCCTCTTGGGCCAGATCCATTTCCCACACCCGTTTATAATCGCAAAGAAATGGATAAACCGGAGCCGCCCGTTTAATCCGGGGCTCCAGGGACGCGCATGCCAAAGTCAGCGCTCCACCTTGGGAGCCTCCTGTAACACATACCCTATTTTCATCAACCTCCGGCATATTCATGGCAATGTCAGCCAACTCCGCCGTATCCAGAAAAATTTGCCGGAACAGCAGATTTTCCGGTTTATCATCCAAACCGCGGATGATTTGCCCATGAAAAGTATTCCCCTTAACTCCTCCCAAATCCTCCGACAAGCCCCCCTGGCCGCGGCAATCCATTGCCAAAACCGAAAAGCCCAGGGCTACATAACCCAGTTTATCGTTCCAATCCCCGGAGTTGCAGGTATATCCATGAAACATTAAAACCGCGGGATGTTTCGAAGGCGCATCTTTAGGCCGCAGATATTTGGCATGAATGATAGCCCCCCGCACACCGGTATAATACAAATCGAAACACTCGGCAAAAGGAGCTTGAAATTCGGATTTGATCAGTTTAACCTGAGGATTTATCTCCCTCATCTCTGCAAGAGCGTTATCCCAGTATTCATCAAAATCATTGGGGCAAGGGTTGATTCCGTTATATTTTTGCAACTCCTCGAAAGGCAGATCAAAAATCGGCATTTCCACTCCTCCTTTTTTAGCTATCCATGCTTTTATTTCAGTGCGCCATCCGATATTCCTTCAATAATATATTTTTGTAAAAACAAATACAGGATCAACACCGGGATGAGCGACATTACCAAACCGGCCATTAAAGGTGAAAAATCTACCGTATAAGAAGAGAAAAAATTATACGTTGATAAAGGCAAGGTTCTTAATTCCGGGGATTGTAATACTAAACTTGGCAGCAAATAATCGTTCCAAATCCACAACACATCCAATACCACAACCGTGGATACAACAGGTTTTAATAGCGGTAAAACAATCTGGAAAAAGGTTCGTATCCTTGAACATCCGTCGATCGCGGCCGCTTCCTCCAGCGCCAATGGAACCCCCTTGATAAAACCGTGAAAAGTGAATGTCGCAAAAGGAACCCCAAACCCCAAATACATAAACAACAACGTTTGCTGGGAATCTAAAAGTCCAAGATTTCCATAAATCGTAACCAGGGGGATCATGATCACTTGGAAGGGGACTGTCATGGATGCTATCATAACAAAAAATAAAACTTTGTTAATCGTCCATTTAAAACGGGCAAACAGATAGGCAGTCATCGCAGAGAAAAAAACAATGGCCACGACCCCGATCACCGTTATTATAATGGAATTTGCAAACCCAATCCCAAAATTCATATCGGTGAAGGCTTTGATATAATTATCCAAATTGAATCGGATCGGCCATGAAATAGGATTCTCCACAAATTGCTGGGTGGTTTTGAACGTATTCAGGATGATCATTAAGAAAGGGATTAAAAAAGCGAACAACAAAACAAACAGGATTAGGGATTTGATGAATTCAATTACTTTATTGCCTTTCATCAGGCATCCACCTCCATCCTTTTCATCAAAGAGGCCTGGGTTAAAGCAATGACTGCAACGATTATGAACAGGACGATTGCTTCCGCCTGTCCAACTCCATATTCGTTTGAAAGGAACGCCTTTTGAACAATGTGATAGGATGCCAGCTCCGTCGAACCGTATGGTCCGCCATTGGTTAATGCTAAATTCAGATCATAGGTTAAAAATGACCTTGAAATCGAAAGGAATAAACACACCACAATGCCTGGAATGGACAGCGGGATGATGATCCGCGAAACCTTACCAAAACCACTGATTCCGTCAATATCCGCCGCTTCCAAAACATCTTCCGGAACGCTCATAAATCCGGCAATATAGACTATCATCAGATAGCCCATGAGTTGCCAGGCATTAACGATAATTAAAGCCCAAAATGCTTTATCGGTATTGGTAAGCCAAGAGGTTTGAAACAATGTCCAGCCATAGTGCCTGCCAAGGTAAGGCAATACTTGGGAAAACAGAAATTGCCACAAGTATCCCAGTACCAGTCCTCCGATTAAATTCGGAGTAAAAAAACCGGTTCTGATAAAATTCTGTCCTTTAACTCCCCTCGTTAAAGCGAGCCCTAGAAGAAATGCCCCTACATTCGCAAATATTACCGTAAAAAAAACATATTTTAGCGTAAACCATAATTGTACCCAATAAGCTTTGTCATGAAACACTTCTTGATAATTTGAAAACCAAATAAAAGAATGACTGCCCGTCTGCATATTCCAATTGGTAAATGTCAAATACAATCCAAATATCAAGGGTATCAAAATAACAACCGAAAATGCAAATAAGGAAGGCCCGCCGAAAACCAAAAAAGTTCCGATATCCCTTAATTTCCCTTTTTTCATCCTACCCAATCCTTTTTCATGTTATCATAATAATCAACGAAAATGGGCTGTCCCAAAAGTAAATGTAAAAACAAGAATTCAATACCCAATGCAAACCAATTCAATTGCCGACGAAGGCCCATAATAGACCCGAAAGTTGGGCTAATACCCTTTAAGGGGTTTAGGCTCATTTTCATCCTTTCAATTGCTCCGGCAGGGCCGGGGTGGACACCTATCTGGAAAATACTTCGAAGTCAAAAGATTAATTCTCCCGCCAAGGCGCGGCGACGCAGAGAAAAGACGAA
This sequence comes from Bacillota bacterium, assembly GCA_023429995.1. Classification (GTDB taxonomy): domain Bacteria; phylum Bacillota; class UBA4882; order UBA8346; family UBA8346; genus UBA8346. The sequence continues at coordinate 18,088 of JAEZCE010000082.1, read as the reverse complement.
AAACATTGGTAAAAAAACTATGCGCCCCTGCGGGAGAATAAAAAACCTATTTTCACTCTTTCACGTGCCCGTGGCGAACCTGCTGACCGGGAGTGTACAACTACGTAATAAATTTTTATTTCCCGGCCACTGATTTCCAATAGGCTTGAACTTCCTGGGTCAGGCCTTTCCGATCGATTTTTCCCGCCAAATATTTTTGCATGGAATCACCCGTCTTAGCCCAATAATCCGCCGGAAAATAATTAATGACCCCGATATTAATGGTTTTTCCCTGATTAATATATTGGCCGATCGCTTGCGAAGGGACATTGGTACTCTTTACCTTGACATCTTTATAGGGCAGGTTGAAACCCATTTCCAAAACCAATGCCTTTTGCCCACGTTCACTCGTTAGCAACCAATCAATAAACTTTTTCGCCGCGGCCTGCTGTTTTGGAGTCGAGCCGGAATTATCGATGGCAAACAGCTTCGGTTCACTGACAGCGACTTGGGTATTGCCGTAATCCTCGGGATTATTGCTAATCGGGACCGGAATGACTCCAAATTCTTTGTCGATTCCTTCAAGGTTTCCAATGGTCGACCAGATCCAATCGCCCATAAAATAGAATGCCGTATCGCCCTTGGCAAAATCCAGCGAATCCTTATTGTAGTCGGCGACAAGCGGATCATTCTTTCTGGCATTATACTTTTTTAATAAGTCAAAGGTATCCAAAAGGCCATTGTATTGCATATTCCTTGATAAATCGATAGCGCCCTTTTTCAAACCATCGACAAACTTACGATTTTCCTCAACCCTTTTCGATTGCAAGGAATAGGTCAACCCCAAATAATGGGCGCCTAAGGACCAATTGGCCCCATGAATCATCACCGGGGGTTTACCGGAGGCGGCAACCTTCTTCAATAAAGATTCCAAATCATTCCGGGTTTTAATGGTTGCCGGGTCAAATGCAGTTCCAATCGCTTCCTCGACAACCCGCTTATTATATAATAAACCATAACCTTGAACCGTATAGGGAATGCCAAGGAATTTTCCATCCAACAAAGCGCTTTCAATCGCCCCCGGTTGCGATATTTTTATGTATTTAGCCTTATCCGGCTCTAAATCCAAAAATTTATTTTTGTAGACCTCAATGGTCCCCGGATCGAGATTGGCAATGGTAGCCGGAGATTTCGAAGCCAACAGCGCTTGAAATTTTTCCAGTTGCTGGCCTCCGATGGGCGTTGGGATTAGTTGAATCGTTACATTGGGATGTTCTTTGTGATAAGCTTGAAATAATTCTTCAAATTGTTTGTTTACTTCTGCCGAGGTGTTGAAAAATGTAATCTTTACGGTGCTGTTGTCTTTTCCACATCCGAATAACCAAAAAGAAGCCACGAGTAGACAAACTGCCAGAACGGACATTTTTGTTTTTTTCATTTACATCCCCCTTATCAATATTTAAGAAAATATTCACATGACATTTATATATTAATCGATTGGTCCCTATATGTCAACCGGTTGATATTTTGAATCGCCATCTATATCATAACCGCGAAATGCTTCCGATCTCCGGAAAATTTTACTAAAAAAACATGGTTATAAAGATAAATCAGCTTGGTTCAACTCAAGCCGCCTATTTATTCCCGCGCAGAGTGTGAGAGGCGCTTTGCAAGGTAATCAGATAAAAAAAATCATCCCGAACTTTCTGAAGACTGCCTTCAGCTGATTTTTTCAATCGAAAGATATTGGGGTATTTTTTTTTGCCTTATTATTGAATATAATAGATACTAATATGACAATCGCTTGACTGAAAGAGGAAGATGATGGCCACTATTAAAGACGTCGCCCAAAAGGCAGGCATAACCGTTACCACAGTTTCCCGGGTGCTCAACAACCGCGGTTATATCAGCGAAAGCACCCGTCAAAAAGTATATCAGGCTATGGCAGAGCTCGATTACCAACCCAATGAGATCGCCCGTTCATTGTTCCGCAAAAAATCCAACCTGATCGGCCTGATCATCCCCACCGTAGCCCATCCCTTTTTTGGCGAACTGACAAGCTATATCGAATATTATGCCTATGAATCCGGTTATAAGGTGTTATTATGCAACTCACACCTGGACCGGACCAAGGAAAAGGAATACGCGGACATGCTGAAAAGGCATAAAGTCGACGGGATCATTATGGGGACCCATACCCTGGAAATCGATGAATATCTCAATCTCAACCTGCCCATGGTGACCTTCGACCGCCAAATCACCCATAGGATTCCCTATATTTCTTCCGATAATTTTGAAGGGGGCAAAATAGCCACCGATTTGTTAATCCGCAAAGGGTGTAAAAAATTAGCCCACATCGCCGGTAATTTAAATTTAAACTTGCTTGCCAACAAGCGTTATGAAGCCTTTATCTTTGAAGCCATCAATCATCAGGTGGATTACACTACGGTCCAGACCAACCTGGATGTTTTCGACTTTGCCCAATATGAGCGTTTGATCTACAATCTGTTTAAAGAGCATCCGGATATCGACGGCGTATTTACCAGCGATATGAAAGCAATTCATGTCATCCAGGCCTGCCGCCTGTTTAACAAACAAATTCCGGCGGATATCAAAATTGTCGGCTACGACGACATCAAAATGGCCTCATTGGTCAATCCTCAGCTCACCACCATCCAACAACCCATTGAAGCAATGAGCAAGTTGGCGATTGAACTGATTATCAAACAAATTAACGGCGAAGTTGCCCCGGCGGAAAACATTTTGCCGGTTACCCTGATGGAACGGGAGACAACGTAATCAATAACCAGCCATAGTACCCTATAAGGGAAAGGGTAAAAGAATTTGGGCAAAAGTATTTTCTAAATAGTCGCCTCTCAAACAGGAAACAAACAAAAACCGAACAACAGAAGTGATAAAAACACCTGCAACTCTTTTAGTAGCAGGTGTTTTTATCGCAAATTGCTTTTCTCTATATCAACCGGTTGACACATTCAATGATTCTACGATATAATTTATCTGCCAAAATAAATAAAGTTCATGATGGCTTCTTCCATAATCATCACAGTAGGAGGATTTAATGAAAGGCGATATTATCGTATTGGAGGAGCATCACCAAAAGGTTGCCGCGGTGATTGTTCCGGAAATACTCCCGAAAATCAAAGGGAAAACAACACGCTACACGATTACGGTGGCCGGTGAATCGGGGAGCGGCAAATCGGAGACGGCTAAAGCCATTGCCGATGAATTGGTCAAATATGATATTCAATCCGTTATCTTTGGACAGGATGATTATTTTGTTTTACCGCCCAAATCCAATGACGCTAAAAGAAGGGTCGACCCGGAATGGCTGGGTCCCCATGTCGAAGTCCGACTGGAGGTCCTGGAACAAAACCTAATCGATGCGATTGCCGGGAAAAATGAAATCCATAAACCCTTGATTGACTATGACCGGAATACGATTGCCGAAGAAACGGTGCCATTGGGGGGAGTTAAAGTGATCATCGCCGAGGGAACCTATACCTCTTTGTTGAAAAATGTCGATACCAAAATTTTCATTGCCAGAAACCGCCTGGACACGCTGGAACACCGCCAAAAAAGAAACCGCGGCAGCGAAGTGGGCGATCCCTTTATTGAACAAGTATTGGTGACCGAACACAAAATCATTGCCGGACATAAGCAATTAGCCGACTTCATCATTACCAAAGATTATGATGTACAGGCAATTGAAGCATTGTTACAAATAAGCTGAAGGGAGGCCGGCGCAATGACGATCAAAAATCAAGTCCAACTGATTACATACCCCGATTCGCTGGGGGGCGATCTGAAAACTTTAGATGATGTTTTAATGAAATATTTCCCGGATATTTTTAAAGGCGGAATTCATATTTTACCGCCCTTTCCTTCTTCCGGCGATCGCGGATTCGCTCCCTTAAGCTATCTGGAAATTGAACCGAATTTCGGAACCTGGGATGATATCCGGCGCATCGGTGAGAATTTTGATGTATTGCTCGACCTGATGGTGAACCATATTTCCAGGCAATCCCCGTATTTTCAGGACTTTTTGCAGAAAGGGCCGGCTTCGAAATGGGCGGACTTATTTTTAACCTTGGATAAGATTTGGCCGGACGGCAAACCGGTTCGCGAGGATGTGGACAAGCTATTTTTACGCAGGGCCACGCCCTACTCCACCTTCACCATTCAAGACACGGGTGAGGAAATCAAAGTCTGGACCACCTTCGGTAAACAAGAGCCTTCGGAACAGATTGACTTGGATGTGAACTCTTCGGTTACCTTGAAGCTGCTGGCCGATTTCTTCAGCAATTTCAGCAAACACCATGTGAAGATTGTCCGGCTGGATGCAGTCGGTTATGTCGTTAAAAAGATGGGTACCAGCTGTTTCTTTGTAGAACCGGAGATTGATTCGTTTTTGAACTGGATTCATCATTTAGCTCGTTCACTCGGCATCGAATTGCTGCCCGAAGTCCACGCCCACTATACCACCCAATTCAAACTGGCTGAAAAGGGGTATTGGATTTATGATTTTATTTTGCCGTATATGGTTCTTGAGGCTCTGTTCAGCAAATCCGGCGCTAAATTACGGGAGTATCTCAAAATTCGCCCCCATAAGCAATTTACCATGCTGGACTGCCATGATGGTATCCCGGTGAAACCGGATCTGGACGATCTGATGCAACCGGAGGAGGCCCGCAAACTGGTGGATATCTGTCTTCAAAGAGGCGCCAATCTTAGCCTGATTGTTTCCGCCCAGCACAAGGATAAAGACGGATTTGACGTTCACCAGATCCGTTGCTCCTATTATTCGGTCCTTAACTGTGATGACGACGCTTATTTGGCAGCCCGGGCCATCCAGTTTTTTACCCCCGGAGTGCCCCAAGTGTATTATGTGGGATTATTGGCCGGTGAAAATGACCTTGAAAATGTTAAAAAAACCGGTGAAGGCCGTGAGATCAACCGTCATAACTTCAGCCTCGGCGAGATTGAACAAGCGGTTAAAAAGAATGTCGTTCAACGGTTGCTGAGACTTATCCGCTTTCGAAATGAGTATCCGGCTTTCAACGGAGAGTTCACGGTTTTGGACACCAGGGATGATCAAATCCGCTTATCCTGGCAAAAAGAAACTTCTATTTGCACATTGAATATCGATTTGCAAATCAACCGCTCCGTGATTGAATATCGCGATGCTGCGGGCCAGATGGCCCAATATGATGTCTAATGATTCAAAATTTGCGACCAGCGGTTGCAGTTGTTTAACAATGAAACCTGTCCAAAGTCTTTTATTTCACACTTCCCTGTACAAATCGATACTTGCAAAGCCCGTTTTCATTACGCACGCCCGTAAAATCCGGTTGTACATAAAGGGCGATTTTAAATTCTTCAAGATAATATTTTCAAACAACGGGCCGGCATTCTTTTTATACAAACCATGCCATGATTCAATTCCATGGGAAAGCGCTTCTCCGAGCGCCAGGGCGCTTCGAAAGGCGTAGCTTAACCCCTCCGCCGAACTCGGACTGATAAACCCGGCTGCTTCTCCGATGAGTCCAACTCTGTCCTGACCGATACAGATTTGTCCGGCCTTTGACGGCCGCAATAAATAAGTCCCGTTTTTCCGGATGCTTTGATTGAACTCAAAACCATAACTCTCCAGCTTCTTTTTTAATAAAGCAAATTTCCGGTGGGCATCCGAATCGGGCGCCAGAGCCGATCCCAGGATTAGGCAATTTTCCTTGGGGATCGTCCATGAATAAAAATCAGTAATCTCACTGTCGAAAATGGCGCCATAATAATTCACATTCGTGGTGGTTTTGAACCATTCCTGAATGGCTAAATATCTTTTCGGAAAAACCGGTTGTGGAAAAGAACTCCTGCGCACTCTGGAAAAAGCTCCGTCCGCTCCCACCAATATTTTGGCTTGAGCCTCTAAATTCTTCCCGTCCCTGGAGTATTTAATCTTTACGCAATCTGTTCTTTCTTCATGCCCCCGATAAATACTTCCAGGAACGATTTCAACCTGGGACGGGATTAGCGAATGAAGCCATTTGTCGAATTCTTCCCGGTCGATATTGATATAATGCCTTTGGTAGTATCTTTCAAGAGCATTATCGATATCGATAGTCCGGACTGAAAACATTTGGGGGCTGAGAATCACCGATTTGGGAATTCCCAAGCCAAAAACGGCCAGCATTTTTTGGGCATCAGGAGCAATCAAGCCGCCACAGCACTTTTGAACGCCGGCATATAACGGCCCCTGAAAGGTCCGCCTTTCCAAAAGTAAAACTTTATATTTCCGGCCGATCAATCTTGCCAGGGTCGCCCCGGCGGGTCCGCCTCCAATGATTGCGATATCGTACATCATGACCTCCATGCTGAGAATTTCAAGGGCAATGTTTTAATTTCCCATCCATTACCAGCTACAACAGTACCCCCGATTTAAAAAAACCCGTTACTGTTTTGGTAACGAGTTGATTGACTTCTTCAAGTGAAGCGGATTTTCGGGTTAATGCCTTTCCAATTCGCGGTGTCCAATGTCTTTACGGTAATACATTCCCTCAAAGTTAATCTTCACAATATCCCGGTAAGCGCCTGCAATTGCTTCCCGGATATCGGCCCCTTGATGCACCAGGTTTAAAACCCGGCCTCCTGCGGTTACGGTATCCCCCGCAGCCGTAAGCCTCGTTCCGGCCTGAAATACCAGCGAATCCTTTACTTTTTCAATTCCGGTAATCGCTTTCCCATCCTGATATTTACCGGGATAGCCTGCCGAGGCCGCTACCACACATACGGAAGTGGCGCCCGTTTTCCACCGGATCGCCGATGGATCCAATTTTCCCTCGACAGCATTGAAAAAGATTTCCGCCAAATCCGATTCCAGCAACGGCAGGACCGCCTGGGTCTCCGGATCGCCAAAGCGCACGTTGTACTCAATGAGCTTCGGACCGTTTTGGGTAATCATCAAGCCCAAAAACAGGGTTCCGATGAAAGGAAAGCCTTCCTCCGCCATCGCTTGGAGGGTGGGATTCAATATCTCGTTCTGGACCCGGGCGGAGATTTGGGGAGTAAACACCGTAGTCGGCGTATAAGTTCCCATTCCACCCGTATTGGGGCCGCTGTCACCATCGCCGATCCTTTTATGGTCCTGCACCGGCAACATGGGCACGGCGGTTTTGCCGTCACAAAACGCCAACAATGAAACTTCCTCCCCTTCCAAAAACTCTTCGATGACAATGGAGTTCCCCGCCTCGCCAAAGACCTTTTGGGTCATCATTTCATCGATGGCCTGGGTGGCGGAGTCCATGTCCATGGCAACCGTGACCCCCTTCCCGGCGGCCAGTCCATTGGCTTTCACGACGATGGGAGTTCCCACCTTCTCCAGATACTGCCGGGCGGATACCGGATCACTGAAAATTTCAAAACCGGCGGTGGAAATATGGTACTTCTTCATAAACTCTTTGGCATAGCTTTTACTGGCCTCCAACCGGGCGGCCTGCCGGGAAGGACCGTAAATTTTCAAACCCCGCTTCCTAAACTCCCCGACCACACCTTCGGCAAGGTAGGTTTCCGGACCGACCACCGTTAAGTCGATCCGGTTTTTTTGGGCGAAATCGGCCATCGTGTCGATACTGAGCGGGCTGAGGACGACATTTTCAGCTATTTGGGCTGTCCCGCCGTTACCGGGACAGCAATAGATTTTCGAAACGAGCGGACTTAAAGCTAATTTCCACACAATGGCATGCTCCCGTCCGCCATTGCCGATCACCATAACTTTCAAAAAGATACCCCCTAGGCCAAACGGAATAAGAAATTTTAAAATTTTACCGGCCAAGGCCGATAGATTTGAAACGGATCATGGATGAAAATCAGATTGCCAGCGGTTTGCCCACAATCTGCTGGTAAGCTTCCAAATATTTTTCAGTGGTTTTCTTGATAATTTCCTCCGGCAATTTCGGGGCAGGCGGGTTTTTATCCCAATGGATGCTTTCAAGATAATCCCGGACATATTGTTTATCGAAACTAGGCTGGACCTTTCCCGCCTGATATTGGCTCTTGGGCCAAAACCTTGAGGAATCAGGGGTGAAAATCTCATCAACCACCGTTAGCGCTCCATCAACAAAAGCAAACTCAAACTTGGTGTCCGCCAAGATAATTCCGCTCGCTTCCGCCTTGGCCGCTCCGATTTGATAGAGCTTTAAAGAATAATCCCTTAGCTTTTCCGCAAGTTCCAGGCCAACCTTGGCGGCCAATTGGGAAAAGGTAATGGGCTGATCATGGCCTTCCGATTCTTTGGTGGTCGGGGTGAAAATAGGTTCCGGCAATTTGCTGCTTTCCATCAATCCTTTGGGAAGTTCGATTCCGTTGACGGAGCCGTTTTTAAGATAATCTTTTAACCCGCTGCCTGTTAGGTAACCGCGTACCACGCATTCCACCGGAACGACCTGCCCTTTTTTCACCAGCATCGAACGGCCTTGTAACAACGTTCTTTCCTCCGCGGTCAAGCCCGGCACTTGATTCATATCGGCTGTAATCAAATGATTGGGAAGGCTGTCTGCGGTCTGGCCAAACCAGAATACGGATAAACCCGTTAAAACGTTTCCCTTTTCCGGTATCGGTTCTTCGAATACAACATCGAAAGCGGACAGTCTGTCCGTCGCCACAATCAATAAATACTGATTCAAGTCGTATATGTCTCTCACCTTACCGCGGGCTATCAGCGGGAATGATTTTAAAGCTGTTTTACTGACAAGCGCCATTCTCTATTCCTCCTACATTCAGTCAGTATATCCCATAACATTATTACATTATTGCATTGCCGCCTGTGGGACAGCCATGCAAGTAAACCGGGCTTCACTAACCAATTCATTGTTACTCAATACCCTACCCTTGAATTTTCCGGCCCTGGCCTTATATCTCAGCAATTCGACCTCAATGCGCAGTTGATCACCGGGTTGAATCGCCCGGCGAAATCTGGCTTTTTCGACCGCCGCAAAGAGGGGCACGCTATTTTTGTCTTCGGCAAGTTCCATCGTTACAAAGCCCGCCAGTTGCGCCATGATTTCAATCTGAATGGAACCCGGGATCAAACAATCGCCGTTAAAATATTGCTGCTGGCAATAATAGTCATCGGTTGTGATGTTCTTAATTCCCACGGCCCGCTTCCCCTTATCGATCTCAATGACCCGGTCAATCAATAAAAACGGATAACGATGCGGCAACAAATCTCTGATCATATTAATATCAAGCACAGGGCATCCCCCTTTGACAATGAATAAATAATTATTGAGATCTTCTTGCTTCCCGGGGCTAAATCCTTTAAATTTCTTACAAAACCCCTTGCGATAAACCTGGCTGATGAAAGGGAAATTCTATTATCTTTTTAACAAAACCCGGTTCCCTGCCACGGTGATTCGTTCTTCAACCAACAGCTTGACGGCCTCCGGGTAGATTTGATGTTCGACTTCAAGGACTTTAGCGGCCAAGGTATCCGGCGTATCGCCATCATCGACTTTCACAATTCCCTGGCGGACGATGGGGCCGGCATCGGTTTCCGGGGTCACCAGATGAACCGTGGCGCCTGAAAACTTGGCACCGGAGGCGATCACCGCCTCGTGGACATGATGTCCGTACATCCCCTTGCCGCCGAAGGAAGGCAGTAAGGCGGGATGAATATTCAAGATCCGTTCCCGGTACTTTTGAATCAGGTAAGGATCTAAAATCCGCAGGAAACCCGCCAGACATACCAAGTCGATACCGTAGTGTTCGAAACGGCGGGAAATTGCTTCCGAAAAATCCGCAGCCGTCAAATAGTCCCGATGATTAATAACTTCTGCCGGAATACGGTGTTTTGCGGCCCGTTCAAGGGCAAAGACACCCGGCTTGTTGCTAATCACCACCCCAACCCCGGCATCAAACATTCCGGTTTCAGCGGCGTCAATGATGGCCTGAAGGTTTGAGCCGCCCCCCGAGACAAGCACACCGATTTTCTTCAAAGGGACCTCCAAATAGTACGAAATCAAAACTCTAAAGTTTTATAGTAGTCATCACCCCCAGCTTACCGGGGCAAGCGAAAGGATGAAAATGGGTATTTTTCTCGCGCAGGATCGCAGAGGTTTTACCAATAATGTTTTTCATCTTTTCTCTGCGTCTCCGCGCCTTAGCGGGAGATTTGATCTTTTAGGCTTCAAATTATTTTCTAGATAGGTAAATTTCCGATAAGCCACTTCAAAAAAAGCCCTTTTAAATTAAAGTGACTTCTTTATCCCCTGATACCACAGAGCCCAACCGGTAACTCTGGGGAATTCCATCGATTATCGCTTGTACATCATCGGGCGCGCAAACAATCACCATTCCGATGCCCATATTAAAAACACGATACGCCTCTTCATCCGGAATATCCGCCGACTTCTGCAGAAACTCAAAAACGGGTAAAACCGGCCAGCTTCCTTTATGAATCTCCACTCCGCATCCCTCGGGCAAAATCCGCGGGATATTGTCATAAAAACCGCCGCCGGTGATATGGGCCATGCCTTTGATATTTTTTTGTTTTACCAAAGGATAAAGTTGCCGGTAATAAGAACAGTGCGGCGCCAGCAAAGCATCTCCAATGGTGGAGGCGATTTCCGGAACATAGGTAGATGGAGCAAGTCCCAGTTTTTCAAAACAAATTTGCCGGGCCAAAGAATATCCGTTGGTATGCAACCCTTTGGAGGGCAGCCCGATGACAACATCGCCCGGTTGGATGGAGGAACCGGTAATTAACAAATCCCTTTCCACTATGCCGATAATGGTCCCGGCCAAGTCGAATTCCCCCGCTGAATATATGCCCGGCATCTCGGCGGTCTCCCCACCGATGAGTACACATTCATTTTCGAAGCACCCTCTGGCAAGCCCCTTGACGATTTCCGCGATCATATCCGGTTTAACCACACCGGCTCCGATATAATCCAAAAAAAACAAAGGCCTGGCGCCTTGGACCAAAATATCGTTGACACAGTGGTTGACCAGGTCATATCCTACCGTATCATAACGTTCCATGGTAAAGGCCACTTTCAGTTTCGTTCCCACTCCATCGGTACTGGATACCAGGACCGGCTCCCGGTAATCCCGGACCGGAAAGGCATAGAGCCCGCCAAAATTACCGATATCCCCCAGAACATGGGAGTTATAAGTCCCCTGGACTAAATTCTTGATTCGTTTCACTGCTTCATTGCCGGCATCAATATTCACGCCGGCGGCTTTATAGAGATCGGCCATGAATTTACCTCTCTTCCAACTGATACTTGCTGCCCTTCTCCCCCGGAAGCGGGATTGGGTATTCACCGTTAAAACAAGCCATACAAAGTTGTTCCTTCGGTTTCAGAGCCCGGTATAAACCTTCTTGGGTCAGATAGGTTAGACTGTCGGCTTGAATATAATCGCGGATTTCCTCCACCGAATGAGCAGAGGCGATTAATTCTTTCCGGACCGAAGTGTCGATTCCATAATAACAGGGGTGGGCAATCGGCGGAGCGCTAACGCACATATGGACTTCCTTGGCGCCCGCTTCCCGTAATAAGTGAATGATTTTACCGCTGGTGGTGCCCCGGACGATCGTATCATCGATGATCACCACCCGTTTGCCCTTTAAAACCTCTTCCACCGGGTTCAGTTTAATCCGCACCCCCAAGTCGCGCATATTCTGTTGGGGCTGAATGAATGTCCTCCCGATATACGGATTCTTAATTAAACCGATATCATAAGGAATGCCCGAGCTTTCGGCAAAACCCATTGCCGTTGAACGTCCGGTATCCGGGACCGGGATGACCACATCCGCCTTCCCGGTAAACTGTTTGGCAAGTTCCCGACCCATCGCTTTTCTGGATACGTGAACGTTAATCCCATCAATATTGCTATCCGGCCGGGCAAAGTAAATATATTCAAAAACACATAGAGCTTCGGCTTTTGCCTTGGGCAGGTAATAACTTCGCAGGCCTTCGCTATCAATCATAATCAGCTCACCAGGAGCAATATCCCGGATAAAACGAGCTCCAATGCTGGAGAAAGCGCAACTCTCCGATGAGATGACATAAGCATCCCCCAATTTACCCAAACATAAGGGCCGGTTTCCGTGAGGGTCCCTTAGTCCGATCAGAGTATCCTTGGTCACCAGCACCAGGGAAAACGAACCCCGTAAAACCTCGGCTGATTTCAAAATCGCTGTCGGTAAATCATCCTGACTATGACGGGCGATGAGATTGATAATTACCTCCGTATCGGTTGTCGTTTGAAATACGGAGCCGTTTTCCTGTAAATCCTGCCGCAGTTCCTCGGTATTCACCAGGTTACCGTTATGGGCCACCGCCAAAATTCCTTTGGAACACCGGGCCATCAAGGGTTGCGCATTGGCCAGCAAACTGGAACCGGTCGTCGAATAACGGACGTGGCCGATTCCAATCCTGCCTTTAAGCTGTTCCAGGATATCCTTGTTAAATACGTTGGACACCAAGCCCATATTTTTATGAGCGAGGACACGCTGCCCATCGGAAATAACCATTCCGGCGCTTTCCTGTCCACGGTGCTGCAAGGCGTAAAGCCCGATGTACGTTAAAAATGAAGCCTCAAAATCCGGTTCATTGCTGTAGACTCCAAATACGCCGCAGGCTTCTTCCTGATGGTCTTCCTCAAGAAAAAGATCTGCGCGCGCGCACCCGTTATCGCAAATCACTTCGTCCAATCATCACAGCTCCCTACTCATGTGTATCGTTTCATCCTGCAACAACAAATAGCCCATTCCCTATGCCTAATCCTCACAGGCCCAACCGCTGCTCCCACTCCCTGCAGACCTGTTCCGCTTTTTGTTCGGCATGGCCAACATATTTTTGGGGATGGTTTAATATCTCCGTTTGCTTCGGGGTAAGTTTACTCAAATACGGGACCAGATCAGCCTGTTCATCCAGTAACTCCCGTAAGGTTTTACCGGTCTTTTGCGATTGAAGTGTTAAAACCCGGACAACCTCATGGGCATTGGGATGGTTTAATGATGCCAACAAAATGTAAATCGGTTCTGCAATCACCATTTCTTTGGTGCCGGCAAAATTCCTTTCCATCCGTTCCTTGTCAACCACCAGTTTCTTGAGGACTTTAGTCATTCGCTCCACCGCAGCCACAAAACCAACCACGATTTCCGGCACGAAACGGCCGGAAGCGGAATTGGTAAGGTCCCGCTGGTGCTCTGAAATTTGGTCGGCATACAAGGTAATCATTCTGGGCATAAATTCTTTCCACATACTCTTCACATGCTCGAAATTCCAAGGATTCCGTTTATGGGGCATGGTTGAAGAGCCAACCTGGGTAGCCTCAAAAGCCTCTCCCACTTCTCCGATTTCCGTGCGTTGCAAATGCCGGATATCATCGGCTAAATTGGCTAAAACGCCGAATGCCGAAATAATGCTGTGAATATAATCGGTCAAATACTCGGGCTCCACGATTTGGTTGGAGTAATTGGCCGGTTTCAAACCGAGTTCTCTTAAAACCTCAGCCTCAAACGCTTCCGGGTCGTCAAAAAAGAGCGAACTCGCATTATAAGCCCCCACAGCTCCGGCGATTTTTCCCCTGAGCTCTTGAGAAAATTTGGATACCAACTCAATTCTTGACCCAAACCTGCTTACATACTCAGCCATGGCAAATCCGAAAGTGATCGGCACCGCATGCTGCCCGTGAGTGCGCCCTACTTGCAAAGTCGCTTTTTCCCGGCGGGCGATTGCAATAAGCAGCGACTCCAATTCCCTCATTTTCGGCAATACCACTTTTTCAGTGGCTTCCTTAAACCGCATGGCTGTGGCCGAATCCATGACATCGACTGAGGTCACGGTAAAATGCACAAAAGGCCGGGCTTCCTCGCTGACTTGGCGTTGGACGCAATTGACGAGCGCCCGGATGTTGTGTTTGGTTTTTTCTTCTTCCAGGTAGACCGCTGAAGGGTCGATATTTTCACAAGCTTTGACAATTTCAGCAGCAACCTCCGGGCTACAAAGGCCTCTTTTGGCGAGAACCCTGGCCAGAGCGGCTTCAACCTTTAACTCGTATCCAATATAGGCATTCTCTGAAAAATATTCGGCCAGTTGGTCCCATAAAGCCTGATTTGATAAATAATAACGGTGGTCTAACGGACTTAAGCTTAAGAATAGATCCCGGTCCAAAAAATCAGCTCCCTAAAAAAAATTAAGCGGATAGGCGCCTTTGTTAAAAGAACCTATCCGCCCGGGTTTTTATCCCTCTACGGTGTAACATCTTAAGGGAAAACCTTACGATGCCTGCGCCACTTGGTCCAGACTTTTGAACATTCAAAACGGAACCCTAGGCGCACTTCCAAATATTTTAAATATCAATTTCATTCTAACAAAACCGGAGGGAGGTTGTCAACCATCTCTTCCAACTTATTGTCCGCAAAATTTGAAATCCTGAGACGCGGATTAAAATTTGTCGGTATCATTGGTCAGAGGTATTATATCCTCCGGAGAAACAACTTTGGTTTTGGCGGCTTTATCCCCCACCGGTCCCAGCGTTTTCCGAGAAGATGGGTGGTCCGTCATAACCGCAACGCCCGGATTCCCTTGAGAAAGTTTATGGTGAAGAGAATGGGTTATTTGATATTTTTCCATCTCTACGGTGGCTTTTTGCCCATTAATCATCTCCGAAAGTTCCCTGACAATTTTTCGCATATTCTCAGCCTGGGCATTCAATTCCTCGGCCGCCGAAGCGCTTTCTTCGGCATTGGCCGCATTTTGTTGGGTCACCGTTTCCACCTGGGTCATTGCTCTATTCACTTGTTCAATTCCTTGAGATTGTTCCTGGCTTGCCGCGGCTACTTCTTCCATTAATTCGCTGACCTTTTTGGTTTGCTGGGTGATTTCATTAAGGGCTTCACGAACCTTATCCGCCACCGATACGCCGTTAGTTGACAGTTCAATATTGTTTCCGATAATGTTCGTCGTATCTTTGGCCGCTTGAGCGCTACGCCCGGCCAAATTCCTGACTTCTTCGGCAACCACCGCAAAACCCATTCCGGCTTCTCCCGCTCTGGCGGCTTCAATTGCCGCATTGAGCGCGAGAATGTTCGTTTGAAACGCGATGTCATCAATGACTTTAATGATTTTAGCAATTTCGTCGCTGGATTTCTTGATTTCCTGGATGGAATCCATCATTTGCTGCATTTGGGCGCTGCCGATGCCGGAAAATTGTTTGGCTTGTTCAGATAATTGCGCGGCTTGTTTGGTATTGGTGGTATTTTGTAGCATCATCGAAGCCGATTCCTGCAGGGTGGACGATGTCTCTTCAATGGCAGCGGCTTGTTCGGTGCTGCCCTGGGATAACTGCTGGGCGGACGCGGATAATTGAGTGGAAGCCGCAGCCACCTGCCCGGCTCCTTCCGTTAAAGCATTGACGATTTTGGTTACCGGCAGGGTGATACCGCGGGTGATGAAAATGGTGATCCCTATCCCGAAAACAATTGCAATGACGCTAAAAAAGCCTAATAAAATCACGGAATTTCGAAAGCCGTTTTGGGCCGCAGTTTCCTCGGTTCGATTCATATTCTCACAATATTGTACATACTCACCCACTTTGTTGATGGCCATTTGCTCAGCAGGATCAACCTGCCCCATTAACAACTCCATTGCCTCCTGGTTCTTATCGGACCGTCTCAGTTCAATGACTTGATTATTAAGCGGTACTGCTTCCGATATTTTTTCCCCGATTTCCCCCCGTAGTCTATTCCCTGTTTCCGACCGGGCCGACATTGCTTGCAATTCGCCATAAAGCTTCTGGTACTGCTCGCGGAGAGAAATCATTTTATTCATATGTTCTTCAGCCATGCCAGCATCGCTCGTTGCAACTAATATCAATACATTTTCCCGGATTTGATGTAATGTATCCAAAATACCGTATGCTAATTCCAGCTTCACATTGTTCTCATTAATAATCCTATTCATACCGGCCTGGTTACCCACCATGTTAACCAGCGCTACCGTAACCGTAATCAACAAAAGCAACAGCATCATGCCAAATCCCAAATAAATTCTGGTCCCTACAGTCATTTTCTTGTGTCCAATCATTTACATCGCTCCTTTTTATTTCACCATGACTTCTAAAATGTCGCCATTCGTATTCCATTTGAAGTTTCTTCGATAATGTTAGACTCTTTCAACATTTATAGAATAATCTGGATTTTTAATACAACAAAATAACCCGTTA
This sequence comes from Bacillota bacterium, assembly GCA_023429995.1. Taxonomy (GTDB): domain Bacteria; phylum Bacillota; class UBA4882; order UBA8346; family UBA8346; genus UBA8346. The sequence continues at coordinate 1,861 of JAEZCE010000082.1, read as the reverse complement.
TATCATTTAGTCCATCAAAGTTCTTTGCAAAATAACCGCATCATCCTTATTGATGATTTTTTCAATATCAATCATTAAAATCACCTTATCGCTCAATTTACCGATCCCCAATAAAAGCTGGCCTTCAGTTTGCCCATACTCCCCCGGCTCTTCGATCTCACCCGGCTGAATATTGCGAACTTCAGCGACATTATCGACGACAACTCCCACCGCTCGTTGATTGGCGCCTAGATTGACTTCAATCACGATGATGCAAGTACGGTCGGTATATTCTTTCTCAGCCATTCCGAATTTTAACCGCAGATCCATAATGGGAACGATCTTACCCCGTAAGTTAATCACCCCTTTCATATACCCCTTCGTCTTTGGAATACGGGTGACTTCTTGCATCCCGATAATCTCTTTCGCTGTCCGGATAGGTATCCCATAGGTTTCATTTTCCAATCCAAAAGTCAGGTATTTGTCATTCTGGGTTGCCATTTAATCCACCGCCTTCTTAATTTATGGTATATCAGTACACATCATGCACCCAAATCAAAAATAGGAAATGTATATAATTTAACTTTTTTTGCTAATAGTATATATTTAATGGTAATTAAAGATAGTTTGTTCATTATAAAAAACTTGTTAAACATAACCTGATTAATATTAGTTATTTGTTAAAAAGCATAAAGTAAGCTATAATAAATAGGCATCCGAATATTTTACCATTAAAATGAAAAAATAGGAAAAATTATATGATTGGGTTATATTGCCCTTAATACTAAATATGGGTTACTTATATGAATATCGGAAGCCAAATTAAAAAAATTAGAGAATTTTTCAATTTATCGCAGGTTCTTTTCGCGCAAGAGCTTGGGATTACGCAGGCTCACGTCTCGAAAATCGAACACGGTTTGGAAAAGCCTTCCGAGCAATTATTATTAGCCTTATGTTGGCGCTTTGGTATTCGCAAGGAATGGATCATGACCGGTGACGGAAAGATGCTCCTTGATATCGATATATATTTACGGCATATTCTAGAGTTATATGGGGAGGAAATTTGCCGGGAAAGCGCCGTTTATTTAAAACTTCAAAATGAAGCGGCAATGGGATTTCCCTCTGAACAAGAAGGAATAGCGGATGAGGAATTTTTAGAAATGATTCACTACCTAATGAAGCTTTGGAAAACGGGGAACCGGGATATGCAAGGGTGGATAAAAATCCAGTTTAAAGAGGCTTTCCCTAAATTTGAAGCATCTCAAAGCAAACCTGTTGCTTCACAAACTCCATCCAAGAAGACTTCAAACGATTCAATCCATAAAAAACTCCCGGAATGATTCAGGTCCCCAATTTTCCGAGAGTTTTTACTTGGGAAATAAACGAATATTCAACAACTTTTAAAAGTGATCCGGGTCTTTCTCCAAGGGGATCACTTCTTCGGGAGAGACCACTCTGGTCGATTTATCCTGCAATAACCCATTGGAATGTTCGCCGCGGAATTTGGTTTGATCCTGCGGAACCTTGCCTATCGTTTTCATTCCTTGATTACTGTGAGTCAAATGGCGCAACGGTTTACCGGTTTGCTCCATCTCCGCCTTCATGGCCGCAGTTGAACCATTGACCAACTCCGAAAGCTCCCTCACAATTTGTTTCATGCTCTCGGCCTGTGCGTTTAGCGCTTCGGCTGCCGAAGCGCTTTCTTCCGCGTTAGCGGCATTTTGCTGGGTTACGGATTCAACCTGACTCATGGAGATATTGACCTGTTCGATTCCTTGAACCTGTTCCTGACTGGCCGCGGCTATTTCACCCATCAATTCGCTGACTTTCTTGGACTGAAGAGTGATTTCATTTAAGGAATCCTGAACCTTCCCGGCTACTG
>JAEZCE010000019.1 GCA_023429995.1 Bacillota bacterium | reverse complement strand
GTGGTTAACTTTTTGTATCTATTTTTTTGAAGCGATAAGATCTGAGATTGTCAATATATCTTTTTATTTTTTTCCATACTTACGTATCAATTGTTTTCTGCGGCTTTTTCCTTTGCGAAAGTTGAGTATATAAGTTGAAATAAATAATTTGAGCAAAAGAAAAAACAAGTACCTAGGCTGACTGTAGGTCTATCTCTCTCGCGTCTTTATGAAATGAAGACGAACTCTCCCCCAATGGAGCTTTTTAATGAAGCGGATTCAGTGGGAGAGTAACCCTAGACGTTGACATCTAAAAGATTTTGGGCTTCAAAGGTATCGGTTACTCTTCCACTGAAATAATTTCTGAAATGAGATCGTCAATCGGATGAATGAAAAAAGTAATTGCTGAAATGAAATCAGCAATCGGATGAATGAAAAAAATAATTACTGAAACGCGACCAGCGATTGGATGAATGAATCGACCCAAAAAAGTAACGGATAGGATTAAAACCTGGTAAAATAAATAATTGAAAAAATCCCGTAAATCCATAAAATCCTGTGAATCCTGTTCACGTTCTTTCCGTTAGGCCTGCAGTATCGTTTTTCCCCAACCCCCTGTTTATCTTTGCGCCATGGGAGTATAGGCCTTCCGGGGACAAACGCTTTTATAAGCGGGGCGGATGATTTTCCCGGCATTGACGATCTCTTCAATGCGGTGGGCGCTCCAGCCGACGATCCGGGAAATGGCAAAGATGGGCGGGTAGATTTCCGGCGGAAGATCAAGCATCCGGTAAACTAGGCCCGAATAAAAGTCCACATTGGCGCTGACACCCTTGTACATTTTGCGGACCTTGCCGATCACCTCCGGGGCAAGCTTTTCCACCCGCGTATAAAGCTGGTATTCGTCCTCCAGCCCTTTTTCCCTGGCCAGGCGGGCGGCATAATCCCTTAAAATGATGGCCCGCGGGTCGGAAATGGAGTAAACGGCATGGCCGATGCCGTAAATCAAGCCGGAGCGGTCGAAAGTTTCTTTATTCAGGGTTTTTGCCAGATACCCTTCGATTTCCCCTTCATCCGTCCAGTCCTTCACCTGGGATTTGAGATCCTCAAACATTTGCATTACCTTGATGTTAGCCCCGCCGTGCTTTGGCCCTTTAAGGGAACCGAGGGCCGCAGCCATGACCGAATAGGTATCGGTTCCGGATGAGGTCACCACATGGGTTACAAAGGATGAGTTATTGCCGCCGCCGTGCTCCGCGTGAAGGACCAACGCCAAGTCGAGCAAAGCCGCCTCCAGTTTGGTATAATTGCTGTCCGGCCTGAGCATGTAGAGAATGTTTTCCGCGGTGGAAAGTTCTGGCTGGGGACTATGAATGAACAGGCTGTTATTGCCGTGGTAATGGGAAAAAGCCTGGTAGCCATAGACGGCGATCGCGGGGAAAAGGGCGATCAGGCGCAGGCATTGTTTCAGCACGTTGGGGACGGAAATGTCGTCGGCGTTGTCGTCAAAGCTATATAAGGCCAGAACGCTGCGGGCCAGTACGTTCATCATATCCTTACTGGGGGCCTTTAAGATAATGTCACGGGCAAAATCATCCGGCAGTTTCCGGTACTGGGCCAACAACTGCTGAAAATCCCCCAATTGTTTTGGATCCGGCAGTGCGCCGAAAAGCAATAAATAACAGGTTTCCTCGAAACCGAAGCGGCCCTCGCTCATAAAGCCGTTGACCAGATCGGCGATATCGATGCCCCGGTAAAATAAGCGGCCGGGAACGGGGACCATTTCGTTTTCATCCATGATATAGGAATGAACCTCGCCGATCTCGGTCAGCCCGGCCAGGACTCCCCGGCCGCTGATGTCGCGCAGCCCCCGTTTGACTTCATATTTGCCGAATAGTTCCGGGTTGATATAACTGTTTTTTTCCGCCAAACCGCATAATTCTGCAAGGCGGTCCTTTTCAAAATCAGGAGTTTCCGGGTAGTTCATTATGGGACGACCTCCTTTTAGTAAACTAGTAAAAAGATGCTGATTCGCTTTGGGAGGTAGTTTATCCTGCGGGAGGGGGTTGGTATTTTCTGGATGATGGCGGGGAAAAGAATTTTTAAAAAGGCCAATATCTCTCACAGAGGCCGCAAGATGCGGAGTTTAAAGATAAACCAATAGCATATGGAATATGTTTCGCAGTAAAAACGGCAAAAATTTGGGAACAGTAGACTAATTTGGCAAATTACAGTCATTTTTCATTGTCCATATAAGCGATGGATAGTTTGATATTATATATATTACATTAAACTTTTTTAGAAAAAGTCGGGCCTAAAAAAAGTTAACGGAGACAGGATTGACCGGATTCACATGATTTACAGGATTAAAACCTGGTAAAATGGGCTGCAAGAAACCGATAATTCATAGGGTTTTAAAAAAATCCTGTAAATCCATGAAATCATGTTAATCCTGTTTAAGTCCTTTTATTTAGGCCTAAGTTCATAGCTTACGTAGACAGGATTTACACGATTTACAGCAGGATTTACGGGATTATTGAAAACTTTGTGCTCCGGCTGTTTTTAATTTGAGTGTTTTATTTTTTTCAGTCCATTTGTCAACTTTTGTTTATATTCGCTGGAATGTTAATGAATTAACTGTTTTTTTTGATTTTTAAGGTACAAAAGTTGAGTTAATAGATTAGAATAATTTTATCATTCATTGAATACCCTCGGAGGTGGCGGTTTGAAACCGATTGATTTTAGTCCGGGATTCTCTTCCCCGTTTTATCCCCAAGCGTTCGTGCATCCCCATGCCAAAATCGGCGAGCATGTCCAGATCGGCCCCCATGCGATCATCGGCGAAAATGTCATCCTCGGCGATCATTGTATCATTGGACCGAATGTCCTGATAGAGGGATGGACCGTTATCGGGACGGCCAATCAATTTTACGCCGGTTCCTCCATCGGTTGTGATTCCCGGGATCCTCAAATGAACGGTGAAAAAACTTCTTTATATATCGGTAATGATAACATATTCCGCGAATTTTCCGCAGTTGAGGGGGGGACAATTGCGGGAGGAGGGGAAACCCGAATCGGCGACAACAATCTATTAATGAATTATTCCCATATCGCTCATGACTGCCGGATTGGAAATGATGTTATTATTACAAACTCGGTGAATTTGGCGGCCAATGTCGTGGTGGAGGATAAGGCGCGAATCGGGGGGTTGTCAAACATCGGCCCTCATTGCAGGATTGGGAAAATGGCCATGATCGGCGCAATGACCAAGGTCGAAAAAGATATCCCGCCTTATTGGTTGGTGGATGGAAATCCGGTAGGAGTCTACGGATTGAATATTGTTGGATTACGGCGGAATGGTATCGATTGTGAAGCCCAGATGGCATTGAAAAGAGCCCACCACCTCTTATACCGCTCAAACATGAAATTAGCGGATGCAATCGAACGTATCGAACAAGAATTGATGACTGTGGGGGAGATTAAAGAGTTAATCCGGTTTATCAGGGAAAGTAAGATCGGAGTCCTTGGGCTATAAGAAGAATGCCGCGTTTTCGGAGCCGTTTGGCTCAATGTTATGACCGGAATGATTAGAAAGTCATTATTTTTGAATTACTTTTAGACAGCGTCCCATGACGGGCTACCCCGAAAGAATAAAACTCCACCGCAGCTCATAGATTGTCTGTGGGAGGCGGCTTTCATGGTTCATTTCGGATTCGCATCTTCCTTACTCAAGAAACCGACTTTTTGGGGGAATTTATTACCCGATAAACTGCTCTATTACCGGGGACCCTTAAACGTGGGCCCGATTACCGGACTTCTTCCGGGAGGGGAAGTTCAGGGAACAGGCTGGCAGTTGCCGGGTAATTTCAATCAGGCCTGGAGTAATGACCGTCTGGGCCGGTTGTGGCAAAGATTTTTAGCCGAGCTGAATCAATCCGGAGTCAAAATTATCGGGCTTGATTCCGGCACACCTTTCGCGCCTCCGAAATCTTTGCGGATAGAGGCTCCATTTCCAGGGGTTAGTGATGGAAAGGCCCTGGAAATGCTGATTTTCATCAACCGTTTCCGGAGTATTTTGCGGAATTTTGAGATAGCGCCCCTGAAGGCAAAGGCAACCATCGTTTGGGAAGAAGGCAATTTGGGGGTGACTTGCGCCCGCCTCATCGCCCGGGAAGTGCGGTTTTTAAACCTGGTCTCCCCCAATGAACATTCCCTGGAACGAGCTGCCGACCTGGTTTTCGCCGAGACCGGAATATCAGCCCAGACTTATCGGGAATTGCCCGAGGACCTCCGCGGCGGCCGGATCCTGATCAAGTGCGGGATTTTGAGTCAACTGAAGCTGGCGCGGGCCCGTGAGGCCAAAAAGTTGATCTGGTGTGAGATTTTTCAAAAATCTCCCTCTTTATCCAGTTTTAATGCCAATCTGCCGTTCAAGGCGAAAAGCAAATTTGGAGGAGTACCCCTTTATCCGGCTTTGGGAGAGACCATTTTACGCTCCAGATTCAACCTTACGGACGGGTTTTGGTATGGAGCGGAGTTGCCCTTGGAACGGATCGTCAAATTAGCCCTTTGTTTCAGGGAACTTGGCCGCGATTTCACAGTTTGATTCTATTCTTGACACCTGGAAGGGTTTCGTTTATAATAAAACTGTTTTTAAGGCACTGGAAATAAAGTCCGGTGCTTACTGTTTATAGGGATTAAACTGCTGTTTTATTTTTTTAACCCTCGTTTTTTCGAATAAACCGAATTCACGAAACATATATTAACATAGATTTTTAGCCTGAAAGGAGCCAAATTATGGGTAATGACAAAGAAGTAATTCTTACAATCGATGGACTGAACAAGTTGGAAAAAGAATTGGAAAATTTAAAGACTGTAAAACGCCCGGAAGTCGCAGAACGTCTCAAACAGGCCATTGAACTGGGAGACATTAGTGAAAACTCCGAATATGAAGATGCCAAGAACGAGCAGGGCTTCATTGAAGGACGTATTTTACAACTGGAAAAAATGTTGCGCAACGCGAAAGTCATCGATGAGCAAGAAGTGGCTAAAGATATTGTAAGCGTCGGCTCAAAGGTTAAATTAAACGATGTGAACAACAGCGAGGAAGTAGAATATATGATTGTCGGTTCTGCTGAAGCGGATCCGGCTCAATATAAGATATCCAACGAATCTCCTGTAGGGCGCAGCCTGATGGGACAAAAAGTCGGCAGTATCGTCAATGTCAATGTTCCCATGGGGACCATTCAATACAAAATTGTTGGAATTAAAAAGTAAAAAAGGCTTACTACTGCGATTTTTAGAGTGGCCAAGCGTGAGCGAGGCGGCTTAGGTGTAGCGTCCAACTTTGTAAAGTTAATCGGGGGATGCTACACTAGTTTTTTATAGCGGCGAATCAATGCATGGGGTGGAGGGACAAAAATTGGAACCAGAAGTACCCAGAGGAAATGAACAAATGGAGCTTCGGCTTCAAAAGCTTGGGAAATTGCGGGAAAAAGGGGTTAACCCTTTTGGTGAACGGTTTAACCGTACGCATTTGCTTCAGGAAATAACGGATCGCTTTGAAGAACTTGAAAATCAGACCGTTACCATTGCCGGGCGTTTGGTTTCCAAACGAGATCAAGGAAAAGCCTGTTTTGCCAATATTATCGACCAAAGCGGCAACATCCAGCTGTATGCGAAGATTGATGTGTTGGGTGAGGAGCAATATCATGGTTTGCTTGATCTGGATTTGGGAGACATCATCGGCCTTAACGGCAAGGTTTTTAAAACCCACCGCGGCCAAATATCGGTTCAAATTGAGAGTTATAAGCTGTTAGCCAAGGCTTTACGGCAATTGCCGGAAAAATGGCACGGTTTAAAAGATACCGATCTCCGGTACCGTCAGCGGTATTTGGACTTAATCTCCAACCCGGAGGTTATGACCACTTTTTTAAAACGTTCCAAGATCGTCAGTACCATTCGGAGAATACTGGATGGTGAAAATTTTACCGAGGTTGAGACGCCGGTCCTGAGCGTAATCGCAGGAGGTGGACATGCCCGTCCCTTCCTGACTCATCATAATACATTGGATCTTGATTTGACCATGAGAATCGCATTGGAGCTTTACCACAAGCGGTTAATTGTGGGCGGTTTTGACCGCGTTTACGAAATCGGGCATTGTTTCCGGAATGAAGGAATGGACACCCGCCATAATCCGGAGTTTACCATGTTGGAACTCTATCAATCCTACGCCGACTATCATGTAATGATGGAAATCACCGAGAAAATCTTCTGTGAAACGGCAAAGGCGGTATGCGGTTCATTGCAAATATCTTATCAGGGGACGCCCATTGATTTGACGCCGCCCTGGCCCAGGTTGTCGATTATTGAGGCAATCAAAAAATATACCGGCATTGATTGGCTGCAGATCCACAGTGACGAAGAAGCGGTGGCTGCCGCTGTAAAACTTGGCGTTAAAATCCCTCCCAAATCCACCAAAGGAATGGTGCTGGATGAAATTTGTTCGGAGTTCGTAGAGCCAAAGCTGGTCCAACCGACTTTTTTGATCGATTACCCGATAGAAATTTCGCCCCTTGCCAAGAAAATGGCGGATAACCCGGAATTAACCTACCGGTTTGAATTATTTATCTATGGCCGGGAAATGGCCAATGCTTTTTCGGAACTAAACGATCCGGTTGACCAAAGGGAACGTTTTATGGATCAGGCGAAAGAGAAAGCCAAGGGTGATGAAGAAGCTATGGTTTGGGACGAGGACTTCCTTGCCGCTTTGGAACACGGAATGCCGCCTACCGGAGGAATGGGCATGGGGATTGACCGCTTGGTCATGTTACTCACCGATTCCCCCTCCATCCGGGATGTTATCTTATTCCCGTTGATGAAACCGATGGATAAGTAATCTAATTTACTTTAGAGAACAAAAAACTGGCTGAAGCGGCCAGTTTTTTTGTTGAGTATGCAAGTGAATGAATGGTGTAAAAACTTTCGTTCGGTCCGTTTAAAACCGGGTATCTTTCTCAAGCGGAATGATTTCTTCCGGTGAGATTACTTTGGTTCTCCTGTCGGTTTTATCCAAAGCCTGCGCATTCGGGGCCTGGATCAATGGATTGTTGGACCGGGGTTGAAAGGCTAAACTCTTGGAATGGGCCACTTCTATCTCCGAGGGCAGGATATCTTTTTTTCCATTGGCCAACGCTGAAAGTTCCCGCACGATTTTCCGCATGCTTTCGGCTTGAGCATTTAACTCTTCGGCTGCTGAGGCGCTTTCTTCAGCGTTAGCGGCATTTCGTTGCGTTGCCGTTTCCATTTGACTCATGGCCTTGCTTACCTGTTCTACCCCTTGGGCCTGTTCCTGGCTGGCTGCGGCTATTTCATCCATGAGGGTACTGACTTTTTTGGCCCGGGCGGTGATTTCATTCAAGACTTGGTACAATTTTTGAGAAGCGCTCACTCCCTTATCCGAGAGCGCGATATTGGATTCGATAATGGCGGTGGTGTCTTTGGCAGCCTGAGCGCTGCGTTGGGCTAAGTTCCTTACTTCTTCGGCCACAACCGAAAAGCCCATACCGGATTCCCCGGCCCGGGCCGCTTCAATCGCTGCGTTTAATGCCAAAATATTGGTTTGGAAAGCGATATCATCGATAACTTTGATGATTTTTGAAATTTGGTCGCTGGATTTTTTAATTTCCTGGATGGAAACCAACATTTCTTGCATGTCTTTACTGCCGTTATTAGCCGATTCGCTGGTCTCCATAGAGAGTTGAGCCGCTTGTTTGGTATTGATGGTATTTTGCTGCATCATGGAAGAAGATTCCTGGAGTGTTGATGAGGTTTCTTCAATCGATGAAGCCTGCTCGGCGCTGCTTTCGGAGAGTTGTTGAGCCGAGTTTGATAACTGGATGGAAGCATCCGTAACTTGATGGGAGCTGTCATTGAGTCCGGCGACAATGGTATTGATGGGCCTGGTAATGCTGCGGGTAATCAATAAAGCGCCCGCGATACCGACAGCCGAGCATATGAAGACCAATAGAATTAAAAGTCGGAAAGAATTCCGGTATGTGTGAATCGCATTTTCCTCCGCGGCTTTGCTCTCCTCTTCGATGATAGAAGCGAGTTTCTTTTGGATATCCATGGTTTCCTGCGTCTTGGGGTCGGCTTCATTGGCCAACACGGATGCGGCCTCATCGGTCTTGCCACTCGCAATTAAGTCGGCCACTTGATTATTAATCGGTACGCTTTGGGTCCGGTTGGCCAACCAAATGTCCACTAATTCTTTTTGATCTTTGGATAAGGAAGTTTGCTGGAAAAATTCAACGGCTTTTGCCAATTCCTCCCGGGTTTGTTGAATCTCCTCCCGGATTTGCTGCAATTTTTGCGGGTCTTTGCTAAACACAATATTGCCTCTGGTATTCTTCGAAATATTCTGGGTTGCGATTCTTACGAGATTGACCTGTTTTACTTTTTCATTATTCTCGGTTATTACGGTCATTTTATCGTTGATATTCCTCAGGCTAATCAGTGCCAGCCCGACAATGATAAAAACAATAGCCAGCATCAGACAATAACCTAAAATAATCCGGGTGCCAAGTTTCATTTGTTTTTTCATATTATTACTCCTTGTTTGTATTTTGATAATAAGTTATAAATAGGAGGATTTGGCGATTTTCCTCTAAAACTATTACTATTTTTATATCGGACTAAATTTAATTTTAGTTAATAAAAACATGCTGTTTGGCAAATTTTTCAAAAGCGCCTTTGTTTACATATTTGAAATTAATTTTACATCTCTAAGTTACAATAGTTAATTCATAGGCGTTTTAAAAAATTCTGTAAATCCATAAAATCATGTTAATCCTATTTAAGTTCTTTTTCACTAGCCTGTAGATGAATTAATCCTATACCTCTTACTCAACATTGAAACGCTCTCTAATGAAGATTAAATTTCCAAAATGGATTTGAGAATCCGTAGAGCTGGAGAGGAGATCGCCGGGAGGAGAGTGTGGGTTTTCAAAATGGATTTGAGAATCCGTAGAGCCGGAGAGGAGATCGCCGGGAGGAGAGTGTGGGTTTTCAAAATGGATTTGAGAATCCGCAGAGCCGGAGAGGAGAGTGTGGGTTTCCAAAATGGATTTGAGAATCCGCAGAGCCGGAGAGCGGACCGACAGGAGGAGCGTGTCGGTTTGCAAAATGGATTTGAAAATTCACACTGCCGGAGTGAAAATTAGCGCATTAAAAATTAAGATTTTATGGTTCCTTTGAAATTCAAATAAAAGACATAAGGATAACTTTACTTTGGGATAATAGTTCGGTAAACAGAAAAAAAGGGGGATTCAATGAATAACGGCGAGCAAAAAAACGACCTTGTTGATGATTTTTTTAATAAAATAGACCGAAAGATATTTCTGGAAGATTCTTATCAAAAATTAGCCGCCAGAGATAGCCCCTTGCCGATAGGCCATGGACAGACTATTTCCCAACCCAGCTTGGTGTGTCAAATGACCCGATTATTGGATTTATCAAAAAATATGTGTGTATTAGAAATTGGCACGGGTTCGGGCTACCAGACCATTTTTTTGGCTGAATTTGCCGCTGAAGTTTATACCGTGGAGCGGATTGCCGATCTATCCAAACAGGCCCGGACCCGAATCAGGGAATTAGGATACCTGAATGTCCATTATAAAATAGGAGATGGCAGTGAAGGATGGAAGGAATTTGCCCCGTACGAGCGGATTATTGTTACCGCAGGAGCCGGTAAATTACCTGACCTTTTGGTGGATCAATTGAAACCCCAGGGGAAAATGCTGATCCCGATGGGTACCGATAAAGTTCAAGAACTGTTTCTAATTCAAAAAGACTCTTTGGGAAAGATCACTCAAGAACCGATTGAACGGGTGATTTTTGTGGAATTCAAAGGAGATTATGGCTGGCAAAATTAATGGTAATTAGCGATTCGTAGCGAAAAAACCGGATGGTATTAAAAAGCGGCGCGCTTCATATTCATTATTGGAGGGTGGGGCGTGATGAAAGTAATTGTTATTCCCCGGAAATACTGGATCGGGGTATTTTTATTGGCCGGATTGGTTATGATTTCCGCCATTACCCTGTATCGTTCTTCTTCACCTGTTAACACTCGTTTATATAAAATACGGGGCAGTTTTCCCCCTTTGGTGTATCTCCCGGGTTTTGAGCGGGGTCCATCCATCCATGCCAGTGCGGGAGTGCTTATCGAGTCGAAAAGCGGAGCCGTGCTTTTCGCTAAAAATCCCGATTTGCGGAGGGCGCCTGCCAGTACTACCAAAATGATGACGGCTATTGTCGCCCTGGAAAAAGGCGACCTTAACAAAGTTATTAAGGTTTCCCCTTTGGCGTCGAGAACCCCCGGCTCTTCCATTTGGTTACGGGCAGGGGACCGGTTGAGTTTAAAAGAGTTACTGGAAGGGATGATGTTACGCTCCGGCAATGACGGCAGTATGGCCGTGGCTGAGGGAGTCGCCGGGAATGTTGATCTTTTTGTGGAATTAATGAACCGTAAAGCGAAAGAAATCGGGGCTTTGAACACTAATTTTAGAAATCCTCATGGTCTCAAGGCGCCTTCCCATTATACCACCGCGACCGATTTGGCGCTTATTGCCCGATATGGGCTGGCTTATCCGGGCTTTTCCGGTTTGGTAAAGCAAAAAACCGCCATTATCCGCTGGGAAGATAAGGCGCAGTCCCTCAAGGTTCAAAATACCAACCGCTTACTTTGGTATCTGGAAGGAGCTGACGGTGTAAAAACAGGCACCACCAATGAAGCGGGATATTGTTTGGTCGCTTCAGCCACTCGGAATCATTGCCAGTTTATTGCGGTGGCGCTTAACTCAAGAGACCGCTGGGGTGATTGTGCCAGAATGCTGGAATACGGGTTCAGGGAATTCATGATTCGGAAAATTGCCGACCATCGTAGGCCCGTTGCCAGGCTGGCGGTTTTAAACGGTAGCGCTCCCTTTGTTAATCTTTATCCAAGAAATGACTTACATGCAGTTGTCAAAAAAAATCAAGCGGGCTTCATAGAACCCCAAATCATCCTGTTCCAGGAGCGAGCGACGGCTCCGTTGAAGCCGGGACAGATCTGGGGACGGATAGGGTACCGGTATCAAAGGCAAACCGTAGAAGGAGTCGACCTCATCAATGTGCGGTCATTACCTAAGAAACGACATTGGTGGCAGTGGTGAAATATTTTAATTTTAAGGCCGGTAAAAGGGTATTGGAAGAGGTTCCGGCCATTAGCGCAACTTTTATCGGCACTGTGGTGGGCGCCGGTTTTGCTTCGGGCCAGGAAATACTGCAATTCTTCGGTATCTATGGCATTTACGGATTCTTCGGAATTGTTACAGCTGTTCTAGTGATGGGGGTTGCGGGGGCCAAGATATTTAAAGTGGGTTATCAGCTAAAGCCAAAGTCCTATCGGGAATTTCTTGTTTATATATTGGGAAAGCCTCTCACCCCTATTGTTGATTTTTTGTTATCCCTTTTCTTTATGGTACTCATCGGGGTTATGCTGGCGGGAAGCGGCGCCTTGTTTGAGAGCATGGGAGTGAACCTTTGGGTTGGCGAAATTCTGACATCCTGTTTACTGATTGGAGTTCTTTTTTTCGATATGGCAGGTTTAATATCCGCTAATTTAATTGTAATTCCGCTGATGGTTTTGGGTTCACTCTGTATTTCGTTTTACGGTTTATTCACCAAAGACACAACAATTGTTATGCCAACCTTTCATCTCCAATGGTTTTTTGCCGCCCTCCAATTTTCGGCTTATAATGTCATTCTTGCCTTGCCGGTATTGCTGGCCTTGGCTCAGGAATATCCAAGCAGGGGTCATTTAAGGGTAAGCAGTTGGGTCGGTAGTGTGTGTTTGGGATTGATGGCCGGTTTTATGCAATGGGCATTGCTATCCAACTTTTCGTTCTTGGGAAAACAGGCTTTACCTATGATTGAGCTTGCACGGAGGGCCGGCCCGATTCCTTATTGGAGCTATGCGGTGATTTTATGGGGCGAAATGTTTACCACGCTCCTTGCCAATACTTATGGCCTGGCCAAACGGCTAACTGTGTTATGGGGATTACCCTATCGTATTTGGTTAATATTGCTGACATTGGGAGGACTTCAGATTGCCCGGGTCGGGTTCATCGACCTGATAGCCAATGGTTATCCTTTTTTTGGGGTCTTAAGTTTGATGCTGCTGTTATTGCTGTTTATGAAAACTTTCCGGTTTTGAAGTTAATCTTTTTTTCTACCGTATTTTAAAGAAGATGGAAGGAAAATAATTGGCCTCAAAGTTAAAGAATCGACATATTCATTGGGGGTTAAATGATATACTAGCCCCGAGAACAAACAGACAAACAGAGGGGTGGTGGATTGGCCGGACAAGCAGTTGCCAATCATTCGGTCTCGGGCGGTCTTTCGCTGAATAATCAAGAAAAAGTGTTGATTATTAAGAAACGACGGTTAAAAAAACCCTTTTCCGGGAATTGCTTCACGTTTCTTCTGGCGATTTTACTAAGCCGTTTTTTGGTTTCCGATGATTTTTATCCGGCGGGAATAGCCTTGGGACTGGCCGTTAGCCTACGTCCAATCAGGTTATGGGCTAAGATTTTAATCCTAACCGGTATTTTCATTGGAACCGCAAGCGTCCAAAACCCAACCGTAGCTTGTGAAAAAAGCATTCTGTTATTAGCGCTTATGATAATAAGCCAAATGTGGTTTTTGAAAAAAAGATCAAGTCTCAAAATAAAGTGGGTTTTTTTGATTTGGTTCATTTTTAAAACCATGGAATTTATCGTACTCAGGGAAACCATTCAGTCGATGGTTGCTCATTGGATAGAAATCCTTTTGACCATTTGTTTAGCGTTGGTATTCCAACGCAGCTTTAGATTTTTTGATGATCCAATGAAATCTTTTTCCGCCTTAACGCTTCCGGCGACAGCCATTATGATAATTCTTGCTTTAGGCGGAACCAGAGGTTTAGTTTTTCAATCCTTTGAGCTCACAAAAGCGCCGGCTATTCTGTTACTACTTACAGCCTCATATGTAGGCGGAGGGGGATTTGGGGCGGCAATGGGAATATCTATCGGAACAGTCTTGGGAGTCCATACAAAAGATTTAGTAAGTTTGATCGCTGTCTATAGTGTGGCCGGGTTTTTGGGCGGGTTATTTAAAAACTGCCGGAAGTGGGGCACAGTACTAGCAAGTTGTATCGGGTTGTGCTTGATCACGGAGCAAGTCCACGGGAATCCTTTTGTGATTCAAAATTTGCCGTGGGGAGTGGGTATGCTATCCTTTGTATTAATTCCCCGGCGCTATTTTTCGCAACTCGCCCATTTTCTTCCCAATTCCGAATCCGCTTCCGCTTCAAGCTGTTCTGAAGAACAGAAACAATTACGCGAGGTGCTCAACTTACGATTAAGCAATTTGGCCGCAATTTTTGAGGAACTGGCAAAAAGCTTTCATGATATGAACCATGAGGCGACTGTTCATCCGAAAATGGACTTATATACACTGCTTGATCAAGTATGCACTAAAAATTGTCAGTCTTGCAATGGTTATCAAGTCTGCTGGGGCGAAAATTTTTACTCAACCTATCGCGAAATATTTGACCTTATCGCCTATGCGGAACTGTATGGTCAAGTAAGCGCCAAACACTTAAAAGGACGGTTATTGAAAAATTGCTTTCAGCAGTTTCGGTTGCTCGGAACCATTAACCAATTATTTGAAAAATGCCAACGGGATCAACTTTGGCAAAAAAAACTGCAAGAAAGCCAGATTTTCGTTGCCAATCAATTACAGGGGATATCCGGTATAGTGAATGATTTGGCGAAAGAAGTAACCCACGATGCGAATTTAAAAATCGAAATCGAGGAGAAAATTTACCAGGGGTTTCACCGCGTCGGAATTATGGCAAAAGAAGTTTCCGTTTTATCCGGTAACGCTCAGGGGGTCGAGATTCGAATAAAGCAACATCAATGCGGTCAGAAATGTGAATGTCAGTATTTAGCGGCAGCCATGGTCGGCAGGTTGCTGGATAAAGAATATACCATATGGGAAAAAAATTGTTTTTTAACGGAAGATACTTGCGCATATTGTTTGATTCCGGCCTGTAATTTTGAGGTTCGAACGACTATTTGTAAACTTTCCAAGGATGGTAACCCATTATCCGGAGACAGCCAAAGCATGCACCAATTGAAGGATGGACATTTTGTAGCCATTCTGAGTGATGGCATGGGCCAAGGTAGTAAGGCTAATGTAGAGAGTAGGACTACGGTCGAAATTTTGGAGAAATTGCTTGCATCGGGTATTGGTAGTGATTTTGCGGTTAAAATAGTCAATTCCGTATTATTGCTGCGTTCTCCGGAAGAGTCGTTTGCAACAGTTGATTTGGCAATCGTCGATTTATATACAGCACAGGCTGAATTTATAAAAATCGGGGCTGCGACCACTTATGTGAAAAGAGGCCGAGAAGTATGGGGTATTCAATCCACCTCTCTTCCTGCCGGCATTTTAGCTTCGATTGATCTCGAACGGACTTCTGTGCAATTACAGCCGAACGATCTTGTTGTGATGGTTACGGATGGAATTACTGATAGTAAGCCGAACCAACCGGATAAAGAGGATTGGATGATTCGGGCTCTTCGTCAGGTTGAGGTCGCTAGTCCGGAAGCTCTGGGCGAGTATTTGCTGAACCTGGCAAAGATCAATCAAGGGGGGATTCCCCTGGATGATATGACGGTCATTGTATTACAAATTATGGATGGAACTTTTACACTTTAAGCAAGGCGAAAAGCGTCGGTTTTCCGTAAGTCTCGAACTTAACTTTAAGCCGCCTTAGATCAACAAGGCTGGCTTTTTGTTTGGTGGCCGGTTTGGGCTTTTTGTTTGGCGAGTTCCTGAATGTAACTATTGTCCGTTTGGTTCAGGAGCGTTAGAACCTGAGATAAATTTTGGACGGTTTCCTCGAACCCTTTTTCCAAAAGTTCATCCTGGATAAGTTTTAGGCGGACAATCGTCTTGTTGAATTCGGTCCGATATAAAGACATGGGCTCATCTCCATCAATGAAGTGTAAAATAATTTTACGACCTGAATTTAAGAACAGTCTAACGATATAAATAATTTTACCACACTCTAGAAATAAAGTTAAAGGATTCTTTGTTTTTTCAAGGGAACTATAAAATGGATAACTCGTTTAAGCAGAAAAATTTATTTTTTTTTGGAGACAAAAAGGGAATTTACTAC
Source organism: Bacillota bacterium (assembly GCA_023429995.1). Classification (GTDB taxonomy): domain Bacteria; phylum Bacillota; class UBA4882; order UBA8346; family UBA8346; genus UBA8346. The sequence goes on along the minus strand of JAEZCE010000019.1, from coordinate 66,687 downwards.
TTTAGGCGAACTTGATTCCGGGGTGGGTTGATGCTTGAAAAAATAAAGGATACTATCCGTAAAAATGAATTGCTTTCCATGGGGGATCGGGTTGTTGTAGGTTTCTCGGGAGGGATCGATTCATTAACTTTACTTCACCTTTTATGTAATCTGACAGAGTATAAACTTGATATATGGGCACTTTATATAAACCATTCTTTACGTCCCCTTGAAAACATTCAGGAAGAGCATTTGTTGGAAAAGGTCGGCAAAGAGTGGGGCGTTAAGACTCATAAAGTAAAAATTGATATTCCCGGGAAACTCAAAGCCAGGCCCGATTCCTTGGAGTTATTGGCAAGAGAAGAGCGTTACCGGATTTTTAGGGAATTCAAGGAACAGGTTGGAGCCGATAAGGTTGCTTTAGGTCATCATCTTGATGATCAGGTAGAGACCATCTTATATCGAATTATCCGCGGGACAGGAATTGATGGGCTTGCAGGGATACCCATAACCCGGGATGGTTATTATATTAGACCTCTTCTTGAGGTGACGCGGAAAGAAATTCAAGAATATGCCGTTTATCATAAGCTCTTTTGGATAGAGGATTCTACAAACCATGAGCCGGTTTATGAACGAAATAAAATTCGCCTGCAATTATTGCCATTACTTGAAGAATCCTATAATTCCCGTATTAAGGAAAGCATTATCCGGCTTTCCAGGTTAGCCAGGGCGCAGCGGGATTTTATGACGGAGATGGTAAACCGGCTTTTGCCGGAATTATTCATAGCTTCAGAGGACGCCAAATTCGGTTTAAAGCTGGAGGATTTTTTAAAACAGCCATTTTATTTACAGTACTATATATTGAAACAAATGCTACTTCATATTAGAATAAATTATCATTTAGAAAATGCCGCTTTGGAACATTTACTGCAAAAAATCAATGAAGAAAAATATGATTTTAAGACGATGCATATTTTTAAGGGGATTAAGGTTTATGTCCAGGGGAAGAATCTTCTTTTTGCTGAATTCCAGGAAAGCCTGACCGGCGCACAATTATTTCAGCCTTTTTCATTAATAACTCCGGGTCATAATATAATTCCAGCTCTTAAATTGCAGATTCATATTGAAGCGGCCTCTCCCCCGGAGGATTGGCATCATGTCCAAAATGACCAAATTTTTGTGGCTGCCGACAAATTAAATCTGCCCTTAAAAATTCGTTTTTGGAAGCCGGGTGATGTGTTTTGGCCGCTTGGTAGTCCAGGGTCGCAGAAATTGCATGATTTTTTTATCAATATCAAATTGCCCCGTTCCCAGCGGAAGAGGGTGCCTTTGTTGGTAACCTCCGACGACAGGATCGTTTGGGTGGTTGGTTACCGGTTAAGTGAACGGTTTAAGGTTGAACAGCGGAGTGATCCGGTCTGGCGGTTTAAGGCAGTGGTTTCTTAAATAAGATTGATTGTATTCATATATTTACTATGGTATAATATTTAACATGGCAAAAACGGCTGTTTTTGCCGGAGGGAGGCCTATTCTTGTTTAAAGTTGCTCGAGAAATTTTTATTTATTTTGCAGTTGCGATCATTACCCTTTTATTAGTAGTTAATTATATGAATCCCCAGAAACAGCCCGAACAAATAAGTTTTGAACAGTTCATGCGAAAGGCTGAAACTGGTAAGATAATTGACGCGGTTGTCAACAATAACGACGGCACCATTCAGGGTAAACAAAGGGACACCAATAAAAAATACCGGACCGATGGCCCGGCCAATCATCCCGAAATTTATTATAACAAGCTCCGGGAAAAAGGCGTTAAAATTTCTTTCTCCAATGCCGGTAACGGCTGGTGGGCTATAATCTTGCCAAACTTAGGTTTTATTGTTCTATTCGTTATTTTTTGGTTTTTCCTGCTTAACCAGATGCAAAACAGCGGCAATAAGGCGTTATCTTTTGGAAAAAGCAGAGCCAGGCTTCATACGGAGGACAAGTCCAAGACTCTTTTCGATGATGTAGCCGGCGCAGATGAGGCTAAAGAAGAATTGGTTGAAATCGTGGACTTTTTAAGACAGCCCAGGCGGTTTACTGAACTAGGGGCTAAAATTCCCAAGGGAGTTTTGTTGATCGGGGCGCCGGGTACAGGTAAAACTCTACTGGCCAAAGCGGTAGCGGGTGAAGCCGGAGTTCCTTTCTTCAGTATCAGTGGTTCCGACTTTGTCGAGATGTTTGTGGGTGTCGGCGCATCAAGGGTCCGTGATTTATTCGATCAGGCAAAAAAGAATGCCCCTTGCATCGTTTTCGTGGATGAAATTGATGCGGTCGGCCGTCAAAGAGGGGCCGGGTTGGGTGGCGGACACGATGAACGTGAACAGACCTTGAATCAACTTCTCGTTGAAATGGATGGATTTGAGGCGAATTCGGGTATTATACTGTTAGCAGCCACCAATCGCCCTGATGTTCTTGATCCGGCGTTGTTAAGGCCCGGACGCTTTGACCGTCAGGTTACGCTGGATATACCGGATATTAAAGGCCGTGAAGATATATTGAAAGTACACTCCAAAGGAAAACCTTTGGCGCAGGATATCGACCTCACGGTGCTAGCCAGACAAACGCCCATGTTTACCGGCGCAGATCTGGCCAATGTACTCAATGAAGCGGCCCTCCTTGCCGCCCGTCGAAATAAGAAAAAAATCTCGATGGATGAGTGTGAGGATGCAATTGAAAGAGTTATCGCCGGGCCTGAGAAAAAGAGTAAAATTATGAGCGCCAAAGAGAGGGAACTAACCGCATATCACGAGGCTGGGCATGCTTTGGTTGGACATTACCTGCCCACAGTTGATCCGATTCACAAAATATCAATTATTCCGCGTGGTTCTGCCGGTGGTTATACTTTGGCATTGCCTTTGGAAGATAAGCATTACAATACCCGGACCGAACTATTGGAAAATGTCGTTTTTGCCTTGGGTGGAAGGGCGGCTGAAGTTATTGCCCTCAATGAAATCAGTACCGGCGCCCGGAATGATTTAGAACGGGCTACCAAGACAGTCCGCAAGATGGTTACCGAATATGGAATGAGTGACGAGCTCGGGTATATGACTTTTGGTCATGGCCAGGAGGAACAGGTCTTTTTGGGTCGAGACTTTACCCGTGAAAAAAATTACAGTGAGGAAATCGCTGCTGCAATTGACAGAGAAATTAAACAAATCATGGACTCTTCCTTTGTAAAATCGAAAGTGATCATTAACGAACACCGTGATATGCTGGATGCGATAGCCAAAACATTACTGGAGAAAGAAACGATCGAAGGCAATGAATTTTTGGCTTTGCTTGGTGAAGCGCCCCGTGGGGAAGAACCCACAACTGTCACCGAGGCTTAATTCAGTTACCGATAGAGAGGGAAACGAAGTGAGGGGAAACATGCTCTTACTGCCGCTTCCCTTTGTTTTTTTTAATAGCGGAGGTATTCATGAAGCATCCATATTTGAATACGGTTTATACCAATTTAATCCTCCAGCGGGATTATGAGCCGGTCCAGTCGGTAGGACCGGTAATGCCGCAGGAACTTTTGTTCCTGCAAAAATACCACCATGATACATACTTTTTAGTACAATTGATTGATGGCGATATATTTGATCCCCAGACAGTGAGAACAAAGCTAAAGGCTGACTATCAATCGTTGGTTAATATGAACTCCAACCAATTGATGCATATGGTTGAAGTTTTAGTGTTTGACCAGACGCCATCGGAAGAGATGATTTCCGCCATGGAAGATGGTTTGACCAACCCTGAATTTGCAAAGTGTTATTTTTCTTGTTTTATTGTAGATTTGTCGGCCAGAACAGTTATCAGGCAATCAAAGTCCTCGATTAACACCGATGGGCTTGAAAAGTTATTGAAAACCCAGTTTAATGAGGTTAATCTGGATTATGAAGTATTGCCGGATATTAACGGCCTCCTGGCTTTGCGAAGGCAAGAATATACAATTGATGTTAAAGTAGCAAAACCTGCTTTGACTTATGCCTTAATTGGGATTAACATTGCGGTATTTGTCTTTTTTAACTTTTATGCCACCATGCAGGGCAGACAATATGAATCGATGTTAGTGGATTTTGGCGCCAAGGATAACGCGTTGATAATTGCCGGACAATATTGGCGGCTGATTTCACCCATTTTTTTACATGGCAACTGGTTACATTTATTGGTGAACTGTTATTCATTATTTGTAGTCGGCAATGTTGTCGAACGGATTTTCGGACACTCAAAGTATGCGGCGATTTATTTCCTTGCCGGAATTTACGGCAGTATTGCCAGTTTCATTTTGTCTTCCAATCCGGCTGTCGGGGCTTCGGGAGCTATTTTTGGATTGTTGGGCGCTCTGGTTTATTATGGAGTCGAGCGGCCGAAGATATTTAAAAAGTATTTCGGCTATAATGTTTGGATTACCCTGTTAATGAATATCGTCATTGGGTTTTCAATGCCGGGAATTGACAACTTCGCTCATCTTGGCGGCCTTGGCGGAGGTTTTTTGACAGCTTACGCCTTAAAGGTAAGTAATGAAAAGACGAAGATCTTGGAACGAATGATTTTGTTTATTATGGTGTTTTTCCTGGCGGTTCTGGCGTTTTATTATGGCCTGATGAACCCGAATATCCCCAATCCCAGTGTCTAACTTTCGAGGTGTTGGAATATGGACTGTTGTAAACTAAGTCTAAAGAATATGGTTTTTTACGGCCATCATGGAGTCTATTCTTTTGAAAAAGAATATGGTCAAAGGATTGAGGTTGATGTTGAATTATGGGCGGATTTCACCGAGGCCGCCCATAAAGACAATATCGAAAAGGCCATTAATTACGTAGGTGTTTATGAAACCGTTCAAGATGTAGTTGAGAAGCAGTCCTTTGATTTGATTGAAGGGCTAACTCAGTCGATATGCGATCAAGTCGCCGGCAGGTATGGAGTTCATAAAATCATCGTCAGGGTTCGCAAACCACAGCCGCCTGCCGGAGGATTAATCGATACTGTTGAATTTGAGATTTGCAGGGAATGTTAACCTTTATTTCCCTTGGGGTTTCTCATCCAGAACTACATCAACGCTGAATCTTCTTCCGCTCCTTATCACTGTCAAATTCACCGTATTGCCAGGTTTCTCTTGGTTGATGGCGCTGATTAATTCGCTGGAATCGGATATGCTCTGATGATTAAACTCAATAATCAGGTCATAGTCTTGCAATCCGGCTCGGGCGGCCGGTGAATTACGAACCGGACCAATCAATACCCCCTCATTGTACTCAGAAAGACGTAATTTGGATTTAAATTTGGCATTAAACATTTTTAAATCGATGAAGTAGGCGCCGAGCCACGGCCGGCTGACTTTTCCGGTACTGACCAATTCCTGCAGAATATTTTTTACAGAATTAATCGGGATTGCAAATCCGAGACCCTGGCCATTGGCGCTTACTGCCGTATTGATGCCAATGATTTCGCCTTGGAGATCTAAAAGAGGACCGCCGCTGTTTCCGGGATTGATTGCGGCATCGGTTTGAATCATGTTTTGATAGGATTGTGAATCATTGGCCCCTTCACCGGCAGTCAATGGGCGACCTTTGGCGCTGATAATCCCCACGGTAACCGTATGATCGAGCCCAAAGGGATTCCCAATCGCAATAACCCAATCGCCGATACGGGATTTATCGGAATCACCCAAATTCAGGTAGGGTGTTTTATTTTGGGAGTCTACTTTTAGAACGGCTACATCCAAATCGGTGTCAATACCCACCAGTACGGCGTTGAGCGGTTCTTTTTGATCCTTAAGAATAACCTCAATGGATTTGGCGCCGGCCACAACATGAGCGTTGGTTAAGATGGAACCGCTGTCATTGAAGAAAAAACCGCTTCCCTGGGATTGGTATTCCTTTTTAGTGGGAGGACTGAAAAATAAACGCGGTGATTCTTGGGTTACGTAGGTTGTAATAATCCAAACAACAGCAGGTGAACTTTCTTCTGCAATATCAGCAATAATTGAAGAGTCGTTAATGCTTAGATTTGCTGCAGCAGTCGTTTTCGTTAATCCCGAAAAAACTAGAGTTATGAATAAGGTCAAAATTATAAAGCGCCTAAGGAAACTTTTACGAAGAAAAATTTTATTTTGTAGCCAATTTCTCATTTTGTCCACCTCGAATATTGTTTTCTTGCTTATTTGTCCACTTCAGATATTGTTTTCTTGCTTAATGGAAAAATCCCTGCTTTCTCAGTTTCTGTAAATATTGGGTTGACTCTTTAAAAGTAGTATGGTTATACTTTGATAGGGGTCCAAAAAATGTTGGAACAGGTACTAAAGATTTTAAAGGCTCATCAGGGACAATATGTTTCCGGAGAATTATTAGCCCAAAACTTAGGGATAAGCCGGGCTGCTATTTGGAAATATTTGGTCCGGCTTAAGGAAATCGGTTACGAAATTGAAGCTGCGCCACGGAAAGGATACCGGCTTTTGAGCCCGACGACGCTATTGCACTCGCTTGAAATTAGAGATGGTCTGCAAACCACAAAATTCGGCCAGATTATTTACGAACAGGCAGAGATTGATTCGACCAACAAATGGGCTAAGACATTAGCGGGACAGCAAAATGCCCCCGAGGGTACTCTGGTAATTGCTGAGAAACAGACTGGGGGCCGGGGCCGGATGGGGCGGAGTTGGTCTTCAGCGCCTGGCCTTGGATTATGGTTTAGCTTAATTTTGCGCCCTCGAATTAGTATGTCGGCTTTGGCTGGGATTATGCTTCTTACGGCTGTTAGTATGGGGAAAACTATTTTTCAGATCACCGGGATTCAAGTCCAAATTAAATGGCCTAATGATGTAATGTACCAGGGCCGAAAACTGGTGGGGATACTTGCCGAATTAAACGGTGAAGCCGATATGGTACATTATTTGATTTTAGGCGTGGGAGTTAACGTCAATCACACGAAGGAAGATTTTCCGGAAGAGTTAGCGGGGATTGCTACCTCTTTAAAGATCATTCGGGGTGAAGATTGTTCGCGCCGGTTGCTTTTACAGGAATTTTTAAAAGAGCTGGAAACCGCATACAACCAGTTGCCTCCATCTGGAATTTCGGACGCGATTATAGAATATGCCAAAATTCATTCGGCAACCTTGGGGAAAAAAGTAAAAGTCAATATGGGTCCCGGACGTGTTTTAGAAGGAGAAGCTTTGGATTTGGAATCTGACGGCAGCCTTCTTGTTCTTGAATCGAACGGGAAAATAACACGCGTTTATTCTGGAGACATCATTGAGCGGTCAGAAAATAAAAAGTTGGAGGGATGACTCATGGATGTGAAAGGTTTGGCAGTTGTGATGGCTGCGCTCTTGTTTTTTTTCATAACCCCGACCCCGGTTATTCAATCGGTAACTCCCAATACCGCCTCAAATACAAGCGAAATTGAGGTGACAATTCAAGGTGATAAATTTGCTAAAGATGCCGCGGTAAAGTTGAGCAGATCCGGTGAGGCCGATATAGTCGCTAAGAATGTCACGATCCTTTCGCCGCAAAAAATTAATTGTGTCTTTGATTTAAAAGATAAGCCCTTGGGAAAATGGGATCTCGTTGTTACCAATAAGAAAATTCGTTCGGCAAAACTAATTGCAGGTTTTACAGTAGGATTACCTTCTCCTACCGTAAAGGGGGTAACGCCTGATCAAAGCGGCAATAATGGAACCGTTGCCTTAACAATTAAAGGATCGGCATTTCGAACCGGGGCTTTTGTGGTGCTTTCCAGTAGGCAAATGGATATTGGAGCGACCAAGGTCAAAGTTGCTTCGGAGGCCCAGATTAGTTGCGAAGTAAATTTAACTCAGGCCGATCCGGGAGTATATAATGTGAAAGTTGTCAACAGTGACGGAAAATCGGGAGTTCTCGCCAATGGATTCACCATTACGGGACCAGCACCGCAACCTGCTGTTGATGTTACGAAACCGACAATTACAAAAATAACTCCCAACCGAGGGTTTAATAACGGTATGATTTTAACTTCCATTGAAGGAAAAGGTTTCGAATCGAACAGTATCGTTAAACTTAGCCGTAACGGACAGGATGATTTGCCTGGTCTTAATATAAAGGTTGAAGATAACCATCAAATTACATGTTTCTTCGATATTAGCAGTCAACCTGAAGGGAAATATAACGTTGAGGTTACCAATCCTTCGGGTCAAAAAGCGTTTCTGGCCGATGGATTTACGGTAGAAAGCTTTACGCCGGTTCTGGACAACCTTAATAAGAAATTAAAAGCGATTTATTTTGATACCGATAAATTTGAAATCCCTTCGAATCAAGTTTCGAATTTAAATGCGGATTTGGCCATTCTCAAAACCTACCCTCAATTTTTTATTATTTTGGGCGGGCATACCGACGAAAGAGGCGGCATCAATTATAATTTGGAGTTATCGGAAAAAAGGGCCAATGCTGTCAAGGGTTTTCTTACCGCACAGGGTATCGACCCGCAGAAAATAACGATCTATGCTTATGGAAAAGAGTTTCCATCAGCCACAGGACACGATGAATCGTCTTGGTGGCAGAACCGCCGGGTTGATATTAAGATTTGGGAAGCTCCTACTTTGAAATGAAGAGGATTCAAGAAAAAAGCGATGAGTTGCGGAAAAACCCCTGGCATTCCAGAGAAATTTTCATATTGCAAGGACCCAAAAAGTTGGCTTCGGCCAACTTTTTTGATGTGGAAGGAGATGTTTATACGAATACTTATTTGTTGTTCCCCGATTGGATAAAATTCTCCAAAAACACAATCAAATTCGTATATTTCCAAACTCAATCCAATATAAATGAGATAACGACCGAGAATCTTCGATTTTTTCATTGAAACGGTCCCTAATGAATGGAGCGATCGTTTCTCCTTCCCCAAGGAGGGCCGGAAGGCGGTGATTTAAGTATGCTTTATACATAGAGAAAAAGGGACTTTTAATATCAGGGGCTTTTTATGTCAGAAAGGAGAAACCTTGAAATGGCGATTACGTGTCAATATGATCAAATAAAGTACCCGGTTTTTTTGGGGGATTTGAACTGGCAGACGTCGATTGAGGCCCAATTGCAATTACCTGAAAGCTTACCGAAGCTTGGAACCATTATTGGCGGGGATTTTCAGATCGGCCCGAGTTCGGTAACAGTTCAAGAAGATTTTGTAGTGGTTGCAGGTAAGGTTTATCCGCAAGTACTTTTTTTAGCCGAGTTACCGGAAAAGTACTCCAAAAGGCAACGGACAGATGAGGAACTAGAAACGGAAAACGGTGATATTGGGGAAAAAAGTTTGCCGCAGGAATATGGAGCGAGCTGGTATGGTGAAGGAGGAGTTAGTTATGAGGAGCGTATTGATGTAACGGGTGTTAGGCCCGGTATGATCGTTCAGGTTGAAGTAAAACCGGTTCGTGGGGGCTTTGAAAAAGAGAGCGCATCTCAAATAGCTTTCAAGGGTACATTACAAATTAATGTAGGATCAACTTCCCAAAGTTTAGCCGAATTTGTCAGTGATATTGGCCCCGACACCTCTAGAAAACTAAATCTTGCCAAAGAGAGGTTAACGGTAGAAGAGTTTTTGTCCCCTAAAAAAGTGACCATTCCCATTCATGGGAATTTATTGCTTCCATCGCATAAACCCGGGGTTGCAAGAATTTTAAAAGTTTCGACTCGGCCGGTAAATGTCAGCCATGAATTAAGCCGCGGCCGTTTGTTTGTTAGAGGCTTTATCGATGTGAACTTACTATATGTCGGTGGGGATGATGAAGGCAATCCGACTGAAATTTTCGCCAATGAATGGGATAGTCAAGCGGGACTCGGAATACCATTTGAAACTTATCTGGATTTAGAGGAAGGGAATTCTGATGAACTTTTGACATTGCTCAAGGTGAATACGCGGAATGCTTTTATGGATCCGCGCACTCCTCAAGAATTGCAATGTTTAATGGATTTAGACTTGGAAGCGGGAATATCCAGGGTATACCAGAAAGAATTAGTGGTGGATGCGGTTCCTGAAGAAGGAGAAATTCTTGACTGCCAGAAATATCCCTTAAATATCGATGAATATAATGGAAATGAAAGCGGCGAAATATCGATAGAACAAGAAATCTCTTTGCCGGTCGGTCTCCCTGGCGTGGATAGAATTTTAATATCTACAGGAACTCCGGTGGATGTTTCGGTTGAAGCGGCAGACGGCAAAGGGCTAGTCGAAGGATTTCTTAACCTGCAGCTTATCTATATGTCGGATGGGGCTGAAGGAACGGGTATTCAGATTGCAAATTTCGATAAGAATACTGAAAATAGTATCACGGTTAGCGGAGTGATTGATTTTCCCACTTTGCAACCGGGGACCCTGTTACAGTCTGATATCCGTGTAGAATCCCTAAGAGTTGAAGCTCTTGATGAACGGCGATTGAAAATAATGGGTGCTTTTAAAATTGTTGTGTTAGCCAGGACTCCTCGTGTAGTTTTTGTGATGCAGGATTGTGCGAGTGTGGTTCCATTGGATGAATCAACCCGGCCTAGTATGCTTTTTTATGTAGTCCAAACTGAGGATACTCTTTGGAAAATTGCCCGCCGGTATCAGACTACCATGGAGACTGTTATAAAAGCAAACTTAATTGCGAATCCCGAAAATATTGCAGTGGGCCAAAAGTTATTGATTCCCGGAAAAATCTTTAAAAGATAGAACTTTTTTCGTTTCCATGCTTGAAATATGTTAAAGTGATGAAAACAATCATTAAAATAAGCGCGACTCCGATCAGTCCAATCGAATCGCCTAAGTACAATACACCCCTTTGTTATAAAATTAAAACAAAGGGGTGTATTGATGGAAGAAAATTTTTCATTTACTCAATCATCTTGTCGACGAGATATTTAAGGGCGTTACAAATCTCCGGCCTACGATTGAGAAGTACGTTCCCATATTTTTTTGGGGCCCACATTTCATTTCCCAATAAATTTTTTGGTTTGAAGGTTTTGTTGGTTGGGATTGGACAACCTTCTTGCAAATGGGACAGCGCTATGATATTGATTCGGTCGCGGCTGTTTACGATTGTTTGAATGAGATCATCCTGCAATTGTATAGCCGACATTAAATTATTCCAACAAACGGATAAAGTTTGGTTGTTCGCGATATTTGGAAAAACGAAACATAACGAAGGGGGTTCTCCAACAATCGGCTTTATTTCCTCCGACAAGGGGATATTCAAATTATGCTCTTTCAGGCCGGCGTGCATATAGGGATGCGTACAAAGCCATCCCCAAGATTCTTTCCGTTGAATATCAGAATTTTGGAGTGCGGTTTCTGTTACATCTCCCAGTGAAATGAGGAGGATTCCGTGTTCAAATGTAAGATAAGCATTATGTAAGGCTGCAAGCTGGCCTTTTTCCGCGCATTTATCAACAGGGACAATCCGTAATAATAATGGTTTGCCATTAACCGGGATCATAATATGATAAAAGAGGGAAGGAACTCCTCTAACAATAAATGGATTTACTTCACCGTACACTTTCCCGCTTACTGAGCCGGCCAATTCTTCCAGCTCGTCTAATATGTAAGGCAGAATGGTCGCATAAGGGAAGTTTAGATAATTAATTTGATGGGTCTTGGGCTCAATACGCTTTTTTTCAAATAGCTTTCGGATTTCTTCCGGAGAAGCGAAAAGGGTATCTTTGTTATGACGGACCCATACCTCGCCTTTTTTGAAATTACAGTTTTTAGCGGGATTATAAAAGTCCTGATTCAATCGAAAGCATTGCCGGGCTTGTGATTCAACTTGAATGACTGCGAAAGTCTTATCGTTTAGGAGCTGGTTGTCTGCCTCATCCCAGGTATAGTAGTTCAACGAGACGGTAGGAGTCGGGAAAATGGTTTCTTTACAAAATTGCTGCAGGTTTTCATGGGTTAAATTATGGTTGGTGACGGTTTGGTATGCCCCTTCGCTGGAGGCTCCAATCATTATATAATTAACCGCTGTTTCGTTGTTGGCTAAAGCAACAATCGATTTAGCAAGTTCCGCATCGTCCGGTATGGATCCACTAAGGGCCTTGCTTTCCAACATAAAGATACAATAGGCTGATTCACCATTTTCGATAAGGCGATGAAAATGTTGATAATCCAACTTCTCTTCCTCCTCTGGGTTGTTCAATGGATGCTTATCTGATTAGTATACTATATATAAAGTGGGTTTGTCTAAGGTAGATGTCCTCAATTTACCGGTATTTCCATACATTTTACCAGCTTAATGCGAAATTTATCGTTGTTTTACGCGTTTATTATGTTATAATCCAGCTAATGGAGGAGTCATATGTTGTCGTGGCTGAAAAAAGATACTTTTACGAAGGATATATTGCTGTTGCTTATGGTCACTATTATCGGATCAAGCCTATTTGCGATGGCGTTTGCGATGGCTACTGATAAATATTTTGCCCAGGCAGTCACCGGAATTATGGGTAATTTCGGGGAATATGACTTGCTGTTTCAAACCAAAGAAGAATTAAAAGGGGCAATGGTGCGGCAAATCCGGGAAACAATCGCTGAACATTTCCCGGGGGCCAAATTGAAAACCGGTATCAGCATTGTAGGTAAGGCCTCCTTTTTTTTAACACTGCCGCCTCAATATAAAACGAAAGAGGTTTATAATAGCCTTGGATATTATTTCGACAATCTGCCCGGAAATGGTGGCTTTTCGGTAATGACTGAGCCCAGGCTTAATGTCACCAGCGTTCCTAGCGGCGTATTTAACCGGCTCTCCAATGAGATTGAGAAAATCTCCGGGGTTTTGTTTACCTTTAAGGATGGAAATAGTATTGGGGTTATTATGAAAGATATTCATACCACGAAATCAGTTTCTGATCAAGTCCAAAAGATATTGCAGCGTTATCAGATTCTTGAAGTTCGACTGGGTTCATCTTATAAACCCCAAGAGTTATTGGGGATGGGTAAAAAAGTTTCCCAATCCTTGCTTGGAGTCAATGGAGTTCGTACGGCCCAGGATATCACTTTGGCAAGCGGTAGTGATGATAGCCAATATATGATGGATACTTTGCTCGAGGTTAAACGATTTTTACTTGCCTATACCTCACGGGTGAAAGTCAATCCTTACCCGGGTTCCCAAATTGAAATGGGGGATTTGTTGGTTTTAAATGGCCAAAACACTCAAAATGTAAAGCCCGGTTCTTTATTGCAACCACTGAATGTAGTAGTTAAGGTGAATGCCAAGGATGCTTCCGGGATTGGCGGTCTTATTATTCAAGGAGATGCCGGGTTTGTAAAGGATAATAATGCCTTTAGGCTATTACCGGGAGATAAGGTAGGGTCACCCATTGCCTCGATTGAAGTATCCGATCGTAAAGGCCAAATCGTTTATGCGATGGATCAAGGGGTTAATCTTTTAACTAAAATCAATTCGGCCATTAATGATTTCAATGACTCCACCGGGGGAGCCGGCTTAACCGTAAGTGGAATCGAGAAAACGTACCGGAAATTGGCAGAAGTACGTGGAGCATTAGCCACTGTTTCTTCAAGCGTTAATAATCTATCCGGAAAAGCGAACCGGGAAAACTTGACAAAAATGGTGACGCTAGTCGATGGAGTCGGTAATGATTTGGATTATCTCGCTAAAACTTTTGGCAGGGTTCAGATTTTGGAAAATCGTTTTAATCAGGCTTTGATTGGCTTACAGAATATTCAACTTGTAGCAGGGGGAAGTTCATTATTGCAAAATGCTGTAGGCCAAACCGGTGGTATTGCCGATAAAATGCATTTACTCGATTCTCAGCTTGGAATCGTACAATCAGCTTTGCGGACACGCATTCAACGGTTGGATGATTTTGTGAACCGGTTTAATCCTTTGGTTGCGGTGTTGTTGTCTTGGCGGAATAAGGCTAAAGAATTTGCAATTCAAGCGGATAGTTTTGGCTCAACCTTTACGCCGGGCAGTAAAAATTATCGGGATTTAATGAGCCTTATTCAATCAACCGATTTGGTGCTCGCTCGGCTGACGTCATTTGATATGGTCACCGTGAAGTCGGGCTTAAATATAATTTCCGATCGTTTGTTTGGTTCCGATAAAATCGATTTGTCATCTCTCATCGCGGAATTGGAAAAAGCCAAAGAGTCATTACCTCGATTGATGGATGAAGAGATAGGCCGTTCGATAAACTTAATCGATCAATATGCCGGTGGCAGTTCAAAGGCGGGTGAAAGATTGCAGGTCTTTACCAGTGCAAATCTTGATCACGCTATGGCGGATGCGGTTGTTAAAAATGTTCTTCAAAGCGACAGCGCGGCGGTTTTTTCGTTGCCTGTCGGTACAGTTCAGCCCGATATTCGAGGGGAATTATTTAAGATTTTAGCTGAAGTGCGTTCGACCATTGCGGCCTTGGTTATCATGATTTTATGGGTATTGACATTTATCTTGGATCAATCATTAATTATTTCAATGTTTAAAATGACCCAATTTTCCATTTTGCCTAAAAAGTTATCTTTCCGGGTCCCTGTGTTGGACAGAATTTACCCGCTATTGATACGGGTGATGTCTCCTGCAAATATATATGCGGTATTCATCGGGGGTGTTTGGTTAAGTATCACATTTTTATTATCGGGGGCCAGGATTCCTTATCTCAATTTTTGGATTATTGCTTTAATCGGAGGAATACTCGGTGTTCTCATCTCATTGATTGCAGAGAAGATTAATCCTATCTGCAAAGATGAAGTGCTGGCCGGGTTATCCTTGGGTTTACCATTTAAAACGATTATGCGTGAAATTGTAATACCGGCAGGGCGTCCCGGGACTCTGCAGATTTTAAACCGCTGGAAAATGGTGATGAAGTAGGAAGTGAGAATATCTATTGAATCTTTTGATATTAACTTAGAGAAGGATGCATTCTATGCTAACAATATCCGGACTCACAAAAAGTTATGGTCATAAAAAAGCCCTAAATGGTGTGGAACTGGTAGTAAAGAGAGGCGAAACAGTCGTTATTATGGGGCCCAGTGGCTGCGGCAAATCGACCCTGATACGCTGTATTAACCGTTTAACTGAACCGGATACCGGTGTTATCTGTTTAAGCGGGGAAGCCATCACTTCACTGGCATTCCCGGAATTGTTAAAAGTCCGCCGGAAGATTGGCTTTGTATTTCAGCATTTCAATTTAATTAATCGGCTAACTGCTCTTGATAATGTCGCCTTTGCCTTGCGTCTGCATAATACGGATGCTCAAGAGGCTATTTTTCGGGCCAAAGTTGCTCTTTCGAGAGTCGGTCTCGGAAATAAATTAAACGATCACCCTTGGGAATTAAGCGGTGGAGAACAGCAAAGGGTGGGAATTGCCCGGGCTTTGGCGTTGGAGCCGGAAATTATGCTTTGGGATGAACCCACTGCTTCGCTGGACCCGATTTTAGTGGGTGAGGTAATTGATGTCATGGAAGAATTGGTGAAGGAAGGGAAAACGACGATGATTATCGTTACTCATGAGTTGTTTTTTGCCAGGAGGGCAGCGGATCGAATCGTTTTTATGGATCAAGGAAGAGTTGTTGAAGAAGGATTGCCGGAAAAAGTTTTGGAGACTCCTTGCTCGGAGATTGGAAAGAAGTATCATGATTTGTTAAAACGCTAAGCAGGGTTGACATCTATTTGATGCTGGCTTATAATTTTATAAGTTGTTTCATAATTCTGAAACGCGGTGTTTTCGTTTAATTTGTTTAAATTAAGGAATGAATTTAATTTAAGGATGAAATGGTTCGGGAATAAATTTTTATTGAGCATATTCTTTGATAACCAATTTCGCGATGGAGGAATCTGATGAAACCCCAACAAACCATAGCTGCTGAAATAGACATATGCGGGCAGGGACTTCATACCGGGGCTATGGCCAAGATGCGCATTCTTCCCCAACCGGTTAATACCGGTATCTATTTCAGCAGGATTGATTTACCTGGCAAACCAAAGGTAAAAGCCAATATTCATTCGGTCATCGATACGAAAAAATGTGTTGCGATTGGGAAAGATGACTGGCGTATTTCGACGATCGAACATTTAATGGCTGCCTTTCATGGACTGGGAATTGATAATGCCCTCATTGAAATCGATAAAGAAGAATTGCCGCGTGGCGATTGCAGTGGCCGCTTTTTTTGTGAAAAGATATTGAAAGCGGGAATAATAGCGCAGGATGAGCCCAGGCAATACACTTATATCCGGGAACCATTCTGGGTGGAAGGAACAGTCTGCAAAGATGGCGAACCTCTTAAATCAACTTTGATAGCCTTACCTGCAGAAGACTTTCAAATCAGTTTCACTTTTACTTCAGACCATAAGGTCACTGGAACTCAGTATTATCACTATTCCCTGAGGGAAGACACCTTCGTTTCGGAAATCGCTCCGGCACGGACGATCGCCTTTATGAACGAAATCAATTATTTGCGTAGCCAGGGTTTGGCGTTAAGTGACGCCTACGACTCTGTGATTGTGGTTGATGATGATGGTTATCGAAACGAATTACGTTACCCTGAAGAAATCGTTCGTCATAAAATACTCGACTTAATCGGTGATCTATATTTACTGGGTCCATTGGTTGGGCATATTGTGGCGGTAAGATCGGGTCACGCCCTTGATATTGAATTGGCGAGAACAATTGCCAGCAAAATAGAACCACTGGACAGTATGCTAAAGCTCAAGGAGGCTTATAATGATTGAAATCAATGAAATCAAAGCTTTACTTCCCCACAGGTACCCTTTTTTGTTAGTGGATCGAGTTTTGGAGCTAATTCCAAACCAAAAAATCGTTGCTTTAAAAAATGTCACCGCCAATGAAGAATTTTTTAACGGCCACTTTCCTGCTAAACCTGTAATGCCGGGTGTTTTGGTTATAGAGTCCATGGCTCAAGCCGCCGGTATTATGATGCTTTCTCAAGAAGAACACAAAGGGAAAATTCCGTATTTTACCGGAATTGATAATGCCCGTTTTCGCAAAACCGTGGTGCCTGGAGATCAGCTTATTATCGAGGTTGAGGTTATTCGGGTAAAAGGTAGCGTAGGTAAAGTTAAAGCGGTATCGAGAGTTGATAATCAGGTCGCAGCCGAAGCAGAATTAATGTTTATCCTGGGTGAATAATTTTTTGTGATATTAGGCAATTGGATGAGAAATAGGAAGCTTTTCTGTAATAGTTTCATTTTTTGGCCCAATTTAGTCACATATGTCTGTCCATTTTTATTGGAAAGTAACCGATATTAAAATTACTTACAAAAAATTCACTTACAAAATTAATCTTGCTTATTTAGACAGGAGGTCAAAAACATGAAACTAGTGGAATCCAAGGTAATCAATATAAGAAATATTCATGAGACAGCTATCGTCCATCCCAATGCTAAAATCGGTAATAATGTTGAGATTGGTCCTTATGCAGTGATAGGCGAGAACGTCGAAATTGGGGATAATTGCATAATCGGTCCGCAAGTTTCAATTGAAGGTTGGACGACCATTGGTACTGGAAACCACTTTTATCATGGCGCGACCATCGGTTGTGAACCCCAAGATTTGAAATTTAAAGGGGAAAAAAGTTTTCTCTTTATCGGAGACAATAATTTTTTCAGAGAAAATGTTACGATTAGCCGGGGCACCGAGGGTGGCGGCGGTGAAACCAGGATAGGCAACAATAATTTATTTGAGGCATGTTCTCACGTAGCTCATGATTGTCAGGTGGGTAATAATATTATTCTTGGAAGTTGGGCAGGCTTCGCCGGACATGTTACGATAGAAGATCGCGCGATTATCAGCCCTTTAAGCGGAGTTCATCAATTTTGTAAAGTAGGAAAAATGGTGATGGTCGGTTTCCTGACCAAAGTAGTTAAGGATATTCCTCCGTTTGTACTGGTTGATGGGAATCCAGCCAAGGCATGCGGTATCAATGTGGTTGGGTTAAGAAGAAACGGTATTGATGCCGAGGTTCGTGAAGAGATTAAGAAAGCTTATCGTATTCTGTATCGCTCCAATTTACCAATCAACCAAGCAATCGAACAAATGGATCAAGAACTGGGTGGAACTCCTGAGATTGACCATTTCATTCGCTTTTTACGGAATGCCGAACGTGGTATTCAACGTTAAATTCATTTTGTTTTTACACGGAATTTTTAAGAGGCTGTCTGAAAGCGCTTGATATTCGGAAAGATATAGATTGGTTATATCTTTTTCCGATAACAAGTTCTTAAGACAGCCCTTTTAGTTCATTACAGATTACAAAGGAGGCGTTTGTTTTGCAGTCCGAATCAAAAGTTGGATTAGTCGCAGGCAGGGGAGTTCTTCCGGTTGAAGTTTTATCTGCGATCAAGGCTAGTGGTAAAGAAGCTATTGTAATTGGTATTAAAGGAGAATGCCGGCCGGAAATAAAGGAGATGGCAGACATTTACCAAGAATACGGGCTGGGTAAATTGGGGGCTGTTATTGAAGCCTTTAAACGCGGAAGCATAAGGGAACTGGTTTTCGCCGGCAAGGTCGGCAAAGAAGCTATTTTCCGCGATGGCCTTGATGAATTGAGTCAGAAATTATTAGCGAGTTTGCCACAAAAAAATGATGATGCCATTTTGCTTGCCATAGTCCGCGAGTTTGAGAAAAATGAGATGATTGTTTTGAAACAAACCGAATATTTACAACATTTATTGGCTGAACCGGGTTCTATCGTAGGAACGGTCGTTGAAAGTGAAATGCCCGATATTAAACTGGGGTTTAAAATGGCAAAGGCAATGGGCGATCTGGATATTGGCCAGAGCGTTGTTGTAAAAAGCGGAGTGGTCTTAGCAGTTGAAGCCATTGAAGGTACGGATCAGGCTATTGTAAGAGGGGGTACTTTAGGAGGGCCGGGTTCGGTTGTGGTCAAGGTGAGTAAACCGAGGCAAGATCTACGGTTTGATGTTCCGACGATCGGTAAAAGCACCATCGAGTCCATGATTAGGGCTCAGTCCAAAATCCTGGCCATTGAAATGGGAAAGACCTTTTTTTTGGAAAGAGAGGCTGTTTTATCCCTGGCGGCAGAACATCAAATTAAAATTATATCCTGTACATTTTAATCGGCAAGGGAGACTTTATTGAAATAATGGTAAAAGAATAATCCGCAGGGTTAATTTTACACCTGCCGATTCATCTTCTGCGGCAGGAATTCCTTAGTTGGCAGCGAAACTTAGAAGGATATTTAACGTTTATATAAGGGTGGAAATTTATTCGGAAAAGAGAAAGACTGAATGTTGAAGAAACACTTCAAACTAGTGGTTTTGATAGTATCTCTATGTTTAATCCTTGCAGCCTGTTTTTTGATTCCGAAATTTTGGATGGATCCCAAGACGGCTCAAGATTCTCTGAGTAATGGCGATGCTGTGGGATTTGATGAGGCTGAAGGCGTGACAATGACCATTCCCGGTTCAACACAAAATGCCTATTGGGAATTGAATATTCATAGAATTAAAACTACCACTGGGGATATCAATAATTTAGAACAGGTTGAAGGGGTTTATTTTGTCAATAAGGTTCCTTCTTATCAAATATCCGGAAATCAGGGTGTTGTTTATTTAAAAACGCGCAAATTGGAAATTATCGGGAATGTAATATTGAAAGCAATGGATGGAAGTAAAAAGCTCACTGCCGAGCGGGTAATTTGGGACACTTTGGGCAATAAAGTCACCGCTCAAAAAAATGCGATATTGGAAACATCCCAAGCCATCGTCACAACCGAAGAAGTTGTGGCCAATCTGGGAATTGACCATGCAGTCTTTAACGGACAGACTAAAGTGTCTTATCAGAGGACAAATGAATGAAACGAAAAATTCGGGCTACTCTGTTTATTGTTTTTATGTTTTTATCCTATGGCCTAAGCGCAGCAGCCGGGCAGTTGGAAATCAAGGCTCCCCATGGCGGGGAGTTTGATTTAGCCAAAAATGTGATGAAATATCATGGTACAGTA
This sequence comes from Bacillota bacterium, assembly GCA_023429995.1. Classification (GTDB taxonomy): domain Bacteria; phylum Bacillota; class UBA4882; order UBA8346; family UBA8346; genus UBA8346. The sequence goes on along the minus strand of JAEZCE010000019.1, from coordinate 46,746 downwards.
TCGCAGTTGATAGAAGCCAATTGGAAAGATTTAGATAGCACAAACAATGAATCCCATGATAAAAATGATAAAGCCCATAAAAAACCACCGGTATCAAGAATCTTAAAATCAGTCGAAATGGTAGTCGATATTGATCGTGACCACTTGGTGGCTAGCAAAAATGTTTTTTTTCTCTATGACGGGACCACTTCGGCTACTTGCAATAATTTAGAATGGGACCGCACGGCCCAATTTGTAAAGTTATCCGGCCAAGTGGTTATCCGCTATCTTGACTGGGTAATTAAAGGAAGCCGAGCTGAAGGCGAGATAAAAAAAGGTTTATTCACTGTTTATGGACCGGTGGAGGCCGTTAATCCTACCAATACGATCCGTGGCAATAAGTTAATCCTTGATCGGCCCGCAAATAAAGGAGTTATTAGTGGAGATGCGATTTTGATTCGCGATCAGAATGAGATGACGGCGCCGGAAATAACGTACTCCTTTGATACACATCAAGTTTTGGCTAGTGGTATGGTTAAGACCAGGATTATCAATGAAACTAAGTAATGGGGGCTTAGCATGTCAATTAGAGTACAAGGCTTGATTAAGGAATATCAGCGCCGTAGAGTTGTGAATGGTGTAGATCTGGTAGTCAATCCCGGTGAAGTGGTTGGATTACTCGGACCCAATGGAGCGGGGAAGACCACTACTTTTTATATGATTGTTGGCTTGGAACGCTGTGATGCGGGATCAATTCATATCTATGACCATGATGTAACCGCAATGGCCATGCATATACGTTCCAAATACGGCGTGAGTTATTTGGCTCAAGAAGCGTCGGTATTTAGGAAATTAACGGTAAGGGATAATATTATGGCCATTTTAGAATTAACGGATTTACCGCTCTCTTACCGAAAAAGCCGCTGTGAACAATTGATGGATGAATTCCACATCGGTCATCTTCGGAAAAGTTACGGCTATATGTTGTCCGGGGGAGAACGGCGCCGGGTAGAGATCGCCAGGGCTCTGGCGATGGATCCCAAATTTATTTTACTGGATGAACCTTTCACCGGGATTGATCCTATTGCTATCGCAGATATCCAGGGTATTATCAATGACTTGCGGGCCAAAGGGATGGGTATATTAATCACCGACCACAGTGTTCGCGAAACGTTAGCCATTACTGACAGGGCGTATATTATGCATGCCGGCGAAATACTGGTTTCCGGAAGTTCTGCCGATATTGCCAATGATGAAAATGCCAAACGGTTTTACCTTGGTGAACACTTCAGTATGTAACAGGGGGCCCATTTTGAATGAAAATATTAACTCGATATATTATTAAGGCGATTTTGGCGCCGCTTCTAGGAGGTATGGTTACTTTTACCTGCGTATTGTTGGGCGTACAAATGCTCAATTTGATGCGAGCGGCGGAGAAACTGCATCTTTCGCTCGGCTTTACCTTGGAACTGTTGGCTTTAACAATCCCTCAAAATTTAACGATTGGAGCATCAATCTCTGTTTTATTAGGAATTTTATTGGGCCTTGGTACGTTAACTGCTCATAGTGAGACTATCGCAATGCGGGCAGGAGGTTTAAGCTATAGGCGGATAGCGGTTCCAATCGTAGTAATCGGTTTATTGATTAGTATTTTTGGAGTGATGCTTAATGAATATGTCGTTCCGGCTTCGCTCCAAGCTTATGAACAATTAAAAACCAGGGCGATGACGAAGGAAGCCTCGGGGAAAATTTATCAATTTTATAAAGCTTTTCAGGATGATGACGTTCGAAAGCTGATTTATGCTGATTCTTATGAGCCGAAAAACAAAGAATTGCACAACGTGCTGATACAGGAAATGAAAGAAGGTAGCTTACGCCGTACCATTTCAGCTAAGATTATGAATTGGAATGGTAGCGGTTGGTATTTCACTAAAGCCCAAATTTATCAATATACAACAGACAGCTTATTTCCGATAACGGTAGATAAAGGGAAGGTTCGTTACGAACTCAACATCACTCCAAAAGATATTGAACAAACCAATGTTGATCCGGAAGCCCAAAGTATTTCCGAATTAAAGCGTTACATCGATAAATTTACCACAGGTATTGAACGTAACCGTCTATTGGTGGAACTCAATAATAAGCTGGCGATTCCATTTGCAAGTCTGGTATTTGCCATTTTGGGGACCCCTTTGGCGCTTAGGCCGCAACGGCGTAGCAAGGCTGCGGGATTTGGACTTTGTATTATTTATATTTTAATTTGGTATGTGCTGATGGGTATTGGAGATTATTTTGCTAGGACAGGTGCAATACCTGTATTCATAGGGGCGTGGCTACCCAATATTGCTTTAACAGGATACGGAGTTTATGTGTTTTGTAAAGTGAAAAGTTAAGACGGGGTGAGGCACTGAAATGTATGGAATTATTATCATTGTATCAATGGTTATTTTCGGTGGCCTAATTGCCCTTTTAGGAGATCGGGTCGGCATGAAGGTGGGCAAAAGACGTCTTAGCCTTTTTGGCCTTCGGCCTAAATATACTTCAATGATTATTACGGTTTGTACAGGTTTTTTCATTGCCGGACTAACTTTACTCATTTTGACTGTCCTGTCAGAGTACGCCCGCACCGCGATTTTTCGGCTACAAAGCATTGAGCATGAATTAAAAACCACTACGTCAAAAGTCGGACAATTAACGGTTGAAATCAGTAATAAAGAAAAAGAATATAATCAACTTCACCGTAATTTGCTTAATGCAGTTTCCCAACAGCTTAAGGTGGAAAAGCAGCTGCAAGAAACCCGTTCTCAATACGCCAAGGTATCAAGCAATCTGGCAAGTACTCAAGGAAATTTAAACTTAGCCCGGGACCGACTTGTCAATCTAACGAATATCAATGATGATCTAAAAGATCAGATAACAAATTTGACTGTGCAGGAGACTCGGCTCAGCCAGCAGATTCAAAATTTGGAAGGTTGGCTGCAAAGCTTACAGGATCGTAATAAGAATATTGTGGATAAACCGATGATTTTTTATGTAGGGGAGATTGTGGATGCCGAAATTGTCGAGCCGGGCGTCCCTACCAATCAAATATTTTCTACGTTGGTTGAACCGTTCTTGAAAAAGATTAATAAAATCGCTTTGAAACGGGGCGCGAAAATCCCCGGAAAAAATGATTACGCGGTACGGGTTGCTCCTCAAAAAGTAGCTCAAGTTTGCACGGAGCTTGGCCAGATAAAAGATAAAGCCGTGCTGCGAGTGGTTGTAGATAAAAATTCAGTGGCCGGAGAGCCTCTGACCGTATCATTGGAATGTTATCCCAATCAAATGATTTATAGGACCGATCAAGTGATTACTTCGTTAGTGGTTCAAAATACGGCCTCAGAGACCGAGCTGCGTGATCGTTTGCTAAGCATGTTGATTATTGCCAATAACAAAGCGATTGACAACGGTATTATTACGGAAGGCCAAAATTTACGGGACATCATTTCAATGTCGGAAATTGCCAGAACGATTAGTTTGATCCGAGAGAAAAAACCGGGTCAATATGAGGTATGCTTGGTGGCTGCCAATGACACCTACCGGGTTGATGATTTTAAGGTGAAATTTATTGTAAAGTCACTATAAAGAATGGGAAAATCCAATGAAACCTCTGAGTGAATAGTACTTGTGGTTTAAGAGGAGGGTTTTATATATCCATCCATTTATTGGCTATTGATCCGGGACGCCAAAAATGTGGTTTAGCCGTTGTGAATGAAAAAGCACAGGTTTTAATCAAAGAGGTCATTCCGGTGGAACGGTTGAAAGAAAAAGTCGCGGCTTTAGATGAAGAGTTTGGGTTGAAAAAAATTATTGTCGGAGATCGTACCAATAGCAGTTATATCCGGCAATGTCTGGTTTCCTTTAATAAACCGATTATTACGGTAAATGAAGATAAATCAACTTTAGAAGGACGTTACCGTTATTTAAGGGAAAACACCAAAGGCTTCGCCCGTTTTATTCCTATCGGGCTGAGGATGCCTCGAGAACCTTTTGATGATTATGTGGCGGTCATTTTAGCTGAACGTTTCCTTAAAAATGCACCAACATTGGTCAAAGAAGATTGACCTTTAATGATAGTTCCACCAATGGAAACCAAGAAGGCTTTGACGAGTCAATTCAATGATATGGGCTTTTAGGAAGTGATCGTATGATTGGCGACTACAAAAAAAGCATATGGATGCTTATCCTTACGATGATGCTAACGGGGATCTGTTATGGGGAGGGTCCTCTACGTAAAACTTCCCTGGAACCATGGATTTATCAAGCCATGGGCTTTTTGAAGCAAAAAGGCTTCATCGCTGATTATCCGGCGGATTGGGTTAATTCCGGAAATCAACTCTCCCGTTTTGAAATTGCTTATTACATAAAAGGTTTTATCACCAGTCAAACGACTGCCCAAAATATGCCTGATAGCGAAGTTGAAATTCTGCAAAAATTAATAGCCGAGTTTCAAATGGAATTAACCGATTTGGGAGTTCAAATAACCGATATTGACCAAGTTCATCCCAATCTGTCTAAAATCAGGCTTGAGACCGGTGAATATCAGGACCTTGATAATATTATTTCTAAAAATAAGGTTGGCATCCAGCAACCTAATTATTATTTCGGACAATATTTTAACAAGCAACAAAGAAAAATATTTATATTTATTCCGCTAGAATATGTCCGGTCAAATTATGCTTTTCTTTTAAGTGGTGACGAATCCAGTTTTAATGTATTTTATCAACCGGGGAGTAAAAAGCCATTGCTAGTTGTAAAAGGTTATTTGCCGTTGAATAATATACAATCCATTCATGGATATTTTTTATTTCCTATTGAATGGAAAGCGGACTCTTCAGCTAATGGTAACAACCAAAATTTATATATAAACAACGAGGTTTTGCCGTTATTGGATGAAGTTAATCAAATTCAGTGGGTCGACAGTTTATGGTCTGTCAATGGTATTTTGCCGTTAAATGGTTATTTGCCCCAGGAGACGGATCTTAAGACAAAAGCTTTTGTGGGTAATCTCAACCAAGGCATAAAAGTAGGAGATTTTTTGGTATATACCACAAATTTTATTGATAACAATAATTTATCCGGCGCCAGACTTAATCTTCCAATAGCCAATCCGCTGGAGGGGAGCGGGAGTAATATCAATTTATTGGTTCCGATTGATTTAGACGTAATTGTAGGTACTCATTTAAAAACCATGCAATTCAACATTGAATATCCGACGGTTATCCCCTACCCCAAAAACTTATGGGGCCTTGATTTTATGGATCCGGGAGGAGATTGGAATATGGATAACATTCTAGGAATATCGAGTCCCAAGGCCAACGCCGGAATTAATTATCATTTGAATGATTATTGGACTTTTTTGGCTTATCAGTCTTTTGACAATTCTAACTTGCAGGAAGGATGGCTCACAACCACATCTTTTGGAATCAATTATAATGATTGGGTTACTCTTTGGCTGGCCTATCGCCTGGTTGATTTTGATAAACCAATTGTTTCAGGATCCTTAGCATTGCATTTTTAGGAGGAAGCCATGGTAAGACTCAAGTACTCAGGCCTGTTGGTTATGTTGTTTTTACTGCTCTTGATGTCCGGAACTAACGTGGCCGCTGAGAGAACCGCTACCAGAAATCCTTTACAGTGGTTATCGGACTTGGAAGTCAATATGATTGGTAGATCGGATGAGGATAGCGGTTTGCTGGATAGACTCGGCAATTTGGAACAAATTACTACGGGAAGAAGTTTTGCTGATTCGATTGTCGAGCGTTTAAGCCGTTTGGATACCTTAATATATGAGAATCAGCCTCATGATGTTTCTTTACTCTATAAAATTCAAGCTTTGGAGTGGGTCCTTTTCAAAAGAAGTTATGCCGGACCCATACAAACCCGTTTGGAATCGGTAGAGAAATCGTTATTTAATATGGCTTATACGGGACCGGTAACCAAGCGATTGGAAAAATTAATCAATCAGGTATTTCCTGACGGCGTCATCAAGGGTAAATGGGTAACGGTTACCGAAGGCACTTTAGTGAAAGTCCGGATGGTTAATCCCTTGGATTCTGCACAAAGTAAACCGGGAACCCGGTTTCAATTTGAAGTGGTTGAATCTGTTTTGGTAGATGATTTTTTGGTTTTTCCAAAAGGTCTGAATGGAGAAGGAACCCTTCAAGCAGTCAACCGTCCTGAGAATTGGGGCCGTGACGCCAATTTGATGTTGGATTTTGCCGAGATAAAAGCCTTGGATGGGACTCCGGTTTCTATGATTTATGGTGTGAAAGCCCGAAGTATGGATTATTCCCGCCGGTTATCAGTTGGCGCCAGCGCGGCCGGTATGATGGCTTTTGGCCCGGGTGGAATTTTGCTTGGATTTGCAGTCAAGGGGAAAGAAAAAAACATACCCCAAGGTACGGAATTTTATTTGCAGGTGAAGGAACCGTTAAGAATTTACACAATTCAATAATACGGAGGAGAATATCAATTAATAAACGAGTGGCAATTTTTGGATTACTATGGATAGCTTTGAGCCCGATTATCGGAAACCTCTCTCCGGTTTATGCTGCAGCAACAGAAGCAAATATTGTTGCCGAAGGTTTTGTGAAAACTGATTTATCGTCGGATACTACGACTGCTGAGAAAAATGTAAAAGTCACTTATGATTTCGGGGTTATCGAAGCGGATCGAATTCAATATAATTATAAGTCAGGTTTGGTAGAAGCTAACGGGAACGTTAAATTAACATCACAAACCGGAATTGTTATGCAGTCTGAAAGACTAGTCTACGATCTTAATACCGGAGAGGCGCAGGCTACCGGCGGGGTGCATATGAAATCTCCGGATGCAATCACCTTGACAGCCAGGCAATTGAATTATAACAATAAACAAGAATTCGCTAAAGCGGTTGGTGAAGTGAAAGTAACCAATAGCAACGGGACCTTTGAAACTGAAACCTTAAACTATGATTTGAAAAACGGGACAGGGTCTTCGGAAGCAGTCTCCATGGTTTTGCATACTAAAAACCGGGATGCCTTGGTTCATGCGGACAGTATGATTTTAAACGGTACTTTATATTATTTCAAGAATCTCAAGATGACCCGCTGTGAGATGGACCATCCGGAATATCAATTTGTAGCCAAAGAGGGAGTTTATGACGGTCGTTATCTGGAATTAAAAAGCATTATTCTTCAGCTAAAAGGAGTGCCGGTTTTTTATCTGCCATCCAAAATTTTCGACATGACGGATATTTGGTTTCCCGATATTCAACTTGATTATAATCACGATGACGGCTTAAAGTTCGGATATCGCTACTCTGCCCCGATAAATAAAAATATGGATTGGCGAATTGCCACCATCTATCGTTCGAAGGATTATTCAACTTTACAATTAGGACTGAATGCGAAGAAAAATGATATCTCTAATTATACCGGAATCTATTTCAATACCGATTCTGAAGGGTATGGCTTTGGGGACAAAATAACCTATGACAGGCCGTTGTTTGTTGCAACCCTTGATGGGTCGAAAAGTTTTTCGTCCAATGATGCCACAGAGTTGGGGTTTTCATTTACCCGCAAATACTGGGAGAGCCCCTTGGGCCGCTGGCAAGTTGGGATGTTAAGCCGTAAAGTTTCCAAAGATGAGGACGGAACAGAGTATGGGGGCACTTATGGCGGATACCGTCTGGATTATAATCCCCATCCATATTTTACTTTGAGTTTACTGCGCTTATATACGATGGAAGGTGGAGATGATTGGGGCGATTATCTGGACGAATTCAAAATCGGCTCGAATTGGCTCTATAATGGAGAAATTCCTCTTAACCAAACCTATTCATTGGGCTTTAGTGGAACATATAATTCTACGGAGTCCCTATGGATTCATCAGATTTATCAGATTCATTACGGAACGGACTGTTTGAATCTGAGCCTTGGCTGGGATGAGGCGAAACGGTCAATAGTTACCGGATTTAATATTCGCTTTTAATTCATCTTTTGCGTTGCTTCCCAAAGTTTTGAAAAGGGGAGTATCGAAATTTTCTTTCCAATAATAAAGGATTTGGTGTGTGATAAAAATATTTTCTATAGAGGCTTCCTTCAATTATTCTTGAAGGAAGTTTTTGTTTATAATTGGCCAAACTATAAAAAAATAATTTTTGGAGCGTAAGGTTTGGATAATCAGTTGAATAACTTAACCGGATCCCAATGGCTCTATTGGACCAATACCATTTATGAAACCAATTTTCCCGTTGATGGAACTCATCCATTACGGAAAATGCACGGCGCAATGAAACCACCAGCTTTAATGGCTGAAATCATTGAGTTTTTCACCAAACAAGGTGAATCGGTCCTTGATCCATTCGCCGGAGTCGGAGGTACGTTATTAGGCGCGATGATGGTTGGGCGGAAAGCGTTTGGTATTGAGATCAATCCGGCATGGGTTGACTTGTATCAGAAAATTCTCAACATGGGGGGCTTTAGCGATCATGAAATTCACAAAGACAACTTGAATCAAATGGTATTGGGGGACTGCTTACAAGTTATGCAATCCATTCCGGAGGGAAGTTTTTCGGCGATTATCACCGATCCTCCGTATGGATGTCAAGGTCGAAACATCGGTTTTAAAAAAGAGACTCATTTTAATATGAAGTCGGAAGAAGAAGCTGATTTTGGGAATTGTGACAATTATGCGGATTATCTTCACAAAATGAAAAGATTCGGGGAAGAAGCCCACCGTATTCTGGGTTCCAATCGATATTTAGTCATCATGATTGGTGATCGATATAACCATGGAGAATATTTGCCTCTTGGGGTAAAAGTTGCCGAAACCCTTCGAGAAGTCGGTTTTACATGGAAAGGAATCAGAATCTGGTGGAACAAAGCGACGCAACGTCCTTTAAAACCCTATGCAATTAAAACCTGTTTTGTACCGAACATCACCCATCAGAATATATTGATCTTGCGAAAAGAGAAAAGGCCGGCGGGAGCAGGATAAATAAGGATTTTTCAATAAAATACAGGCACTTGGCATTTTAAGTACTTCATGCTATAATAGAGTCAAACATCAAGACCGCCACTATCATGAATAAAACGTTGTGAGGTGGGTATTATGGTCTATAAATTGACACACGATGAGGTTTTAAAAATTTGCGGCGCTTGTCCAAAATTTGTGAAAGATCGTGAGCAGTGTCAAAATGATGGGGAGCCGAAGACGCTCAGGGAATTGCACCGCTGTAAAAAATGGGATGAACATTTTGGGTCTGCTTGCATTTTCCAAGGGTAATGAAGTATAATATGTATTGCACCAACTATTGGGCCTGTGGCTCAGATGGGAGAGCGCTGCGTTCGCATCGCAGAGGTCAGGGGTTCGATTCCCCTCAGGTCCACCATCGTTATCCGCGCCAAAGATGTATTCGATTTTGATATCTTCCGGTGTTAATATAACCCGCTTAACATATTTTGAAATTAACCAACGTGAGTAAGCCGGATCTTTTATAGAAGATATGGCTTTCTTTGTTTCTTCAAGAAACTTTTTGATTTGATCTTTTGAAAACGACTTCCGCAGGGTATCAATTTCCTTTAATTTTTCGTTATATTTACCTCTATCTTCAACCATTTTATTGATACGTTCAAATGTTTCGGGATTGCTTAATCCTCTTTCGATCGCTTCATAGAGTCGATCGATTTTCTGATTAATATTACATAGTTGTTGATTGATGTTTTCTCTTTCCTTGTTGGAATCAATTATTTTTTCTTGATATTCTTGCTCATATTGTATAATCGCGGCATCAATATTAGCTGGACAAAGTTTATTCTCCAATTCTGATAACACATACCATTCGAGGGGTTCCTTTCTGATTTCTATATTTGTACATTGTTTGGTCCGTTTTCGATTATTACAACAATAAAGATAATGTAAGGTATCTTTCTTTTTGCGGCTATTGCCGACATAAGAAGCGCCACAAACACTGCAAACTATTTTCCCAGTTAATATATAATCAACTTCTCCTTTTCTTCTCGGTGAAACTAATCTGCGTTTATCTAATTTTTGTTGAACCCTTGTCCATTTATCATAATCACGAACCACCTGAGGAATCGCTCCTGGCAATTCTATAACATTTTCAGGAGAGTTATATTTGTGGTTATTTCTTCCCTTCATTTTCTTGCCTCCCGTTGTTTTCCCCCACGAATATGTTCCGGCTATTTTGGGATTTCGGGCTATTTCATAGATTGAATTTTTACCAAATGGTTTCCCTCTTTTTGTTAAATATCCTTTTTTATTTAGCTCTCTTTGAATCTCGGAATATCCCAAATCAGCATCAAGTCCATCTATAATAACGTTTACTGCTTCTTGCTCTTTCTCGTTGATCTGATATTTTTTTACTCCGTCTATTTCTATTATATCCAACCCCAATGGAGGAACACCTCCTAGATGTCTTCCTTTTTGGGCATAAATTTTCATCTTTGCTTTTGTTTCGCGGCTTAAATTTTCACTATATTCTTCATCCAAAGCTTCATTGATTGCTTCATAAATTTTCTTTCCCGGCACATTACCTATATATTGAGTAATACTTACTACTTCAGTTCCTTTTTCTGCGAAATCGTACTTATATACTATTGCATCTCGGCGATTACGGGCAAACCGATTAGTATTCCATACTAACACGAAATCGACCCGAATTACATCGTTCAAAATGTCATAAGCCATTTTTTGAAATTCTGGCCTATCTGCTTTTGTTGCCGTTTCATCCCGGTCGATATATTCTTTAATTATTTTAATTTTATTTTTTCTGGCATACTCCCTAACTGCTTGTTGCTGCTGCTCGATTGATTCTTCGTGTTGGTTGTCAGATGAAAAACGATAATAAGCTACACCTAACGCATTGAACTCATCATTTGATAATACATTCAAGCAGTTGATTTCATTCATTTTTGTTCTTTATACTTTCTTCTAATTCAGTTTCGGCCACTTTACCAATTACATATTTGATCATTAATTGTTGATCTTCTTTATTTAATAAAGCCATTAATTTCATAAAATCTTTAACGCTGGTTCCGTCTTTTAAAGTGGCCTCCATTTTAGTGTGTTCTTGTGTTCCGTATGTCATTCCTAATAAATAGTCGACTGTTACATTAAAAAATGAGGCTAATTTAATTAATGTCGCATAATCTGGTTCGCCTCTTGTTTCCCAATTAGCGATATTGGAACGCTTGGTATCTAACAATTTAGCTAATTCTTCTTGGCTATATCCTTTTTGTTCCCTTAGTTCCTTTATAATTTTGGCAAATGACATCCGATTCCACCCCTTGAAAATTATCTATTTGTTTAAATTTAGCACATTTTGTGCTGAATTTCAACATCAAAATTGTTACAAAATTATTGACTTGTGTTTGATAAGCACATATAATAAAAAATGTAGACAATATTTTATGCAGGGGTGAAAAAAATTATGCCAAGACTTGAAGAAATAATGAAAAAAGAAAGATATAACTGTTCAACGCTGGCAAAAGACTCAAATCTAAGCAGGTTCAGGGTTTATAAAATAATCAAAGGTAAAGACGTAGCTGACGCTTATGAAATTGTTGCAATTTCAAAGACTCTCAAATTGAAAATTGGATCGGTTGACGATTTAAAAGAATTTTTTTTGCTTTAGCTGGTGTTTAATAAGCACAAAGGAGAATTGTAATGATCCTTACATCTCACGCGAAACGGGTTAACGGAAAAATTATTCCCATCAAAGACGAACGCGTTGTAACGGAAGAGGAAATCAAAGCGGCCACTAAGGTGCTAGTTGAAATGGCTTTATATCGAGCCGGTCAGGGATTTTTTGAAACAGAATCAAAGGAGGCCAATCAATGACCCAACTTAAAATAGGTTTTTTAGATTGGTTCCCCTGGATTATTTCAATACTCGCATTATTAGTCGCCATATTGAAATGATTTCGTTTTGAAAAGATTTAAGGAGAGCAATAACGGAGATTGCTATGGGAACAATTTTTAAAAGTTTTTCATTTCTCGTTTCACGTTTTGTTTCAAAATAACAGAGCCCGGTATCAGTAAGAAAAATATATTCGTCGTGTGTACCGTGTTTTATGTAACCCATAGATTTTAAGACTTCAACAATATGTTTGCATTCCTGTTCGTCAGCAACTTTATGAAAAACTAAATATTTGTAATTTATGGAGCAATTTGGTTGTTTTTTATTGTGAAATTCACAAATTAATTTCATCGATTTATCGAGTTTCTTTTTAGATATAACAGTCATGGAATCACCCTTTTTGAGATTTCTAGTATATAAATATTCGGCAATTATTACCAAAAGTTTAGGAGGTCTTCAATGAACAATCTCATTAAAACCGAACTCTGGCAAAATCACCCGATCCGGTTTGTGTGGCATGAAAACGAATGGTGGGCAGTGGCGGTAGATATTTGCAAGGCATTATCGATTAAAAATGCAAGAAAAGCCGTTTCTGATTTACCTGAGGCCGGGGTTACTACTAGTTACATAGGGGTAGAAACCGGAACTAAACGTAATGGTGAAACCGCCAAACAAGAAATCTTAGTAAATATCATCAATGAACAAAATGTTTATCGATTGATTTTCAAAAGCCGCAAACCCGAAGCCGAACAGTTCCAAGATTGGGTTTACACATTGCTCAAAGACTTACGCCAAGCTTCCGGCCTTGAAGGTTTCCAAATCTTCCGCATGTTAGACAAAGAACATCAAAGGGAAGCTATGGGTAAATTGCGCGAAGGGCTAAAGAAACCGGTTCGAGTGGATTTTATCAAAGCTAACACCATTTCAAACAAAGCGATTTCGAATATGAGTGGTTCATCAAAGATGATTAAAAAAGGTGATATGTCACCGGATATGTTGGTTAAAAGACAATCTATTTTGGAAGATACCGTGGAGTTAATGACAGCAGTGGACAAATTCGATCTTGAATGTTCGGTAAGCCACAAGATTTATGAAAGGTATCATTGATATGACTAACTACACTCACTCCGATCCGACAGCTAACACGGCAATTAAGAATGTGATGAGAGAACAAAAGAAAAAGGGCCACGAGGCCCGGAAAGGATGCTTCAAATGAAAGAAAATGAATTAGATCAGATCACCAATGAGGTTGTAAAAATAATTATTAATAGCAAAGTAACCTTTTTTGAGGCAAAGGAAATCCTTAGAAGCGTTCAGATTGAATTGCTAAACTATAAGCTTACTTCTGAGCGGGCGCAAGATTGATTATTTTTTCGGCGATTAATCTAAACGAGCAATGACCATCGATATATAATTCACAATTTCGATTGCAATCATTGCCTCGATTTACTTTAAACGGGCAATCGGTTTTCTTATTTTCCAAAGATATCGCTCCTTATATTTAATATTTATATTTTCGGCAAATTCAAAAATTTGATTAGGAGGTAATAAATGAACGAGTTAATGAAAGTTTTTGAGTATCAAGGAAAGCAGTTTAGGACAGTTATCAAGGATGGACAACCTTATTTTGTGGCTGCTGATATTTGCGATTCTTTGGATATCAAAAATGTTACTCAGGCAGTTATGAAATTAGATGAGGATGAGAGGGCTATGTTAAACATAGGGGTGCCCTATGGAGAAGTAAACGCAGTAAATGAGACTGGTTTGTATAACTTGGTATTATGCAGCCGCAAACCCGAGGCCAAATCATTTAAACGGTGGATCACTCACGAAGTTCTTCCGGCATTACGCCAAACCGGAACTTATTCGATTCAAGAACAGCCGAAATCCATTGAAGATTTAATCATCATGTCGGCCCAATCGCTAAAAGAGGTCCGTATCAAAATGGACCAGATCGAAACCAAAACGGCGGCCATTGAAAACAAAACTCAAACCATCGAGCATCGGGTTAATAACCTTGACGGAATTAACATCGAAGGTACTCCCCGCCAACGATTAAACAAAATGATCAGTAAATACGCTTTTACATCCGGTGTTACTTATTCGAAGGCATGGGAACTTTTCAAACAAAATTACAACACCGCTTTCCGGACCAATTTGGAACGCCGCTTGGAAACTTACAAAAAAGATTGTTTTAGAGGCGGTGTAACGCTTCCGGAATACTTGGAAGACTGTGGTGAAATCAAAGATGCTTTGAGGGTGGCTGATAAAATGCTTAACCAGGGGGATGATGCTAAATGAACTACTTCCCCGAATATGGACAAGCCGTCCATTTTAAAAAAGGAAAACGTCAATATACCATAGTCGAAAGTCGAATTTTAAACGCCGGATTATTCGGTAATTTAATGGAAGTTCGGATCATCGGAAAACATTATAACCGTTGGATACCATCCGAAAGACTCGTGTCTTGTAAATGAAACGTAGACATCCGGAACAAAAAGGGATCGTTTGCCGTGACGACACACCCGCAAGAAGGGGTATGAACTACGGCGGTACGCTATCAAAACATTATGTAACGGTAGTTAACCGTAATCTAGCGAGAGAGAATGAATATCGTTGCATTGTAGAAAAACCGGTCAAAAGGTGTCACACAGTCGGGAAGACCAAGTTTAGAGAAGATATGAAAAAGCTGTTAAGGAGGCCTGGGGATGTTTGAAAGTGCAAAGGTTGGGGATCGAGTATGGAGCATAACGAATGGTTGGGGAACAATCTTGTACTTTGGTGAAAAATTAAACTGGTTTGCAGTATGGTTTGATAAAAAACCAAGTCGAGATGGAGAGACACAATATTATTTAGACGGGAGAAGATCGGTTGACGATATTCGTCCAACTCTCTTCTGGTCCGAAGTCAGTTTTAATATCCCACCAAAGCCTAAAAAGAAGGTTAAAAAGACGATTGATGGATGGATCGGGATAACTGAGTTTAACGAATTTGGTTACATTCCATTCCTGAAATCAAACGAAGTAAATGATTTATGTATTAAGGCCACCTTAACCTACGAAACCGAAGAATAGGAGGCTCCTATGAAAGAACTAAAAAGTTTCCTATGGCATTTATACTGGACCCGATTTGAGATTGTGAGATTTAACCTTTACTTATTACCAGCAGCTTTTTTTCTTACGATTATCATATGCATCCTAATTTGGATGCTATGAGAGATAATTTCCCGAAACAATCTAGTGGCGAAAGTAGCCGAAGAGTTTTCCGGAGTTGATTCAAACCGGCATAAATTAGGCGGAAGGTTTACCATGTTGCCTTTAAAAGGTGGCGGCTGCGAAAGCGATTAATAACATGACCGTTTGAGTCGGGACCGCCAATTTAAATAAATAAAACAAAGGAGGATCCATCATGATCCCCGGTAACTCGGTCGAATGTGGATTTTGTCACAGCATCATCAAAACACGTTACAAAGTGGACAAGTATCTTAAACATTGCAGATGTGGAGCAACGGGAGTTATACATAAAAATTATTCGGCTGTGTGGTTTTCGAGGTGGGAAGTGCCGACGTTATTAAATCATTGATGGTTAGCCGGTGATTAAGCCGGCACCTTTAAATGAGGGTTTATATAGTGGCACAATCAAGGTAAATTGTGGCAAGTGTTAAGTTGTTCTGGCGGTGGCCGTTCGAATCGGCTTTAATAAATACTTAAATATTGGTGAGGTCGCTGGACCATGTTGGTTCGAATCCAACCTACATAAACCTTCATTCAAGGGTCTTAACTTAGAAATTTGGTGATTGGAAACCAATTAGAATCAGGGGTGAATGTTAGGAAGCGGTCCCAAAGTGATACGTGAGCCTTTGGAAACTTAATCCGAAACACCACGCACAAAGTCGGAGAGTTAAGGTGATTAGTGGAGGGGCTGCGCCGACTGCTGAAGGCCCCGGCCCTGATTCGAAAACAACAGTCGAAAGGCTGATTACATAGATGATTAATTTGAAGGAGGCGCGGAAATGGAAAACAGCCAGGTAATGATTGATAAAACGAGATACGAGGATCTTTTGAAATCCGAAAGGAAATTAAATGCCCTTGAATGTGCTGGGGTTGATAATTGGGGCGGATACAGCGATGCAATGGAATGGTTAAAAGAAGATGATTTCGATGATTAACTTCATCCGCCACTTAAATGATATTACCGACGATTACGATCCGATTGAACCGAGCGACCTGGAACAAGAATTGATGAATGACGTGTTATGCGGGATGTTTGTGAAGAAAAAGAAGGAGGAGGAAAATAAATGAACCAAGTTTGTTATCTTTGCAAAGATTACTGCAAAGACATTATCGAGGAACCATGTAAAAACTGTTCTGGATATAACAAATTTCGATTTTGTTTTCTTTATTGGTTATTTAATAAGATAAACATTTCAGCCCTAAAAGTTAAAGTTTGGCTTAAATCGCTGATCGGGAGGTACATGCATATCAATTGTTACTCATGTAAACACAAGCATGAAAGCCCATATTTGGGAATATGTAATGGATGCAGTGGAGTTAGAAATTACGCTCCAAGTATAATTCGATGGTTTGTTTCTTGGACAAGGGGGAGATACTTATGAATTTAACCATCAAATGCGCATCGTCGGAAATAGATCCCAAAGGAGTATTTTTAACCATCAAAGCTTTTTGCGTCGCTAATTGGGATGCAATCGCCAAAGAGATATCTGATCAAGTGGATCCCGGTTCTCTTGTAACCGAGAGCAACCAAGTTCAATTCCTGGATGTAATGGACCTGAAATTTATTAAGCAATATGTGAGGGATAGAGAATCATGAAACCCAAACTAAATCCATTATTTCAAAGCATTTTAGCCGCTCACCTTAATGAGTTTGACGAGCCGACGGAGAAAATATTGTTTGGAGATAAAAACCAGGAGGATGAAGATGGACGAAAATGTGAACCAACAGTTACCAGCAATTTATGATGATGCCTTAATTGAAGCGTCACAAAACGCAGAGAAGCGGATTGAAGCAGTAAAAAAAATTAAGGTTATGTCGCTAAGGGTTACAAATCCTCAAGATTGGGTCGATGAAGGTGGGAAACCATATCCGCAAGCGTCGGGAAGCGAGAAAATTGCCAGATTATTTGGTATTTCGTGGCGCATCGATCAACCGCTTTATGTAGTTGAAGAAGACGGCCATTACCGCTATGAATACAAAGGATATTTTAGTCTTGGCAATGTTGAAATTGAAGTTATCGGAGTGCGTTCCAGCCGCGATCCGTTCTTTGCCGGGAGTAAAGATTATCCTAAACCAATTTCAGAAATCAATAAGGGTAATGTTCAAAAGTCGGCACTTACCAATTGTATTGCTAATGGGGTTACTAGGTTACTTGGCTTGAGGAACTTGACGTGGGAAGACTTAGAAGAAGCCGGAATTAACAAGGATTCTGTTAATAGGGTTGACTTTAAGAAAAAGGAAATGTCTTCTGACGGTAAAAAGCTTCGGGATGAAATCGAATCCATGCTGATGGAAATGTGTGGTGACGATAAAGCCAAGTTTGCCGCAGCGTTACAAAAAGTAACTTCTTTTACCGGACAAGACGGTAAAGAAATACGGGGTAAATCCAAACTTGAGGATATCTCGGAAAAGGCCATCCCGGTAAACCATGAAAAGGTTAAGAAAGCCTATGAAGAATGGAAGAAGGGCCACGATGGACAGTCAAACAATCAAAAATAAAATCATCGAAGGCAAGCGCAAAAACATTAAAATAATGCCTCAATATTGTGTTAGGGCTTCAGAAATCGGCCATCCATGCGAAAGATATCTGGTTTATTCCGTCACAAATTGGATGGATAAAAAGCCTCACGGCCCAGAATTGGAATTCGTTTTTGAAGGTGGACGAGCTGTTGAGGATTTAGCTATTAAAGATTTAGAAGATGCCGGATTCCGGGTTTACCGCCCAGAACCAGATAAGGCATTGATGGAGTTAAAGCCTAAAATATCAATGCACTTGGATGTCAGGGTTGACTTTGGAGACGGAATTGTCAGAACCGGGGAAATTAAGGGGCTTAATATTTTAGATTGGGAACGGTTAAACACCATTGAAGATTTCTTTAACTCCAAGAAACCATGGATCAAAAAGTATCCTGCGCAATTAATGACTTATCTATATGGAAAAGGTGAAGAAGAAGGGTTCTTTTATTTAAAGTCAATCCCGAGATTCCAACCGAAGATTATTCCGGTAAAGCTAGATTTAGAGTATATGGAATCCATTCTTCGAAAAACCGAACGGGTTGAGGAACATATAAAATCCGGAACTTTGCCGGAATGTATCGATGATCTTTCAACTTGTGAACATTGCCCATTCGATCATATTTGTTTGCCTCCGGCAAACCGGGCAGAACTTGAATTTGTAAACGATGATGAACTTTTGGAAATGTTGGAACGAGCTGGATCTTTAAATGAAGCACGTAAAGAATATGTTGAACTTGATAAGGCTATTAAAGAAAAGTTAGGCGGACGTTACAAATTAACCATTGGAGACTATTTGATACTTGGTAAAGAAATAACCTCGAAAGGTTACACGGTTCCAGAAAAAACTTATATGAAATACAAAATTACTAAATTAACCGGAGGAAAGCAATGAATCACATCGCACTTATCGGAAGATTAACCCGCGACCCTGAACTTCGCTATACTCCAAACGGCGTTGCGGTTGCGAATTTTGATTTGGCCGTTGACAGACCGACAAAGGATGCAAATGGAGAACGCGAGACTGATTTTATCAAAATAATTTGTTGGCAAAAACAGGCCGAATTGGTTTCCGAGCATCTTAAAAAAGGCCGGTTGGTTGGTGTTGAAGGCAGATTACAGATAAACAACTATGAAAAGGACGGTCAAAAACACAAGAGCCCTGAAGTTGTTGCGAACTATGTTCAATTTTTGGACAAGGCAAAGGAATCTTAAATAACCACTTCCAGGGCCAGCCCCGGCTGACTCTGGATGGAAGGAGGAAGTATGGAAGATAAAAGGTGTGAGAATTGTTATAACTATTTTGATGGTTATTGCCAGATGCCATCTTTGGCAGCGTGTATTGATTACGATCAATGGGAGCCCAATGAGAGAATAAGCAAACTAACAATTATTGAAGATTCGCAATCCCAACTTGATAAGGCTCACAAGATCATAAAACAAGACACCGCGGAAATAGCAGAAATTTTAACGGAAATCGGGGAGTTTAGGAAAATAATCCAAGAATTTGTGTTGTGGGGTCCTATGACCAAATCAGATCGGGATTATTTTGATGCTGAATTCAAAAGATTGCTCACATATTCTGCCCCTGTTGATGAGGAAAAGGAAATTAAAATTTGTCCAATATATGGAAGAGTTATAGATTGCGGTAACTGTAATTTATGTGATACAAAAGCCCGTTTCCGAATCGAGGAGGGGGAGAAGAAATGAGTGATTTACACAACTTTGGAGGGCTTCTGAGTTTAGGCGCTGCATTGCAATCTTACGGTTACTCCTACGATATGTTTTATAAACCAAAATACAAAAAGCCCTTGAAAAAATGTTTGAGAAAATCTTGCAACAATATGACTAATCACAATGGCGGTTATTGCAGCCCAGAGTGTTGCAAGATGGATAAATTGGAGGTAAAAAGATAATGTGGGTAGCGAGAGATATGGACGGTTCATTATGGTCATATCAAAATAAACCAGAGAGAATTGAATTTTGTTGGGGAGTTAGCCTTGGTTCTGATTGTGCGCGAAAAATGCAAGACGGATTATTGTCAAATCTCAAATGGGAAGATGAACCTATAGAAGTTGAACTGGTGGAGGTAAAAAGATAATGGAATCAATTTATAAACGAGTGGCGGAAATGGTGATTGAATCTTGGTTAACATCAATGATTCATAATCCCAAGGAAGTAGCCCGGATCAGGGATGAGGTAATGGAAAGCTTTGTTAAAAAGGCAACTTCGGAGCTGAACAAGGGGTGAATGAATGGACAAGGACGCTTATTATTTCCCTCACTTTTGTAACGCGAGGCATGATCGGAAAATCAAGCGAGTAATCAAGGAATTAGGAATTGAAGGATACGGAATATACTTCATGCTTCTTGAAACTCTCAGGGAACAAACCGACATGAGATATCCTCTTGATGAAATTGATTTATTGGCCGACGAATTCGGAACAAGTGAGGCCAAAGTTAGAACTGTAGTTTGTAATTACCAATTGTTTGACGTTGACGAGGAACACAATTTTTTTAGCCCTAAATTGATTTTATACCTGCAACCGTATTTTGAAAGATCAGAGAGGGCCAGAAATGCCAACAAAGTAAGATGGAGTAAGCAAAAATTATTAACCAACGATCCAAATGGAATCCAAATGGATTCCACACAGAATCCATGTAAGAATCCAAGTAAAGTAAAAGAAAGTAAAGTAAAAGAAAGTAGATCTTCTTCCGACGATGACGATTTTAAAAAAGTGGTTGGAATATTCAACCAAAATATTCATTCGATTACTCAAATTGAAGCGGAGAAATTAGGAGATTGGTTAAATGACATGTCAGCAGATGTTATAGTGTCAGCCATAACCGAAGCGGTGACTCATAACGCTAGGAGTATGAAATACATCGAGACTATTCTTCGTGATTGGTTTAGCAAAGGAATTAAGACCATAATTGATTTGGAATCGCTTAAAAAGGATCCGCAACCGGTGTCGGATGATTCCCGGGATAACGAATTACAAGAATATCTCAAGGCGGCCAGAGGTGAAACATGATTAATATAAACGACCCCGAACCTTCTCGGGTAGTATTGGGAACTGTCTTAACCTGGAACGGATCCTTTGATGAGGTCCAAGATTATTTAATCGCGAAAGATTTTTACTCCGAACGCGACCGGGAGCTATGGACTGTTTTTAAAGAGTGTGTCATTGAAAACACGGAAATATCACCGGTTGCAGTGATTGAACGGGCAAAAAGTAAGCTGATCAATATGGCTTATTTGGTTGAATTAATGAATTCATATCCGGATCCCGGGAAGATTTTTGAACATGCAACGATGGTAAAAAAGCAAAGTTTGGCGAGGCAAGGAATTAATATTTTCCGGGACCAGATTCAGCAACTTACGAACGGTGAAGAACCCGACGAGGTAATGTCAAAAGGATCCCTGGAACTTTCCGAGATGCTGGATAAACATTCAACCCAAGACAAAATCAATTATATTGGCGATAACTGCTTAGAATTCGTTGAGAACTTGGAAGAAAAGATGAAGAGTGGTAAATCAATTATCGGATTAAAAACCGGCTACGATGACCTTGATTATGTTCTTGGAGGATTGGATCCTGACACCATTACAATTTTGGCGGCAAGGCCCGGGACCGGGAAAACAACCTTTTCTTTAAATGTGGCAAAACATATTGCAGAAAATTATGGTCCAGTCTATTTCGGATCCTTGGAGATGTCCCGGGATCAACTTAAAGGTAAAATGTTAGCACAGGAAAGCCAAGTTGATTCAATGGCATTTAGAAACGTTCGGCTTTTAAAGATGACCGATATCGATAAATTGACCCGGGCGGCAGCAGATATCAACGAATTGAAAATAATCGTTGATGATTCCACAGAAATGAAAGCCTCTCAAATATTGGTAAGGCTCAGGAAGTTAAAAAAGAAACTTGGAATCAAAGCCGCAGTTATCGATTATTTGCAGTTGATTGAGCCGGAAAAGGAATCCGGCAACACCCGGCAAGATATTAACCGGACCTTGCGGGTGATTAAAAAAATTACCCGGGCGGTAAATATTCCACTTATTCTTATTTGCCAATTAAACCGCGAAGTTGAAAAGAGAAAGAATCCAAAGCCGATTATGTCAGATTTGAATGAATCGGGGAATATTGAGCAAGTCGCGAGCGCGATTCTATTTCTTTGGCAGGATCCGAAGAATCCGCCAGAATTAATTACTGGAACAATTGCAAAGAATCGATATGGGCCATCGGATTTTGATTTGAAGTTTAAATTCGATAAGAAGACATCACAATTTGTTACGGATTCTTATCCAAGAGTGAAAGTTTAAAATTTCATACACGGACGGCCCTATTACCAGGGATGGTTTCATATAAATATTCATATATATTGAAAATTAACAAAATTAATATTTAAGCAGGTGAAACGATGCAAACAACAAGCAAACCGGCAATACCAAGCAACATCGAAAAGATAAAGCGTGATTGGTGGAGCTTTAGGTGCCAAATACGTGATTTATCGAAAGAAAACAACGATTTAAAGGCGCAATTGATCATGTATGAAAAAGCGATTATCTTAGCCGATGGCTTGCTTCACGAGCTGCAATCAAAAAGGCAAGATAAGGAACTTTTGGAAAGCCTTAAAAAGAGATTGTCGCTATCAATATTGTACGCATTAAGAGAAGAAAAGGTAATAAGCCGTAATTTACAAAGAGAAAGAAGCGGTGGGGGAGGGATTGGAATTGGCAAACGATCTTTGGGAAACTCCACAATATATATTTGATTGGCTGGATGAGGAATTTAATTTTGAACTGGATGTAGCAGCAAGCCAAGAAAATACGAAATGCGGCCTGTTTTGGAGTAAAGAGTTCAGTGCATTAGACAGAAGCTGGAATTTATATAATGTTAAAACCGGAAAACACGCTGAAAATAAATGCTTTATGAATCCACCATACAGTAATCCATTACCGTGGGTCAAAAAAGCTTATGAGGAATCACAAAAAGGTTGCACGGTGGTTTGCTTACTTCCTGCCGATATCTCGACCAAGTGGTTTCATGAATGGGTGATCGGTAAGGCAGAAATACGATTAGTTCGGGGGCGCATTAGTTTTGATGGTAATAAAAAAGGTGCTCCTAAATTTGGATCGATGATTGCAATCTATGGGCCAAGGATTGAACCAAAAGTTATCAGTGTAAAAAGGCCGGACAAGCCAAGAAAGGAAGCGGTTTTGAATGCCGAGAGAAAAAATCCATGTCGAAGGTTGTAACAATGCTTTCGGATGTCCATGTTTTTCATGCCACGGTGTTATAAAAAAAGATTGCTATGCCTGTGATAGATCAACTTGCCAAAATTTTAGAACGAGGCCGTGTAAGATAACAGTGCATCAAGATTATGTAAAACGTGAATACGAGAGAGCAATGAAACATCAAACTTGAAAAGGAGGTCTAACTCCATGAATCCATATATCAAATATGCAATACATCATTCATGTATGAAATATAATCAGGCGGTTTATTGGTATGAAAGAAGACGGTATCAAAAAATAGTTTTATTTTGGCTTGGATTATCATCATTATTTATGTGGTTTTTAACTTACCAATACGACCACGATCCACGGGTAATTAAATTGCAGCAAGAAAACGAGAATCAGCGGCAATTAATAAACAAGCAGCAAGACTATATCAAGAATGTGGTAGCACCGGTGAAGAAAATCATGTATCGAAACCGTAGCCATAGTCAGGAGATATATGAGGCGATTATGAAGACGAAATACCCAGAATTAACAGCGAGAATAATTGAAATTGAGTCAAAGTTTTATCAATATGCTGTAAGTTGGGCTAATTGCTACGGATTGATGCAAGTTAGCTGGGAACACGGTTTGGAAGACCCATTTGACATCAAAACAAATATTCGATTCGGAGCAGCATATTTCGAGGAACAACTGGAACGGTTTGGGACGGTAGAGAAAGCGGTTTGGGCTTATAATGCTGGACCTGCTTCGGTTGACAAATATCTTCCGATTGAAACGGCGGCATATATCAGGAAGTTTAAGAGGGAGGAAATATAAAACGAGATTAACGGGGGTGGGTAAATATGTATATCGGTTTAAGCGGTTCTGGTGCTGAATTGGAATTTAATGTTCTCGCCGAAACTCAAAAGGCTTATAAACTAAAAGATAATTTGGACAATGTTTTTTGGTTACCCAAAAGCGTATTTGACGATACCGGCATTCTTAATAATTACGGAGAACGGCTTTATGAAGAGAAACGTGGATTATAGGAGGTAAATAATGTGGATAGCTAGAGATGATGACGGAACATTAGGATTATATAGTGAAAAGCCATCAAGGACTAATGAATACGGATGTTGGGGAATAGTAGTGAAAAACGATAATCAATTTTCGGTTATGTTAGAACCAGAATTATTTCATGATTTAAATTGGAGCGATAATCCTTTGGAAGTTGAGTTAAAGGAGATAAATCATGAACAAACCAAAATTACTTGATCTTTGTTGCAAGGCGGGCGGAATGTCAATGGGTTACTCTCAAGTGGGCTTCGATGTAACCGGAGTGGATATCGAACCACAGCCACATTACCCATTTAAATTTATACAGACGGATGCAACGAAATTAGATATCGAGTTTTTAAGGCAATTCGATCTGATAAGCGCAAGTCCACCGTGTCAAAAATATTCGGTAACGACAAGTCAATGGAGAAAAAAAGGATACGACTATCCGGATTTAATTGAACCAATTAGAGATCTACTAATTGCATCTGGAAAACCATATGTAATTGAAAATGTACCGCAAGCGCCGTTAATTATTCGAGTTATATTGTGCGGGACAATGTTTGGAATAAGGACATATAGGCACAGAATTTTTGAAAGTAATTTTTATATTAAACAGCCGGCGCATCCAGAACATATTGCCACGGCAACACATTTAGGTAGGCCAGCAACTGACAAACATTTTTTAACTATGGCAGGCCATTTTAGTGGAGTTAAATTAGCCCGAGAAATAACAGGCTGCCATTGGATGAACCGGGCTGAACTTGCCGAAGCAATCCCGCCGGCGTATTCAAAATATATCGGGGGGCAATTTTTAAAACAGTTTAAGGAGGTAGCGATATGAGTGTTCTCGGTAAAGCCATCCGTGACAAATGCCTTGACTGCACTTGCCAACAAATAAACGAGGTCCGGGAATGCCCGGTTCAATCGTGCCCACTCTGGAATTTTAGAATGGGAAAGAACCCATTTACAAACCGAAAAGGCAACCCTGAATTTTTAAAACGGAAATTATCCGAGACTAACTTACCAGAATCAAATATTTGAGATTTTTGCACCGTAATACTAGGGGGAAAATTTTAAAACTCCCCCTTGCGGAGTAAAACATCACGAAAGGAAAATCATCATGAAAAATTGTTCGGTATGTGGAAGAGTTAAAAAGTCGGATCACGGGGATAAATGTTATGAATGTCTGCTTAAGTTGAAAGATAGTTCATCGGGGTCAAAAGCAAAGGTAAAAGTATTTTATGCGAGGGGGAAATGAAGATGAAAACAATTTATTTGAGAAGGATCTTATTTTCTTTTACTCCAACAGATGATGAAATACTTGAAGATATTAAAAAACAATATAAATTGGTATTGAAAACTACTCGAAAAACATTCAATGATGAACAATTTAGGGTAAGAGTAACTATCGAAACATTGGAGGATAAATAAATGCCTAAAACGCCGGAAGAGATGTTGGAATTATATGATAAATCTAAAAACAAACCACTTACAAAAAGGTATATTTGGAAATATCAATTCGAAAGAGCGGCTGTCGGATGGTCTCCCGATGCGGCTAAAAAGCTAATTGAGGCCAGTGAAATAATGAGAGAAGCTATTAAAACAATCGAATCATACCAGGAATTTTATCATACTGATACTGGGACGATCCAGGTTAATATAATGAAAAAATTTAGGAGTAGAATAAATGCCTAAAACGCCGGAAGAGATGTTGGAGTTGCTGAAAAAGGCGAAACATAATCGTTATGCAACGGAAGATAATATTCAATTTGATATTGCTTGTAGTGAATTCGTCCCATATGCGGCAGAGTGGATGATCGGGGTAAAAGAGTTATTGAATGAAATTCGAAACGGCCTTGATGTTTATTCAGAGGATTGGCTCGATAAAATTAATCAATTTTTGGAGTCTCCCCATGAAATTAAATGACCTATTTTTTACCATATTAGTCTTATTTGCTTGGTTCTTAGGAAATTTTATATTAGGGGGTGGAATGAGATGGTAAAACCACGGAAGATATTGGACAAGTTGTTTAGGTTTATTGATGGCGATGTTAAGGGATATGAGCTTAAAAACATTGATCGGGATGCTAAGAGTGTCGGGTTGGATAATTGGAGCAGGAAGGTGATTAGGTGAGCGGACATTATGCGTACCAGGATGCAACACCAATGAAAGGTGTAAGTGTCGATGAGCCGATAGTAGTTAATGAAAAAGGTGGCAAGCAATCCAAAGTCAATTATGCGTTTCACTTAATCGACAAAGAGGCATTGCTTAGTTTGGCAGAAGTATTGGCACGTGGGGCAGAACGCTATGAGCGTGATAATTGGCGGAAGATATCAAGTGAAGAACATTATAACCATATGATGATCCATTGGATGGCTTATATTTCTGGCGATAAGCAAGACGATCATTTGGGACATTTCTTTACTAGGGCGATGATGGCATATGCGACGGCAAAGCAGGAAAAACGAAATGAATGACCGCTGCCAATATTGCAAACAACCGAAATGTTTATGTTTTATGTGCCAGAATAGGAGGGATAAGGAAAATGATAGATCCAAGAAAATATCGCTTATTAGATTTGATATTACTTCATGTTGGAATTAAAACAGTTATTCACACAAAGCCTTTAAAATGTCCGAAATGCCATTTAGAAGAAGTTGAATATAAAAAGGTTATCGATAAATGCATATGTTCGGCCTGTGGTTGGGAAGGAGATTTATCGAGGCCATATAGGCACGGAGGGAAGATGGCATGAAACATAAAGAGATTTGTAGCGAAAAACAACTTGGTTGGCATTATTACCCGGCAACATGTAACAAATGTGGGTGGAAAGGCAGCAGCAGCAATTTAGTAATTGACCAAGGGTTAGAAGATTGTGATATTTATTGTCCAAGATGCGATTCTTGGGATATTGATGAATACCATTGCAATTATTTTCCTTGGTATCAATTCATATTTGATTTTATTTGGATGATATATGGTAATCCAAAACGAAAATATGAAGTTTGGAAATGGGAGCGACATTACGAAAAATATTGGAGAGAGATTGACGGTGAAGAAGAATGAAAGCCGAATTAACAATCAAAGGCCGCCCGATTACGAAAAAGAATCATCAACAAATTGTGACTGCCAGGACGAAAACAGGTAAAACATTTCATAGGCCGATTCAATCTGAATCATATCGGAATTATGAAACGGATTGCTTATGGCAGCTTAAAACTTATCACGGCCCAAAGTTTGAAGGAAAAATAAAATTAACCTGTGTTTACTGGATGCAGGACAGACGAGGGTGGCCTGATTTAGTCGGGCTTATCCAAGCTACACAGGATATATTGCAAAAGGCTGGATTGATTAGGGATGACCAGGATGTAATTAGTTTGGACGGAAGCAAAATAGCAGGGTTGGATAAATGCAATCCAAGGGTGATAATTGAGATCGAAGAGGCTATTTGAGAGATTAAGGAGGCTATAATGGCAAATATCATTTATAAAAAACGTTTAACCGGAAATTTCAAATATGCTCAATGTCCAAATTGTTACAATCCATTATTACATAATTCGATAGTGTCAGATAAGCCTTTTGAATCATTAATCCCGTATTGTGGGCATTGCGGAAAAGTAATATTTGATATATCACAAAATTATTGCTGTTGGTGTGGAGAGAAGATTAAGGAGGCCAAATGAAACAATTACTAGGCTATATCATAGTTGCAATAGTGGCGTTTTTGGTGGGATTCTTGAGAAACATTGATGTTACAAGGGATGATGGGGAGGATGAGGAATGATTAAAGCCATTGAATTTACTGGCGTTCTTTCGGGAGACGGTGAGGACTTTTGCTGGGACGTGGCGCCGGAAGAATTTGAAAAAGCAACCGGGAAGAAACCTGATAGCACTGATTTTCCTTTCAAAGCTCTATTAGACACAGGTGGAAAATGGACAGGAGAATTCGTTCCTACTTCTGGACTATGTCACCTATATCCCGGAGATATTTTCGGTCATATTCACGTAAAGCCATTTAAATTTAAGATTGAAATGATGGAGGACGAGAAATGAATAGGGAGATTAAATTCAGAGGGCAGGATATAAACGGCAATTGGCATATTGGGTTATTAGCGGAATCAGCCGGGTTCCCTGGGCAAGTCGAAGCCGGAGTATATATATCTAATTCCGTCGGCGCGCCATGGGCTTATCAAGTCGTTCCCAAAACCGTTGGGCAATATACCGGATTGAAAGATAAGAATGGGAAGGAGATTTATGAGGGGGATGTTGTTAACGCCGAATGGTATGACTACGAGGAACCAAATCATGATACCACTGGAGAAGTAATTTTTGCTCAAGGATGGATGTCATATTGTATTTGGAATGAAGCAGATAAAACGATGAATGAAATGAATGGGCAAGGATTTTATCATTGGGATATCGAGGTAATTGGTAATAAGTTTGATAATCCGGACATGTTGGATGAAGGGAATTCGAAATGAATAGAGATATTAAGATCAAATATGTTTTGCAACATGGAGAAACTGGAAGAATATGTTCTAAGGTATTTACTTTGGAAGAAATTGAACGGGGCGAATTCCAACAATGGTTTGATAAACTAAGTGATACTTATTATTTAATTGCTAAATTGCAATATACCGGATTGAATGATGAGAACGGTAACGGTGATGATATTTACGAAAAAGATATTATGGAATTTTATGCGTACGGAATGCATTATATTGGAATTGTTGAATACCACGGTTCGGCGTTTGGAATAATCTGCAAAAATACAAAAGTGAAAGCAAGTCCGTTTTTAGATGATGCGATAGACCGACATGGAGCAATTAAGATCGGCAATATCCACGAGAACCCAGAGATGATGGAGGGGATGGAATGAACAAAAAAGAGCTAAAAGAACAAATGGCATCTATATTCGACGCGATGGGCGCTAGTATGGATAAAGAGGCGAAAGCCGATCCGCTATTTTCTTTCATTGAAAGCAGAAAACAATGGCTAGGTGATCCGGAAGAAATGGGAACCATGATATATTTTGAGTTAAATAATATAATAGATGCCGCGGTTAAAAATACTTTAAACACAAAAGATAATACCATTTGTGACATTTACACCGACTGGAGCCTTTTTGATAACCATGTGACGAATCTTTGTTCTAAGCTGTATGGCAGAGGTTGCAGCGCAGATCGTGGCAGATTCATTGTAAAGAGTTTCATAAAGTATCGTCTTACCGGAGAGCTGCCAGTATTCGACCCAAAACCCGAAAACTATCATCATCCTAAGACGGGGACACCTGAACAATGGATGAATCTTGTAGAAGGGATCGGACATTTGAAGTATGGCCATCTTGAAAAGTACCTTTTGGCGTATAAGGAATTAATGGAGGCTGCCAATGACCAGGGATGAAATTTTAAGTAAAGAGTCGGGCCCGGAACTAAATAAGTTAGTAGCCTTAAATGTAATGGGCTATCAACTATATCATTACGATAAGGATATTCAAAAAAATTGTTATTATCAATTATGGGATGAGCAAACAGAACCATTTTTTGATGCAAAACGCGGCTATTATAACTTAGGGGAATGCAAAACCGAAGATGAAGCGTGGGAGTTATGCCCAAAGTTTTCAGAATCAATCGAAGCGGCTTGGCAGGTTTTAACAAAAATGAAGGGAAACGGATTTACTTGGATGATGGGCGAAACGGATGTTGATGGTTATGTTGCAGTGGAATTAGGAGTTGGACTTATAACTACAAGAAACCATAATGCCGTAGCTAAAACAGCACCCGAAGCGATTTGTAAAGCGGCATTATTGGCAATATTGGATGAAGGAGGGCAGGGATGATGGAAGATGATAATAATTTGATTGGTCATTTTACCAATGAGATTTGCCCTAAATGTGGAGCACATTTATTAAAAAATAAACGTGGTGATAAATGGTGCAGTTGGATCGGTGACAGATATATCGCGGGATGCGATTACGGGACAGAAGGAGGGCAGAATGACTCCGAATGAGTTACAGAGGATGTTAGAATATTACCCATTCATACCCGAAGATATTAAGAAGAAACAAGAACAGTTAAAAGAGCAAGTTTATAACAAACAGGATATACTTGATACATTGAAAGCGGCTATGATGACGGGAATGCCGCATGGGACGGATGTATCGAATCCAACTGAAAAGGTGGTTGAAATAGCAAATGATATTTATTTAGAAAGAATATTATACATTGAGGATGAGATAAGACAATTATTCAAGAAGCAAGAGCGGGTTGAGAGATATTTGGACAAGCTTAACAAAACTGAAAAAGCAATCATCGAGATGAGGCTTTTTAAAAATAGGCCAGATACATGGTTCGCAGTGGCAAGAAAGATACATTATTCAAGGGCAAGGTGTTTTGAGATATTTAATGAAGCATTAGGAAAAGGAGAGAATTTAAATGAAAATTCAAATAACTGAAGCGGAACATAAGTTTTTTGATGACAATGAAGAATTAATAATTAATGGCGAAGAGTTTAACTTTATTGCCGAAGAAGATAGTGAAATGAATGATAATGGAAAAACATCTTATTATATTTATCAACAGCCGAGTACAAACAAATTTTTTAGAGTAAGTGTTAAGCTTATGAGGTTGAATTTAAAGAAGTAACTAAGAAATATTGGGTTATTGTGAAATAATTAAAGAGTGGACTTTTCTGGACTATCATTGTGATATACTCCAAACATGAGAGTTTAGCAAACGACTCTCGGCAGGTGAGACAAAGCCTAAAGCTCACGAGATAAGCCCTAGAAGCTATTCACGAAATAGCCTCTCAGGGCTTTTATATTATATAAACAAGTTTCAAGGATAAAGAATTTAAAGAACTTGAATGTCTTGTCAAGTATGCCAACTCGGAAATATTCATTTCCTCGTCCTATCACTCATCCGGTTCTAAAAGCTTTTATCTTTATAGACGTAGGATGAGAAAGGTTTTAAGAAATATTTTGTAAAGAGTAAATAATATAGAGAGGTGATTGTTGATGGGTAAAGATAATAAAGAACCTGTAAAAAGAGGTAGACCTTTTAAATATAATGACGAAAAAGTATTAAGCAAGAGGATTGATGAGTATTTTGAGTCATGTTGGAGAGATAGAGTTAATGCAATTGGTGAATTGATTTATGATAGTAATGGTAAAGTAATAAGAGAACAATATAAGCCGTATACTTTAACGGGATTGGCGTACGATTTGGATGTTGATACAGAAACGTTGAGAAATTATGCTAAGTCAGAATTATTTGGAGCGTTGATCGCGAGGGCTAAACAAAAATGTGAAGTTTACGCAAATGAAGAATTATTCCGTACTCAAGGGTCTACCAAAGGAGTGGAATTTAATCTCAACATCAATCACAAATGGAATCCTAAGCAGGAAGTCGAAATAAGGACGATTACAGCAGCCGATCTGATAGACGAGGAATGAATAATTATTCGTTGAAAATGGCTTAAAATTATAGATTTATGCAGAATTTTATGCAACTGGGATGAATAATGGCGAATAAAATTATGTCAATTGGAAAACTGCAGATATAACGATTTTAAGTTGCTTCATAAACATGATTATGCGACTCTGACCAACTAATATTACTAGGTAATAATTTAATAGTTTATAAGCCTCTATCTAGGGTAGCTCCCGAAAGGTGTAATCCTCAACACTCGATAGAGGCTTTCTCTTACAATGAAAATTGTAAGAGCTAATGCCCAAAAACAAGCCTTGCCTATCTATTAGGCGGGGCTTTATTTATGCGCGACAGAGATTATAAGG
The DNA here is from genome assembly GCA_023429995.1 of Bacillota bacterium. Taxonomy (GTDB): domain Bacteria; phylum Bacillota; class UBA4882; order UBA8346; family UBA8346; genus UBA8346. The sequence continues at coordinate 15,034 of JAEZCE010000019.1, read as the reverse complement.
CGCTGTGAGATGACGCGCCAAACCTCATAACAGAGATATCCGGCTAGTGAAATTAACCGGAACAGGGAGGAACAAGAGGGGTGAGAGGCCCTCGATATGAGGTGAAAATAACAATGGATAATTTAGTTACAATTGAAGGTGTACGTGGGTTTGTTGATGATAGTGGAGTGGCGCAGCTAAATTTGGAAGATGTGGCAAGAGGATATGGATTTATTGAAAGCGATGGGAAAAATATCCGTTGGGATAGAGTCAGAAAATACTTGTCAGAACTGAATTTCCCCACAAGTGGGGATGGATTTATTCCCGAAAATATTTTTTATCGGTTGGGATTTAAGGCTAAAAACGAAGTAGCTGAAAAATTTCAATCAAAAGTGGTTGATGAAATTCTCCCATCTATCCGTAAACATGGCATTTACGCTACGGACAATGTTATTAATCAAATACTTAATAACCCTGATTTCGGAATTGAGTTATTGACCAAGTTAAAAGAAGAGCGAGCGGCCAGACTTGAAGCCGAAAAGACTGCCACGATTTTAACTCATGTTAATAAAACATATACGTCAACAGAGATTGCCAAAGAACTTGGATTCAAATCAGCTATAGCATTGAACGAAAATTTGTCAGAACGCCGGATACAGTTTAAACAAAATGGAACATGGGTTTTGTATAGTACACATGCTGACAAAGGATATACCGAAATCAAACAAACCGTTCTTGAATCCGGCAAAGTCGTTTTTGATAGAAGATGGACTCAGATCGGCAGAGAATTCTTGATTAAGTTATATTCCTTGAACTAGGAGGAAACATGCTTTCCCATTACCATTATTCCGAATCCGAGCAGAAACAACTATTGAAGAGTATCACTGTTCTGGCCGACACAAGAGAAAATCAGAATCAGCACATAGTATCATGGCTTACCAAGAAATCAATCCCCTGTCAATCGATGAAATTGGGTTCGGGAGATTATTCGTTTATGGTCCCAGCCAATAGTGAACTTGGCATATACCGGGATATGTACTTTGATAATGAGATATGGGTAGAACGCAAAGCCAGCTTAGATGAATTGAGCAATAATCTTAGCCATGAGCGTCAAAGGTTCGAAGACGAAATGTTAAGAGCTGGGACTTGCCAGAAGTATTTACTTATTGAATCAGGCAGCCTGAATGATATCATTAATGGTCATTACAAGACCGAATTAAGCCCATCCTCTTACTTTGCTAGTGTCCTAACCTTTAGCCAACGATATGGGCTAGAAACGATATTTGCCAGCCCTGAACATTCTGGGCAGGTCATATATGGATTGTTCTATTACCATTTGAGGGAGCTATTGAAATGAAACCATTGACACAACCTGAATTAGAAACTTTGTGTGCTGAATGGCAGACTATTTTAGGGCTTAGTGATTGGTATGTAGAAATTGAGATAAATCGCAAAGAAAATTTTTGCAAGGGAAAATTTCAAGGTAAATGGTTAAATGGTTTGAATTCGCCTAATCTGCAAACTAAAGCGGCGTTTATAAATATCATTGATCCAGTCGATTATCCTGACAGCGCTATTCTTCCACAAGATATGGAAGAAACTTTAGTTCATGAATTATTACATTTGCATACATGCAATTACCATCACAAATTTGATGAAGATTCACTCGAATTAGAGCAAACGGTCGAATTAATGGCGAGAGCATTCGTTAAGCTCAAACGCCAAAAACAGGGGCACAATGGAACGATATATAAACCGAAAGAATGATTTAAATGTCAGATCTTGAAAAAGTAAAGAAGATTATCAATGATCATCGGCTTTATACAAAGAATTTCTTGAAGATTAAAACAAAGTCCGGCGAGCTTAAACCATTTATATATAACAATCCGCAAACGAAATTTGACCGCATCTGGCAAAAACAAGTTGAGCTTGGAAAGCCGGTGCGGTTACTTGTTTTAAAAGCCAGGCAGGAAGGTATTTCAACTTACACCGAGGGACGAGCTTATTACTATGCGGCGACTAAGAAAAACCGTAATGTTAAGATAGTAGCCCACGAGGATGAAGGTACTAATAACCTCTTTGGGATGTCTAAGACATTCCATGAGAATGTACCTAAAAGCATTGAGATAGAGGATAAGCAGCTAATAAATATTAGACCGAAGGAGAAATATTCCAACCGTAAAGAATTAATCTTTGAAGATACCGGCTCGCAAATTACAATGAAGACTGCCGGATCTGATTCAGAAGAAAAAGGATCAGGTGTAGGCCGTTCTCAGACGATTCATTTCCTTCATGGTTCTGAGGTGGCTTTCTGGCCGGCCGCCAAACAGACTTTAACAGCTTTATTACAAACAGTGCCTGATTTGCCTGACACAGTTGTGGTTTTGGAATCGACTGCCAATGGCGTTGGTGATTACTTTTATACATTGTGGCAGAAAGCTAAAGCCGGGGAGATTGATTTCATCCCAGTTTTCTTGTCGTGGATGGAAATGGAAGAGTATAAAATACCATTGGTTCACGGTGAAAGTTTATTACCATACGATGAAGAAGAACTAAGGCTTAGGGAATTATACGACGTAAGCGACGCTAAATTAAAATGGCGGCGGCAAACGATTCGTTCTAAATGCCAAGGCGATATCGAACAATTTCACCAAGAATACCCAAGCGACGATCGGGAAGCGTTTATCGTATCTGGTCGGCCTTTCTTTGTTCAAAAGAATCTCATAGAGTTTAAGAAAGATTTCCAAAGTGAGCCGATTAGAATTGGGGATTTAGAATGGGATGATCCCGACAATGCGGAAGAATCAGGTGTACATTTTGTTGATAATCCCAAAGGTTTGATATGGGCATGGGAAGAACCGAAGCCTTTTGGTTGTTACTGTATCGGCGGAGACGTTGCAGAAGGTTTAGAGAAAGGTGATTATAGCAGTCTAGATGTTTTAGATAGGGATAATTTTACGCAGATAGCGCAATGGCATGGGCATATAGATCCTGACCTTCTTGGTATCGAGGCGGTTAAACTTGCTAAATGGTATAACAAAGCTTGGATTGGAATAGAGGTTAATAACCATGGTCTAGTTACTAATAAGGCTATTCTTAGGCTTAACTATTTCCGTATCTTCCAGCGCCAGATCATGGACGAACAGGTACCGGCTGAAACTGATAAAGTTGGCTGGAGAACCGATACATTGACACGGCCTCTTATGCTTGATGATTTGAAGAAAGCAATGCGGGACGGGCTGGTTATTCAAAGTGAGAAGACGATTTCAGAGTGTATTACATTTACTTGTAACGCCAAAGGAAAGCCGGAAGCCGCTGGTGATTGCCACGATGACACGGTGATGTCTATGGCTATTACGGTTCAGGTTCATAAGTTGTGCCCGATGTCGAGACCGAAACCAAAAACTATGTCGACCATACATGCAAGAGATGTTCACGTAAGGAATAAACCAACTAAAAATAAGCCATCAAGTAGAGTGACGGGGTATTAAGGAGAAACAATGACCGAGTTTGAAATTGCAATTTTTATCATTGCCGGTACGACATTAGGTTATTTGTTGTGTGTGTGTAGTGCAATACGCGATATATATTTTGCGCGATTGGATTAGAAACCGAAGAAATTAATTTTCAACTACCACCGAATTGAAGGTAGTAAAGGAATGATTAAATGAATGATTTAAAAAAAGAAAAGATTGAAGCGTTTGCTGATTTGGCTCATCAACAATGGTCTGGATGGATGATATATCTATTTGAAAAAAGCGAAGGAAACCCCGACGGTACTGTTACTATACCTAAATTGGCAGTTGATCGGTGGATGAGGCAAATTAGAACACCTTATAAAGATTTGACCGAAGAAGAGAAGGAATCGGATCGTCAAGAAGCGATTAAAATTTTAAACATCATTGAACGAAGTGCGTTATTCATGGAGCGACTTCCTTAACTTACAAGCTCGTTTGTAAGGGGTTTCTCGACAAAAATGATAAATATCAGTTCAACAGGAGGAATAATGACCGAAACTTTCAATTGTCAAAAGTGTGGACGAGTTCTAGCATATAAAGAAGGTAACGAGGTCATATTTGAGGATAAACGGATCGTGGCTCCACTTGTAAAATGGGTAAAGTGTATTGGCGATCCGCGAAGCCATTGTGGACATATCAATTATATTGAGCCCGGCGCATTGGAGATGAGAAAATTTTGAAGGAGATTATCATGCCATTAAAATTAACACACGACGAGCTAAAGGAAGCGGCCAAACCGTTGATTGACATTCTATATGAACACGGTTGCCCTCACTCGGTTATCGTTGTACGAATGGATTCAGTTGAAATTTTTTCGGGTGAAATGGCCGTACCCGTTGAAGTGAGAGATTAAGTTAATTTTCAGTTACCCTCAAAGTGAGGGATACTGATTGCAATGGGTGGCAGTTTGACACTTCTTCATCCAAATAAAGATAGGATTGCCGGAAAACTATCGGCCTCCTATCTTTTTCTTTTGTTAAAAAATGAATAAGTTTAAGCCTCTATCTAGGGTCTGCAGCCCGAAAAGCGACAATCTCCAATCGCCTGATGAGGCTTTTATTATTGGAGAAACTTAAAACATAGGAGAGTGAATGAAATGGATGAGTTAGTTATTGTTAAACATGATGAAGCTTACACAAATAGCATAATAATTGCAAATGGAACCGGATATGAACATCATACGATTACAAGAAAAATTAGAGACAATATGACCGATTTCGAAGAATTAGGAAAGGTTGGATATCACAACCAACCTTTAGAAAGCGGCCAAAATCAAAAGATATTTTTTCTAAATGAACCTCAAGCCACGTATCTTATAACTTTACTTGAGAATAACACTATAGTCAGGAAGTTTAAACTTGAACTTGTTAAAGATTTTTTTCGGATGCGTCGATTTATCCTGGAACGGCAGACGGCGGAATGGCAACAGTCGCGAAACATTGGGAAGCTAGTCCGCAAAGACGAAACCGACATCATCCTAATTAAGCTTATTCCGTTAGCGGAAGCCCAAGGAAGTCAGAACGCCGAAAAATTATACATGACTTATTCAAAATTAATTAATGCTATTTTGGGCATAGAAGCTGGCCATAGGGATGAATTGCCGCTTGAATACGTTGACGCGATAAAATTTCTTGAAAGAGCCATTGAAAATATAATCTCAATCGAAACTGATAAAGGTACTAATTATAAAGAGATTTACCAGATATGCAAAGCGAAATGCCAGATAATTAAAGATTTAGCTTTCTTGCCTAGATTAAAACAACTCAGCGCTTGATAATTTGGTCAGCGGAATTTTACGCCGTCCTCATACATACCACAGTGCCTAATTGGCCCGGTATCCTATCTCAATTGATAGGGTATCGGGTCTTTTTTATTTTGTCCCGGAAAGGGTTGATTCAATGAACGCTAAAACAGTTGATCGTGATATTATAGCGGCCCAGATGCTGCTTAGATTTACTTACGCCCAGAACTACCGGCTTAGTTTTGAATCTGATGCCATTAACAACTATGAGCAATACTTGGCTTGGCGGGAGACACAGAATAATGACCGGTCTAACCTTGCCATTCCTATGACATATCAAATATGTGACACTATTCGTTCGCGTATGGTTAAGGCTGCGTTTTCGACACGACCTTATATCGATTGTATACCTGTGCCGCAGAATAATATCAGTGTCAATATGTTGCAACAAAATGCGGAAAAGGCCAAGATCGCCGCTTCATTGTTGAATATGCAATTGGAGAAAAACAGAATATTCAATTGGTATTACGATTTTGTAACTAATATGCTTATTTTCCCTGGTGCGGCTGCTTATGTTGGCTGGAAATATGAAGAAAAAGAATATATGAGCCCCAAGCAAGCGTCAATTAATATGTTTGGGAAAGAAATACATTTTCCTATTTTTACCAAAGAAAAGGGAAAAGTTGTAACGTGGGATGACAATGTTATCCAGAATATTGACTTCTTTGACTTTTGGCCTGATCCTCGTGGAATGGGTTCTGATATTTCGACATGGCGGTTCTGCTTCCACCGTGAATGGTTAACGCCGGAGCAGATTGATAATAAACTGAAACTTTTAAAAGATGCTGGAATGGGAACGGTATTTGATGTTGACTATGATTCGGTATACGGTGGCAGTTCAATCGAAGAGGGTCGTTGGCAACGGCTCCAGGAAATCGGAGTTCCTACAGAATCACTTGATTACTACAATGAAGACTTAGGAGTTCAGGAGAAACGCCAGCAAAAACTATATGAGGTTCTTAACTATTGGACACCTGATGAATATCAGATTTTAGTTAATCGTTTCACTTGTGCTTACGCCGGGAAAACTCCTTACCAAAGACATAGGAGAATTCCTTTTATATTCCAATCGTTCGAACCGATGCCCAGCGAAGTTTATGGGCGTTCACTTTGCTATTGGCTTTATAACTTGCAAGAAGAGTTAAATACGCAGCGCAACCAAAGGATTGATAACAATTCATTCTCACTGAATTGCATGTGGGAAGTGCTAGATACTTTTACCAATGAACATGAATTGGTTTCGCGTCCGGGTGGTTTTATCCATGTAGATCAATTAGGGAAAAATATTAAGCCGATTCCGAGGGATACAAATTTCCAATCGTCGATTAATGAAGAGAATATCACAAAGCAAGATATGGAAAATGCTTCGGGCGCTCCTGCGGTAGTCCGTGGCGCTAATCAAACAGGCGGTTCTCAGACCGCAACCGAGATTGTAACCCAAAACAGCAATGCTTCGGCTAGGTTTGATATTAAGATTCAGCTTTACGAAGAACCTATTCGGCAAATGTGTTACTTGATGGATATGAACAATCAAGAATTTATCGATGATAAACGTTTGGTTAGGATGTTTGATCCGCAAGGTGTTGAAATATGGCGTGCAATAAGTCTGGAAGATTTCATGGGCGAACATGATTATAGGTTGAACGGAGCGTCAATTGACCCATCAGCAAATAAGGAAATACGGCGGCAACAGTTGCTACAATTTATTCCAATGGTTCAACAGTTGAGATTGAATTACAGTATTGACCGGCTTGGCGAAGAGTTAATCAAAACCTTCGACTTCTCTAACTTTGAGCAATTTAAACTCACTCAAGAAGAGCAGCAGCAGAAGCAGCAAAGCATGTCCCAACCTTCTGAGGCTATGGCGCTTGAACAATCAAAGCAGCAAGCGGCCATGCAATTGCAACAGCAAAAAGACTTTACATCAATTATAACTACTTTAATCAATGCATTTTCGAAGATTGGCCCCAATATAACCTCTGAACAGCAGTTAGCGCAAATGCCAATCGAACAAATGGTACAGGGGGATGATACGCAACAACAAATGGGTAACCAACAATCAGGGAAACAACAGTCCGGGGTTGATATTAATCAACTGTTGCAATCATTAGCAAGTTCGGGGGGAGGTGGTAGCATTGGTGGGAATGAAAATGAATCAATCGGGCAAAGCATACCCAGCGGGGAAATCGTCGGCAATGAAGCAGAAAATGGAATCAATGGGCAAAATGGGTTTAATGGATAAAATGATGCAACGTAGGCAAGAGATGAAACCTAAAGTAACGATGATGATGGCCTCTTTGGCGCAACCTGTTCAAAAGAAAACCTCGAAAAAGAAAGGTAAAAAGTAATGGAAATTTCAAAAAATAATTTGATTGCCGGTATTGCAACAGCGCCAGGATACCAAACCTTGCGCGAACTTATCGACAAGCATATTGAAGCTATTATAAAAGATCTTGTTGATAATCCGCAAACCGATTTAGCCCAAGTTAATCATGAACTTGGCGAGTTAAAAGGAATGCGTTTTATATTAGATTGCGTCAATAGCGCAGTCAAAGCAGTTACACGAGAGGAGAAAAAATAATATGGCTATTTTTGATACCGAACCTATTACACTGGAAACCCCAGAAGAGGTTCAGCCTACCCAGGAAAACTCTGAGGTAAACGGCGAGGTACAAACCGAAGAAAATCAAGAAGAAAATAATCGAGAACAATCAGAAGAAAACGAAACTACCGCTCAATCGGAAAGGTTATTTGCCAACAAATACAAAACGGAGGGCGGTCTTTTTAAGGGCGTTATAAATATAGCCCAAAAGATAGGTGACAAAATTGACGTCGATAAAATGACGATAAGCGAGGCCGAAAGCTATTATCAGAAAGCTCAAGAGCGCTTATTTAAAGGGGATTATGAAGAACAGCCTAAAAAGGCCAAGATTTCCCCGGAAGTTCAGGCTATTCTAGAAAAGCTTGACAAATTAAGCGTTTTCCAGCAGCCTCCTGTTCAAAAAGCTGAAGAACCAATCGCGGAGCCGGAGCCGGAAATTGATGAAAGTATCGTCGAAAAGCTGGTTGATAACCCCAAAGATTTTATTAAAATGTTAACAAATCTTATTGAAAGCAACATTGACCGCAAATTGAAGCCCGCCGAAGAAAAAATTCTTAAAGCTATTCAGCCAGTTACCGAAAGCGCGCAGGCGATACAAAAGCAACAGGAAAAGATGAATCTGATTAATACTGCCAAAGAAAAAATTCGGCAGGATATTTTGGAACATGGTGACGGCGACTTTGATAATCCAGAAATACAAAAAGAAATGATGACATTATTACGCGACAACCCTGATGATTACCCAGATGATAATCCAGAACGTAGTTTTCGAAGATTGTATCGAGATGTAAAACGCGAACACGAATTTTCAAATCTCAAAAAATTAGTCGAAGGTAAAGCGGCGGAAACCAAACAGCAAACCACCGCGGTGAAGAAATCAACTTCGATGACTTCATCGGGAACGGGAGCCCCAAAAGAACAAGCTCCTGAAAACGAAGTAGATGATGTACTTGAAAGAATTATGAAATCAGAAACCAAAGGGAAAGGGATCTTTGGCTAAGCGACAAGGTTAAAAACCTCCGTCGCTTTTTTATTTCCCTACATATTACGGAGGTGTTTATTGATGAAGATTTTCAAAAAATTATTTAAACTGATTGGAATGGCGTTTTGTTTACCTATTTATCTCATGTTCGGAGCCGCCACGGTGACTTCATATGATTTAGATACTACTCGTAAAAAACAAGACGTCGAAAGCACTATCGCGCGTTTAGTGCCTGACGCTAGCCCTTTTACTGCTATTTTGATGCAGATTAGCAAAGAAACCACGAACCAAGATACTATTTATTGGTATGATAGTGAACCGTTCGGACGTTGGGGAACTGTTAGTGCCGCGCACACTAATGCAGTTCTTACTTTTACTGTTGCAGATTCTTCAATTTTACAGCCCAGTGACTTGGTATATTTCCCGGCTACTGGTGAGTATGTAATCGTTGCAACTGTTCCGAGTAATACCTCTTTCACTGTTGCTTCCCGTGCGTGGTCTGGTACCGCTACGGCATTAACTACCGGTGCTTATTTTGTAGTTTTAGGTAATGCAATGACTGAGGGCAGTTCTGTTCCTGGCGCAACTAAGTTTCAACCGACCCAGAAATATAACTATGTTCAGGAAATTCGTACCCCGTTCATTACCACGCTTACTTCTGCCGGTGCTGCGTTGCTTACCAACGAAGATGAACGTGATAGAATGACCAAAGAAAAGATGCTCGAACATCGGATGAAATTGGAACTTGCATGTTTATACGGCGCGCGTCAAACCGATTCTACGAATATGCGCAAAACTATGGGCGGTATTGTTTCAACCTTTGTTTCAACTAACGTTTGGAACGTTGGCGGCCTCATGGCTGAGGCTGATTTCATGAGCCAATTCTGTGAACCGTTATTTAGGTATGATTCTAGTCCCGCTTTGTTGGTAGCTTCTCCGAGAGTATTGACTCAAATCAATAACTATGCTTTGGGGCGGTTAGAAACCACCAATGGTGACGACACTTATGGTATGAAATTGAGAATTTATCGTACCCCTTACGGCGATCTTTATTTAACCCGTTCTCTGGCAATGGAGAACTATTACAACGGTTCTGGTTTGGGCGTCCATATGAAGAATCTTAAATTGAAGACCTTTAGCGGCTATAGTACCAAACTTGATAGGGATATCCAATCCCCTGACTTCCATGGCCACATGGATGAAATTTGGGGTATGTATACCTTAGAGTGCCGTTTGGAAAAAACCCATGCTTATTTGTACGGTGTAACTGCTTGATCAATATGAGGGAGGGCCAATGCTCTCCCTTTAAAAATTTTATGGAGGAATTTTATTATGGCTGGAAGACCAAAAAAAGGAGCTAAAGCTTCAATTAAAAATGTGCAGGCTTTGAATGCCGAAGTTGTGAAGGAATCTGCTGAAAAAAATATTGAAGTTAAAAAGGACGAAGTGAATCCAGTTGAAAAGGTTACGTTTTCAAACAAGTTTTTTGGAATGCGTTATACCATGGTGCCGGATGAAACTTTCCCTTTACCCGATGGCCAGCGCAGATTTAAAAAAGGGAAACATATTATTTTTGAAAATGGTATCTTTACGACTTCTGATCCTGAGGAAATTAATTTCCTTCGTACCGCTCCTGAATATGGCAAATCAATGATCGAATTGACTTAAAGGAGGTTGATTATATATGGGAACTGTAACTTTAACCCCGCAGCAAAATTCTGCCGGGGACACTCCTATGATGGCGGTCGGGCTGGATAGACCTAAATTACAAATAGGAACAATGGCTTTATCTAGTAGCTATGCAACTGGCGGAGATACTTTTACAAAACCTGCCGGATTCAAAGCCGTTATTGATGTCTTTTTCACTCAATATCCGGGATATTTATTAAAATATGTTCCGAGTACCGGGGCTGTAATGGCTTATACTGTCGGTTCGACTACCGCAGAAGTAACCGCCGCTACTGATTTAAGTGCTATATCTGTTCGATATATCGCGGTGGGTAGGTAAGGGAAGATTCGGTCTTCCTTTACTTTTTTATAGGCCTCTTTGCCATGCGGTGTATTTTTGTAAAGGCCGAGCTTTTATCGCCTATTTTTGAAAGGTGGCGTTAAACATTGGAATCCAATATAGTTTCAAAATTAGTAGCTGCCGGTAAGAAGACCGATGCGGATACTACAGATAGAACGATTGTCACGACTGGATTTAAACGGATCATTATTGATTGCACGGACGCAACAAGCGAAATGACTTTTACAATTGATGAAAATATTTCGGGTGCGGAAAAACCAATTTATGTTTCAAACGGTAATGATTTGGATCTTAATGTTTTAGGAACTACCTTACACTATGAAGGCGCAGGTACTTTCCGATACATTCTATTGAATTGAGCGGGCGGCTCTTCAACTCGCGAAATAAGAATTAAAAACTGCTTAAGCAGGTAAAGAAATTAAAAATGTAATAAGGAGCGGGCAAAACCGCTCCTTTTCTATTTTGCCATTCAAGGTGGTGTTAATATGTCTTTTACAGCACGTGACGTTATGAATATAGCAGTAGTTTATTACGATGAATCCCTAGATGACGCACTGGTTATTTATGCCATTAATAGGGCTTTAGGGCTCATTGGCGACAGTGCAATGAAATACACAACGATGACAATTGCACCCACGGATACGACTACATTCAATACTACGAATGCGAGTTGTACCTCTATTAAGTGGGTGAAGGACTCAAATGGATTAATTTACGACGATTGGGAAAGTTACGATCCGCGATCAATACGGTTCGATGATACCGATACATATACGCTTTTGATTAAAGTTATGCCGACAGAAATATCGACTTTGGATACGACTATTGATTTGCATCCAATATTCGAACAGCCTTTAGTTACCTATTTGATTGGTTTTGCAAAGTTGGCTGATGATGACGCAAACCCAGACGGGCAAAAGAATCTTGAGCAGGACTTCTTGCGAGACGTTGCCAGGGCAGCGCTTTCAATTAGTAATAGGAAGTCACCTAGTTCTGCGACTGTGATTAGGTCAGGGAACAAATATTATAAAAATATTAGCAATTATGAGGATACTTTTGAGGATTCTTAAAAGATTGGTGGTGATTAAATATGGCCGATGGTACGACCGGGGCTGGTGGTTCGAGATATAAATTACCTTTGAAAATTTACAACGATTTCCGGTATGGTCTTTGCCATGATCTAGCGCCTGATAATAGGCCGGAAAATTCAATCGACACCGCCGACAATGTGGTGATTAATAATCAAGGCGGGTTTACGCGTAGGTTAGGAGAATCATATTTAAACAGTACATCTTACGGCGAACAGGTTGAACAATTAGTGGAATATACCAAGAATGATGGCACGGATTTACTAGTGGGCATTATTGGGACCAAGCTATATAAGATAAGCCAGACGGATGGAACAACGACTCTTATCAAGGATATCGGGACAACAAGCGCCGGATTCTCTTACGATAATGATACTTTGTTGTATTGCAATGGAACGTATTATAACTATTATGACGGGACGGTGACAGGAGGAATTAAGGTGGCAACTCCAACGGCTACGTTAAGTGTAATAGCTTATACAGTTCCGGCGTTTTCAATTGTTAGTTCTGGTTCAAGCGAACATAAATTTAAATATAAAGTTACTTTTGTTATGCCCGATGACGATAATTCTGATAACGAAGAAAATGGTTTAGAATTTAGAGCTAGTACTTCAACCGGCTGGTTGGAATCTCCAAATCCAAGTACTTCATATCCGATCGCAATAACTAACATCCCGGTTGATACCTATGGGGTTGCGGTTAAAAGGAAACTTTATCGAGCTAGAAAAAACGAAGATAATTATCATTTAGTTACTACTTTTACCGATAATACGACAACTACTTATACAGATACAAAATCAATTGCAACAGTCGAAGCGGGAGAAGTGCTTGATGTGGCATCGATAAGCGGCACTTATAAAATTTGTTATACTTTTGTAAAAAGCAATAGCACAAACACAATTTTTTATGAATCTGATAAATCGTTAACTACTACTATTACACTTGATAGTGCAGCCACATCTTATGGCTTTTTAATAACCGTTCCCGTAAGCAGTGATAGTACAGTTACTAGAAGAAATATATACCGTTCTCTTGCTAGTGGAGACACCTTGAAATTAGTAGGTACTTTATACGATAACACGACGACTATTTTTTATGATAGCTTAGAAGATGAGGATAATGTCGGCAGCACTGTCGTAACTGATAACGCAGTGGATATTGTAAAAAAATGTACAATGTTGGTTAGACATCCGAAGTCTCAGCGTTTTTTTGCATCAGGTAATACAAGCAATCAAGCCGCAGTATATTATTCTGAAGTAGGAAGACCTGATTATTTTAAAGAAGAGTCTATTCTTTATCCAACTTCTGGAGATGGTCCGGTTAAAGGGTTAGCCGCTTTTGGAGACGCTATTTTTGCTTTTTATTCAAATTCAGTATGGATGTATCGTGGTACCGATCCTTCTTCTGATACAACTTGGGAAAAAATACCTACAGGTTACGGGTGCGTTAGTCAGAAGAGCATTATTTTAACTCCTAATTCTTTAAGCTGGCTAGGATACGGCGGCTTTTATGTGATGAGTCCCAGTGTAGTTGGTTATGGCACTGGAACAGTAGCATTGGAAGACAATTACTTAACCAAAAATTTAGCCAAAGACAAAATTGTAACTGATATAGCCGTTTTTAAAACTCCGGGTATAAGTGCTGGTGTTTTTGATCCTATTCATAATCGTGTTCTTTGGGCGTGCACTGATTCATCAGGGACCCGTAATAATATTATTTATTGTTTGCAATGGGAAACACAGGCATTTACAACATGGTCAGGGATTAACGCCAATCATCTTTTAGCAATGCGGGACGGTACAATTTATGCAGCTTGCAATAACCGGATTTTAAAATTAAATACCGGGTATAACGCGGCAGATGGAACAGCGATTGCGGCAATGGTACAAAGTAAACCATATCATTTAGGATTACTATTCAATCGTAAACGATTTTTAAGACTTTTTACGGAATTTAAAGCGCCAGATGCTGCTGATAATATCACGATTTCTTTTAAAGTATATGTTGATGGCGAAGTTGTTTATGAAACTGACCAAACCTCTGAAACGTCCGGTTTCCTTTGGGGTACTTCTGTGTGGGGGGAAACCCGTTGGGGAGCTCCTTCAATAATAAATACGCGAAGCCGTTTAATGGAAAACGGGCATAGAATCTCAATTTATTTTACATGTAATCAAAAAGATATCGAATGTATTGTATATTCGTATGGCATCGAATACAAAGTACTTAAAGTGAAAGGAGATAAGATATAATGGCAACACTATGTACACGTACTTTTGGAGGCACGGAAGGTAGTAAAGCAACCGGATCAGTTCAAGGCCCGGAACCAATAAAAAATGATTTAACTAACGCACTGAATTCTTTAAATCCTAGTGGAACAATGGTTGACGGTACTTCTGGAGGCGTAGCGGCTCAAAATTGCCAGACTTCTTTTTTAAATACTTTAGTTGGAACTAATACCGCTAATAAAACACCTATCGTCGGCGGCGGTGTAACGGGGACTATTAACAATGTTTCATTTAATAGCAGCGGAAATATTACTCTTGCTGGAAGTACCGGAATAACCGTGTCACAAGATTCAAGTACAAATACAGTTACTATAACAGCTACTGGTGGGGTAGCTCCTGCCAGCCATGCAAGCACACATATTCAAGGAGGGGCTGATCCGTTAAGCGGAACTATAGCGGTTAATGTTGCTGGAAATGTAACTGGTAATGTAGTCGGAAACGCTACAACTGCGACAACTGCAACAAATATTGCTGGTGGAAGTGTTGGGCAAATACTTTATCAATCTGCGGCAGGAATTACGGGAATGTTAACAACAGGAACAAGTGGGCAATTGTTGCAATCAAACGGGGCCGCGGCTCCTAGTTGGGTTACTAATCAAACTAATAGTTGGGCTAGTTCTAAAGCTTATACAGTTGGTCAAATCTGTTACTTGTCTGCTTCGCCATATATCCAACTCGAATGTGTAGCATCCGGTACTAGTGGTTCGACTGAACCAACTTCATTTACAGTAGGCTTAAATCTAACTGATG
>JAEZCE010000054.1 GCA_023429995.1 Bacillota bacterium | reverse complement strand
ATATCTCGATGAATTTTGCTACCGCTTTAATCGCCGTTTTTGGGAAGGCCAATTGTTTGATCGTTTATTAAATGCCTGTTTAATGACTAATTCTGTCAGCTATGCTGAGCTAATGAAATAATCATTTTAAAATATTTCAAAGTCAAGAATTTTAGGTTGGCGAAGGGGGCGTATCAAGATGGAAAAAGAAACATTCGCTCATTCCTCAACAATACAAACTCCAACATTCAATTGTTACAAAACGGTTGAGGAAGATTATTTAAAAATCAATCCTGAAAAGGACCCGCGTATTTTCAGATTGTTTTCTGCAGAATGCAAATCAAAAGAGTGTTTTGTTATGGAATGTCCAACTCAAGGGATGATTTAAAACAAAATCATTATTTAAAAAAGAAACCCGCTGTCTTCAAAAGCAGCGGGTTTTTCATACCGAAACGCAAAGGAAAAAGCCGATCTAAATCCGTCAAGGAAATTTTCAATGATACCATCAGCAATTATTCAAAACTTTTGCAAGGTTCTCCGAAAGTATCTTTATCATGACATCTATATCTTCATTTTTTACAATCAAGGGCGGCATGAATCGTATAATCGAAGGCCTGGGTGAATTTATAATCAAACCATCTTCAAGGCAGCCAGCAACAATTTCGCTTCCTTTGTCAAGCGGTAAATCAAATGCAATGAGCAAACCCCTGCCTCTGATATTGGTCAGTTGAAAGTCTGCGGCGATGTCCTTTAATCTGTTGATAAGGTACTCCCCTTGTTTCTTTACATTCCCCATGATATCCTGATCCATAATGGCTTGGAGTACAGCATATCCAACCGCCATGGCAAGGGGCTGCCCGGAATATGTCCCTCCCTGGTCGCCCGGTTCGAATATATTGTACTTATCTTTAGTTAACAAAGCAGCCAGTGGAAATCCTCCCCCAATTCCCTTGGCGGGAGTCATTATATCGGGTTCAATCCCGTAATGTTCATAAGCGAATAATGTGCCGGTCCTGCCGATTCCAGTTTGAACTTCATCAAAAATCAGTAAAATATTTTTTTGATTACAAATTTGCCGTAACACTTTAACATAATTCTCCTGAGCTTCAAAAACCCCGCCCTCTCCCTGAATGGGTTCTACCATAACCGCACATGTACTGGAACTCATATTGGCACGGATGGCGTCAATATCGTTAAAGGGAACATGTTTAAATCCCGGCACTTTCGGTTCAAATAAATTTTCCCATTTTTGTTTACCGGTTGCCGACATAGTGGCCAAGGTGCGCCCGTGAAAGCTATTGATGGTGGTAATAATTTCATAAGCGCCACGATACTATTCATCTTCCAGCATCCTTTCTGCTATTTTGTAATGAGGTCCTTCCCGGCGCAAAAAGCATCCCCAACTTTTTGTCCTAATTTCCAATACTCCCGGATGGTGGCGCAATAAACCAAAGGATTTACTTTGGCGATATCGATTTTGATCTGATCATTTTGTAATGCTACTTTATCGGCATCCATTTGGGTTTCCACAATTTCTCCAAAAAGCAAAACATAATCGCCGAGCTCCTTTTCTGCAACTAAACGGCATTCCAGGTTAAAAGGGCATTCTTCAAGAATCGGAGTCTGAATCCGGTTGCTTTTAACGGGAGTGAACCCGGTTGCCGCCAATTTATCGACCCTTTTCCCGGAAACCAAACCACAAAAGTCGGTTTCCTTATAATATTCGGCACTGGGAATGTTTACGGTAAATTCTTTGCTATCGCGGATTAAACCCAGGGAATGTCTTCGTTTATCAAAGGAGATCCCAATCGTAGGAGGAGTCGAGCTAACCATTCCCACCCAAGCAACCGTTGCAATATCTATTTCTTTTAAAATAGTTCCACTAACGATCAACGTCGCCGGCACCGGGAAAAAAATATCGGTTATTCCAAGTTGCTTTTTCATCTGCAAACACCTCATTTGTTAAAGTTAAGGGATATAGAACATTTTCTGGATTTATAGTATCATGGATTGAAGAATATTGCAGACGATTGTTTGGATAGGGCTTATCACTTTTTTTGATAATCAGGTGGATCCAATGGAATTTCAACATTTAAAAACCTTTGTTACTATTGCCAGAGTGGGTAGTTTTACCAAGGCAGCCGGGGAACTGGACTATGCCCAATCCAGCATCAGTGCTCAAATGAAAGCTCTGGAAGAGGAACTAGAGACCAAACTATTTGAACGGTTGGGTGGAGAAATCAGCTTAACCGAAGATGGCAAACGATTATTGATTCATGCCGAACAATTGTTGAGATTGGCCGAAGCGACCAAAGAATCAATCACCGGAACCTCAATCCCTAAAGGCGCCTTAACGATTGGCGCCCCCGAATCATTATGCGTTTTCCGGCTTCCGGCCTTATTACAAAAATACCGGCAACATTTCCCCAAGGTAAAACTAATCCTAAAACTTGGCAGTTGTAAGGAAATATACGGCTGGGTGAGAAAAAATCTCATCGATGTCGCTTTTTTACTCGATACTCCCGTTGCTGATGAAGATTTCATATCCACATCCATCATCAGGGAACCGATGGTTTTAATTGCTTGGAAAGGCCATCCTTTGGCACGGAAAAAGCACTGTGAAGCCCAAGATATCCAGGGGGAAAGTCTGATTCTGATGGAGGAAAACGGTTGTTGTTACCGGGTCATTTTTGAAGCCCAATTGGCCGCGGCCGGGGTTAAACTGGAATCGGTCCATGAATTTGGCAGTATCGAAGCGATTAAAAAATGTGTAACCAGCGGTTTGGGAATTTCCATTCTTCCCAGGATCGCGGTGGAACAGGAGCTAACCAGTGGTTTACTCGCAGATTTACATTGGGATTGTCTTCATTATAACATCCACACCCAAATGATATACCATAAAGACAAATGGATTTCACCAGCCTTGGCCGCATTCATGCAATTAGCTGAAGAAATCCAAAGTGATTTGTAAATTAAGACGAAATAACTTCAGTTTTCCGGAAATACCGCTGCTTAAAATACAAAGCTACATTCACCAGTCCTATCATCACGGGTACTTCCACTAACGGACCAATCACGGCTGCAAAGGCCGCCCCCGAATTTAACCCAAACACCGCCACCGCCACAGCTATCGCCAATTCAAAGTTATTACTGGCTGCAGTAAATGATAAGGTTGCAGTTTTCCGGTAATCGGCGCCCATTTTCTTGCTCATCCAAAAGCTTACCAAAAACATCGCCGCAAAGTAAATCAATAAAGGAATGGCAATCCGCACAACATCCATGGGAATCCGTACTATTAAATCACCCTTTAAACTAAACATAATCACGATGGTAAACAACAAGGCAATCAGGGTGACCGGGCTGATTTTCGGGATAAACTTGGTTTGATACCACTCCCTTCCCTTCTGTTTCATTAGCACATAACGGGTCACCATCCCGGCGACAAAAGGAATTCCTAAATAGACGAAGACGCTTTTGGCAATTTGGATGATGCTCACATGAACTGCGCTGCCTTTGAATCCAAAAACCGGAGGCAAAATAGTAATGAAAATCCAAGCATAAAAACTATAAAACAATACTTGAAAGATACTATTAAAGGCCACTAAACCTGCTGCATATTCCGTATCTCCCTTGGCCAGTTCATTCCAAACGATTACCATGGCAATACAGCGGGCTAAGCCTACCAAAATCAAACCAATCATGTATTGGGGAAAGTTTCCCAAAAAGATAACGGCTAAAAAGAACATCAAAATCGGCCCGACAATCCAGTTTTGCACCAAGGAAAGGCTTAAAACCTTCCAGTTTCTAAACACATCGCCCAGTTCCTCGTATTTCACCTTCGCAAAAGGCGGATACATCATGAATATTAAGCCGATGGCAATGGGAATATTGGTGGTTCCGACTTGAAAACCGTTGATGAATTTTTCGATGCCCGGAATAAAGACTCCAAATAAAACCCCCATGAGCATAGCGGCAAAAATCCATAATGTTAAATAACGGTCGAAAAAAGACAGCTTTTGGGTTACCTTCTCAGACATCATCAATCCTCCTCAAAATAAAATAATCTTGCACCCTAAACCTACAAAAGTCCAATTAATCTTGATCGATGAAATCTTGCAAAATTGACAATGCCGGAAACGAAATCGCTTCCATCGAGCATTCCGGTTTGCAGCCGCTGCAGCCGACCACACAATGGTAAGGATTGATCACCACCGGCTTTCCGGTAGCTTCATCCATCTCATAAGTGCCATGGGAGCAAAAATCCACACAAACTCCGCAGCCCTGGCATTTGTTAAAATCAATTGTGGGGTACCAGGGGACTCTCTCCCGGGGAACTCCATTCCAGGTTTCACTCATATTCAATACACCCTCCTTGATCTTACTTTGAATTCGGCAAGCAACCTCCAGAACATTCTTAATAAAGGCTTGCTGAATTCAGTTGATAAACCCGATTCGGTCAATTTTTCTGCGTATTATCAGAAAAATTGTAATAGTCTTTTACCGAATCGAGGTTTACAACATCCAATTAAACAAATAACCGGTGATCATAATACCAATCGCCACAACGCTGAAAAAGATCCCCAGCAGTCTGGGTTTCAATACTTTTCGCAAAATAATCCCTTCCGGGAGTGAAAGCGCCGTTACCGCCATCATGAAGGAGAGCGCGGTTCCAATCGCCATTCCTTTGTCCATCAACACTTTCACAATGGGGATAACTCCGGCGGCGTTAGAGTATAAAGGAACCCCGATCAAGACGGCAACCGGTACCGCAAAGGGATTGGAAGATCCGGCAATTTGCGAGAGCAGATTGGCAGGGGCATACCCGTGCATCAAACCACCCAAAGCGATTCCACCAAGCACATAAAGCCAAACCCGATGGAGGATATCCAAGACATATCCTTGGGCATAATTGAAACGTTCCGGCCAGGTCGGACTGGGAATTTCAGCGCTTCCCATTTGAACCTGATAAACATAATCTTCAACCTGTTTTTCCAATTTTAATCTGCCAATCACTAAACCGCTGACGATTGCAATGACCACTCCGCTCAGAATATAGAAAATTGCAACCTTCCAGCCAAAGAGTCCCCAAAGCATGATCAAAGCCACTTCGTTGACCATCGGCGAGGAAACGAGAAAGGAAAAAGTAACTCCCAGCGGCACCCCGGCTTCAATAAAGCCGATAAAAAGGGGCACCGCCGAGCAGGAACAAAAAGGGGTCACGATTCCCAATAATGCTGCCAGCACATTACCGACAGTTTCCGGAAATTTGCTCAAGATTTGTTTGGTTTTCTCGGGCGGAAAAAAGCTCCGGATGATGGCTACTGCAAAGATAATAACCGAGAGTAAGAAAAAAATTTTAACCGTATCATAGATAAAGAAATTTAACGCCGCCGCTACATGCGATTTGGCGGATAATCCGAATACCCTATAAATAAGCCAATCCACCAACGATTTCCACATATTTATCCAACCTTATCATAGAATTAGCACTTCTCTGCGCCTCCGCGGGAGATATTGTTTTTTGCGGTGTTTTTACCCTTCATTTTTGCAAATATTTTTTGATCTCATCCTTGGAGGGAACCCGGCCGGAAAATTTGACTTGCCCGTCAACAACCAGAGCTGGTAATGACATCACCCCGAGGGCCAGGATTTCTTTCATATCGGTAACTTTAATGAGTGGATCCGCAATGCCTAATTCCTTCATAGCCTCCCCGGCTAGCTTTTCAAGCTTCTGACAGTTGGCGCACCCCGGCCCTAAAACCTTAATTTCCATTCCCATTTCCTTCTTTCTTTTTTTTGTTGATAGGAGAGACCTTCTTGGTAACACCAGTGGACTTGCATTGTTCCCTGACGCCAGCCAAATCCGTCTTTTGGAGCCGTATGAATAGAGTCTTCATCGCTGGCAGCCCATCCAGCGGGCTATCCAAAAATTGACTCCAGGACTTGTTAAAATCATCCATTGTCTTCGGAATGAGCGAGTAATAAATCCACTTCCCTTCCCGCCGTTCCTTGACGATTTTAGTCCTTTTCAAAACGGCGAGGTGTTGCGAAATCCGGGGTGAACTCAAATTTAATACCGCCGCCAATTCGCAGACACACATTTCGCGGATTTGCAATAACTTAATGATCTGAAGCCGGTAGGGATCAAAGATAGCTTCCGCTGTTTCGACAAGCTTTGTCATGTCCATTCACCCTTAAACATTTCATGAATTATTTATATGTTTTGGATATGATTATGTACCCATATTTATATGTACATTATAATACATTTGTTCAACTCTAAAAAATGATTTTTGCTGTCACTGATTTTTAATTTTCAATCCCAATTTCTGCACAGCCATCTGAATCGGATCCCACGGGCTGCTTAAAGGTGGTGTATAACTTAAGTCATAGTCGGAAAATTCATCGATTATCATATGGTGATAGATGGCGGCAGCAAAGATATCGATCCGTTTCGATACTTCCGTCTTGTACGACCCCATCATTTGCGCGCCCAAAATTCTTCTGCTTTCTTTATCTGCGGTTACCCGAATAAACAATTTTTCCGCCGGAGGGTAATATACTTTATGATCCCAGGTTTCTAAATCGGCGCTCACAGGCTGAAATCCAGCCTTGGTTGCTTCAGCCTCATTGAAGCCGGTGCGGGCCACCACTTTATCCAATATCTTTACGGATTGGGTGCCCAATGTCCCGGCAAATTCCTTATGGCCCCCCACCGCATTTTCCCCGGCAATTCTACCTTGCTTATGAGCAATCGTTCCCAGTGGAAGATACGTATAACTTTTTAAGATTCGATGCCAGGTTTCCACACAGTCGCCTGCCGCATAAACATCCGCTATATTGGTTTCCATCTTTAAGTTGACTTTCAATGCGCCCTTGATTCCGGTATCAATCCCAATCGATCTTCCAAGTTCCGTATTGGGCACACTTCCGACTGCTACCAACACCATATCGGTGGCTATTTCATAATCATTCGTTCCTTTGACAATAAGTTTGGGGCCGATTTTCTCAATGGATTCAATCGCTATCTTATTGTTAACCGTGATTCCGTTCCGGGTAAGGTTCTCCCGGATTTTTTGTCCAAAATCAACATCAACGGATGGCATGACCGATTCGGCAAACTCAACCACATGGACTGCTAATCCCCGTTTCGTTAAAGCCTCGGCCATTTCCATGCCGATATATCCGGCTCCAATAATTAGCGCCGTAAACGGCGCTTGCGCAGTTTCTAGATGGTATGTATTCAAAAATTCATCAATCTGAAAACAATCCTGCATCCAGCGCAAAAAGAAAACTCCGGGATGATCGATTCCCGGTATTTCCGGTTTCCAAGATACCGCACCGGTTCCGATGATCAGTTTATCATAATCCAGGGTTTTAACGGCACCTGCTTTATCAACGATTTGTAGCTGCTTTTTTCCGGGATTAATTATTTTAGCCGTATGTTCAAGCAATAAATTAATTCCGGCGTCCTCAATATCTTCCCTGGTTCGGTGGGCCAGATTCTCCCAGCGGGTTACTTCTTGGCTGATATAATAGGGCAATCCGCAAATACTAAAGTTCGGGAAGCTATCCGCGACAATCATGGTGGGGATGATTTCCGGATTCAGTTCCCTGATTCTTAGAGCAGCGCTGATACCGGCATCGCTCCCGCCGATGATGACGATGTTACTCATTTTTTATCACCTTTCGCTTAATTCTTTCATTGAACCTGCCGGATAAACGCTCCGCTTCATAACGGCGGGCGCATCTATAACTAACATTTGTTATCCCTTCTAATCCAAACTACCCACAACAAGGTGAGTGACTATCATCAGATTCCCCGCACGAAGGGGCCGTTCCCCGTAACTTGCCCATTACAATGGCATAAGCACATCCGACTCCCGCCCTCACTGTGATGGCCTCCGCCGGGCAATTACGGGCACAGGCTCCACACTCCATACAGTCATCTCTATTTTGAATCCTAGCCTTTCCAGCCTCTATTTTAAAAACTTGGTGCGGGCAGACTTCCCGGCACATTCCGCAGCCGATGCATTTCTCTCCATCCAGCTCCAAAGTACTTACATTCTTCAAATACTGTTGTTTCATGTTTATCCCCCTTTCATCAAATAGACTCTTACTTTGGAATCGATACTTAAACAAACAACCCCCCGACCATGCACATAACTCCCAATCCAGCCGAAATGATTTGGGCCGGTATGGCGATTTTCATTTCTTTGACCACACCGGAGAGGGAAGTATAAGTCGTTGACCCCGTGAAATTCATCGCCAAGAAAGAAACCAACGGGGGTAAGAGCAAAAGGTACGTGGCAATATGGAACCCATTGCCTGCGGGAGCCATGAACTTCAGATAAATCCCGGCCCAAACAAGCCCAAGCAACCATCCTTTTACTGCAAGGGCACGACCGGGAATGACCGGCAACAACAAAGGAACAAAAACTGCACCGGTGAAAACAACCCCCGCAAAAGGCAAGAAATCCAGCATGGTTCGGCCTAAAAATTGATAAACCGACAGGGAACCGTGAAAAATTATGTTGATGAAGGCCAGCAACCCCAAGATAACCGCTGCCGGTTTGAAGGATCCCACAAGTTCGATGGGTGTCAAAACCAAGCGTTCCATCAGTCCAAAATGAACCTCCCTCATTTGAACCGTGGCTTTCATCCCGGAACTCAAATATTCCGGAATATCAGATGCCCGAACCGGTCCGTAAAAGACCCGAAAACCGGCTGTTTTATGGACTTCATGGGCGCAAATTCCCGGCGCTCCAAGCTGGGGTACGATGACTTGACGGTGGGTTACGATTTCCCCCAGCCTTACCTGGGCAATCCTGTTGATTAACTCCCGGGTCCCGAAGGTCCCTTTTCCGGCTGCGCACCACACATTAATGCCTTTGGTATCGATGACCAGAATCCAAAGATTAAGGCCTTCCAATTCCTGCCGCAAACGGTCAAAACTCATCTTATAATTGGCGGAAACCAAAACCGGTGAAGTTTTATCCGGCCTGCCAACCCCATATAACCCAGGGGCAACCTTATAATCCATTCTCCCAATATCCCATCGGGATTTCCAGCTTCCAATCCTGTCGGTCCATGATAAACTAGTCTTGATTTGCGGAATGGGGCCAATGGAAGTAAAGATTTGGCCGACAATCCATGAATCCGTTATCGGTTCCCCCGAAGGCGATTGGGTACAGCTACATTCTCCAATGTCATCCCCTTTTTCAACGCTGCAACAAGACGGTTTTGATTGAACTTTTTTAATATCCGCCATTTTTTCGCTCCCCTTTGCAAATTTCTTTTCTATCAGCAGGAGTCACCCCTGTACTGGGGTCAAATGGATTTAACCCCCAGGCGTAAAATAAGGGCACAGTCAACATTTCTTACAGCACTCGTTTTCCGATATGGCCTGAACCAATAAATGCAGGCTCTCAATGACCTGGTCCCTTTTGTTTTCCGGAAGGGCTTGATATATCTGTGCGAAATATTCGCCCATCCCCGTTTCGATCTCCTCAAAAGACCGCCTTCCTTTTGCAGTCAATTGGATGGTTATATACCGCCGATCCTTTGGATCGAGTTCTCGGGTAACCAGATCGTTTTGAACCAGATTGTTTATCGTGCGGCTCATGGTGCTTTTATCCAAACCCAATAGATCCGCCAAATCATTTAAAGAAATCTGTTCTGCTCTGCCGATTTCCACCATAGCATGACATTGGGTAAAAGTTACCCCACAGCAAGATGATTCAAGATCGTCAAGCACGCCCAATTTTCTTTCGAGCAACCGGACAATTTCCCGCAACACATCGGCATCATTTTTCCGAACCATGCACTCACCTCTCAATTATTGTAACACAAAACAGTTGCAATATGCAACTGTTTTTCGATCTCTAACAGAGAATTTCTAAGGAGACTAAAGTTTCCCCCTTTTTTCTTCGTGGCCTTCGTGCTCTTCGTGGTAAAAATATTAATTTTTGACATATTTTCTAGGTAGATAGAGTATTAACTGCTTCACTTATTATCTAGAATCGCCTTTACAGCTTCCTTTACTTTCAAACCGTTAATCCCAAAACTCTCCAAATTACGTATAGGCGCCCGGGCATCCACATCTTGGGGCAGCCCTAATTTCTCAAGCAGGGTTGAAAGAGGCATTTCCCAACTCTCGCTTACTTCAGCCAAAGTCATCGTACCCCGTATTTCTTCCGGATCTCTTACCGCACTCGCCTGAGGTATTTGTGGGGTCCCCATCTTTGTTGCGACATATTTTCGGATAAGGTCCACTTCAAAACCGGGAACCGCTTTTTCAAATGACCGCAATTCGGTATCCGCCTTGGCATTTATCGGCAATCCAAGCTCTTTTTTCATTTTGGAAATAGGGATATGATAGGTTTCTGCAATTCTCCCCAATGTCATCCAACCTTTAATATCTTCCGGATGGGTGGTAATCTTGGGGGACCACCAACCGATAAGTTGCGCGCCAACCAGAATCACTGCAAAAAATAATACCCCCATGACGGCAACGCCTGCTCCCGATCCAAACGGAGCCCGGTATTCCAAAGCTTTTGGACTTGGACAACTGGTGATGCAATTCAAGCATCGATTACATGCGGTGGAATTTAATTTCGGATTTTGAACCGAAAGACCCAAGGGACATTTCCGGCTACACAAATCGCAACCCAGGCATTGGGACTTTTTCCAACGGATCCGGAACCAACTGATCATACCCAAACTCTGAATTACCAAGCCAAGCGGGCATAAATATCGGCACCAGAATCTGTGGATTACCAGGGAAAGCGCCAGAAAACCCCCACCGATCATCCACCCCCAAAAAACAATACTGGAAGGCTCTGAAATCCAATGCAAGCCAAAGATAATCCGGAAAGGATCATAATCGGCGAACCAAAGCCTGGCCAATGTGAAACTCTGCAATAAAATTAGCAAAAATACCGGGAGACGCAACCAGCGCAACAATTTATCAGCTTTAGGCGCTATTTTAAGCTGAGGCAACGTTAGGAATCTCCCAAGACGGTGAAGGCCATCCTGAATTGTTCCCAGAGGACAAATCCAGCCGCAAAATAATCCGCCGAATAGAAGGCTTGTAACCAATAACGCAGCACCCAATGCAAAATTCGAAGGCTGTGTTTTATCAAGAAACCTGCCCTGGGTGATCCATTTCCAAAACGATTCCAAACCGCCAAACGGACAATAGGCGTCAAGCGGAGCCCAAACTGCTTTATTTCCGTAAATATGCAGCAGTGATAATCCTAAAACCAAAACCACAACAAGCCACTTCATGCCTTCCCTTAAATAAATCGCTGACTTTTTCAATTTTCCGCCCCCTGATCAATTGAATGATATCGATAATCCGTTGTTTAATTTATATATTCTAATATTACAATTAATTTATGGAGATTTTATGGACAGAATGTGAATGAATCCTGTAGATTACCAATTGGTTCCGTAAGCCTTAATTTATTTTTTTCAAGCGCCCGCCCTTAGATTTGGGGGGAATATTTCATCCGTTTCATCAGTGGGTGATCGGCCTTCAGCTGGACCAAGTCCCATAGATTACCGTACAAGTCCTTAAATACCGCCACTATACCATAAGCTTGTTCTTTAGGCTCCCTGACAAACTCTATTCCCTTGGCGCTCATCTCGTGATAATCTCTCCAGAAATCATCCGTATTCAGAAAGAGAAAAACCCTCCCGCCCGTCTGGTTGCCAATAAACTGTTCCTGTTCAGGCTTGGACGCCCTGGCGAGCAATATCGTTGCGCCTACCGATCCAGGGGGCGAAACCACCACCCACCGTTTGTCCTGCTCGGGCTGGTAGGTATCCTCAATTAATGTGAAATTAAGTTTCCTCGTATAAAACTCGATGGCCTCGTCGTAATCTTTCACAACCAAAGCGATGTGGATAATCGATTGAACCATTTTTAGATTTCCTCCGGCAGGGGATTTTTCTATCACGCCATTGGAGCGAACGCGACTTCTATTCGATTAAGTTCGCTATTTCCCGGCGATTTTCCTATTGTTCATCCCAGGTTACTAAAAAACAAACCGGTAAAATTATTACCGGTTCAAAAGTGCTCCGCTATGTATGCGACACATTTCAGGGATTAGGAATTGGAATTCTTGATTGAGGCCGCTATAGCCTCGGCCAATTCATCCAAAGCCGGCTCCTGATCGGGTTTCATTGCCGAATTAATTTCCAAAGGTTCCCCGATAAGCTCCATGTTTTTCATACTTTCCAATAAACCGCGCATTGCCTTAACCACCGCGGAAGGAGCCCAGGTGTAATTGCCGATTAGGGCTACTTTACGGTTTTGCAGTTGCAGTCCGGCCATATCCCGGAGCAAAGCGTCCATCACAAAGTATAAGCCCATATTATACGTGGGGGAGCCGAACACCAGATGGCTGTATTTCCAAGCGTCGGCAATAATATACGACGGATGCGTTTTCGACACATCGTACATCCGGATGTCCGAAACCCCTTTTTGTGACAACTTGGTTGCCAGCAGGTTCATCACATTGGCGGTGTTACCGTACATCGATCCGTATGCCAGCACCACTCCGCTTTTTTCCGGAAGGTATTTGCTCCAATGATCATACTTGTCCAGGATATAGGATAAATTGGAACGCCATACCGGTCCATGCAACGGGCAAATCATCCGGATCTCCGCCCCGCTCAATTTTTTCAGAGCGGCTTGTACTTGCAGGCCATATTTACCGACGATGTTGGCGTAATAGCGCCGGGCATCCTCCAGGTACAGATTTTCGAAGTCGCTTTGATCACTGAATAAATTTCCGCTTATGGCGCCAAAAGTTCCAAAAGCATCCGCGGAAAAGAGAATTTTTTCTGATTGCTCGTAGCTGAGCATGACTTCCGGCCAATGAACCATGGGCGCGAAGAAAAATTTCAGGGTATGACGGCCTAAATTCAGCTCATCGCCTTCCTCAACGGCATAAAAATTGTTTTTAAGGGGACATTGATAAAACTGTTCAATAAACTGGTGGGTTTTCTTATTGCCGACTATTTTGACACCAGGATACCGCCGGACCAATTCTTCGATATTGGCGCAATGATCGGGTTCCACGTGGTTTATCACTAAATAATCAAGCGGGCGTCCATTGAGCACATGGGTTATATTTTCCAGGAACACCGCGCTGATGGCGCTATCCACCGTGTCCATGAGCGCGGTTTTTTGATCCAGGATTAAATAGGAATTATATGCGACTCCATTCGGTAAGGGAAACATGTTCTCAAATCTTTCCAGCCTCCGGTCACTGCCGCCCACCCAAAATATTTGGGATGTAACTTCTTGTACACAGTGCATGACAGTCCCTCCTTAATATCTTATCCGACGCTACAGTACAAAACATTGTTTTTAATTGGTAATTGTAACACAATCAGCAGATTTTTCCAAGACTTGTCCGTAGATTTAACAGATTTTTCAGATGGAATAACGGGATGCCTTCATATAAAATCATAGATGATATTGTCTATAACTTTGCAGAGCGACAAAACCGTTTCTCCCATCCGCAATGTGGTTTTACCGATTTGCAAAACCGTTTCTCCCATCAACAATATTGTTTTTGCTGATCCGCAAAATCATTCCTCCCATCAACAATATTGTTTTGCCGGTCCGCAAAATGATTTCTCCCATCTTTTTTATGTTTTTTCAGCAGAAACTTGAATTCCCGGCCGGGATTTTAATAATATCGGTGGTTGTTTATTCCGAACGAAAAAGAAGGAGGTTTTCGCCGCAAAGCAGAATAAAGCAAGGTGAAGAAATATTTACCAATCACTCATTGGCAGGTGTAAAATGGAATATATTATATGGCTGCAAGATAAATATACCGTTAATGTCCGGAAATTTGACGACCAACACCGGAAATTAGTGGAAATCATCAACGAAGTTTTTGACGCCAAAAAGAATCACGCCGGAAAAGGAGTCATTTTAAATATCCTCACTCAACTCAGCGACTATGCCAAAAATCATTTTGCCGATGAAACCATGGTGTTACGGGAAAACGATTATCCTGATTTAGAAACCCAAAAAAACGAACATGCCAATTTTGTTATCAAAGTCAATCATTTTATTCAAGAGTTTCATGCCGATAACATGTCGCTAAACGACGAGATGCTTGATTTCTTAAAAAATTGGCTCATCAACCATATTATGCAGACCGATAAAAAGTACGGAACATATCTCAATGAACGAAATATTCATTAAGCAGCCGGCTAAAGGATCAAAATATTCCGTTGTTCCTCCCGCCAAAGCGTCGTCATAAGGCTTGACGTTTGATCATGCCCATGGGCGCAAATTTCCTTTTGGGACAGCGCCAACGCCTCGGCGGGAGATGATTCGGCTTAAGCGCTCACTCCCCATGGACCTTTTCGTGAATGTCTTCGTGCTCTTTGAAATCCCACGGTTCAAGGCCAACTGAAGTCCGGTAATTGTTGATGGCCTTGTGAACGGCATCTTCAGCCAAAACCGAACAGTGCATCTTGACAGGTGGTAGCCCGTCCAATGCTTCGGCAACCGCTTTATTGGTCAAGTCCCAAGCTTCCTCAAGGGTCTTTCCCTTGATTAGCTCCGTGGCCATGCTTGACGAGGCAATGGCCGAACCGCATCCAAAGGTTTTAAACTTAACATCTTCAATCCGGTTATCTTTTATTTTCAAAAAAATCTTCATAATATCACCGCAAACCGGGTTGCCCACTTCCCCGATTCCATTGGCATCGGGTATTTCCCCAACATTCCTTGGGTTCATAAAATGTTCCATCACCTTTTCGCTGTACATCATCGCGCAATCATCTCCTTGTTTTGATGTTCCCGCCATAACGGCGACATACCCCGTAGCCGTTCCACAATACCCGGCAATACTTCCAGAACTCGGTCCACATCTTCTTCCGTGGTCGCGCTGCCCATCGTCAGCCGTAATGAACCGTGGACAATTTCAACCGGTACACCAATTGCCACCAGTACATGGGAAGGGTCTAAGGAACCCGATGTACAAGCGCTGCCGCTGGATGCGCAGATACCCATACTGTCCAGAAGTAACAGGATGGACTCTCCTTCAATAAAGTGGAAACAAACATTGACATTACCCGAAAGCCGACGTTCATCGGTTGGACCATTGAGTTTGGTATAAGGGATTTGCAAGAGACCCTTCACCAGCTTTTCCTTTAACCGTAAAAGCTTTTTATCCTCCTGGGCCATCTCGGAATTTGCCAGTTCAATCGCTTTACCAAGGCCGACGATTCCGGCGATGTTCTCCGTTCCGGCCCTGCGTCCCCGTTCCTGTCCTCCGCCGTGAATTAAGTTTTCGATCTTAACTCCCTTGCGAATATAGAGTGCCCCAACGCCCTTGGGTCCATAAAACTTATGAGCGGCCAGGGATAATAAATCGATATTCATATCCTTGACATCAATTGGGACATGGCCCACAGCCTGGACCGCATCCGTGTGGAAGAGGATTTTTCTTTCCCGGCAAATCGCTCCGATTTCCTTAATCGGTTCGATGGTTCCGATTTCGTTGTTGGCAAACATGACGGATACCAAGATGGTTTTATCGGTAATGGCCCGTTTTAATTCTTCCGGGTCGACAAAGCCGTATGAATCGACCGGTAAATAAGTAATTTCGAAGCCGTTTTTGGCTAAAAATTCACAAGCGTGCAATATGGCATGATGTTCAATCTTGGTGGTAATAATGTGATTACCGCGTTGCTTATGGGCAAAGGCGACACCCTTTAAGGCCCAGTTATCGGCCTCTGAACCACCGCCGGTAAAATAAATTTCATCCTTCCCCGCATTTAAAACCTTGGCAACCCTTTCCCGGGCTTGATCGATCCCCATTTGAGTCTCACGGGACAGCGAATAGATGGAAGAAGGATTCCCGAAATATTCCTGGGTAAAAGGCGCCATCTCCGCAACAACTTCAGGTTTAATATAAGTGGTTGCGGCATAATCCATATATACTTTGTTTTTATCCATTTTTATACCCTCTCGATTCTCTTTCAATCTTTCATAGTCATCAACCATATCTGCCAGAGTCGTCGACAGCAACACCTGATCGATGCTTTCCTTCATCCGTACCCACAAGAGCCGGGTGGCGCAACAATCCATATTACTGCAGTTGGTTTCATCAATGCAATCGGAAATCTCCACCGAACCTTCAAGTACGCTCATGATGTCATTTACCGAAATCTCTGCCGGAGGCCTGCTCAACACGTAACCGCCCAAGGCGCCGCGGACACTTTGGATAAGGCCCGCTTTACGAAGCTGAGAAAAAAGTTGTTCCAAATACTGTTCCGATATATTTTGCCTTTCAGCCACCGACTTCATGGGAACCGGTTCTCCGCCATAGTTTATGGCCAAGTCCACCATGGCCTTTACACCATAACGGCCTTTGG
This sequence comes from Bacillota bacterium, assembly GCA_023429995.1. Lineage (GTDB taxonomy): Bacteria > Bacillota > UBA4882 > UBA8346 > UBA8346 > UBA8346. Next base: position 49,903 of record JAEZCE010000054.1, on the reverse strand, counting down.
TAGATAGTTTCATGCAATCACTCCCTATAAACTTGAGTAATTTACTATACATTCATATTAGCATACCTGAGTATTATAATCAACATTAATTATACTTTTATCCCTGTTTTAACTAAAAATTTATTCTTCCGGCTTGACCGTTAGAGCTGTTCTTTTGCTTGCTTTAGCGCTTCGGCGATAAAATCCGGGATAATCAGGGGCTTAATTCCATGTTGCAATAAGTATTCTTCGGCTGCCGGACCAATGCGGGCCACCAAAACCGCTTTGCAATCCCCTAATAATTGGACCGTCTGAAGATGAGCGCTCTCATCGGAACTTTCCACGTGGCATGAAGGTTGATTTTCTCTTCGCTCCAAAAATTGATAATCCTTTTCCCCAAGTTCAAAGATAAGAAATTCTTTGGCCCTGCCAAAATGCTCATTCACATATTTTCCGTCGGTGCTTGCAACTGCGACTCGATTCGACATGGATTCATTCCTTCCTTCATTGGAATTTTATATTCATTATAAGGAATCCAAACGGATTTGCCAATATTTTTGTATGGGTGAATGCGTAAATGCGCGCGCGGAGCAATAAAAAAACGGATGCGCCTTTTAGAAATGACACATCCGCTTTTTTATCATCAAACCCAATCTCAAGCCTTTGATTTTGATTTCGAATATACATCGAAAGAAACGGCCGCCAGGAGAACAAATCCTTTAATCGCTTGCTGCCAGTCAATACTTACACCCATAATCGACATACCGTTGTTCAAAACGCCCATTAGCAGACCACCGACGATTGCTCCCACAACAGTTCCCACTCCACCCAGGGTTGAAGCGCCACCGATAAAACATGCGCCGATGGCATCCATTTCAAAACCCTGCCCGGCTTTAGGTGTAGCCGAATTTAACCGACCGGTAAAAATAATTCCAGCTAAAGCTGATAAAACTCCCATATTCACATAGACCCAGAACAGAATTTTCTTGGTCTTTACGCCGGAAAGCACAGCGGCTTTTGGATTTCCTCCATAAGCATAGATGTGTCTACCCACGATTGTTTTATTGGTGACAAATCCATAGATGATAACTAATCCAATAACAATAAGCAAAACCACAGGAATACCTCTATACACGGCTAAGGCGTAGGTAAATGCCATAATAACACAAACTACAGCTACAATTTTAACTATAAATGCGCCGATTGATGAAACTTCAAATTGAAATTTCTTTTTATTTTGCCTTTCCATCATTTGACTGATAATAAATAAGACAGATGCAATAAGCCCGATAAGAATCGCTAAAATATTAAGTCCGTCAAAATTAAAGATGTCAGGCACAAAGCCCGCGGCAAGGAAATTATAACTCTCAGGCATTGGCGCAAGGCTGGTACCACCTAATATTGCCATGGTAAGTCCTTTAAAAATAAGCATGCCGCCTAAAGTGGTAATAAAAGCGGGAACACCGACATACGAGATAATAAAGCCCTGGAAACACCCAATTGCAAAACCAATGGCGAGTGATATCAAGATAGCCAAATATACCGGCAGTTGCATTTTTAAAAGTAAAATGGCTGAAACCGCGCCCACAAAACCAGCCACGGACCCAACCGACAAATCAATATTACCGCAAATTAATATACATAAAAGCATTCCGATAGCTAAAATTAAAACATAGGCATTCTGAGAGATTAAGTTGGAAATATTGAGGGGCTTTAATAATACCCCTTGAGTGACAATCTCAAAAAATAAGATCACGACTATCAGTGCAATGAACATCATATATTGCCGAATATTGTCTTTGAGCAGACGGTTCTGTTTCACTCCACCCATATTATCCCTGAGTGCACTATTTGATTTCATCACTTTGAGACCTCCCTATTACTTTGCATAATGCAATGCATAATGTTTTCTTGAGAGGCTTCCTTCCTGGAAAGCTCTCCGACAATTCTTCCTTCATTCATGACGTATATCCGGTCACACATTCCCAGAATTTCGGGCAATTCTGATGATATCATGATAATCGACTTTCCTTCTTCAGCCAATTCATTGATGATTGAATAGATTTCATATTTTGCTCCAACATCAATTCCCCGGGTCGGCTCATCCAAAAACAAGACATCCGGGTCTGCGAATATGCACTTACTAAAGACAACTTTCTGTTGATTACCACCCGATAAATTTCCGGCGTTTTGAAAAACGCTGGAAGATTTGATTCTCAATTTTTCACGGTATTCTTCCCCGACTTTTATTTCCCTATTTTCATCAACCACACTGAATTTGGCTATTTTAGGAAGCGCTGAGAGCGTAATATTGCGCCTGATATCGGATGTTAGAACCAAGCCGGCGTTTTTTCTATCCTCCGTTGAATAGGTGATTTTATTTTTAATCGCCTCACTAACGTTGTGTAATTCTAACTTTTGGCCATCTTTTTTAATATTGCCGGAAATTTTCCTGCCATAGGCTTTTCCAAAGACGCTCATGGCCAGTTCAGTCCGGCCGGCGCCCATTAAGCCCGCAATACCAACAACTTCGCCCCGTCTTACATTCACATTGACGTCTTTGATAATCTGCCTGAATTCGTCGGTCGGATCATAGACATTCCAATTTTCAATTTCAAAGCGGATATCACCGATTTTATTTTGACGTTTGGGGAAGCGATCGGTAATTTCCCGTCCAACCATGCCCTTGATGATTCGGGCTTCCGTTATTTCATCCTGTCCTTTGGTAAGAGTCTCAATCGTGGTTCCATCCCGGATAACAGTTATTTCGTCTGCGACTTTGGTAACTTCCTGTAATTTATGGGAAATAAGGATTGAGGTAATTCCATGTTGTTTTAATTCTATTATTAAATTTAATAAATGATTCGATTCTTCATCGTTCAAAGCTGCAGTGGGTTCATCCAATATTAATATTTTGATATCCTTTGATAATGCTTTGCAAATTTCAACCAGCTGTTGCTTTCCCATTCCAAGATTGGCAACCCTGGCATCAATATTCACATTTAAACCAACTTTTTTTAAAATTTCAATGGTTTTTAACCGGGTCTTGTTCCAATTAACCGTAAACCCGTTATTACTCTGTTCGTTACCAATAAAAATATTCTCTGCAACCGATAGCGTAGGAATTAATGCTAACTCTTGATGAATAATGGCGATGCCTTTTGCTTCGCTTTCCCGGATGTCCTTAAACTTACATATTTCACCATCTACGATAATATCACCATCGTATGTTCCATATGGATAAACCCCACTCAAAATATTCATCAAAGTAGATTTACCCGCTCCGTTTTCACCAACCAAAGCATGGATGTGATGAGGTTTGATTCGCAAATTTACGTTATTCAACGCTTTCACACCGGGGAAAACTTTGGTAATATTTTTCATTTCCAAAACATAATTTTCCATTTTGATTCTCCTTTATGAATACCCGGCAATAAAGGTATATAGCGAACTTCGAACAGAGGCGACAAAATGTTTTTTTCAACCCAATCCGAATTGATATTGAAAATAAAGGCAAGCCACCGGCACTCCAAAATGGTAATAGGCTGAAAAGAAACCGGATAGGAGCTTGTTAACCGATGGCTGCACCCTAAGAATATAATCAAGTGGTTCAAAGTGAAATCAATACGAAACGAAACTTTCTCTCCACTATAAAATCTATCAATAAAAAAAAACTAACAACGCATGGTTCTTGGTGTTTTAACTATTTTAACCATTCGGACAGACATCTCAAAGGGTTATCCTTTTGGGACAACCGATTGAGATGAAACATCGTTTTTTTATTGAATATCCGACGCTTTGATATAACCGGAGTCGATAACCAATTTTTGATAGTTATCTTTGGTAACAATGTAAGGAGCCAGTAAGAACGAAGGAACGACTTTTACATTGTTATTGTAAGTTTTAGTATCATTGATTTGAGGTTTGCTGCCTTTTAAAACAGCGTCAACCATATCGGAAGCAACTTTTGCCAAGTCGCGGGTGTCTTTTAAGATCGTGGAATATTGTTGACCGGCTTTAATCAATTTGATGGAAGCGGCTTCAGCATCTTGTCCGGTGACAATCGGCAAATTTTTGCCGGGAACAAAACCGAAGGAAATCAGGGATGATAAGATACCTCTGGAAATACCATCATACGGCGATAATACACCATCCAGTTTCTTTCCGCCCGAATAGTTGGCAGCTAAGAGCGCATCCATACGGGATTGAGCGACAGCGCCATCCCAACGCAAGGTACCCATTTCAGCTTGTTTGGTTTGTTTGGACGGAACAACAATTTGGCCTTTTTTCATTAAGGGTTGAAGAACATCCATGGCTCCCGAATAAAAATAGAAGGAATTGGTATCGTCGGGGGAACCGGCAAACATTTCAATGTTCCAAGGACCTTTGCCTTTAAATTTCTTGAGACCGTCAACTAAAGATTGAGCTTGGAGTTGACCGACTTTTCTGTTATCAAAAGTTGCATAATAAGAAACGGCTTTGGTATTGACTAATAAACGGTCATAGGAGATTACTTTAACTCCGCTTTTAGCTGCATTGTCAAGTGTCGCCGACAGGGTGGAACCATCGATTGCTGCAATAACTAAGACTTTTGCCCCTTTGGTCACCATGTTTTCAATTTGAGATTTTTGAGTTGGGATGTCATCTTCGGCGTATTGCAGATCAACTTGATAGCCTCTTTTTTCAAGGATATCTTTCATGGTGCGACCGTCTTTAATCCATCGTTCGGATGACTGTGTCGGCATTGCAATTCCCACATAACCCTTACTTGCCGCCTGGCCGAAACCCGCAAGCGCAAAAACCATTGACAAAGCTACTAAATAACCCAATAATTTCCTCATTAAATCTCCCTCCAATAGTTTTTTATCATGAATAACCTTAGTTAAAACACCCGTTTGAATAAGAAAAGCCGTTTGTTGCAACCATCCAAAAAGATGAGGCGAACCGTTGTGTGGATAGGATTTAGACATTCTAAAAAGCTTACCGGGACATGGTTCGATTGATATTTGGCAACGATTGGATAAAATTCCGGCATCATTTAACCAATAAGTTTTCTTGTTTTAACTTTTTTTAATTATTTTTAATTTTATTGTAACGTTATCTTTTTTGATTGTCAATAGGAAGCGTTGGGCTTTAAGTTAACATAGTCCTTTATTCTTTTCTAATCCAATAAAAAGGCCTCTTAAAAAAAGCGTCCAAAGGGCAGTAAATAAACAATTTCGAAAAAAAAAGTTAATAAAATGTCGGAGTGGTTTCTTTTTGCTTTGACTTATGAATAAGATCTCAATTCCAGGTTCATGGTCAATACTGTTTCAATCCCTCCACAGCCCACAAGACATAAAAAAAGCCCCGCACACCGATTAAAGTGGCGGGGTAATAAAGGAGGTTTATGCAAATGAAAAAAGGGTTGATACTCCATATAACGGAATCCTCTTGATAAAGTTTCACCAATGAAGCCAATATATATGCCGAAAAAAAACGAACCCACATGAACCGCTCCAAAAAATAAAAAATTGGCGGTCAAAATCTCCGCCAATTGGTTTTAAGATAATGGTGCGCCCGATAGGAGTCGAACCTACGCACCTGGCTCCGGAGGCCAGTGCTCTATCCACTGAGCTACGGGCGCATGAAAAAACAATCCACTGCGTTTCTCGCATTAATTATTTTACACTATTATCTGCAATTTTACAAGAAAATCTGTAGACCAAAAGTAAAAAATTTTAGTTCAAAAATTCCAACTGGGATCTTCTTTATCTCCGGTACCACCGCTTACCATTATCCATGACATTTTCTCCTGTATCCCATCAGAAACCCTGATACCATAGATGTCATAACGGGATGAATAGAGTATATTTCCCGAAAAATAAATTATCGAACCATCTTTTGACCAACAAGGATGTTTGTGTTGATCACTCTTGAATCTACCCCAAGTCACCCTTTGTGGTGTTCCGGTTCCATCTGCGTTCATAATATAAATATATCGAGAGCCTTCACTTTCCTCCCATAATTCTACTGCGATCTTATTTCTGTCGGTAGGACACCAACAAGGATTGTTAACTTTTCCAGAATGGTTAATGGTGCGTATATTGGTCCCGTCAATATTAGCCACACACAGATGGTTATTCGTATCTACATAAGCTATTTGTGCCCCATCGGGGCCGACTACCGGATTTTGCCCTTTTTCAATAATCTTTCTTGCAGTATTATCGAAAAAACTATAAGAATAGATTTTTTCCCCATCCGATTGAAATATCATGGTATCCCCGGAAATCTTACTCGAAGGATGTTGATCGTTTTTAGCGCTTGCATATATTAATTTGAATTCTTGTAAAGAACGATTAAAGAAAAAAAGATCATAATTATAACGATCATGGCTTTGAAACGTTGATTGTATCAAAATTTGCTCTTCAGAGTACTTTACCGGGTTAACCTCAGAAGAGTTACTATTTGTCAATTGAATTACCCCTCGTTTAGATAAATCCAACTCACATATTTCCCAATTACCTGTGGTATTGCTACTATATAATAGCTTTCCTTCAATCGGCAAAGGGACTATATAATACTTTAATGAATTTTGCTTTTCTATATGGTGGACCGCATGAGTCGTTTGATTATACCAGTCTCTTTCCAAAACCAACTGATAATCCCCGGGGGGTAAAGAGGCAATCGAAAATTTGCCGCTTTCATCGGAAGTGATGGTGAGCCCGGCAATTTGCATGGTCACACCCGGAACCGATTCCTGGGTAAAAGCGTCAACAACCTTACCGCTGAAGTCTCCGGTTTGGGGCTTGGGTCTGGATAAACATCCCGAAAGCAGAAAAAACAGGAATGGAATTAAAATAATTTGAATTTTTTTCCTCATCATCATGAAAATGGTATTCGAGAAGCATCCTTGATTTCCTTCTTTATTTTCAGATGATTCCAAATATTCTTATGATTATTCCATATTCCTTTGGGCCAGATCATAAATGAAAGGAACTTTAAAATAGTCACCATGGTAACAACGGTAACAGAGGAGAAATAAAAACAAAAACCAGACAATGGCTAAAGTATTGAATAGAAAAAACCCGAAAAGAGGGATAATTCGCAGTAAAGGACCACCCAGCAACCAAAGCACGGATCCTAAAATCCCCAAGTACAAGGCCTGATAACCATGAAAACGTAAGAATTTATCCCTTTTGAAAGTAGTCAGTACAATGACTAAACTCAACGGCCAAATAAGATAGGAAATACTCCCCAAAAGCCGGTATTCTGTACTAAGGGTTTCCATACCAAGACCTCCATGAATACCTTATTGAAATAGTAAGCAAAAAGTTTCAAGCTTTAAAATATTCGGTAATCTCTAATTCCCTGATCGATATACAATATGATGGAGGTCTTTAAAATATAATCAGCTCGTTTATTGAAGATACCCTTATGGAGCTTCTTGGAACCAATAAAAATAGCAAAGTTAAAAAATCTCCCATTCATGCCCATTTTAGAATGATGGTGATTGATTAATGTTCCCACTTATAAATAAATCCGCTACTGGACGGCATATGGAAATCCGCCAAAAAACCGTTGGTATCAATCGTCGAGGAATCCTCACGGGAATTATTCCCATAAGGAGGAATATCATTCACCTGATCGATATCCGCCAATTTCACCCATTTCCCGGCTAGGCCAAAATCAACTCCCACCTCTACATCGTAAGGTTCGAAATTGAATAGCACGACTATCTGGTCACGCGGCTGCGAAGTCGGGTTGGCCCTCCATCCGATAACGACTCGGTCCCGTCCCTGCTCAAGCCAGGGCGCTAGGATAAATTGGAAGCGGCCTTCCTCTATCAAATCCGAACCCGCCATCCGAAGGCCGGGATGACGACGGCGTAAATGAAACAAGCCCCGCACCCATTGATAAAAATGGTGTTCCTTCAAATTCATCGGCCATTCGAATTGGATTCTGTTTCGCGGTCTATCCACGTCAAACTCTTGTCCCATGTAAACCATAGGTTGGCCTAATGCGGCTACTGCTGCCATCAACCCCAACCGCGATTTTCTTTCTTTGGCGGCTGCCGTTTGCAAACCCGGTCCATCCGTAGCCACCTCATAGGGCATACTGTTCTCATCATGACTCTCACAATAATTGATTGCATTGTTGGTGTGTTTGGCATAAAAATTGCGGCTATAATAAAAAACATCCCCTAAGTGTTGGGTTGAGTTATCGACCCAGTCTTGAAAAACACCTTCACGCAATAAGGCTTTGATTTTATCGTGAAAAGGGTCACACCACTGAGCAAACCCGTTCCAGCCATCCCGATTGAGATCGGGCTGGTTAGGCAAATTTTCAACGATTAAAATACAATCGGATTTGAACCCGCGATCACGCAATTCATATTGAAGCCGATGTAAAAAACCATGATCCATCCAATCGGAATGGGTAGCGTCAAACCGAAAGCCATCCACGCGGTATTCCTTCATAAACATTTTGCAAACATCGATCAGATAATCCTGAACCTCTTCTCTTTCAGTGGCCACTCTGTTTCCCCAGGGAGTATTCCCGCTGAAATAGAAACCTCCCGGGTTATTATCACTGATGATATCCCATAAAGGATTGAAAGTATTGGCTGTATGATTGAAAACAAGGTCCAAAAGGACCGCCAAACCATTCTGATGGGCAACATCAACCAATTCCCGCAATTCATCCGGCATGCCGAAATCACGTTCAATGGATGCAAACCCGCAAGGATCATAGCCAAGCGCCGATGGGCCTTGCATCGTTGGAGCCTCTGAGGTCGGCATCAATCCTAAGGTGTTCACTCCCAAATCATTAAAATAGCCATTGCGGATTCTACGGATAACGCCTTGAAATTTGCCCTGTTCCGCAACGGGGATATCCGCATCCCCTTCCGTAAACCCGTACACATTCATTTCATAAATAATCATCTCCGACAAATTCGGAGTTTTCCAATTCTTGCTCCGCCATTGATACTGGTTGGGGTCAACCACCAAACACGCGTTACGGCTTACATCTTCATCATAGCACCGGGCATACGGGTCATGGATATACTTTTCGGGGCGTCGATTGCCATTGAGCGGTATGCCTCCGACAACATAAAATTGATACCGTATTTTCTGCGGCAGCTTGTCCCCGGGTATTCTCAATAGCCAAATATTAGGATAATCATAATAACCACGGAATAAATCCATTGGCAAAAACTTTTCCGGGCTTGGAGTTGGATGACCGGGGCATTGCCAATCGTTAAAATCGCCAACCAGATAAACCTGGGCCGCCCGTGGATGAAAGACGCCGAATAACACAGAGCGATCGCTTAAAAGGTTCGCTCCGAGCATCGTTTTTTTTATTTTGGAACCCGCCGCTCTCACGTCGGGAAAACCATTCCGCAGATAAGAGACATCGGTTTCCGGCAAATAAAGGTTCTCCGGTACTAAATTTTTTATTTCTCCATAATAACGGTTAACATCGTCCTTTGCTTTGGCGGGCTTAACCGGATACAAGTCGGGCCGGTCCGCCAAGCACCAGATCTCATTTCCAAAAAAATTACCGTAGAAACGCTCAAAACCAGGATCCCCTTTTAGATTATGAAACCGCAGATGAAAAGAACTTAGGGGCGAATCAATCTGGAAAAACGGTCCGTCTTCATCCGTGCCATTGGGACGAATGACTTGAGGCTTTCTGCGGTATTTATGATTATGCCATAATTCTAAATAAAGCCTTTCAGAACTTTCGGTTTGAAGATGAATGGTAATTTCCATGGTATTCTCCTACGTGGATAATATGCATAGTTTAACCGTTACCATGGCATTTATTGCAAAATTTATAAACGGCTCCCCATCATTTTGAGTTATCATTCCAGCCTCAGGAATGTCTGTCCATAGGTAAAACAGTCAGGGGAACACGAACCGGGTTGGAGAAAAATAATGATATCCCCCTGACTGCCATTTTTTGTCAATGACGCGAACCCATCTTTCTATGCCGTTGATCAGCCCTGCAAATAAAAGTATAACAGGGCGGTTGCTCGTATTTCCAAGCCGGTGCGATAGGAACCGTACATGTGGTTACGAAAGTTGTCGTACCACCGGCCCCTGACGGTCCCGTTGCTCCCGTGTATCCTACAGGCCCCGGACATCCTGTCGGTCCCTCCGCTCCGGTTGCTCCCACCGGACCTGCCAGATTAAGGGGTTTTCGAATAATAGCTTGTTGTATCCAGTGAATTCCCCGTAATATCGGGTCAATTTTTTGACGTGATTCGGTTGCTGTTAATAAATAAGTATGTAATTTCATGACGACAACTGTTAACGCATTGAAAACACCTAAAATATTCTCCCGAATAAAATATTTTACTGCAAGTTCCACATCGCCCATGACTACCTTCTTCAATTCTTCATCCATGGATAAATGAAAAATATCTTGGTGGATTTGTTCCAACTGTTTTATAGATTCATTCGAAAAATCCAAATGCCTCACTCCTATTCTTTTTTATATTATATGAGAGTGTGGGCTTTTGTTCATCTCCTTAACGGAAGATGACCCGATTCAATGGTTTTTTTTCACTGATAAGAAACGTTGTAAGCTCAGTTTTAGGATGGTTGATGCTCCCTCTCCACTGGCGGACCGACCAAAGAATGCTTATTCCGATAAAGAGTATTATAATAAGAAGGATTTTTAGAAGAAACTCAGAATAGCTATAACAAACACAAACGTTTGTGACGGAGTCATATAAATGTCTACAATTAAAGATATAGCGCGTAATACCGGCTTTTCAGTGAGTGTTGTTTCCCGGGCTTTGAACAATAAGTACGGCGTTAAGGATGAAACTCGTTTATTAATTGAGAATGCAGCCAAAGAATTAAGGTATTATCCTCATGCCGCTGCGAGAAGTCTTGTAACACGGAAGACCGAAACCGTCGGAGTCATGATGGCCGACGTTTCGGAGCCCTATTATTCGCAAATCATAAAAGGAATGGAGTACAGCGCCAGTAAAAATGGTTATATGCTCTTATTTTCCAATTCTTATGAAAGTCTGGAGCAACGGCATGTTGTACAAAAACTAATTGAATCCGGCCGGGTTGATGGTTTGATTATTATCGGCAGTAATATAAAAGAAAAGAATTTCGTATTGCATTTATTGGAGCGGGAGATTCAATTTGTTCTAATTGAGCGGAATTTCAGCGACCCCAGAGTCAATTCCATATGGGTTGATAATGTGGAAGGATCATTCCGGGCCGTTAATTACTTAATCAAAAACGGCCACCATCGTATCGCCCATATATCCGGTAATTTAGACTTTCAAGTGGCCCTAGACCGGTTGGAAGGTTACAAAAAGGCGCTTCAGACGGCAAGTTTGCCGTTTATCGAAGAACTGATCACCACCGGAAAATTTATATGGCAGGATGGATATCTTGCCATGAAAGAATTACTGCGTTATCAGCCTACTTGTACCGCTGTATTTGCCGCCAATGATGTAATGGCATATGGGGCTTTACAAGCTATCAACGAGGCCGGTTTACGTGTACCTGCAGACATTGCCATCGTCGGATTCGATGATTTGGAATTTTCCCACCTTACCAGTCCGCCTCTGACTACAATGCACCAGCCCCGTTATGAAATGGGTGAACGGGCTGTTCAAATACTTGTCGATCAGTTGAAAGCCACCGAACATACTGGTATTAAACAGTGCTTTATTCCGGAACTGGTAATTCGTAAGTCCGCTTAATTCTGGATTTTATCCTCTACATCCGTTTTTCTTCATCACTGGTTTTTCCAACTTGATGATAGATGGGGGGATATACTGAAGCATCATCAACTTTAACCGGAGTCTCTTCCTCCATTGATTCCAATATTGCCAGTAATGTTTGGGCATCTCCAAATTCCACTTCCGGTGTTACTGCAATCGGTTCTTTTCCGATATAGGCATTATAAAAATTCAATAACTCATTATAGTAACCTCTCTGCGGCTTGTATGCAAGTTGTTTCGATTGACCACCGGTATAAGTGATATTAATGGTTCCACAATCGCGTTCCTCTTGATAAATCTCTCCTTTACGCCCGATAATCCTGAGTCCGATTAAAGGCCGTTGCATTTCCTTTCCGCCGGCATAAAAATTATAACTACCTGTAAAACCACTCATAAACCGGAAAATCACATTCACTACGGCATATTGATTCAAAACTTCCTTATCTTTCCGGCCATAAGCCATCAATTCGTCAATCGGTCCGAAAATGTGTCTTAATGCCGCCATATCGTGTACAGCTGTATCATAAAAAACTCCACCCGGATAGTCCGGATGCTGTCGCCATTCTTTGGCCGGGAACGCATCCTTTTTCATATCATCCGGAAAGTTGAGCACCCGGTTCCAAACAAAATAGTCAACTTCGCCAAGATGCCCCTCTCCAACCAAATCGCGAATCAGATTGGGATCTTCATTATAACGGTAATTTTCGGCAATCATAATCTTGACACCGTACTTCCCAGGGAGCTCTGCGCTTTTTTGCGCTTGTTCCAGCGTTGGTGCCAAAGGTTTCTCACAGATAATCGCTTTGTTTGTTTTTCCAACCATAGCCGTCACAGCTTCGGTGACAGTAAAATTCAGACCAATGGGAACCATAATATCAATGACCTGTAAATCATCGCGCTTTGCCAATTCCCGGAAATCACTATATACGTCTTTTTCAGAAATCGAGAGTTTACCCGCCCAATTTAGAGCTTTGAACTTATCTTCATCACATAGGGCTACAATCTGGTAATTGGCGCTTAATTCCTGGTAAGCCGGATAATGAAGACGTTCAAAGGCCATCCCAGTTCCAATAATCCCTACTTTTAATCGTTCCATAATAATCTCCTTTACAAAGTTTTCCTTTCTTAGTATTACCTCTCATCTTGTGAATATTCTATCAACTTCGCGGATTGTGATTTGCTGTTAATTTTCAATGAATTTTCCAAACAACATGCTGACAATGAAAAATCCTTTCTCCTAAAACGAATTCGAAGAAAGGACTTTGAACTACTTTTTCATAAGATTTGAAGCAATGTACATTGAATAAAAACTTGCCTTGTATTATCAGGAAGTAATTTAGATTTCCACTTCGAAATTACTGCCTTTCCCCAACGTACTCTTCACCGCAATCGAACCATTATGTGCTGATACAATCCATTTTGCAATGGATAATCCCAGTCCGGTCCCCCCCTGCTCTCTGGAACGGGATTTGTCAACTCGGTAGAATCTGTCAAAAATCCGTTGCTGGTCTTCCGGCGCAATACCGATACCCGTATCCTGAACGGAAATTTTTATGCCCTCTTCTTTTCTGCATATTGTGATCAAAACCTTACCGTTACTTTGAGTATACTTAATCGCATTATCCACCAGGATATAAATTAACTGATACAACCGTTCTTTATCCGCAAAAACTATCACCTGTTCCGGTAAATCCAGTTGAAGAACGATCTGTTTTTTCAATGCCAATGAAGATAAAGAATGTACAACATCACAGGCAACTTGAACGATATCGAATTTCTCTTTTGAAAGTTGTTGACCTTCTTCATCAGCCCGGGCCAAAGTCAATAAATAAGCGACAATCTTACTGAGCTTTTGAATCTCGTCCTTCATATCATGTAAAGTATGATGAGCAAAAGTCGATATTTTACTTTCTTGGTCAGCCATTATAGCTTCGGTTCCGCTGAGTAAAACTGCTAAAGGGGTTCGTAACTCATGGGAAGCATCGGCAGTAAATCGGCGTTGTTGTTCAAAGGATTTGTAAATCGGAATCATCGCTCGATTGGCTGTAACCTTTCCCACCCAATATATAACAATTAAAAAAATAACGCCAATCAAGCACAATGCCAATAAATAAACTTGCAATCTATCATAATAAGTCGTTGTATCTTTTGCTAAATAAATTGTTCCTAATACTTTTTTCCCCTCCATGACATATGAAGATGCAATGATAAATATCCTGCGTTTGGGGAACATTTTAACAACCACAGGTTTGGCGTGACCAATCGGCACTTTCCAATTTCTAATAATTGGGAAAAGAGCCTGATGTCTTTTTTTATCTGGTGCTTCAACCATCCTCAATTGATGATCCAAATCATAGACATAACAATATACTTTATCGTTGGGCTCAAAATTTTCTTGAATCTCTCGATGGGGGTTTTTTTCTAAGAAGGGAACAACTTCCGCAGCCTCCTCTTTAGTATAAAGAATCGTCTCATGCTGTTCCTCATGAAAAAAAACCCCAATAAGTCCAAAATAACTGACGGTCATCAAACAAATCAATAATAGCGCCATTAATACAGTATTAAATAAAACGAGCCGTTTCCTGATTTCAGCGAACACTTTTAACCTCCAATTTATAACCAATCCCTCGAATACTTTGAATCAAAGGATGCTCCATCTTCTGATCCACTTTTTTACGCAACAAATGAACATGGGCGTCTAAATTGTTTGAGGTGATTTCCGAACTAATACCCCAAACCCGTTCAATAATGACATCTCTCGGGACAATATGGCCATAGTTTTGGACCAATAAATCAAGAATCTGAAATTCTCTGGCGGTTAACTGAATAACGATTCCTGCTCTGCTGACTGTTTTATCCAAGCGGCTAATCTTTAAATCGCCGATTTGAATTGTATCTTCCGGTATTTGCTGGTTGCTGCGCCTGGTTAAAGCTTGTAACCGCGCAAACAGCTCCCCAAATTCAAAAGGCTTTACCAAATAATCATCAGCCCCGGAAGTCAACCCTTTCACCTTATCCTCCAAAGTATCTTTGGCCGTAAGCATAAGAATGGCCCCTTGGTAGCTTTCCTTCCGCAAATGAACACACACTTGCAGACCGCTTTCGCCCGGCATCAACCAATCCAGGATTAACACATCATAGTGGGATACCCGGAGATAATCATAAACATCATCCCCCCGGGTTACCCAATCAACCAGAACTTTCTCTTTTTCCAGCATATGGGTTACTATTTTACCGAGATGTTTATCGTCTTCAGCCAGCAGAACTTTCATCGCAATTACCTCTTAAGAACATTGGCGCCCCGAATCAAGGCGGTATGTTTTTATCATTATAAATCTCGAATCTGAAAGCAATCTGAAAATTGATGTAAAAATTCAATCACCATTGTAAAGATTATTGATAAAACCTAAAAAACCTACAAGAAATTGATTCTTTTTTCATTTTTAACTGGCTGGAACAGTAAAATCTACCAGCAACCAAGCTGGTTATAAGATTCTTAGAAAAAAAGGACCCTTCACAGGTCCCGATTGTAAATATCAGTTTGCCCAATTCCCGATGGAATGGTTTATTTCTTTAAGTTTTGCTCCATGGATGCTTGAACTTTCAATGGCAATCCAAACAGATTGATGAATCCTTCGGCGTCCTTTTGATTATAGACTTCATCCACGCCAAACGTGGCCAGTTTTTCCTGATACAATGAATAGGGTGATTTCCGGCCAACCGTGATAATGTTGCCTTTATAAAGCTTCAATTTCGCGCTGCCGGTAACTCTTTCCTGGGTTTTATCAATAAAGGCGTCCATAGCCGCTTTTAACGGAGTAAACCATTGGCCGTTGTAAACCAATTCCGCGTAACGGTTGGCCATATTTTGTTTAAAATGCAGGGTATCCCGATCCAAGGTAATGGTTTCCAAAGCATGATGGGCTTCATAAAGAATGGTCCCGCCCGGGGTCTCATAGACTCCGCGGGATTTCATACCCACCAGGCGGTTCTCTACAATATCCACCCGGCCTACGCCATGCTTGCCGCCAATTTCATTCAATTTAAAAATCAACGCCACCGGATCGTAGCCTTGACCATTAATGGCCACCGGTATTCCCTTTTCAAAATCGATGGAGATGATTTCAGGCTTGTCAGGAGCCTTTTCCGGTGAAACCGTGTAGATAAACATGTCTTCGGTATATTCATTCCACGGTTCTTCCAATATTCCCCCTTCATAGCTGATATGCCAGAGGTTCCGGTCCATGGAATAAGGTTTGGCCTTGGTAACCGGCACCGAAATTCCCCGTTTTTCCGCATAATCAATTTCTTCATCCCGGGATTTAATATCCCATTCCCGCCAGGGAGCAATGATTTTCAGATCGGGTTTCAAAGCTTTAAAGGTCAGTTCAAACCTTACTTGATCGTTTCCTTTGCCCGTTGCGCCATGGGCCACGGCATCGGCGCCTTCTTTGATGGCGATTTCCACTTGCCTTTTGGCAATCACCGGCCGGGCAACCGAGGTTCCCATTAAATATTTTCCTTCATAAATGGCGCCCGCTTTCACCATCGGGAACACAAAATCTTTCACGAACTCGCTTTTTAAATCTTCGATGTAAATCTTGCTGGCGCCGGTCTTAATAGCCTTTTCATGTAAAGGGTCCAGTTCCTCGCCCTGTCCTACATCCGCTGCATAGGCGATAACCTCGCAACCGTAATTTTCCTTCAACCAGGGGATGATGATCGAAGTATCAAGCCCTCCGGAGTATGCCAAGACAACTTTTTTTGCTTTTTGTTCCACAATAAATTCCTCCTCTTATGAATTGGTTGCCACTATTTATTCCAATTTTTTCAGAACTGTTGTAACACTTTTTTCATGATGGTCAAACCCTGGTCCAAATCGTCCTCTTCTATGTTTAAAGCGGGTAAGAGCCGCAGCGCCGTCTCACTGACCGCATTGACGATCAAACCGGCTTCAAGACAAGCTAGCATCACTTGTTTACTGGAAGTTTTCAATTCCAGGGCCAACATCATACCCAGACCCCGGTAGCCTTCAATGACCGGGAGCGTTTTCCGCCACTGTTCCCAATTATCTTTGATGTATTGCCCTTTTCGAACCACACTCGCCATTAAATCAGCTTGTTGGAGTAGTTTCATGGTTGCCAGTCCCGCTGCAAACGCCATTCCGCCGCCCCCGATGGTTGTGCTGTGATCACCCGGAGTCAATATATTGGCGCCTACACTTACCAGCAGCGCTCCGCAGGGAATGCCGCCACCCAAACTCTTGGCGATGGTAATGGCATCCGGGCGAATACCGTAATGTTCAAAGGCAAAAAACTTACCGGTTCTGCCAAGCCCCGTTTGAACCTCATCGACAATAAAGAGCAAATTGTTCTTCCGGCAGATCTCATGCAGTCCCTTGATAAAATCGGGTGTTGCCGGAACAACGCCGCCTTCGCCCTGAATCAGCTCAAGGAAGACGGCACAGGTCTGATCGGTGATGGCCGCTTTCCAGGATTCCAAATTATTAAACTCCGCATAAACGAATCCCGGGACGATAGGTTGAAAACTCTCCTGGTACTTGGGCTGGCCTGTTGCGGAAAGAGCCCCAAAAGTACGGCCGTGGAAAGATCCTTTCGCGGCGATGATTTGGTATTTGCCGCCAAGTTTCACTTTGCCATACTTCCTGGCAAGTTTCAGGGCGGCTTCGTTGGCTTCAGCCCCGCTATTGGCAAAAAACACTTGCTGGTATCCGGACAGCTTCGCCAATTCAGCGGCCAAACGGATTTGTTCCTCCAGATAAAAATAATTGGAGACATGCAGAATTTTTTGGGCCTGTTCAGTCAGAGCTACCGTAATCTCCGGATTACAGTGGCCGAAGTTATTGACGGATATCCCCATCAGAAAGTCAATATATTCTTTCCCGTCGGCATCCCAAACTCTTGAGCCTTCCCCACGGGCAATCACCAGCGGGAGCCGACCCACATTCTTCATCATCGAGGCCTGGCCTAAGGTTAAATAACTTTCATTGCTCACCTCAACACCTCCATCCTTTCATCCATATCCTGCCGACCCGCGGGATAAATCCCGCGGCCGTGAAACCGATCCGCTTAAAACCGGATCCCTAAGGGATTCCCATATTTAAACTTCAAATTTTCATTGATTGAAAGTTAATTCAATCCACGTTAAATCTTATGGTACGACCATCGTTCCGATTCCCTGATCGGTCAATATTTCAAGCAGCATCGAATGTAACAGCCGTCCGTCGATAATATGGGTGCGATTCACGCCGTATTGCAAAGCGGTAATACAGGCCTCAACTTTGGGAATCATACCGCCTTCAATAACTCCCTGGTTGATCATTTCATGGGCTTTTTCAATGGCAAGCGCTGAAATAAGACTCCCTTTATCCTCATAATCTTTAAAAATGCCTTCCACATCGGTCAACATAATCAATTTCTCGGCTTTCAGCGCAGCCGCCAGTTCTCCCGCAGCCGTATCGGCGTTAATATTATAGCTGACTCCATCATTCCCTACGCCAATGGAAGAAATAACCGGAATATAATCCTCATGAATCAATTGTTCCAAGATAGCCGTATTGATTTGAATAACTTCCCCGACATAACCGATATCCGGGATATCCCCCTGAAAATCCGCGGGAATGGTTGGCTTGGTTTTTTGGGCTACCAATAGATTGGCATCTTGCCCCGATAAACCAATGGCTTTCGCCCCCAACAGATTAAGGCGGGCTACAATTTCTTTGTTCAATTTACCCACCAGCACCATTTGGACAATTTCCATCGTTTCGCCATCGGTAATCCGCAGTCCTTGAAAAAACTGAGACTGCTTGCCGACCCGTTTTAACATTTGAGTAATCTCCGGTCCGCCGCCATGGATCACCACGGGATTAATGCCCAGAAACTTCAGCAGCACGATGTCTTCCATTACCCCTTGCTTTAAATCTTCATTGATCATGGCATTGCCGCCATATTTAATGACGAATGTTTTCCCACGATAGGTTCGTATGTAGGGTATTGCTTCGATAAGCACGCCGACCTTGGCGAATAATTCTTCCATTATCATACTCCTTATCATCTTCTACGGATGACTTTCATTGATAACAATGATATTCACCGGTTTCCCTCTTCTTTTTTGCAACACGGCTGATATAAGATCCCTCGACAATATGGGAATAACCTTTCTTGCGGATAATGTTTTTAATGTAATCGATATGAGGACACCGGTCATAATGATGATTATCCGTGACCATGCAAGAAGCCAAATGAATGACCACTTCTTCCCGGGTCAGATCGTTCTTGGCTTTTAATTTTTCCGCCAAATGTTCCAGCTTGGAGGCGATCAGTTTACCGCAACATCCGCCGCACGTGAAAGAGATATATCGTACCGATTTCTCATAATCTTGGAAGACTTCATCCTTATTATAAAACGCGTTGGTACAGGCAAATCCGCTGCACCTTTTCTGGGCGATATCGCATTGAATAATCACCACATATTGAGTAGCCATTCAAAAACACCTCATCAAGTCCGGTAACTGCCGTTAATTTTAACATAATCATAGCTTAAATCACACGTCCACACACGGGCCGCATATTTCGCTTCATTGCTTAACTTGACCGTAACCACCAAATCTTTTTGCGATAAAATCTGTTTAGCTTTCGCTTCATCAAAGACCAACCCGACTCCGCCCTTGCAGACCAACAAATCTCCCAAATAAATATCGGTGTCGGCGGGTTCGAAATCAATCCCGGAGTATCCGACCGCCGCCAATATCCTCCCCCAGTTGGCATCCTCACCGAAGATAGCTGTCTTAACCAGGTTTGAAGTGGCAATCGATTTACCGGCTTTTACTGCATCGGCTTCAGACTTGGCTCCGGTTACCTCGATCTCCACAAATTTAGTAGCGCCTTCCCCATCCCGGGCCATCATTTTGGCCAGCCCAATGCATACATCGGTTAAAGCCGCTTCAAAGATTTGGTAACCCTCATCTTTTGCGCTGATTCTCTTATTTCCCGCTTTCCCGTTGGCTAAAATGAACAAACTGTCATTAGTGCTGGTGTCGCCATCCACGGTAATCCGGTTAAACGACAATTCCCCGGCGCGTTGCAGCGCTTGATGCAATAATTCTTGTTCAATCGCCACATCCGAAGTCAAAAAGCCCAGCATTGTAGCCATATTGGGGTGAATCATCCCGGAACCTTTGGACATTCCGCCGATTCGAACACTCACACCAGCCAGCGTAAACTCCACCGCCACCTCTTTCGAAAAGGTATCCGTCGTCATGATAGCCCGGGCGGCTGCTTTGCCACAGGAAGCCGACAAAAAATCGGGGTGGTTTTCCAGCCCCTGCTCTATCTTTTCGACCGGCAACGGTACTCCGATAACACCGGTGGAAGCGACCAATACCGACCCGGCGTCAATCCCAAATTTTCTCCCGGCGGCCGCAGCCATTTTTTCCGCGGCCGTTAATCCGTCCGGACCGACACAGGCGTTGGCATTGCCGCTGTTGGCAATAATCGCCCGGGCGCTCCCGTTTTGAAGATGCCGCTTGGAAATTGTCACCGGCGCCGCCTGGACCTTATTGGTGGTAAAAATCCCGGCCGCCGTGGCCGGAACTTCCGAAACAACCAGCGCCAGATCCAGCTTTTCATTTTTTTTAATCCCGCAGGCGATCCCGCCCGCCTGAAACCCCTTTGGAGCACAAACTCCGCCCGTTATTTCCTTCATCGTAAATCCTCCAGATGTCGCCACAAATTTACCCGATGATATCCTCAAATTGCTCAGCTTTTATTCCATTGTATCTTGCTTTTGACTTTAAACATTTTCTCTTTTAACTTTTCTCTTTTCACTTTCACGGGTACACCGGCCATTGCACCAGACCCATGGTTTCCGGCAAATTGCACATCAGGTTCATATTCTGAACCGCCTGGCCGGATGCGCCTTTGACCATATTGTCGATGACCGACACGACAATCAATTGATGCGTACGGGGATCAACCCGGACTCCGATATGGCAGCAGTTCGTTCCGGTCACCCCTTTGAGCTCCGGCAAACCCGGTTCCTTAATGACTTTAATAAAGGGTTCTCCCTGGTAGGTTTCAACGAAAATGGTTTCTACCTCGGATGTGGTAATCTGCTTGGTCAGACTTAAATGAAGGGTACTTAAAATTCCCCTGGCAACCGGTAGTAAATGTGGGGTAAAGGAAACCTGCACATCTTTTCCTGCTATTTTGGAAAGCTCTTGTTCGATTTCCGGTGTATGCCGGTGGGTTGCAACTCCGTAGGCTTTAAAGTTGCCGAACAACTCGGGGTAATGATACCCGATATCCGCTTTCCGTCCGGCCCCCGATACTCCGGATTTGGAATCGATAATGATCCGCTCCGGATCAATCAGGCCATTTTTCAGTAATGGATAAAGCCCCAGAATGACACTGGTAGGGTAACAACCGGGATTACCAATCACGGCCGCCTTGCGGATTTCTTTCCGGTAGAGCTCCGGCAATCCGTAAACTGCGGTCTTGGTCAATTCCGGTTCACAATGTTTGTGTTTATACCAAGTTTCAAAGATTTGGTAATCCCGGAAGCGAAAATCGGCCCCCAGATCAATCACTTTCTGGCCATTTTTAAGGAGAGTAGGCACCATCTCCATCGCCACTCCGTGCGGCACCGCCAAAAAGACCACATCGCATCCCCTGACCGCTTCCGGCGAATCGGAGCCGGTGAAAAGCGGACCATTCCATCCAGTGAAGGAATAAAAAATCTCTTCCAATTTCTTCCCTTCATTGGAACGGGAGGTGATGGCCGTAACCTCCGCTTCGGGATGCCCCGCCAGAATCCGGATTAATTCGCTGCCGGTATAGCCGGTGGCGCCGATAATTCCTACCTTAACCATTTTGATTCCCTTCTTTTGCCCATTTTTTCAAAGTGTATTGCCCCAAATTACCTTTACGACTTGCAAGGGCCTTTATGTGTAGCGCCCATCACTACTCGATTCTTTAGGGTACGCTTCACGAACCCGCCAAAACTGTTAGTGATAATTATACATAAAAATTGAATAAACAGCAAGCCAATATTGAAATTGTTTAAGAATTTTTTACGTTTTCAAGAGTAATAACCATTATACCCAATTGTATATTTATTCACATCAATACCCTTGCGTAACCAAAAAATAGTTCCCTATTTTACTTCCAATATCCTGCCCGGGAGAGGGAATTTTATGGCCAATCGAAAGCCGCTGTCAGTGGGTTTTCTTTCATTCACATTTTCCTGCTTAAGGGCAAAATAAAAAGCCCCACGAAAAAGATAATTTTCTAACGGAGCTTTTATTTATTGTTGACCTTTCCCGCTATCTCCCAACACCCAAAACAACCTGGACTTTTAATTGATCACCCTTTGGAAGAAGTAAATACCCTTCCCGGGAATTAAAGCGTTTCCAAGGTCTCCCGTTTATTTGGACCTCTTTAATGACCACCTCGGGATCCTCAATAATTTTAACATAGTGCTTGGTGCCATTTTTCGAAGCCGAAAGCAGGAAATGCAACTTCGCGGTTTGATGCTGGACGTACAACTGCAGGTATAAATAGTTCATGAGGGCATTTTCCATGGAATGATAGGCGGATTTATATAAATCCCCCTTATAATTGCTCCTGGCATCCGGTGTCCCTGAGTCAAAAACATAAGGATATACTTCTTTGTATTGATGGTCGACCATAAATCGATCCCAAAAATAAGCGTTCTTTTTAAAATAATCAAGATATAGCGAGGCTTTAGTGATGGTATACATATTCAACAGCATAAAACCGCCTTCCGTTTGGGTCCACCAGCACTTAAGCCTCTCATTATCGTTTCTGGCGGGCTGATAAACATTTTTTGTAAAATACCAACCACCATATTGATTATCCCAGGCCGTCTCCAATAGCTTGGCGGATAATTTCCGGGCCACATCATAATATTTTTCTTCACCGGTTAATTGGTATAACCGTAATAACACCCAGGCCGTTTTAAGGTTATGTCCGATATCAATCTGATCCGGGTCTCCCAGGTAACTACCGAGGTAATTCCACTCTCTGCTGTAGTTTTCCCGGATATAACCGGTATTCGAATCATACATCCGCTCAATCGTTACATTGCCAATCTCTCTTAAATCGTTCAATAATCCGGGAGTTTTTACATTTAAATAATAATAAATTAAATAGGCCGTCGCGGTGTCGATTTGTGAATTAAATGATTTTTCAGTGTTACTAACACTCCAATCTCGCTCAAGCCATCCATAGTAACCTTGATACTCCGAGTCCCAAGCCTTCTCCTTGATCAAGCGGTGAGTTTGAGTAACGAAATTCAATGCTTCCCGATTCCCTGTCGCATAGTAATAAAATATCGGCCCGACGTTCCCGTACGTTTCATCAAATAAGATCTTAACGGGAGCGGTTGGTCGGTTCTCGGCGTTCAGTTCCATAAACCACCCGCCGTATTTGGAGTCCCAGCCGTACTTTTCCAAATAATCCATACCGTGTTTCGCCAAGAGAAGATATTTTTCATCCCCGCTCAACAAATAGGCCACACTATAACCAAAAACCACCCGGGAGACCATCCGGGGATATTTGAGCGGGTTGGCGCCGACGGCGCCGGCGCGGCCAACATCGGTAAAATAACCGCCTTCCTTTTTATCAAGGGTATTCGCCCAGAAAGGAATGATATCTTCAAGGGCTTGCCGCCGCCAATAATCTCCTCCGAGATATTGACCGTAATTAATTTCACTTTCAGCGTATTCAAACGAAACCAGACCAACTAACAATACCCATAGAACCATCCATATTCTTTTTTTCATCATCACTCGTTCCACCCTCCCACAAAATGGAATTCATTCCATTTTTATTTTACTTTCCTATTCTCTCCGGGTGAAGGGGGAACTTTTTTGGGCGCCTTATTCCTATCAGAAGTCAATAAGCCAACTCCGATTGGGAAAGGTTCAAACCACCATTTGCCGATGGATTCCCTTTTGACTCTGATGGTACGACCCCATAAATCTCTCGATTCGATCCAGCGCTTCCTTCAGCTGTGCCATTTCCGGCAGGAACACAAAACGGAAATGATCGGGCTGGGACCAATTGAAGCCGGTCCCCTGTACCAGAAGCACTTTCTCTTGAACCAGCAAATCGTAAATCAACCGTTGATCGTCTTGGATACCAAACCTCTCGGTGTCAACTTTAGGGAAAAGGTAAAGGGCTGCTTTGGGTTTCACGCAGGAAAAACCCGGTATGGAATTGAGCCTTTCCCAGGCGTAGTCCCGTTGCTCCCGCAGCCTCCCTCCGGGCGAAGTCAAGTCATAGATCGATTGTTGATTGGCCAGGGCGATACTGATTGCATATTGGGAGGGAGCATTGCTGCACAAACGCATCGAAGACAGCATGGTGAGTCCCTCCAGATAATCGGTAGCCATAGCCCTATTGCCGCTGATTACCATCCAGCCCGCCCGGAATCCCGCGATCCGATGGGATTTGGAGAGGCCGTTCATGGTCACAAACAGCGTTTCATTGGATAGGGAAGCTGTTGAGACATGTTCCTCCCCGTCATAGAGAATCCGGTCATAAATCTCGTCCGTAAAAACGATCAAATGATTGGCGACAGCCAAATCCACGATTTGTTGGAGGATTTCCCGGGAATAAATGGCGCCGGTGGGATTGTTGGGATTAATAATCACGATGCCTTTGGTTCTCGGCGAGATTTTCTTCTGGATATCCAAAAGATCCGGATTCCAATCGGAAAGTTCATCACAACGGTAATGCACCGCCGTGCCTCCCGCCAAATTGACCGCAGCGGTCCACAAAGGATAGTCGGGAGAGGGGATTAGGATTTCATCGCCATTATTAAGCAAACCTTGCATGGCGATCATAATCAACTCGCTGACTCCATTGCCGATATAAACGTCATCCACGCCTTCAACAGGGATTCCTTTTTCCCGGCTGAATTTGCAAATCGCTTCCCGGGCCGTCTTAATCCCCTTGGAATCGGTATAACCATGTGCATGACTAAGATTTTCGGTCATTTCCCGCAGAATCACATCGGGTACTTCAAAACCGAAAGTGGCCGGATTGCCGGTATGCAGCTTGATAATGGACCCTCCAGCCTCTTCCATCCGTTTGGCCTCTTCCACAATGGGCCCCCGGATGTCATAACAGACGTGATCCAGCTTGGTAGACTTTTTATAAATTCTCATGAATCCATCCCTCTTTTGATATGCTTATGCAATTTGAAACAAACAGAATCCAATACCGAAAAAAAAACTTGTTTTACCAATACAGCGGTAAATGTAAGTCGCGTTCCTCATTATTTACCGGAATGAAGTTTCTTAGCGAGATCCCTCACCACTTCCCCGATAATTCGAAAACCCTGCTCCATCTCCTTTTGGGAGACTCTGGAGATTCCCAGCCTGAAGGTATTGGCACCTCCGCCGTCGGTATAAAAGATATCCCCCGGCATGAAGAGAACTCCCCGGCGGTGGCACTGGTCCAGCACTTCCCTGGCGTTTAGGCCATCATCCAGTTCGATGAAGATATGCAACCCGCCTTCACCCCAGATCCTACGACAGGGTATATACTTCATTGCAAGCTCCGTGGCAGTTTGGTGTTGTTCCCGGTAAACTTTTCTGGCCTTGCGAAGGTACTTTTCAAAGGAGCCGCTTTGCAGAAATTCATAGAGAATGGCTTGATCCAAAAAGGAAGTATGAATGTTGAAACTGCGCTTCACGCTTTCCAAATACGCGATCAACTTTGAATCCCCCATAATCCAGCCGATGCGAAGCCCCGGAAAAAGCACCTTGGAAAAACTCCCCAGATAGACGACTCCGTTAGCGGAACCGGCCAAGGCCATTAAAGGCGCTACATGAGAGCCGTAATACCGCAATTCTTCATTGAAACCATCCTCAACCACCGGAACCTGATACTTTTCAAAGATTTTCAAAACCGCCACCCGTTTTTCCGGAGCCATCACCAAACCGGTGGGATTGTGATAAGAGGGAATCAGGAAACCTAACTTGAATTCCTCCCTGGCCAGACGTTCCTCCAAAATCTTAAGATTAATACCGTCTGTTTCAACGGGAACCCCGCTTATCTTTAGACCGGCTAGCCGCATAATTTTTAAAGCCGTATTATGAGTCGGGTTTTCACAGATAACCTTGTCTCCAGGCACTGCAAGGGCCGATAAGAGCAGGTTGAAACCTTCGGTAAAACCATTGGTGATCAGCAGTTCTTTTCCGGAGGATTCCACTCCTTTATTTTTCATATACCCGGTTAAATACTCCAGCAAATATTTGTATCCCCGGGCATACCCGTAATTGAGGAGCTTTTCCCCTTCCGCCGCCAACTGGTTCAAAACCGCTCTCTTGAAGTCTTCCAGAGAAAAGAGTTCGGGATTGGGGGCAATACTCTTGAAAGAAAGCATCCCCTTCTCCCAACGCAGTTCGTTCTTCTCAATATCCAGCGCTACTGCCTTTTTGGCGAACCCGCTGACCCTGGATTCCCAGTTCAAATTGAGGTTTTCTTGCTCTTTCCGGACGGAGACCTCCGCCGCAAAGACGCCCCGGCCTTTTACGGTATGTATAAACCCGTCGTCCTCAAGATACTGATAAGCCTGGACAACCGTATTGCGGCTTACTTTCAAAATCGCGGCCAGTTCCCGGGAAGAGGGCAGTTTCACGCCGGGAAGCAAAACCCCGGAGAGGATCAGTCCTTTGATATAATCCTTGATTTGAAGATAAACCGCTTTATTCTTTACGAGTCTTAAATCATTAAACATGAGCTACCTCACAAGCCTATTTTGACATAATTATACCAATAAAAAAAGAACCACCGGAAGGTGATTTTAAAATTGGGGTGGACCAGAAAAAAGTTCGAAGCCTCAGGCCTTTGACAAAATCGCAGTTAAAATTTTAACTGGAGTTTCCACGATTTTATCTCCGGTCTATAAAATTTCATCCCCCATTCCTAAAATTTCATCAAGTGTAAATGAAAATCAAACACAGATACCGCCTAAATTTTGGATGGTGTTATCGCAATAATATATTTTATAAATTTGGCAATATCGTCAAAAAGTATATTATCATAAAAAAGGCTGTGGTGGTGCTTTGACATGTTATTAAGGAATTTTATTTCCATTTCGATTCTTTAATTCCCGTTATAGCGTTTCTTTAAAGTTGCCAAACGCATTCAACAGACTTATCTTTTTTCTAAAAGCCATCGATTGTTTTCTAAAAAAGTCAATGTCTGAATTATTGCTGCTTCAATCGAAAGCTCGGGTCGCCATCCCAATTGGCATATTTTCGTTGTATCCAAAAAAACCCATGGATTATCACCCACCCATCCTTGTCGTCCCCCGGAATATTTGAGGATCGGAGCCAAACCAAGGTGCTGAGTTATCCACAAAATTGAATCATTTACTTCGCAATATCCATCAATTCCCAAATTAAATATATTCACTTTGGCTTGAGAATATCTAATTGAAATCTGCATCGCAGCAACACAATCACGAACATAGAGATAAGACTTTTTTTGATGACCATCACCCAAAACATATAATTCATCTGGATTAGTCAACAGTTTTTTGTAAAAATCAAATACATGTCCATGGTAATAGCGTTCACCTAATACGGAGACAAACCGGAAAATCCATGCCTGAAAATCAAACCCCTCGCAATATGCTTGAATCAAACCTTCGGCAGCCAATTTGGAAGCGCCATAAAGAGAGGTTTGAATTGGAAGTGGAGCATCTTCCGGCGTCGGAAAAATTTTCGTTTCACCATAGATCGCACTGGATGAAGCAAAAGCAATCCGGTAAATATGATTAATCCGCATTGCCTCTAGGAGATTGAAAGTAGCTACTGTGTTTTGTTCCAAGTCCTTTTCAGGATGCGCAGTACCCAATCGGATGTCTGCATTGGCAGCCAAATGATATATAAAATCGGAACTCTTTATAGCTTCCGATAATAAATTAAAATCCAATAAATCCCCTTGAATAAACTTAAATTTGGGATTATCTTTCGCTTTCACAATAAACTCGATGCATCCCGTTGAAAGATTATCATAAACCACTACTTCATGGCCTTCTAATAAAAGGGTATCTGCTAAATTGCTGCCAATAAATCCTGCCCCTCCAGTTACAAAATAACGCATTTCTATACCTACTCCCTAAAACATATGTTACCTTCAAAAATCTCATACGCTTATAAATTGCCGGCGCTCACACAGCCGTTTTAACTCATTACTTAAGGCTTCGGTCAAATAATGACAGAGGAACGACAAAGTAGCCTCCACTAGATCTACCCGGTAAGATTTAATACAATAGCTAATATCCGCAAACTGCTCCAAGGTTCCTAAATCTGCGCCAGTCAGAGATATTATTTTTAAGCCTTTTTCTTTGGCATATCGAACAGCCTTAATAATATTTTCATGAGGTCTTGATGATGACAATATAAATAGAAGATCCTCTTCATGAGAGTTTAGTTTTAAGGACTCCACAAAAATATCTTCCAAACTTTGGTCATTAGCAACAGCTGTTAAAAAAGGCATAGATTCCGTCAAGACAAGTGCATTTAATCGGTATCCAAAATCAATGACCAGATTTTCACTTGCTTTCTTTGCCAGATCATTGGCGAAATGTCCGGAAATCGCACTGCTAATCCCGTTACCAATGATGAAAACGGTATTACGATTCTTGCCAGCCCGTAATAATTCTTTTTTTATCAGTGATATCGCTTCTACATTTGTAACTAATATAAGGCGACATATACTCTCCAGATAGTCAATGAAAACATTCTCCGCTTGGTTCACTCCATAACCCTCAGAATGAAATACCAAATTGTCTTTTAAACATTTCTGTAACCATTGGATAATTGAATTAATATAAATGCAATGAATATTTTCAATTTGTTGCATATTTTCCGACGGCGCATGTAAGACGTGATCGGCAAATCTTGTTAATTGACCTCCCTTTAAACCTGTCAAACCGAGAACAGTAATGCCTATTTTCTTGGCAAATTTTGCTGCTTCCAATATATTTGGAGAATTTCCGCTCCCACTGATAACAATTAGTAAATCGTTTCGATTTATCACATTTTGAGTGATCCCGACCTGCAGCTGCAGTTTAAATATGTTTTGATAACCATATTGGCAAGCTAACGCTGATATTATCACCATATTGGAATTGAAACTAACCGCGTTAACCCGAAGATTAAAAAATAAACCGACTTGTAACAGCAAACTTGCAAACAGATTAGCGGAAGAACCACTACCTCCATTGCCACAAATATAAATTGAACCATTATTTTGAATTGTATTCTCGATAATATGAGCGATCTCTTGTAATTTTTCCGTATCAATTTTTCTTACTATTTGACTAAATTCAAATAGTTGATTTGCCAGCTTCATCTCCATTCACTTCCTTATTTTCAATCCATAAATACAATCTTTGAACCTTGAGGTTCAAACTGAAAGGGTATCCACTTTAAATCCTTTAAGGCTTCTTTGAGTTTTTCCTGATTATGTTTCTTACAATAGAAAAGCAGACACCCTCCACCGCCAGCACCAAGCAATTTGCCTCCAATGGCTTCGTTTTGTAAGGCAATATCATAAAAATCATCAATTTTCGAACATGAAATTGTAGCTGCTAACTCCCTTTTTGCCATCCAGCCTTTATCTAGCAATTCTCCCAAAAGATCAAATTTATTATCATTAGAAAGAATCATTTTAAAATTATTGATTAACTCTTTCATGGCCTGATAATATTCAGTTTTAACCGCTATTTTTTCTACCTGATCCTGTAGAACCGATCGTGCACTCCGAGTTATTCCAGTATAAAACATAATAAGATTTTCATTCAATTTAATCATAGATTCTTGAGAAATTTTGATTGGTTCTACAAGAACACTTTCATCGTTATTGAACTGAATATAATTAAATCCTCCAAACGCTGCCGCATATTGATCTTGCTTTCCAATCGGTTCATTCAGAATATCAATTTCAATTTTACAAGCTTCTTCGGCAAGCCTTTTCTGATTTAGCGCAATACCAATATAAGTATATAATGCATTAAGTAACCCCACTGTGAAAGAACTGGAAGAACCTAGTCCAGTTTTGGCGGGGATATCGGCTAAAGATGAAATTTCAACTCCCCGATTAATCCCTACCAATTTTAAGGCGCTTCTAATAATAGGATGTTGTATTTCATCGGCAGAATCGGTAATTTCTGTACTTGAATAATTAGCCTTTACCGTATTATCAAATCTTTGATTAATAGCTATATATATATATTTATTAATGGCGGCGCTGATCACAGCACCATATGAGTTATTTCGATAATACTCCCTTATATCGGTTCCTCCACCTACAAAACTGATTCGAAGAGGTGTCCTGGAAACTATCATGGTTACGCTTCCTTTAAAATTATTTTGGCAACTGCCTGATATAAGTTATCCGCAACAAAATCGGCTTGAACATTAAATTTCTTTTCGTTTTCAAATTCACCCGCTTTAAGTAATACAGTCTTCAAACCCGCGTTTATACCAGTTTTAACATCAGTAGTTGTATCACCAATCATATATGATTCATGAAGATCAATATTGTATTTTTGTTGAACGGATCGGATCATGCCAATCCCCGGTTTTCGACAAGCACACTTGATTTTATAGCTCTTATTTTCGCCACTATATCCTCCATCTGGATGATGGGGGCAATAACACAAATCATCCAGATAAGCGCCATTAAGCCCCAGCAATGTTTGCAATTTGCGGTGGATATTTTTTAGTTCTTCTTCTGTACATAAATTTCGGGCTACCACCGGCTGGTTGGTAATGACAATGCATAAATATTCACTCTGATTTATCAATTTAATTGCTTCCGCAGCCTGTTCTTCCAGTTCCAAATCGGCAACGTTCCATAACAAACCACGATATTTATTAATTGTTCCGTCTCTATCCAAAAAGATACATTTACGCGGGTTATAAGCGGCCTTTTTCTCCAAAAAATTATTTTTAACATCCGCTGTGACTTGTGCCAATCTTTTCTTGGTACCCATATCTTTAACATATTCGGAAGTGTGGTAACCATATAGGCTATAATTAGCCTGAAGTATTTTTATGATAATATCTTGTTCCAAATCCATTTTTTCCGGTCGTGCGTATTGAAGCACTTCTTTTCGAAATATGTGAACTCCGGATTTAACGATATTATCATAAAATTCCCGGGGAGTATCTTTAGGAATGATATTATTTATTCGTCCTTCCTGATCTACTATTAATAAATCACTATCAAAAGGATGATTATTGGGATGAATTAAAAACGTTCCAATGCCTTTTTTTTGGTTATGAAATTGGATAAACCTACTCCAATCAATATGTAAAACAATATCGCCAAAAAGCAATATAAAATCGTCATCAATAAAATCCAGTAGGTAATATAAAATTCCTCCAGTGCCTAAAGGGGCATCTTCCTTCAAATAAGATATATTAACCCCAAATTTGCTGCCATTGCCGAAATATTCAACTATTCTTTCGCCTAAATATCCGATACTTATGAGTATATTCGTTAAACCATATCTTTTTAATGAATCCACTTGATATTCCAGTACAGGTTTACCTTCAATTTTTATCAACGGCTTGGGAATAGTCTCTGTGTAATCATCTAGCCGGGAACCTTTCCCTCCCGCTAAGATTACGACTTTCATTTTTCAATCCTTTCCAGGAGGTTCACTAATATTGTCAGTTTCCCAATTTATAATTGTGATTCTCCATATGGTATTGCGTTTTACTTTCCGAAATTGCTCGAGCTTTGCCAAGCAACTCGAATGCCAAATCACTCTCATTCTCCTTAAATACGGTTTCCGCCAGTTTTAAGTAAAACCGAATAAATAAATCATCCTTTTCATCTGGCTTGATTGATCCGTTGCTCAGCGCGATTTCCAACGCCGCGTTAAACCCATCAGTTTCCGTATCCGCTTTTATCCGATAAAAATTCATGATTTTGGCACGAGATACTGAACCTGTATTACTTGGAATCCGGTATAATGAAGGTACCTCGGCGCAAAATCTAAAACCTCCCATTTCATCGGCGGAATACCTGAACCAAGTGTTCCCATCTTCTGCAACAGGACTTTGAGGAAATGGATATTTGTAAGCTAATTCCGTTCTAACACTCGTAGCAGAGGGCAAATTAGTGAACCCGGTTTCTGTTCCGATGGTAATCCAGGCGTACTTTCCCTCTGGAGGATTATTATGGTGGGAATCCAAGATTTCTCGTATGGAAGGTGTTAAACTTGTTTCAGAAGAATAATCTCCATTCTCATTAATCACTCTAAAACTTGAATAAACCACGCCGGTATCGGGTTCCTCCATAAATATTTTTCTTACCATTTCAAGTCTGCGATGATGAGAAACATCATCGGCATCAAGAAATAATACAATCGGGGAATGTTGTTCATACGCATGCCTAATGCCAATATTCCTACTAAATCCCGCTCCATTATTTTTAACTTCAAAAATCACCTTAATCCGCTCAGGATATGAACGCTCCAATTTCTGCAAATACTCTTTTACTTCCATGCTTGGAGAACAACCATCAATAATAATAATCTCCCAATTATCGTCGGTTTGGTTAAAAATGCTTTCAATGGCTTTGTCAAAATAAACTTTGCTTATTATATTTTCGTTTCGCCAGTGAGGAATTATAAAAGAAGCCTTTCCATTAACTATATCCATTTTCGCCCTCGTCTTATTTTTTCTAAATTTTATCCGATATAAATTTTATATATAGGACTTAAAATTTATGATTTAAGTTACAAAAAGTTTTATAATCCATGTATTAATTTTTTATGCAAACAAGACAAATAATTTTAAGTTGAGAGGAATATAATAGTCATAGAATCTGTGCAAAATGCTAACAAAGGAAATAAAACCAAATTAACAAATTACAATATTATTTTTTCAAAATGGTTTGGTATTGTCCTTCAATCCATAAAGCAACTTTTTGGGAATTAAATTCTTTCATACCCCTTTCGAATAACATATCAGCTTTTAGATATCTTTCTGGCAAAGGTTTATCGATAATATATGGAATTGCAACACAATACATACAAGCGTTTTTGGCAGCTTCAACTCCATATTGCGAATCTTCAACTACTACAGTATTTTCACATGGTATTTTTAGCCTTTTGGCGGTTTCTATAAAAATATCCGGAGCAGGTTTACCTTTATTTACTTCATTAGAAGAAATGATTATATTAAAATAGTCTATGATATTTAACTTGGTTAATAATGTAGTCAGGATTATACGTGAGGAACCAGAAGCAATCGCTAGCATATAGTCTTTTTGTTTTAAAATTTTTAATAACTGGTACATTTTTGGAAAAATCTTAATCTTTTTTTCTGCAACTTTTATATAATTGTTGTCCTTTTTTTCAACGAGTGTTTCAACAGAATCTTCAATTTGATATCTCTCCTTAATATCTTTCATCATATCGTAAGCACTTCCACCAATATATTTCTTTTTCATCTGATAAGTTAAATTGATACCATAATTTTTAAGGATTTCTTTATCGGACAAATAAAAAATTCTTTCACTATCGACTATTGTTCCGTCAAAATCAAATATTACTGCTTTAATTACTTTAGAAGGGATAGAGGTTATTTTCATTTTAAATCTCCACTAAAAATTCTTTGTAAATTTTTTAGATTATTAAAGAATAATAATGGAATAAAAATAATTACAGTAAGGGCTACAAATAGAAAACCAAATAAGAGCACTTGTTTAATTCCTATAATATCACTTAATTTTCCTCCAACAAACGTGCCAATCATAGGAGCAATACCTATGCCTATCAATATATTTAATGTTTGTCCAAACGCTTTAAATTCCTTCGGTACGCTTTTATTAATATAAGTTGAGAGTGATATTATCAAAACTACGAAAGTAAATCCATGCATTAATTGAGACATTAAAATCAGGTACATATTCGATAAAAAATGCAGAGTTATACACCGGATTCCAGTTATTATCGCAGAACATATTAATGTTACTTTTATCCCAACTTTATATAATATCTTATCAGCAAGAAATAAAAATATTAATTCACTTAGTGTTGCTATACAAGTAGCTATACCTAGCAAAGTATAATCTGCCCCCGTTTGTTTGAAATATATTGAGAAAAAAGAGTTTAAATATCCATTAATCATATGAATTAGTAAACTGAATAGCAACAAAGAAGTCAATTCCTTATTATGGAATATATTGAAAAATATTTTTTTATTATTCTTTCGTTGGTGTCCCTCCACTTTTGGTATTATAAAACTTACAATGAGAGCACAAATATTGAATAAAAAATAAAAAATAAATAGATTATTCATATTGCCTGCAATAATTTTCCCAGCAAAAATAGAAATTATCGCATATCCAATAGTTCCAGCAAAAATTACATGATTAAATTTCCATTTCGTATTTTCAATACATTCCAAAGCAATTGTATCGCTAATTGGTCGGATAGATCTTTCAAAAAATGCAAACAATGAAATTGCAATTAGCAGATACCAAAAAGTACTATATAAAGGAATAAGTATAAATATAATTGCGCTACTAAATAATAAAATAATCAATATATGATTTTTAAATTTAGCCCTGTCGCAAATTATACCCCAAAGAGGTTGAGAAACTATCGTAATTAAATAACTCATGCTCAAAATAATTCCAATAGTAGACTTATTAAATTTTAAGTAATCTAAATATACAGGCAAAAATATCCCGTGAAATGCTGAAGCACCAAAAAATAATATATAAAGAACAAAAAGTCCAAAAAAAGACAATTTGTGTCTTTTCGGTATATACAAAATAAGTCCCCCTATAATATATGATTATATGGTTGAAATAATTTTGACATTATCAAAATCGCTGTTAGAAAGCGAGCGTTTACCGTGTTCCAAAAGGCACAACCCCATCCTGCCGGAATAAAATGTAACTGATTCAGGTGGAAGGTAACCATATCCGCTGTAGTCAAAAATATTCATTATAACCGAAAAGGACGTCATTCTGCAATCGACAATATAATAATCTACGATCACCCATAATCTTCAATTCTAGTATCGTGTTCGTAGTATTCAAAATAATCGTTAAACGCTTTTTTGAATCTTGGTTCTTTGGCAATTAAATCATTAATATAT
This sequence comes from Bacillota bacterium, assembly GCA_023429995.1. GTDB lineage: Bacteria > Bacillota > UBA4882 > UBA8346 > UBA8346 > UBA8346. The sequence continues at coordinate 14,996 of JAEZCE010000054.1, read as the reverse complement.
TTTTTGTATTGTACAGAACTATAAAATCTCCTATGAATTTTATTCTGAAGATCTTTAATTTTGGTATTGGTAATTCCATTAGGGTGTTTAAAAATAAGCGTATTTCTATCATGCTTTCGTAAATCGGTTTCTATCCCATATGAAATATATTTATTATAAAAAGCACTTAGCGGAATAGGAGTAAAAATCCCGACATTCAATTGATGTAAAGGAAAGTTAACTAAATTATGTGAATCTTCCCAGATGGATTCTTCAGTTTCCCAATCAAACCCTATTATGTAAAACCCTTGATTCAAAATTCCAACTTGGGCTGTATTTTCTAAAACCTGAATTATTTTATCGACTTTTAAAAAAGAATTGTTCGTAGATTTGTTCATACTCTTTAAAGAACTATTATTTGTAGATTCAATCCCGAAGGCTATTTTAAAACAGCCAGCTTCTTTCATTTTCGATAATAATTCATTTTCATTGTCAAGGGTTTGTATATTACTCATGCAATACCATGAAACATTTAATTTCTGTTTAATCATCTCATCAAGCAATTGATTTGTCTTATCTTTATTAGTAGTAAAATTCAAATCTATAAAGTAGAATATTATCGGATCCTTAGTCTGTTCTTTAATACTAAACATTTCTTCAACTACCTTTTGCGGAGAACGATATACTACATTTATATCTTTGGTCCGCCAGAACCCGGCATTATCGCAAAAACTGCATGCGCATTCACAACCTCTTGAATATTCCATTATTGCATAATGAGGATTTGCGGATAACGCTGGTATACTAATTGCCCTATAAACCTGAGCCAATACATCTTTATTTCGAATAGCATTAGGATACATATCTATATCGGCTATTCGAGGCCTTTTTTCAGTACATATACTTTTGGTATCATCTATCCTTATTGCTAACCCTTTAACTTTTTCAAAATCCTTATTACCATTTTTTAATTGACCTAGAAATTCTTGAAATGTCGCTTCTCCTTCGCCTAGAGCAAAAATATCAAATGGATATTTAATTTTTCCACCTAAGTAGGTTGGATACCTATTACCCGCCATATTTATAATCTTTGGATTATGATTTTTTAATTCGTTGGCCACTCTTTCCGCCAAAGGAAATTGACAAGTATAAGCGGAAAAGCATGCAATATCCGGGTTAAAATCAAGAATTTTTTTTAGAAATTTTTCATAATTGGAATCAAATGGTATGAAAAGTTCAACATCATGTCCTTCATTTTTTGCAATCGCTAAAATTCTTTCTAGGCCATAAGGTTCACTCACTGCATGCTGAATTTTCGGATCAACCACATTGTTTAACGGATATATTCCTGCAATTTTCATTCTGAATTCACTCCCCCATATTGTTATTTATCTACTTCTAACACAAAATAAATTTCTGTATAAAGATTTGTTAATACTAAGTTCGATAGTGACTTAAAAGGGATTAATTTAATTAGCCAATGTGTTTTCTTCCCTGGAGTTTTATAATTGCGTGATAATTCTTTTTGCAAAACTTTAAATCGTGCAGTGGTGTAATAATTATATTTATAATTTTCGGAAAAATAATCAAAACTATTTTCAGTAAAAAATCTTTTATGAGTAGGGTCACGAAATGCGCCTTCATATTTATAATAAGGAACACGAATATAAATTTTTGATTTTGGCTTACAAATTCGATATATTTCTTCCATTAATTGAAGATAATTATCAATATGTTCGAGAACATGATTGCAGACAATTTCATTTACCGTGTTATCACTAAAGGGAAGCCTTTGTTCCAACGATAATACAAGGTCAACCTTTTCGAATTTACGCACATCCATATTTATATATCCATCTAATGTTTCATACCCACAACCTAAGTTTAAGTAATAACCATCATTTTTTCTTTTTTCAAGGAGAACTTTTTCTAAATGTTTTGTCAACTCGGAGGTATAAATGTTAGTAATTTCTTTTTTAAGCTCAGATCTTTCCATAAAAATGTGACTCCTTTCATCGATTTTTACTCTTTGAAGGAATGTCAGAAATATTGTCATCCTCCCCAATAGCTAAACTGAATTGGCATATTAATTATTCTCATAGGATTAGTAATAATTTTAGTCGCTGCATAACATTCTCATTATAACCAATCTTAAATTGACGATTTCATACATAGATCGACAGTCTCAAATTCCTTATCAGGAGGGTCCACAACAAAACGTATCTATCAAGTTATATTATATATATAATATAACACAACATCGCGAATAGTTCAACTATAATTAATAGTACTATTTAAATTTATATTCTCAATTATACAGAATTATTTATGCAAATATATCTGAAAAACATTCCATTAATCAGGCTAATTTCTATTTTTAGCAATAAAAAAAAGGACTAGTAAACAAACTTCCTAGTTCGTTTTGCACCAGCTCCTTTTTTTTTGCTTTACTGGCTCACTTGTAAACGGATTAAGATTTGGGTGAATAAAATGGCTATATCGAAGAAATAAGCAGCGGTCAAAAAGTGGTTCAGGCATTTCATTTTGAACAACGTTCATTGGAACAATTTGTGAAGATTAACAACGCTTTATATCAATCGGGAGTTCAATTCGCAGTTTTATGGTTTCGCTCTTTGATTTCAATTCCAAGATAAATAATTTTTCATTTCCTTAGCAAATCTCCTAGACGCCTCGGAGGATTCTTTCGACTCTTCAATGATGGTATTTATTTTGCAGAAAGGAAAGTTCCCTTAACAGGGGCAATCCTCAAACCGGTTTGCGTTGTAGGATTCTAATTTTGGCTTCATGGTCGCCATACATTTCGACGAGGGATTTTTGGATTTCGGTTAAATCTGAAAATCCCTGATTGATTTCTCCGGATAATTTGGCAACTTCCATTTGCAAGGTATCATATTGAGCCTTTTGGACTTCACTTGAATGGACCAGCGAATGAATCATCTCTCCATGTTCGGATTGCTGAGTTTTCATCAGCTTGACATCTCGTCCGATTCCGGTTATTTTTTGGATTGCTAATTCTAATAGTTCGCGCTCGGTCATGCAAAAAGCGCCCCTTTCAACATATAAATTCCTTTATTCAATAATACGTCTTCACCTTCACCCAGTACGGCGGACCCGTTGGCTAACTGGTAAAACGTTCTCTAAATAACTACTCAATGATTGTGAATGTTTTACTTAAGTAGAGCGTATCTTCCCCGTTTCTGATTGCGATTTATTTACGATATGCTCTACTAGCAATCTTTCTTGGGCTACCCGAACCAGCGTTACACCTGGTTCAGCGACATGTCCACGTTCAGGCTTACGTTGACAAAATATTTTCAATTATTCCCATTATATCATTTATTCTTACAAAGTTAAAAGGGATCATGCCAAAGACTCTTACTCTGGAGTAAAAGATAATGAATGCCCGATGTGAGCTTCAGGACGCTTCCATCGGTATAACAAGTGTTCAAACCTTAAATACCCCAGCGGCCCGTTGAATTTGATTTGATATACCCAATAATTTTTCCGCGTGAGAAGCCACTTCTTGGGCCGTAGCGTTTTGTTCTTCAGCCATAGCCGATACTTGCTGGGTACTGGCAGTACTCTCTTCATTGACAGCTGCAAAACTTTCTATCCCCTGGATAACGCTTTCATTGTATTCACTCATTTTCTTAGCCGACAGGGCCACTTCATCGATTTTGGCTAAAACCGTTTTAATCTCGTCAATGATTCCATTAAAAGTCGACATTGCCAGGCTTGCTAAATTTTTGCCAGTTTCAACCCGAACCGCACCTTGCTTCATTAACCGTACAGCATGTTCAGTACGTTCAGTCATTTGCTCGGTACGTTCAACAATGGACTGTGCCGCCTCTTTGCAACGTTCAGCCAATTTACCGGTTTCACCGGCAACCACAGCGAATCCCTTGCCTTGTTCTCCAGCCCTAGCCGCTTCAATGGAAGCATTCAACGCCAGGAGCGAAGTCTGATCGACAATTTCCTGAATTTCTGAAGTAACATCCACAATCTCTTGAGTAACATCATTCAATTCCCGAATCACTTCCCCAATTTCATTGGTAGACAGATAAATTTGGTCAATTTCTTCAGCCACCCGATTTGTGACGACTTGTCCGTTCTTCGCTGAGCCCGTCATCCGTTCCGAAGTATCGGCAATATCAAGAGTTTCTTTCGAAACCTCGCGGACTGCTTCGGCCAATAAGTCGACCGTATTAACCGTCTGTGCTAATTGCTCCGTTTGAGTTGAAACGCTTTGGGCCAATTCCTGCATGGCTTTGGCTACTTCATCGGTTGATTGGTTGGAGTCATTGGCCGCTCTTATTAAACCCTCACTCGCCCGGGCAATTTGAATGGCTTCTTGATTTAAATTTCCGATTAGAAGGCGAAGACTCCCAAAAGAGGTATTCAATTCCCGAACCACCTCATAAGCCTCACGACATCCGAAAGCTTGAATATCACGGGAAAAATCCCCCGAAGCCATGGAACGGGCCGATTGAATAATCTCACCTAAAGGCCAGGATATTGAAGCATTTATTAATAAGCCAATCATTACGGCAATACTTGCGCTAATCATCAAAAGAAAAATGCCGATCTTTTTTTGTCTCCTGGACTCCAGCACGCTCAGCGCCGATGTATTATAGGCACATTGTTCTATCTTGCTTCGAATATCTCTTAAAATACTAATTCCTTTCATCAGTTCGATCTCATATTGCTGATAACTATCCAAAGTATCCGGGGCAAAAGCTAATTTTTTTAATTCCGATTCAACCCGTGCAAATTCTTTCAACGAGTTCTTGAAACTACGGGCATTATCCAAGTTGGAGAATAAACTATCGTCAAATCCCTGGAGGTCACGGAATGAGTTATCGATATTTCTGAAGGTAGATTCCAATACATAACTGCTGGATAACTTAGAGAGACGCTTTAAGTAGTTTTCACGGGTATAAAGTAAAGATTCTTGAATGGAAATGACATCTTTCATAAAACGCATCGAAGCGCTTGATATCTTATCATTGGTATGTTGCAAATTGTCGATATTCATGAAACCCATAAAACCCTGAATGATAAGAAAAATAACCATCACGCCGATTACCATTAAAATCATATGAAATATCCGGAGTTTTCCGATCATCTGATTTGATAGGAATTTTCTGCTTAACTTTTTAAATTGTTCGATCATCTTTGCTTGCCTCCTTACCGAAACGTCGGGGAATCCGATTCCCAATTATCCATGTTGGAAATTCCTCATCATTGCGCTTGGTTTTATCAAAACCATGAAGACTATCATTAAGCGGCAACCCATACGGTATTTTGAAAGAGGCTGAATCATTGAATGAATCAGCCTCTTGAATCAACACTGCACTCTTTATTATCTTCTCTTATAAACTGTTATTAACCATTCACCAGGTTTTCCGGAGTTTTACCCTGAAATACATCCAGAATTGCTTGAGCCGTTATCGTACTGATTAGGTCAAAAGTTTCATAGGTTTCGGAAGCGATATGCGGCGTACAAATCAGATTATCCAGGGTAAAAAGAGGATTGGTAAGTTTCGGCGGTTCTTCCTCATAAACATCAATGGCGGCAACAGCGACTCGATTGGTTTTTAAAGCCTCATATAATGCTCTTTCATCCACCAACACGCCTCGAGCCGTATTGATAAAGCACGAACCCTCCTTCATCATCGCAAATTGTTCTTTACCCAAAATGTGATAGGTTTCCTTTAAACTTGGCAGATGAACGGTTACAATATCGCAATTCTTCAGAATTTCTTCCATGCCCACCATTTTGACGCCTAATTCTTTAGCCCTTTCAAGGTTTGGATATTTGTCAAAAGCATATAATTGAACGTCAAAGCCAGCCAACTTTTTGGCTACCCGCTGAGCAATGTCGCCAAATCCCAATAAACCCACACTCTTGCCCGAGATTTCCATACCTACCGGTCCAACCCAATCCCCTTTGCGAAGTGAATTGTGAAAATAAACCACATGTCTTAACGCTGCAAATATCATACCAATGGCCAGTTCTGCCACGCCATTGGCATTACCGCTCCTGGCATTGGTCACTTTGATGCCATATTCCTTGGCTTTATTCAAATCAATGTTATCGACGCCTACTCCAAACCTGGCAATAATTTTCAAGCGGGATGCGGCCTTTAAAACTGCATCGTCCCACCTATCGGCTCCGGCAATGGCTGCATCCGCATCATGAATTGCTTCAATCAATTCCGAAGTCGTAAAAGGCCTTCCATATGTATTTTCAATCACCTGAAAACCGTTGGCTTCCAACAATTTTTTGGCTTTCATACAATATTCGGAATAATTTACTTTGGCTGTTACCAAAACTTTTTTATTTTCCGGCATTTTAAATTCTCCCTGTCAATCGTTAAATTGTTCAATAATGGAATCAACCCGGCAGGTTTCCTGTTCATTCAGCGAACGCAAAGGCGCTTTCGGAAGCGCACAGGCAATAACCCCTTTCCGCTTGAGAATCTCTTTCAATAGCGGTATCGCGGGGAATGGCGCTAATGCTCCGTCCAAGTCCAACAACCGGGCTTGGTATTTCCTCGCTCCCTCCATATCGCCTTTCTTAAACGCTTCCAACAAGCCGGCAAAGAAATGCGGGAATGCCATCGCCGGACCGGTCACCGTTCCCACAGCCCCCAAACTCAAAGCCGGCAGGATCAAGCGATCGCAACCAATCAATGTCCCGGCCGACGGTACGGCCTTCATATACTCGCTTAAACGGATCAAATTCGGAACGCTATATTTCACCCCCACCAAATTCGGCACTAATTTTGCCAATTTCGCCACCGTTCCCGGCAAAATGTCATTATTGGTGTGACTCGGAATATTATACACATACACCGGCAGTTCCGGGGCGGCTTTTGCAACCGCTATGTAATATGCGATCAATGCTTCCTCGTCTTGGTTAAAGAAAAACGGTGTCATGATTCCGATCCCGTCCGCTTTAATCGATGCCGCATGACGGGCCAATTCAACCGCTTCCGCAGTGGTAATGGCGCCACATTGAATCACTACCGGAATCTCATGCCGTACTTCGGATACAAATATCTCAGCCACTCTTTTCCGTTCGGCGATGCTTAAAAAAACGCCCTCGCCATTGGTTCCCAGGGGATAAAGCCCGTTAATCTTCGATTCGATTAAATAACAGCACAAAGAACCAATCGATTTCTCATCCACAGCCCCTTCCGGTGTAAACGGCGTCACCGTAGCGCACACGATTCCTTCCAAAATCTGATTCATGTTAGTCTCCTCCAACTTATAAATGTTTTTAATCCAAAATCAATCAACTTCAGCTATCAATCCGACCGGAACACCATCCGCGCCTTCAAACCGCATGGGTAAGGCAAAAACTTTTCGCAACTTTTTACCCACCAATGGTCTTAAATTAGCATCTTCAATGATCAATACCGGTCTCTTGCCGGAAGTCGACATACAAAGCAACTGGTGATGTACCGGATATCCCTGGCGATTACCGTCAAGATATTTTTCAATACTCATAAAGTCGATAATCACGGTTTTTAAGGCAGGTAATTCTTCCCGGATGTATTTTGCGGCTGCAAGATTGACACCCGGAAACATCACACTATACCCCACCGGATCTTGAACCCGTAATTCATCAAAACCGGTTCGAATCAACAAAGCATCAGCCTGTTGCAAATCATATCCTTTAAGGTCGTTATCCGTTATTTCCTCACAATAATTTTTGGGAATATTCAGAAAAACCGGATGTTCATAAATAAACTTTTCCAGGGGTATGGTCTCAATTTTTTCCCCCTTGGGATCATGATGAAAAGGCGTATCCAAATGAGTCCCATTATGGGTAAAGTGATGAATCATACTTACATTACACACGTCGCCATTATCTTGTCTGGATATGGGCTCCATTCTCTCAACGGGATTATTTGGATAAATCGGCGCGCTCTTTTTAATAATATAAGAAAGTTCAAGATACAGTTTGCTCACCTCTCTACGACTTTTTTAAGTTCGTCGATTCTAAACCGGGCTTACCTTCTTCCCTTTTTTATTTTGCGAAAAGACGCTTCCCCGATTGCAAAACATTGCTGCTTGATTAAAAAATTGCCGGACCCTCACCTTTTTTACCTTTCTTGGAAACAAATGATACTGCGCTAATCAAAATTAATGCTTGGACAATATATTGAAAATAGAACGGCACATTCAGCATAATCAAACCATTTTCAATAGTGGTTAAGATAAATATCGCTAAAATTGATCCTCCTATATTGACTTGCCCCAACTTGAATACGGTAGCTCCCAAAAATGCCGCTGAAATAGCTTGCATTTGAAACCCATCGCCGGCAGTGGATGGAGCCGTTGCAAGTTTCGAACACAATGTTACCGTAGCTACACCAACACAAATCCCGCTTAAAATATAAGCGATGATCCGATGCCGGTTCACATTAATCCCGACATATTCCGCGGCATCGGAATTCCCCCCGACGGCATACAAATGCCGGCCGAATTTGGTTCGGTTCGCCAACAAGTAGACCAAAACCGCCATGATGATAAATATTAAAGTGTTGAAAGGTAAAATTTTAAATATTGTAAAACGGCCAATGAAAGTCAAACTATCCGGAAAATTCCCGTAAAAAGTACTGCCCTTAGTAATCCAATATATAATGCCCTTACTTAAAGTCAAGCTTGCAATGGTAGCGATAAAAGCATGCATTTTCAACTTTACGACCAACCCGGCATTCAATAACTCCCAGATTATACCGCCGGCAATCATCAGCATAAATGCTAAATAAATGTTCATTCCCTTGTCGATTGCGAGCAGGCCCAGTAAATTCAATAAACTTACCGCTCCCGCAAATGAAAGGTCAAAATCACCCGGGATCATTACTAAGGTGAGTCCTAAAACAAGCAAACCACCAATTGAGGTATTCCGCAAAATATTGGCAATATTATCAAGCGACGAGAAACGTTCCGCTGCAATAGAAAAAAACACTAAAATGACGATAAACATCAAAAACAGTTCACGGTTATTGAGAAATTTCTTTATTTGGCTCCCCATCATCCTACCTCCATCACAAATCTATAAGATGTTTTCCAATACATTTTGTTGATTGATGCGATCCGCTTTCAACTCAGCGGTTATTTTGCCGTCGCGCATTGTATAAATCCGGTCGGCCATTCCGATAATTTCATTTAATTCCGATGAAACAAAGATTACGGCTTTGCCATTCCCTGTCAACTCTCTTAATAAGTTATAAATGTCGCGCTTGGCGCCAATGTCTATGCCTACCGTGGGATCATCAACGATCAAGATATTGCATTCCCGTAACAGCCATCGGGAAACAATTACTTTCTGCTGGTTTCCGCCGGAGAGTTCATCGATACCCTGTTCGATATCGGAATATTTGACACGAATTTTTTTTAATTCCCCGGATACAAGGTTTGTTTCTTTTTTGGTATGAATCAATATTTCCGGAAAATGATGATGCAAATGAGCCAAGGAAGCATTTTCCCTAATATTGAAAGTAGAAACCAACCCATATCGCAATCGATCCTCGGGGATTAAATACACACCCTTGTTCACCATTTGTCTAACATTGACAGAATAGATTTCTTCCCAATTCTTGCCTCCCAACTTAATCGAGCCGCTAGAAAACTTTTTCAATCCAAAAAGTGTTTTCGCCAAATCGCTCATTCCAGCGCCCATTAAACCATATAAACCGACGATTTCACCGGCGTAAACTTCCAGATTAATATTTTTCAAGGCCAGGGAACACAGCTCTTTGATTTCTAAAATCTTCTCCCCACGACTCCGCGCTTTGGCCGGATAAAATTCCTTTAAATCATAATTAATCATCAACCGAATCAATTTATCCTTATCAAAATCCTTTTTATCCAAAAGGCCGACATTCTCGCCGTTTCTCATGACTAAAATCCGGTTGCAAATCCGGAAGGTCTCTTCTAATTTGTGAGAAATATATACTACAGTCAGATTTCTTTCTTCACTGAGTTCCAAAATAAGCTGAAGGAGTCTTTCCGCCTCTTCTTTGGGCAAACTGGCGGTGGGTTCATCCAAGATTAAAATATTGGGCTCATAAGAAAAAATCTTTAAAAGTTCCACCACCTGTTTTTCACCGGCGGACATCTCACTGACACGTTGTTTAAGATTAAGATTGGGATAGATGGAATATACTTTTTTCACTTCATCCGCTTGTTCATGGATCTGCCGGTTGTCTATTAATTTATTTTTGACCACTTCTTTGCCCAAAAATATATTTTCCTCGGCTGTAAAAGACTCTACCAGCAAAGGATGTTGATGCACAATTCCAATTCCTTTGCTTAATGCTTCATGAGTATTCTTCCATTCGACTTCTTTCCCTAGGTAAAACAACTGACCGCCATTGGGCGCATATTCGCCGCCGAGCATCTTGATTAAAGTAGATTTTCCGGCGCCGTTTTCACCCACTAAGCCCAATATGTCCCCTTGGTTAATGGAAAACGACAAATTATTCACTGCAATCGTAGCATCAAATTTTTTACACAAATTTTTGCATTCAAGGATAACACGATTTTGGTTCACTGCTGCACCCCCTAGTACTTCTGTCCGGAACGATATTTCAAAACCCGAAAATTCAAATCCGAAGATGACAATGATTCACGAAGTGAAACTCAGGTGTCGTTGGTAGAGAAAGTGATGTAAACCGGCGCGAGGCCTTTTTCCACCACTTTCTCTTCTATCTTGCCAAATGGTTCATTAATCCAAACCGTTATATTTGGGGAATTTAACACCCTGACCGGGTCCAGGAACATTACTTGCGTCTACCCATTGAAATGGCACAAAAATAGTTTTGGATGCCGGAATAATTTTTTTCGGATCTTGTTTTTCGACAACTATTTTTTTAATCCCGGAACCAATCGCCGTTGACCAACCGCCAAAATTTTGAGCAATAACCCCGACTAACGGATCTCCATGGCGGACTATGTCGTATGATTTGGTAGAACCATCAATGCCCATGGTAAAAATTTGATTTTTATTAAAACCGGCATCGAGAATCGCCCGGGATACTCCCCAGCCCAGTCCGTCCCAGGTACATAAAATAGCGTCAAGATCATCGCCATACTTGGTAACATAAGTCCTGGCAATATCATAGGAACTGTTAGCCCAATCACCACCATTGATGGTTTCGACTCCGACAATCTTTATATCCTTAGTTTTTTCCAGCACATCTTTGTAAGCCTGAATTCTTTGACGATGAACCAACAGATCCATATTCCCCATCAACATGACGTTCTTCATTTTTTTGTCCGGGTTATTGCTCCGCAGTTTTTTTATGGCTTGTTCAGCTAAAGCATGACCCATGGATTCCTGGTTACTGGTGGCATTCATAATCGTGTTCCCGATGTTGTCCGTATCTTCCAAAAATACCGGAATCTTCGCCTTATCGGCTGCCGCGACGCCCTCCTGAATAATGCTCGGCTCGCCACTAACCACAACAATTGCATTAACACCATAACTGACCAAATTAATCATATTGCTTGACATGTTGGAAGACTGTTGACCACGGCAGTCAATCAGATTGATCTTCCAGCCGTTTTTGGCTGCATAGGCCGCAAAGCTTTTATAAGCCGCAGCATTAGAATCCGCAGACATATCGCCTGCCACAAAGCCGACTGTAATTCCCGACCCCTTTGCCGCCATACCGGCCGGTAAAATATTAACGGCCAAAAACATTGCAAAAACCAAAACCAATAATACAAACTTTTTCATTCATCGCACCCCTCTTATGTTTTGTTTGTCCGTCTCCTTTTCGACGCTTTCAAAAAAACCCTATAAGTCCGATGGAATTATGCTGTAATTTCTTCACCCCCCTTCATTGATTTAGTATTTATTGCAATTTCTTAAATTCCTCATGGGAATGTTTTACTACTTGAATCCTGGCAAAACGTTCTCTACTACTTAATGATTGCGAGCGTGTTTCATCAAAGCCGTTCAGCCCTTTAACAATGCATTTTTATAAAGTCTTCAACTTCATTGCGATAAGGCAATGAACTCTGAGCCCCTTTTCTAGTCACAGTCAAAGCCGCAACCGCCGTAGCAAAATGGATGGCCTCGATAATCGATTTTCCCTCATTTAAAGCAACCGCTATAGCGCCGGTAAAACTATCTCCCGCCGCTGTCGTGTCAACGGCATTCACTTCATGCGCGGAAAAACTTTTATGACATTCATCATTGATATAAATGCATCCCTTTTGACCAGTCGTAACAATCAACTCTTTGATGCCCCGTTTAATCATTTCATGGGCGGCTTCGATGATTTCCGTTTCGTTGCGAACCGGCCTACCGCTCAAAATCTCAAGTTCAGTTTCATTCGGAGTCAATAAATCCACGGATGATAAAAGATCGGCATCCAAATTTGAAGCGGGGGCAGGGTTGAGTATGGTGGTTTTGCCAAGTTCCTTAGCTAATTGCAAGGAATATCCCATGGTTTCCAATGGTATCTCCAATTGGGTTACAATAATCTTGGAATCGATTATTGCTTTTCGGGCCGCCCGAATTTGCCCGGGTAAAAGTTGATAGTTCGCTCCCGGAGCAACCACAATATAATTGTTTCCAGCCCCATCAACGGTTATGGACGCAACTCCGGTGGAGACATCTTCAAAACGCATGATCTGCGAAACATCAACGCCATCTTTTTTCAAGCAGTCAAGTAGTATGTCACCCACTCCATCGGCGCCGATACAACCCAGCATTTTAACCGAGGCCCCAAGCTTAGCGATAGCATCCGCCTGATTAGCTCCCTTTCCACCGGGAATCTGCTTGAACTCTCTTCCCATAACGGTTTCACCAATTCGCGGCATCGAGTCCACATAAGTTACCAAATCCATATTGAGACTGCCAATTACAGTTATCACAGTAACCACTTCTCCCTGTATGTAAAATTTTTTCATTCGTATAAAAATAATCTTGGAAACCGGCCCTCAAATAAAATACAGTTTTCCTTTTATGATGGATGTTCGCTTTCACGGGATATAGCAGCAAAATATGTAAACGTTATTTTCATAACGTTACAAAGGAATGCGCCAAAACGTACGTTAATAATCAATTATTCGTAAGCTGATTTGTAATTCTAAAGTAAACGTTTTCTTGAAAATATAATTTCGTTGTTTATTTTTGATATCCTTCTTTTTGTAAATTTTTTTTTACCGGATCTTTAAAAAGCACAAATATCGTATATAAAATGAATGTGAGAAAAGATAACAAAACACTGGGCCTTTTTAGCTTACCCAGCGCAACTTTAAGTATAGGCAGAAACATCTTTTTGTTAACAGCCGGTTAAATGTTAAACCAAGAGACCCCTCCCGATTAAAACCAAAGCAATATTCCAAGAACTGGCACTGTTTTAGAACCGTACGAAATCAATAGATCTTGCTAAGTTTATAAAAAAAGGAATTTGACAATCCGCATTGAATATTAGGATAAAACGTTTTCATCATTAAAACGATATCGCGTGTAATATAATATGATATAAAAAAAGAGAATGTAATAACGATTCCCCATAGCAAACCTAAGATAACGTTTACTTTTTCCACAGGTGGTGTGTTATTTGATAAAAAAGACAATCAAGGATGTGGCTATTAAAGCCGGAGTGTCGATTGCTACCGTATCAAGAGTAATCAATGACGTAAGCAGCGTAACGCCTGAAATAAGAAACAAAGTTTGGAAAGCAATCAGAGAACTGGATTTCAGACCCAATCAGCTCGCGCGGGGATTAAAAAGCGATGTGACTCATACTATCGGAGTCATTATATCCGATATATCAAATCCTTTTTTTATGAGTATTATCAGGGAGATTGAGAAGAAAATCAATCAGGCGGGTTATAATTTACTGATAGTAAGTTCCGACGACGAGCCGGAAAAAGAGCGCAAAGATATAAAAACTATGATCGAAAACCGGGTTGACGGAATCATTATCTCTTCCACCGGCCAAAACGAAGAGTATTTAAGTTCAATTGTAGAACTGGGAGTTCCGGTCATTATCATTGATCGAAAGCCTTTTAAGAATAAATTTGATGCGGTCTATGTGGATAAAGCACTCGCCATGTATGAAATTGCCAATTATCTATTGAGCAAAGGGCACCATCGAATTTCAATTGTAATGGGACCCAGATACATCATGTCTAACTTCGATAGATTCGCAGGTTATGCCAGATGTATGCAAGCGGCAAACATTTTATTGGATAATGATTTGATAATTTATGGAGAATTTACCGAGGATTTCGGACGATTGGCATTAAACGATCTCCTCAAAATAAAAAATAGGCCGACTGCGATAATATCAGGCAGTGTACAGATAACCCGCGGCATACTTATGGAAGCAAAAAAACTTGGTTTAACGATTCCTGATAATTTTTCATTGGTTTCATACGGAAATATCGATATGAGCACATTAATAAATCCATCATTGACTTATGTCGAAAGCCTTAACGAAAAAATAGGCGCTGTGGCAGGCGAGCTTATACTCAACCGCATTAAAAATCCAGACGGCAAACTTGAACAAAAAGTATTTGAATCAAAATTAATAGTGGGAGACTCGGTAAAAGAGTGTCCCTGACAGCGGCCATCGGTCGGAGCCTGGCTTGTCAATTTCAGGGACTTGATTATTGCCTAAAACACCGTCTGAACCAGGATTAAGCGCCTTCTTTAGGAAGGCGAGATTTAACGGATGAAACGAATTTTAAAATCAGTGCCGGTAGATGCTTTCGATTGAATTATGGAATGGATTTCGATTGATTTTTCTTTTTGACAACTTCTGGGGAGGCAATAAAAAAAGAATTTTCCCAACTCTCCCCTCCAGTTACTTAACTGCCGGTAGCTAGTAGTTTGCTTCTCCCCTCCCTTTGACTGCCGGACACAATTTACGCTAAAGGGAGGGGAAGTTCGTTATACAGGTTTACCAAAAAGGGGGCCCAAATCTTGGTCATCTTAAAGGTATCATCGAAGACTT
>JAEZCE010000051.1 GCA_023429995.1 Bacillota bacterium | reverse complement strand
AAGTCTTCGATGATACCTTTAAGATGACCAAGATTTGGGCCCCCTTTTTGGTAAACCTGTATAACGAACTTCCCCTCCCTTTAGCGTAAATTGTGTCCGGCAGTCAAAGGGAGGGGAGAAGCAAACTGCTAGCTACCGGCATTTAAGTAACTGGAGGGGAGAGTTCGCGCGCGCGCGGGAAAATCATTTTTTTATTGCATTCTCAGAAGTTGCAAAAAAGAAAATCAATCGAAATCGATTCCATATTTGAATCGAATGTACCTACCGGCACTGATTTTAAAATCTGTTTAATCCGTTAAATCCTGGTTCAGACGATGTTTTAGGCAATAATAAAAGCCCCTGAAATAGACTCCCGTCTCAAATAAGAAAATCAAAATAGCTGATTGCCTTTTCTTTCCGCAGAGGCTCAAGTCTTGGGCTAAGTTTATGTAAGGATAACAGAGAAGGATCTAACTCAATTATAATTGATAGAACTTGTACATTGATTTTATCTGTATATTTATATATAATTACTTTATAGATACAACCAATATACTTTTCTATACCACTTTATCATTACAGGAATCATGAAAGGACAATCTGCATGATTAAATTCGACGAAAAAAAACAAGTTGAAAGTGTACGGGGAGCCCTTGCCCTTCGAACCAAAATTGAAAAAGTCGTGGATGAAATTTGTGCGAAGGGATATGATGCTATTTACTTTTTGGGGATTGGGGGAACTTATGCCTCATGCCTGCAGGCGGTTACGCATATTAAGGGAATGAGCACTGTGCCCGCATATGTGGAAAACGCAGCTGAATATATTACTACAGGCAATCGCCGTATTGGGAAAAAATCCGTAGTCGTTATTTCCTCAGTGACAGGGAGTACTCAGGAAATGGTCGAGGCCGTTAAGGGCGTCAGGGATGCCGGAGCCACTGTGATTGGTTTTATAGATGATGAAAAGGCTCCACTTGCTTCGATGATGAACTATGAGATTGCCTACCCGGTAAACGAACAATTGAAGTTCTTTATGGTGGCGGATGGTTTTATGAAAAATAACAATGATTTTGAAGACTATGACCGCTACTATAAGGAGCTGGAACAATATCTTCCGCAGGTATTGGTGGATGTAGAAAAATCTGCAGATGATTTTGGCAAGGAATTTGCAGAAAAGCATAAAGATGATAGTATCCATTATTTCGTGGGTGCGGGGAACCAGTATGGAGCGACTTATTCCTATGCGATGTGCTACTGGGAAGAGCAGCACTGGATACGAACTAAATCCATTCATGCCGCCGAATTTTTCCATGGCACGCTGGAGATTATTGATCGGGATACTCCCGTTACTGTGTTCGTTGGTGAGGATGCTGAGCGTCCGCTAGCAGAACGCGTTGCAAAATTCTTACCGCGGGTTTGCGCCAATTATACAATCATTGACACCCAAAGCTATCCGCTTAAAGGTATAAGCGCGGAGTTCCGCGGTAATATTTCTCATCTGGTGCTGCATGCCATTACCCAACGTATTGATGCGCACATGGAGCAAGTTAACTGTCATCCGATGGAAATTCGCCGTTATTACCGCCGCTTGAATTATTGATAGATCATTAAAGATTGAATGAAGAAGGGGTTATTTAAAAACACTGGAAGTGGATTGTTGAAAAGGCCTCTTATTAAACGAAAGCCCGAACCGACGTGTTGATGTCGGTTCGGGCTTTCTTCCTGTTACCAACGGCAAAAATTACAGTGATTCCCAAACTACCTGGCCGTTGACAATTGTCAGACATACTTTTGCGGAACGGGCCTTTTCGGGTGGTATTGAAAATAGGTTTGTATCCAATACAGCAATATCGGCGAGTTTACCTGCTTCCAGGGCGCCCAGTTCGGCTTCGCGGCCAAGATTATATTGGCCGCCGCTTGTCCAAGCAGTCATTAACTCAGCGACTGTTAGTGTATTTTGCGTATTGTAAGCTTCTCCACCTTCAGGAAACAGGCCGGCTACCGAGTGGTAAATTGACTCCGGGATATTATCGATTAAAAGAGGAAGATCAGTCGCACAGGATAATACGACACCACTGTCTGCCATTTTCCGGCGGTTCCAATAGTTTCTGCCACGGTCAAGCCCTATGTGTTTTTCGATCATAGCTAACTTATCCTTACGGTTGGCAATGGACATGATTTGAGGATAAATTTCTGCAATAATGCCAAGACGGGCCATGTGCTCCAGATCAAAGGGATCGCTGCACTCTAAGTCCGTAATTGCATGCCGATGGAGTACTTTTCCGTTGGTGCTCCGTTTACATTTTTCGTAAATGTTGAGAACCTTGCAGATGGCGTTGTCGCCTTGCGCATGCAGGGAAAAACGGAAACCTGCGGCATCGGCTGCAAGGGTGTCGGCTTCTAAACCGGCCCAATCAATTTTTTTGGCGCAGCAGGTGTCGACACAAAGATAAGGTTTTTTCATATCGCCTTCCAGCTGGCTAATAGAACCGTCAGTCATTTGGT
Source organism: Bacillota bacterium (assembly GCA_023429995.1). Taxonomy (GTDB): domain Bacteria; phylum Bacillota; class UBA4882; order UBA8346; family UBA8346; genus UBA8346. Next base: position 60,154 of record JAEZCE010000051.1, on the reverse strand, counting down.
TAAACCCGGAAAAGCGGACAAAATCGCCTTGGAAACGCTCCCGCATCGCCCGGCCATATTCAAGGTTCATCGCTGCTCCCACTGGCTGGCTCATGAAATGGACCCGCATGGTTAGGCCTTTATTGCTCTCAAGCTGTCCCAGTACGTCTGTAAAACCGTAAAAGTCATCGAATCCCATTTCTTTAATGGAGGTGATGCCGCGTTTGTTGAGCATTGAAAGATAACGTTTGAATGCCGGTACGGACTTTTCGCGGTCATTTAAGAGATGGCGCAAAAGTTTCCAGTAACTTTCGGACCAACAGGTATCCGGGGTGAAATCATATGTTTTACGCGCTGCGGAATTCATCCAACAGGATTCCCCGCCTTCTACAAACAGGATAGCCGGTGTATTTTCAAATGCAGTGTCCATGGTACTTAAGTCCGGAGCTGGAATATCGGCGCGAACTCCGCGCGCCAGCATGGTACCGTTAAAGGAATGGGCGGCAGCCTTTTTTTGGGCGGTTGCAATGACCTCTTCGACAGTTCGCGCAGGGGAAAGGTCAAAACCCGAATGAGTCAGCAAGTATCCGGTGAAAAAACAATGGACATCGGAAAAGCCGGGGCAAATTAACTTATTCCCCAAATCATAGACATGAGTCGCCGAACCGGTCAAACCGGAACCGTCTCCTTCGCCTGTGGCAAGTATCAGATTATCGGCCACGGCGACAAAACCAGGTTTAGGTAATTTGTTCATGCCGCTAAACAGGGCATTTGAACGCAGCAAAATATCAGCAAGCTTCTTCATCACAAATCACTCCTCAAATATTACAGCGCATAATTTTACTGTACCCGTTGGATAGTCTTACCCAGCGTAAGAAGTGGTAAAAATGGATTTTTTGTTGTATATAAGGCGTCATTTATTTCATACCAATTAATAAATTTACTATAGCATAGAACAATGAATGATGCAACGCAAAATAAATTACCCCAAAAACTTATTAATGCAATGGCTAACTTAATTTTTTGTTAGATAATCACAGTGAACACTATTTAAAAAAATTAATTAGAGGTAGCTTTTGGTAATTGCTTGATTCGATTTGAGAATGTGATCAATTGTAAACGATGGTCAGCGGCATGGCTGTTTTAAATTGACAGGGCCAAGGTGCCGTGATATATTAAAATCAAAAATTGGGTTGGAATTAAATTTATCCTATCTATATAATCAAACGGTCATCCAATACGCTTTCAATTTCGGTGGGTTATGGAAATGAAAGGGCAGCTTGAACCGTGGGTTGATTTAAAGAGATGAACGGTAAGTTACGCAAAATCAAAATGTAAAAAATAAGGAGCGATTTTTATGAAACTGGGTATGTTTACTTCTGGTTACCAACGCAATCCTTTGGAGCACTGTTTCATCGACGCCAAGCGGTACGGGTATGACTATATTGAACTTTGGGGAGGAAGACCCCATGCATTTGCCCCCGATCTCAAGGGGGGCGACATCAATGAATTGAAACGGATGATCGATAAGTATGAAATGCCGGTGCTGGGCTATACACCGGAACATAATGCTTATCCATACAATTTTATGATAGGTAGTGAATCCCAGCGTGTGGATGCTGTTGGGTATCTTAAGCTTTGTCTGGACATGGCAAAAGAAATGGATGCTGAATATATGCTTGTATCACCGGCTAATGCAGGGTATCTGGCTACCTATGATGAAATTTGGGATCGCCTGGTTCGTACACTACGGGAGTTAACCGATCATGCTGAAAAAGTTGGTATCAGGCTCGTTGTGGAAACGCTGACACCGTTTGAAACCAACGCATTTAAGAGCGCCAATGACTTGCTTGAACTGTTTAAGCGTATTGATTCCCCATATATCATGGGTATGTGTGATATTATTCCTCCTTTTGTCCAACATGAAAGCATCATGGGATACATCGAGAAACTAGGCCAAAAAATGTATCATCTGCATGTCATCGACGGCGAACAAGGGACGGACTCCCACATAATGCCGGGCGAAGGGTCCATCCCGATGCCGGAGATGTTTTACGAGTTGAAAGAAGCCGGTTACGATGGTACCGCTACGATAGAGCTTGTGCTTGGTTACATCAATGAGCCGCGCATGTATGCGCGCCGGGCTATCAATAATGTACGGGCTATGATGAAACAAGCTGGATATTAAATGAAAAACATTGCCGGCAAGGCGCTTTCGCGCTTCGGGATATACAATTTTTAAAAGTAAAGATATACAAAATAATGTTTTGTTTAATTTTGACATTATTTTTTTGTATATCTTTTTGTTTTGATGCCTTTTTAGGGATTTATATTAATTTTAAATTAAAAATTGATTTGTTTTGTGTTATATGGTATTATATCCGTAAAGTGGTATGAAATTTATTTTATGTTGTGTATCTATCGATGGAACTTTAGTTGTACTGGCGTTATCAATGGACAGGAAAGGCATCATGTGTTTCCAATGTTCAATCGAAAGGAGAATTATTATGGAAAACCTCGAAAAAAGTAATTCAGATCAAGGAAAAGTTCAACTGGAACGTAAACTGGGATTGGGTGCAGTCATCGCTCTTGGTGTTGGTACAACGGTGGGATCGGGTATATTTTCATCACTTGGTACGGTCGCCGGTGCTGCCGGCAGTGCTCTGCTTCTTGTGTTGTCATTTTTGATAGGTGGTTTGATCCAGATTCCGGCGAATCTTTGTTATGCTGAACTTGCCACCGCTTTTCCTGAAGATGGCGGACAATATGTATATTTCCGCGAAGCTGGTTCCCGTCCTTTGGCGTTTTTGTGTGGCTGGATCAGTTTCTGGGCGACGGACCCGCCTTCCATCTCTATTATGGCAATAGCCATTGTAAATTATCTTGCTTATTTCGTACCTTTGAGTGGACTACTTCTTAAATTTATTGCGGTCGCATTTGTCTTGATCTTCATGATGATCCATCTCCGTAGTGTGGAAGGCGGAGGTAAATTCCAGACTTTTATCACCGCGCTCAAGATCCTGCCATTTGCCATTATCATTGGCGTCGGTCTGTTTTTTGTGAAAGGCGGTTTGGTTTTGTCATCGGCTCCGTTGGGAAATGGGTCAATTGGGATAATGGCGTTGCTGGCCGGAATATCCGCCACAACGTGGTCGTTTGATGGCATGGCTGCTCCGTGCTATATGTCCGGCGAAATTAAAAATCCCAAGAAGAACATGCCGAAAGGGCTGATTTTAACAGCCATCGTCGTAGTCGTCGTTTATGTGGGCCTTACCTTTGTTTCGTCGGGAATTATTTCTATCAAAGAACTCGCTGCGTCTAGTGCCCCGATCTCCCTGGTCGCATCCAAAATTCCAGTTATAGGCGGAGCGGCAGGAACCATTACGGCTATTATGGCCATTATCGTAATTATTGGCTCGCTCTCAAGCTGCATTATGTTCCAGCCCCGTATTGAGTATGCAATGGCAAAGGACGGTTTATTCTTCAAGTCATTTGGGAAAGTGCATTCGAAATTTGAGACTCCTTACTTTTCCATTCTTGTCCAGTGCGCTATCGCCATTATACTTATCTTTGCTTCCTCGTTAACTGATTTGCTCGGCTATTTCACACTGGTTACCTTACTGAAAAATTTTCTGACCTTTGGAACTATTTTCGTACTGCGAAGGAAAACCTATTACAATCCCTTGTGGAAAATGCCTGCGGGTTATCTGATGGCTGTCATTGCTATGTTCATGACGGGCACCCTGATTGTTTCGACATTCGTTTGGGCTCCGATCCCCGGTCTTATCTGTGCTGCTATTGCTATAGGAACAGGCCTTCCGGTTTACTATTTCTGGGAAAAGCAGAACAAGCGGAGTTTAAAAATGGAGCGGGATGTGAATACCCAAATATAAGATCGTTCTTTCCATATCATAGAATAGGGCTCCTCCCCGGCGATTACTTGACATGCAAATTTCTTATGCTATACTAAAAAAAAGTATCATGCCATGGGAGGACCCGCTAATGATACGTGAATATCGAAGCCGTCCGCGGGATGCGGTAGCTGAAAAGATAGAGTGTTATATCATTGAAAACGGGCTTACGGCACATCAAAAGCTGCCTTCAGAACGGGATATGTGTAAAATGTGGGGATTTAACCGCACTACGTTAAAAAGTGCGATCCACCGTTTGGTTGCTGAGGGTATAGTGTATAATCGCATGGGTTCTGGAACATTTGTGGCACCGCAAAAGTTGGTTCGAAATCTTCAGGATGTACAGGGGTTCGGCAATGTGGCACAAAGTGCCGGACGCCAACTTGGTACGCGCCTTATCAAGGCGGGAGTTCGTGAAGCGAATAAGCAGATAGCGATGAAAATGAAATTGCCGCTGGGACATAAAATGTTTGAACTGGTTCGTGTAAGGCTTTTGGAAAATATTCCGGTTCTCCTTGAAATGTCTTACATTGACTCCCAGCGATGTTGCGGCATTGAAACATATGATTTTTCTGAAGTTTCCCTTTATCATGTGCTGGAAGATAGTTATGGAATTTCCATCGCCCAAGGCGTGGAAAAATTAAACGTCACATATACCGATGAAGAGGAAGCGGAGCTTCTCGGAATTCCTGAAGGGGCGCCTGTTATTTATCAGACAGGGGTCGTCGCTGATGCGGAGAATATCCCCATCGAATATTTTAAATCCATTGCCCGTTCCGAATATATCCGGTTTGCAAGTATACTCGTACGATGATAATTACTCTGTCGCAATCTTAAAAAGGAGATTACGAATATGAGGTTAGCTGCTGTCGGTGATAACTGCATGGATGTATATAAAAATCTAGGGAAAGCCTTCCCTGGCGGTAATCCGGTGAATGTCGCCGTTTATTTTGTTCGTCTGGGCGGTGAGGCTTCCTATACCGGAGCTGTTGGTACCGATAAGTATGGTCAATTGATGATAGATGCCCTGAAAACTAAACATGTCGATATTTCCCATGTAAAAATAATCCAAGGAAACACTGCGATTACCCAAGTGGAACTTGTTAACGGCGAGCGTATTTTCGGGGACTATGATGAAGGGGTTCTTTCGAAATTCTGCCTTTCCGATGCGGATATTAAGTTTTTGTGCGGTCATGATCTTTTCGTCACCGGTTTATGGGGTAAAGTGGAGCATGATCTGGCTAGAATTAAAAGAAATGGGACACCGATAGCATTTGACTGCGCAACGAGGCCCGATGATCCGATTGTGGATATAGCCATTGAAAGTGTCGACTATTTGTTTTACGCCTCGGATGACGGGGATACACCTGAACTTCGTGAAAAAATGAAAAACTTGTATGCTCGCGGACCTAAAATTGTCATAGCGACTCTGGGCGAACAAGGAAGCGTAGCTTACGACGGGGAGAAATTCACGGTCTACGGTATTGTACCATGTAAAGTTGTTGATACAATGGGCGCCGGCGACAGTTATATCGCCGGATTCTTGCGTGGCATATTGGAAAAAAAATCACTTCAGGAATGTATGCACATGGGTGCGGCAAACAGCAGTATCACACTGGGCTATAATGGCGCTTGGTGAATGCTTTAAGTGAAATTGGGAGTTGAATGGATTTGGTTAGTGAACGGGTAATCGACTATAACGCCCCGATTTATCTTCAATTGCGTGAGGTAGTGCGTACCAAAATTGAGGAAGGCGAATACCTGCCCGGGAGGGCAATTCCATCTGAAAATGAGTTGGCGGAATTTTATGGGATAAACCGGCTGACGGTTCGCAATGCTATCGATGCATTGGTCGCTGAAGGTCTACTTAAGCGGGTTCAGGGCAAAGGAATTTACGTCGTGGGCAACAAAATAGAACGTGACCTTGAGACATTGGGCGGATTCACCCAGACAATGCGTGAAAAACACACAGAACCTTCCACAAAGATTCTCATAAAAGCGCAGAGGCCGGCAGACGTTAAATATGCGCATATTTTCGGGATTCATCCTGAAGATATGCTTTATTACATTAAACGTCTTGACTATGCAGACAACGATCCGATTTCCATCGAGGAGATTTTTTTGCCATATGTCTTGGTACCGGAACTTGAAGGTATTGATCTCAAGGTATTCAGTATCTATGAGGTGTACGATTTTTATGGAATCAACCTGAAACGGGCTTGGCAGACCCTGGATCTTGCCCAACTTGAGCCAAGCGACGCCCGGATGTTGAATATAGACCCGAGCCAAGCCGTGTTGGTATTTACCTCCACCAGTTATGACGAAAACAATCGAGTGATTGAATATGCCCGTTCCTATACCCGCGGGGATAAATGCAATTTTTCCGTTCACTTTCATAAATAAAAAATGGTGGATGATTCAAAAAGCAAATTTACGGATCAAGAAATACAATATACCGAAATTTTTATTGGATGATGATATACATTAACAACAGACCAATCAAGACCTCTAGGGATTTCCCTGGAGGTCTTGTTATTTTGGATTGGGTGAAAAATGGATTGCTACTTAATTATGTTAAGTTGGATAGTTTGTTTCAATTCTTTTCCGGGAGTTAAGGGTTCAACTGGATAACCTAATGCAATACTGGCGAGAGGAACAAAACCCTCAGGTAAATTTAAATTTTTTAATAATTCTTGATCAGTTTTAACGGCCATGACTGGACCCATTAAATATACACTGCCTAAGCTGAGATTAGTAGCAGCAAGAGTCATATTTTCAATGATACAAGAGGCATTGGTAATTTCAATGTTGAGAAGATCCCGAACGTGAGCCGGTAAAAGTCATGAGAATGCGCGGAGGTCGCTATATATTTCATCAGAGGCCAGTGCACATGGAGAGTGGAAAGAAGGAAACGCTAAGAATCCGGGTAGTGATGCCTACGGCTACTTCAAAGCAGTGCTTGCTTGCCGCCGCAATGACGTTTGCACGTGAAACATCAAGGCTACGATTTAACGCTATAGAACCTGGGATTAATCCTGGAACTGGTCTTGGCGGTGTGATCTGAATATTGCCATGTGATTCTTGTTTCAAGTACTCACGTTATTCTTCTTTCGTCAAATACAGGAGTACACCGAAGCAGGCTGCACGGGTGATCACAAAAATTTTGACCGATGAAGCGGGTAAAACTGGGATCTATTACGATGAAAAGGGCCAGCCGATACTCGGATCGGCGCTGGTGCAGGAACCAAACTTTCAAGGCCTCGTCGTTGCTGAAACACGTGCTTTACTTGTTACGATTCAGTCCAAATAGGAAGCTGTCAATGTACTTTTGTAGAATATTCCAAATTTCGCCGTTAGACCCGATATGGAGAACAGTATCACAAGTAACGGCGAAATTTTATATATAAAATTTAGGACAGAACCAGTAATACCAATTAATAGATAAGATGAGTATAAAAAACAGAATAACCCCCGGTATTTCGATAAAAAAATCAATTCAAGGGTCGGTTCGGCACCGCGCTTCCACTTTTCCCCTTATAAATTGGACGAATAAAGGGCAATTGGAAATCAACAATTGCGGTATTGATTTGTGTCAGCTACTCCACTTAACGGATTCAATCAAGTTTCTATTTCTGTATACCATAGCTTTTTCAAGTTCTTCCGAAAAAACTTTTATTCCCTGTTCAATTTTTTCTTCATCAACGTTAGATATATTAAGACAGATAAAATTTGTTTTTTTACAAAGAGGAAGGAAAGCATTATCGGCTGTTGCCATTCTTATGTTTCGCATCTCTAAAGAACTGACAAGTGAATGAGAATGAATATAATCAGGAAGCTCTATACATGTAAAGCAGCCTGTATCTGGGACCTGAGTGTTTATCCTAGAATTCAAATACTTGTCACATGCTTTTTTTAATGCATCCATTCTTGAATGGTAAATTTGCTTTATTTTTTTTATATGTTTATCATACATGCCGTTTTTAATGTAATGCTCAAGAGCACCTTGTTCTACAATATCGCTGCAGATTTTCCTGCCTTTAAACAATTCAGAAAACTGAGATGGGCATACAATAATTCCCAGCCGAAGCCATGGAAAAAGAATTTTTGAGTAACTTTTAATATAGAATACTTTGAATGAATTGTCATAGGAGAATATTGGGTCGGCTTTTTTATTGGTATCAAGCTCGGCAAAACAATCATCTTCAACGATATATACGTCATATTTTTGGGCAAGCTTCAATATCTTTTTTTTCTGATCTGGGGAAAGAGAATATCCTGTTGGGTTATGAAACCTTGGCATGGTATAAAAAAACTTGATGTCTTCGTTTTTAAAAATATTTTCAAGTTCATTAAGGTCGATCCCGTTGGGATTTCTTTTAATGCCAATGGTTATTTCATTACAGATGTTAAGGGCATTTAGTATTTCAGAACACGTAGGTTGTTCAATAAGAATCTTATTTTTTCCATTAGGCAATGGAGTATTGACCAAAATCGATAGGGATTGCTGCGAGCCTGTTGTCACAAAAATATGCTCGGGTTTGGTAAATATCTGTATGTCCTGGAGCTGTTTTTGAATTGTTTTTCTGAGGCTCACGATGCCTCCGGATACATCATTGACTGTGAGCATTTTTTTCTTATACAGGTCAATGGACTGGATTAAGCAATGCTGGAGTTCAGTATCCGGTATCACTTTATAGCTGTATATGTAAGGACAAAAGTCGATGCTATCTGTTTCGGAGGTACAGTTCTCAGGTTCTGTTTTTGAAACAAGATAATAGCCACTTTTGGGGACAGCGTAGACAATATGCTCCTTTATCAATTCGTTATAAGCACGTATTACAATTAAGGGTGTGGCATATGCAAATAAGTCCAAAGGAAATCATATCATTACGAGTTCGATTGAGCACTATGCAGTCCTTAATACATGCCGATACCTTGAGAACAATGGTTTTGAAGTCACATATTTACCGGTGGACGAAAATGGGCTTGTAACGCCCGAACAGGTTGAGAAGGCGATACGATCTAATACCATTTTGATCTCTGTTATGTTTGCAAACAATGAAATAGGAACCATACAGCCGATAGCCGAGATTGGAAAGATAGCGAGGGAGAAGGGAATATACTTCCATGCGGATGCAGTTCAGGCGGTAGGAAATGTGCCTATTAATGTTACCGATATGAATATCGATTTACTTTCTTTTTTGGCGCATAAATTTTACGGCCCCAAAGGGATTGGCGCCCTGTATATAAGAAAAGGAACAAAAATAACTTCTTTATTACATGGGGGCCATCAGGAAAGAGACCGCAGAGCAAGCACTGAGAATGTTCCGGCAATCGTCGGGCTTGGAAAAGCAATAGAAAGAGCTACTGAAAGTTTAACAGAGCAAAGTCGTAAGCTTGTATCCCTCAGAGACAGGACAATTAAAGAAATAATACGCAAGATTCCTTTTGTAAAGTTGAACGGACACCGGATACAACGGCTTCCTGGCAATGTCAACTTATCATTCAAGTTTATTGAGGGGGAGTCAGTACTGCTGATGCTGGATATGAAGGGAATTTATGCATCCTCGGGATCAGCCTGTTCATCCGGTTCTCTTGATCCGTCCCATGTGCTTCTGGCTATTGGTATGCCGCCTGAATTGGCAAATGGATCGCTCCGCATTACGTTTGGAAAAGAAAACACGCAGGAGGATGTGGATTATTTATTGGAAGCACTTCCTGTGATTGTAGAAAGGCTTAGAGAAATGTCACCCTTATATGAAAGGCTGGAAGGAGGAAGTAAAGCATATGCAGTATAGCGAAAAGGTTATGGACCATTTTATGAACCCAAGGAATGTTGGGATCATTGAAGATGCGGATGGTGTTGGGCAGGTTGGCAATCCGCAGTGCGGAGATATTATGAAAATGTATCTGAGAATCGAAGACGGTATTATTCAAGACGTAAAATTCAAAACCTTCGGCTGCGGGGCTGCTGTTGCGACAAGCAGTATGGCTACTGAACTGATAAAAGGCAGGACGATTGAAGAAGCCCTCAATGTTACAAATGCAGCAGTTGCTGAAGCGCTTGATGGATTGCCGCCCATAAAAATGCACTGTTCCGTTCTGGCAGAAGAGGCGGTTAAGGCTGCAATTGATAATTATAAGGAAAGAAAGGGCCTCACGGTTGAAAAGTGTGATAGCAATGCTTGTGAAAAAAGCTGCTGCAAAATATATCAGGATGAGGAAACTGAATAATTCTATGGCTGGGAGTTGTTCATTTTGGAACAATCAAATTTACTGTTAAAGAATAATGCCGTTAGGCGGGCTGTATTGATTTCGATCATGGTATCTGCTTTGCTGCCGACATTTTTAAGTTCATCGGTTAATGTGGCGCTGCCTTCGATGGGTAAGGAATTAGGGATGAATGCTGCTGCTTTGAGTTGGGTATCGACTGCTTATTTGCTTGCGGCGGCGGCATTCCTTGTTCCTTTTGGAAGAGTAGCCGACATATACGGAAGAAAGCGGATATTCTTATGGGGCGTAGTTCTTTTTGTATTAACATCCATACTGTGTGCATTCTCCCGATCGCAATGGCAGCTTATTACATTGAGGGTACTGCAGGGCGTAGGAGGATGTATGCTGTCGAGTACCGGAATAGCTATTGTGAGTTCGGCGTACCCTGACGGTGAGCGAGGAAAAGCTCTTGGAATGATTGGTATTACGAGCTATGTAGGAATGTCAGCCGGACCGCCGCTGGGAGGGATTTTGACTGAACATTTTGGATGGAGAAGCATATTTTGGGTTAGTTCCCTGCTAGGGATATTAATTATTTTCACTGTGCTGGAATATATGAAAGCAGAATGGACGGAAGCAAAGGGTGAAAGATTTGATACTTGCGGAACTTTAATATACTGTACTTCGTTGATTGTTTTATTATACGGGTTTACCTTTCTTCGCTCAACATATGGCTTATATCTGCTGGTTGTTGGAATTGCAGGAATCATTGTTTTTGGGCTATGGGCTTCAAAAGTTGAGAATCCGGTTGTGGATATTTCTCTATACAAGGGCAATAAAGTATTCATATTTTCTACATTTGCAGCCCTAATCAATTATGGTATCACCTTTGTTATCAGTTATCTTTTAAGCCTATATCTGCAGTATGTTACAGGCTTGGGCCCCCAGTTTACTGGAATTGTGCTGATTACCCAGCCAGCATTGCAGGCAATATTTTCTCCTTTGGCAGGAAGATTGTCGGATAGAATGGAGCCAAGACTGGTATCCTTCGTGGGTATGATTTTAAATGGGGTGGGTTTGTGTTTCCTTATATTCTTGGGAAAGAATACTCCGCTGATTTTTATTATTATGGGTTTGATTTTAGAAGGTTTAGGCTGTGCGTTTTTTATATCTCCAAATCAAAATGCGGTTATGAATTCTGTTGAGAAGCGGTTCTATGGAGTTGCATCAGGAATACTTGCTACTATGAGATTTATAGGGCAAATGATCTGCATGACAATAGCTACATTTAGCTTAACAGCCTATTTGGGAAATGTGCAAATCACACCCCAGGTCTTCCCGACTTTTCTAAGGAGCATTCGTACAACCTTTATAGTAATGATTGTGTTATGTATTCTTGGTATATGTGCTTCTTTGGTAAGAAAAAGCAACGGTAAAAACAGTGCAGGATAATTATGATTTGCTAGGGAGAGAAAATGTACTTGTTGCTGCGCAGGAAATTGAGATGCCTCCGGAGTCCATCGACATCATTTTTGATAAGAATAACTTTTTGCCTGTATATAGCAATGATATTTTGAATGCATCCCGGGAGATTCTTATTGTAAGTCCATATGCCACTAAAAGAAGAACTCTACAGATGCTCCAACATCTTAAGACGGCACTCTGCAATCAAGTCAAAGTAATGGTAGTAACCAGGCCTGTTGACGATTTCAACGACAAGGATATAACCGTCTTGTAGAGTTGTTTGGAATTGTTGAAAAATGCAGGAGTCAGGGTAGTTTTCCGCCCAAATATTCATCAAAAATTTGCGGTGATCGATCAAAGGATTGTATGGTACGGAAGTATTAATTTATTGAGTTTTGGGAGTGCGGAGGAAAGCATCATGCGGCTTGAAAGTCCTAATATAGCTAATGAGCTGATTAAAATTGCAGAAAAGGTTAATGATTAGTTGCTATACTTTGTTGAAGAAAAGAAGAATGTAGAAATTTCGCCGTTAGGCCCGATACGGAGAATCGTATTACAAGTAATGGTGAAAATGGCCCTAACCTTTATTTTATAAAGGGTTAGGGCCATTTTTAATATCGATTTATAACATTTGAGAAACACTATGTTTCAATCCATGAATGTCTTTATTTCAAGCCCCTTAATGCTGCCTTAGTTTGCATACCTTTAATATATCACTTTTGAAAATTATAACTACAAAGCTCCCATATCTCTGGCAATATAAAACGAAGGATATTTGGGGCGGAAATTGAGTTCGTTTTTAATACGCTCGGTATCGGCTGTCAATTCCCAAAGGTTCGACATAAGCCACCCATCTTTAGTTGGTGCCTGCTCGGGTCCTCCGTTTAGCTTGTATATTTCACTTATAGTAATAGGCTTATCATCTGCAACGTTGTATATGCGGCCGCCAATACCGGGGGTACTGGCAGCAAGCAGGAGCGCTTGAGCGACATCTTCATGATGCGCCATAGACATTTGCTTTGACGGGTTCCAGTGAATCATATAAGGCAAAATTTCTTCGATGTGGGGATCACCAGCGCCATAAACAAAGGCCAGTCTCAGAATACGGATATCGAGTCCTCGTTCACGATGTAATTGTAGTAAAGCATCTTCGGAGGCGATTTTTGTTTTGGGATAAATTTCTTTGGCAGGCACAAGAATATCCTCTTCCCGGCAGGGTCTGTTTACATTCAGATCGCGATAGACATTACTGGTGCTGGTGAAAACAAACCGGGTGACACCTGCTTCCAGCGCTGCTTTCGCTAAGGCAACCGTTGCCTCCAGATTCACCGCCCGGGCTATTTCTTCACTTATACCACCGCGAAATTGGGCGGCTGTATGCACCACAGCATCAACGCCCCGGATGGCTTCGGTGAGATCCCGATTATCCACAAGATCACCCAGGATCACCTCGGCCCCTTGTTCTTTCAACGCCGCTGCCCGCTGGGGATTTCTTACCAGAATACGGACCGTATGACCAGACTTAAGCAAATACGGTACGAAACGGCTCCCGACCTTGCCGGTTGCCCCGGTTACTAATAGTTTCATTAATAATTTCACTCCAATCGAATCGTTTTGTTGATCTGTATTTTTATGTTATAGTACTACTATATCAGGGTTAAAATATTTCAACCACATGGTGGTTATCCTACGACTCAGAGTGGTAGGATGGATTTGAGGAAAACCAATGAAAGAGATTCCCTTTCAACAGTCGCTTGGCGAATTTTTGCGCGCCACCAGGGAACGCCTTACCCCGGAACAGGTTGGATTGTCATCCCATGGACGCCGCCGTACCCCCGGGCTTCGCCGCGAAGAGGTTGCCGGCCTTGCCAATGTTGGTGTTTCTTGGTACACATCGATTGAACAAGGGAAAGAAGTACACCCTTCGCATCAAGTATTGGAAAGTTTGGCCAGGGCGTTACGATTATCCGATGATGAACGCAGGGTTCTTTTTTTGTTATCGAAATCCGAGGAAAATGAAGAACCGGAAATTTATAAAGAAATCAGTACAGGATTGACAAGAACGGTTTTTGCATTGGAACCTCATCCTGCATATGTAATGGGGAAATACTGGGATATACTATTGTGGAACCGGGCAGCGGAATTTGTATTTCGATTTCCTCCGTATTCTAAGGGCTTAAATCCAAAACCAAACCTGGTGTTTTATTTTTTAACGGGTCCATTCACAAAAGAAATGAATGCAGATTGGGAGGAACGGGCCAAAATCATGATTGCCAGATTCCGGGCCGATTGCGCCCGGTACCCTCAGGATGCAAGGCTCAATGAAATGATTGAGCGATGTAAGAAGGAAAGTGAATTATTCCGTTTATGGTGGCCCCGTTATGAAGTAAAAACGGTTACGGAATGTCACAAATTATTTGATGATCCGCGAGTTGGAGAATTGGAGTTTGACCATGTGAATTTGCAGGTGTCGGAGTGTCCGGATTTGAAGTTGATGATTTACACGGCATCAGCTGATACGGCGGAAAAAATTAGCCAACAAATATATTCAGGGTTTACGAAGTGAATTGTATTAGCAGTGATTACATTAACCTGCCTTTAAAAAAGGCAGGTTTTTAAATTGGATAACTACCTTTAGGGCTGAGAATGGAAGTAAGAATTAAAACCGGCAGAATAATGAAGAGTAACGAATTGAAAGCGGTAATTGGGACTCTGCTATCCGCCTGCAAAAGGTATTTATTCATGATGTTCCGGATGACAATTCTGCGTCCCCCAGGCGGCCATCAGTTCCAGAATGGGAATTAAAGTTTTCCCTTTTTCAGTTAAGGAATATTCTACTTTGGGTGGTATTTGCGGATATTCCTCACGGTGGATTAATTTCTCATTTTCAAGAGCGTTTAATTGGAGACTTAATATTTTATGCGAAATGGTCGGCAACCTTTTCTTTAACTGGCCATAGCGTTGTATTTTTTCGTTATATAACAGCCATAGTATCACCCACGGCCATTTCCCTCCGACAATCGAAACGGTATAAGACATGGGGCAAACCAAAGGGTCGATTGGCCCATTTTTCATAGGAACACTCTCCTCCAGGTTAGTATCTAATAAAATTGTCCGTACTTCCATGATAACAATATTCTTATTATAATCTAAATTAATTAATAAATCAGCAAATCCCAAAAAGGAGATGTCTCATTATGGTTAACAATCAGTCTTTAGTGGTAGCTGTTGCACAAAAATATCTTTCCATTGTAAAAGACGCGTCCATTGACACTTGGATGGATATTTGGGCTGAAGATGCCGTCGTAGAATTTCCTTACGCCCCAAGCTCATCACCCAAACGATTGGAAGGGAAAAATGCAATTTACGAATACTATAAAAATGTCTCACCAGCCTTTAAACTGCTTGAGGAAAAACCCCTGGTGACCTATTTGTCTTCCGATCCACTTGTCGCAGTATTTGAAGCCTCCATGAAGTTTTACATCCTATCAACAGAAAAAGAGTACGAACAAGATTACGTCGGAGTGGTAAAGATTGGCGATGATGGTCGGATTGTCTTATACCGCGAATATTGGGATCCCATTCGCGGACTGGAAGCTTTTCAACATTAATATGAATGAGGTGACATTATCATGAAGGTATTAGGGATATTAGGTAGTCCGCGTCCAAACGGCAATACGGCGACGCTCTTGCGTCAAGTTTTGGAGGGAGCAACGACCCAAGGCGCGACAACCACCACGATATCTGCCAATAAGGTAACGGTTCGGCCCTGCCAAGGTTGTTATATATGCAAACAGACCGGACAATGCGTACTGCAAGACGATATGCAGGAACTCTACGGCAAAATTAACCAAGCTGACGCTGTCATTTTTGCTTCGCCGAATTATATGGGAGGAATCGCCGGAAATCTCAAACCGATCATTGACCGGCTGAACGCCTATATTGCGGTCAATGAAACAGGAGAATTAAGAACAACAATCAAAACTCCCAAAAAGGTGATCTTACTGATCACCCAAAATTCTCCTGAGGAATACACACAGTATATTGAGGCCTTTACTCCCTTAAGAGGACTCCTTCACTTGATCTTTCAGGGAAGCTTTGACAAACCGGCGGAATTATTGGTTGCGCCTTCCATGAAGGGCCCCCAAAGCGTAGCTGATAATACACAATTACTGCAGAAAGCTTATACCTTAGGCACCGAATTAGTACAGGCCAAATAATGTTAAGTAAACTTCAGCAAGTCGGTAAAAACAGGGATGTTGAACTGAAAAAGGAAAAGGTAAAAAAAACAGATTAGCCGAGGATTTTAAGCGCCACCAAAAAAAGCCTCCATTCCAAAGTAATGAGGAATGGAGGTTTAATGATCACGATGGACTGATGTTTCCCGCCTAGAGCATTTGCCGGGTTTGTTCAGTGGTCCAGGGTAAAAAATGGTCAAAGGCCAAACTCAATAATTTAGCTTTTTTAACATAAGCTTTGGTCTCAACATAAGGAGGAACTCCCTGATACTTGGAGACCGAAGACGGACCGGCGTTATAAGCGGCCACGGCCAGCTCCAAATTGCCGAAATGCTCAATCTGATCCTGCAGATACCTTGCTCCCACTTGGATATTCTTCCGGACATTTTTCCAGTCGTCCAATTTATCGGGTGATAGTTGCATTAGGCCCCGGCAACCGGCCCGGCTGACCGCATTAACCCTATATTCGCTTTCCACTCCGATGATAATTGCAATCAAGACCGGATCGAACGTATCCATGATGGCGTCATGAATTTCAGGATCATTGCAATGAAACATCCTCATTACTGTGGTTACTTTATCGGATACAGCCTGCCGCGCTTTATTTTCCTCTTTGACTTTATTCATCTCTTGGATACAATATGTAGTCCCGCCGATTATGATGATCATTAACAAGGCTATCAGCAACAACTTTACGTGAAATGTTTTTTGTCGCTTTTCTAAAATCAAACACTTTCCTTCTTTCTTTCATGTAGTCTTTTCCGTGTCATAACGATACTTTGTTCCATTTAGTGATCGCTAAAAATAGACACGTTAACCAGTATAACGAAGAACATAATAATTTGTCAACTCGTTTGGAGAATTGTTCATATTGGCCCTGGCGTTTCCCCTGTGTAACGAAATTTCGTTTGGGAAACGATCCTCTTTTTTAACATGATGTAACATAAAAATAGATTGGAATATCTAATAATATTCTTGCCGGATTTAAGGGCAAGAATACTTGTGGGCATTCCCCGCAAGGAAACGGAATGAAGAGAAAATAGCAGGAAAGGACGAAAAAGTACCGAATAATAACAGTTAACTATTTCAAGAAGCTGTTTTGAGGATGGGTTTGTAATCAATTTGCCGGATTAGAAAATATTGAAACTTTGAACCCGCACGGTCTACCATAAATTATACGGGTGCACGCATAAACTACAGGGAGTTATAATGAGCAAAAGATGGAAACTGATTGAAAATACCGACCCTAATGTATTTCAGATGGCTCAACAATTGGGGATTTCCCCGCTTTTAGCCCGCTTGATTTGCAATCGCGGCATCACGGATTTTGTTGCCGCAAAGGCTTTTTTGTCACCGTCCCTCCAGGATTTGCACGACCCTTTTTTGTTTGGAGACATGAAACGGGCGGTGGAACGTTTAAAAAGGGCCATTGATCACCAAGAAACGGTTTTAATCTATGGTGATTATGATGTGGATGGAATCACTTCGATCTCGGTGATGATCAGAGTATTATCCAAATATTTGCCGGGGAAACTAATTTACTATATCCCCAAAAGACTGGAAGAAGGCTATGGACTCCATTTGAGTTCCCTGGATAAGGCGCTTGCTAAAGGCGTTACCTTAATTATCACGGTTGACTGCGGGATTAGCGCTGTGGAAGAGGCGCTGTTTCTTAAGTCAAAGGGTATTGATTTAATCATTACCGATCATCATGAGCCCAAAGGCACATTACCGGAGGCTTATGCATTAATTGATCCGAAGGCGCCGGAGGCGGGTTACCCTTTTACGCAGCTTGCCGGAGTGGGCGTCGCCTTTAAGTTATTACAGGGCCTGGCTGCGGAAATTCCGGAAATTGGCGAACGGTTAATGGCCAACCTGGACTTGGTCGCCTTTGGAACCATCGCCGATATTGTCCCGTTACTTGGCGAAAACCGGGTTTTGGTTAAATACGGTTTGGAAAAAATTCAGAAGACCTCAAATACTGGCTTAAAAGCCCTCATTCAAGGGGCCGCTTTGCAGGAACGGGAAATCAACAGCGGCCATATCGGCTATTTATTGGCTCCCCGGGTGAATGCGGCCGGGAGGATGGCAAATCCTTGTCTGGGAGTGAAGCTTTTTCTAACCGGTGACCCGCTCCAAGCGATGGATTTCGCCAAAGAACTTGAAAAAGAGAACCAAAAGCGGCAGGAAATCGAGGCCCAGGTGTTCCGGGAAGCGAAAGCGCAAATTGAGGGGGATCCCAGTTTTGAAAACGAATATGCGCTGGTACTGGCGGGTGAAAATTGGCATTTGGGAGTGATCGGTATTGTAGCATCCAAATTGGTGGAGGTCTATAATAAACCGGTTATTTTAATCGGCCTTGACGGGGAGGAAGGACGCGGTTCCGGCCGGAGCATCCAGGGATTTAATCTTTTTAATGCACTTGAGCATTGTGAGGGACATATGATTAAATTCGGCGGGCACGAATTTGCCGCCGGAC
The DNA here is from genome assembly GCA_023429995.1 of Bacillota bacterium. Taxonomy (GTDB): domain Bacteria; phylum Bacillota; class UBA4882; order UBA8346; family UBA8346; genus UBA8346. Next base: position 41,870 of record JAEZCE010000051.1, on the reverse strand, counting down.
TTAGCATATTGCGGGAGAACATTCCGCTCTTCCGGGAGGCCTTTTTGCAGGAAGCGAAAGAGACTCTGACCCCGGAAGCCTTGATACCGACGATTCAAATTGAAAGTGTCGTCGAATTGAGCCGGATTAACATTGATTTGGCCCGTGAATTGATGAAGCTCGCTCCTTGCGGTTCCAGCAATCCCACGCCCATTTTAGGCTGCAAAGCGGTAGGTTTGGTCGATTACAAAAATGTCGGGGAAAACGGCAAACATTTAAAAGTAAGAGTTTCCGATCATCACGTAACCTGTGAGGGGATTGGTTTTAATATGGGGTTTATTCAGCCCGAGCTGGCTGCGGCTTCAGAAGTGGATGTGGCTTTTTCTTTGGAAGAAAACAATTGGAATGGAAATGTGCAGGTTCAATTGAATTTAAAAGATGTTGTACTGCGGGGGTCAAACTAAATGTTTGAACCGGTAACCATTGACGAATTCTTGAAGAGAATCGGAGAAAACAAACCTGCAGCTGATTTGGGAAAGCTGAAGGCAGCTTATGAATTTGCCAAAACTGCTCATGCCGGGCAGAAGCGTGAATCGGGAGAGGACTTTATTCAGCATCCTTTGGAGGTAGCGGCCATCGTATTCGATTTGGGCATGGATGTTACTTCGATCGCTGCCGCTTTTTTGCATGATGTGGTGGAAGATACCGATATCGTTATTGAAGAAATCGAGAAGCGGTTTGGCTCTGAAGTGGCTCTGCTGGTCGATGGCGTCACCAAATTAAGCCGGTTGGCTTTTCAAAGCAAGCAAGAACAGCAAATGGAAAATCTCCGGAAAATGTTTCTTGCGATGACTCAGGATCTCCGGGTTATCATCATTAAACTGGCCGACCGTCTGCATAACATGCGGACCTTAAAACCTCTTCCCGAGGAACGTCAGAAAAAAATCGCCAAGGAGACTTTGGAAATTTATGCTCCCTTAACCCACCGTTTGGGAATGTGGAAAGTTAAGTGGGAATTGGAGGACCTGGCCCTACGTTACCTGGAACCCGAGGCTTATTATGATTTGGTGAACAAAGTAGCCAAGAAACGCCAGGAACGGGAAGGTATCATCAACGAGGTCAAGCAGACACTTCAGCGGGCTTTGGCAGAAATAGAGTTAAAAGCGGAAGTGCAAGGGCGGCCCAAACATTTTTTCAGTATTTATGAAAAAATGCAGGAACAAGGCAAGGATTTCAGCGAGATTTACGATCTGATGGGCCTGCGGGTCATTGTTCCCACGGTTCAAGACTGTTACGAGGTTCTGGGCATTGTGCACACGCTTTGGAAGCCGATGCCGGGGCGGTTTAAGGATTATGTGGCCATGCCGAAGTCCAATATGTACCAATCATTGCATACCACAGTGATTGGACCGATTGGGGAACCCTTGGAGATTCAAATCCGGACCTGGGAGATGCACCGGACCGCCGAGTACGGCATTGCCGCCCATTGGTTATATAAAGAAAACAGTCCCGATGACAAAGAGTTGCATGAAAAAATCGCTTGGCTGCGCCATCTCATCGAATGGCAAGGTGAAATGAAGGATTCCGAGGAGTTTATGGAGACTCTGCGGATAGGCCTGTTTATCGATGAGGTGTTTGTTTTTACCCCGAAAGGGGATGTCAAAAATTTACCGGCCGGATCGACCCCGGTTGATTTCGCCTATAGTATCCACAGCGCTCTTGGCCATCAATGCGCCGGAGCCAAGGTTAACGGCAGGTTGGTACCCCTGGACTATTTGCTAAAAAACGGGGATATCATTCAGATCATCAGCTCCAAGCAGAGTTCCGGCCCCAGCCGGGATTGGTTGCAGTTTGTAAAAACCACCAAGGCTAAAAACCGAATCCGGCAGTGGCTTCGTGAACAACGGCGGGAAGAAAACATTCAAATCGGCCGGGAAATGATTGAACGGGAACTACGCAAACATGGGCTGGACATCCAGGACAACATGCGCCAGGATAATCTGCTGGAGATCGCTAAAAAACTGGGTTTCACAGTTCTGGAAGATTTGCTGGCCTCTGTCGGCGATCTAAAGGTAACGGCCAATCAGGTCGTTGGAAAAATGGGCTTGGAAAAAGAACCGGTAAAGCCCTTCAAGCCGGAGTCCGAGGAAAGAAAGAGGACCCGCCGCTCCGGACAGGGCATTAAAGTTAAGGGCGTCGACAATCTGCTGATCCGTTTTTCAAAATGTTGCAGTCCCGTACCGGGGGACCCGATTATCGGGTTTATCACCCGGGGTAAGGGCGTTTCCATTCATCGTCAGGATTGTCCCAATTTGGGAAGCGAAGACAAAGACCGGATTATCGAAGTAGCCTGGGATCAGGAGATTCAGGGAATTTATCCCGTGGATATTGAAATTGAAGGCGGTGATCGGGTCAATTTCCTGACCGATATTATGAACGCCATTTCGGAAATGAATTTATACCTGAGCGCCGCCAAGGCCCGATCCAAAAAAGGAATGGCTTATATCAACCTGACATTGGAGATAACTCATTCCGATCAAATCCAACTTATCTTTAAGCGGGTCAAGAAGGTCGAAGGGGTTCAAAGAATTTACCGGGTAAGCAGATTGGTAAGATAGGGGAAATTGCGATGCGCGCAGTGGTTCAAAGAGTCTTGCAAAGCCAAGTAACAGTGGACGGGGAAGTACTTGGCAAGATTGACCGGGGTTTGCTGGTGTTTTTGGGCGTTGGAGACGGCGACACCGGGTCCGATGGAGCCTATTTGGCTCAAAAGATAGCCAATTTGCGAATTTTTGAGGATGAATCCGGAAAATTAAACTTGTCCCTTTTGGAATTAAAACTACCCGCATTAATTATTTCTCAATTTACACTATACGGGGATTGCCGGAATGGCCGCCGGCCCAGTTTCACGGCAGCCGCGGATCCAAAGCTTGGAGAACTTTTATATGATACCTTTTGTGACCAGGTTCGCGACTGCGGCTTGACCGTGGCTAAAGGGCGTTTTCGCAGCGATATGAAGGTAGCTTTGATCAATGATGGACCTGTAACGATTTTACTCGACAGCAAGCGTTTGTTTTAAAAGATATGGTTTGGTGGAGGCATCATGATACTATTGTCCATTGAACATGTAACCGAAAACATGCGGGTAGCCAAAAACATTTATTCCGCGGAAGGAAATGTATTGCTTGCCGAGGGGACTTACCTAAACCGGCATTATATTGACAAATTGAAGGAGCTTGGTATTTCTTCCCTCTATATTATCGATAGCCGTGTTGGTCAAATCGAGGTCGAACCTCTGGTGAAAATAGAAACTCAAAAAGAAGTCACTAAAATCGCCAAAGAAACGATGTCCAGTATCCGCAGCGGCCAGTTGGTGAACGGCCAAAGGATTGAAGCGGTCATTACCCATGTCATTGAAGATTTAATCCATAACCGGACGATTAGTTATAGTATGGTGGAAATCCGGGCGATGAATGATTATCATTTTTCTCACAATGTCACTGTATGCGTATTATCGCTCATGACCGGAATAGCCATGGGATATAGTGATTCAAAGCTAAAACAACTTGGCGCCGGGGCCATCCTTCATGATATTGGAAAGGCTAAAATCCCGGACTCGATTTTAAATAAAAGCAGTAAGTTAACCCGGGAAGAATACCGGGAAATTCAGAAACACCCCCAGATTGGCTATGAAGTGCTGCAAAATTGCAAGGATATTGATGACACGGCCAAGTGTATTCCCTGGCAACACCATGAAAGGTTTGACGGTTCGGGTTATCCCAAAGGGTTAAAGGGAAGTCAGATCCACGAATTTGCCAGAATTGTAACCCTGGCTGATGTTTACGATGCCATGTCTACGGATCGTATTTATCGAAAAAGGTTTCTCCCGCATGAAGTGATTGAATACATACGGGATCAAGGGAAGACCTTTTTTGACCCCGAGTTGACCAACAGATTTCTGCTGAATATCGCGCCATTTCCCATTGGATCGCTGGTGCTTTTGAACACACAGGAAAAAGCGGTGGTTGTCAAAGTCCCTAAAGATTGCCCCACCCGGCCTGAGGTTGATATTATTTTCGGTCCCGAAGGAGAACTTTTGACAAAACCTATTAAAAAGGATTTGCGGGAAGATCTGACGCTTTTCATCCTGAAAGCCTTTAAAGACACGGTTGATGAAAAGTTGCATTAGCGGGGATAGATATGGGAACTTTTAGAGTTTACCTTCGTTCTATCATTCCAAGGATGAATATGAATTTGCTCAGGAGGAAAATAATATGAATAAAGCATGGATTATTGTTGGTGTTTTGTTGGTCGTGATTATTCTTTTGGTAGCCATTCCTTTTGGAATGTATTTCAGTTATTCCAATAGTTTTAAGTTGGCCAATAACGAAGTGGAAGCCCAGATGAAGCAGGTCGACAATATATTGCTCAGGCGTCACGACCTCATTCCAAACTTAGTGAGTACTGTAAAGGGTTATGCCACCCATGAAAAAGACGTCTTTACCAATTTAAACAATGCCCGTAACCAAATGATGCAGGCGAACGGGATTAAAGAAAAAGCCGCAGCCAACGGCCAATTTGAATCGGCGCTGGGCCGTTTATTGATGGTGGTGGAAAATTATCCGCAGTTGAAGGCCAATGATCAGTTTAACCGGCTCATGGATGAATTGTCAGGAACTGAAAACCGTTTAGCGGTTGAAAGAAAGAGATATAATGATCTGGTAAAAGATTATAATAATAAAATACAGTTGTTCCCGGGGAGTATTGTTGCTGGGATGATGGGACTCTCTGCCAAAGATTATTTTGAAGTTCCCGAAAGCTCCAAAGAAGCCCCCAAAGTGAGCTTTGATTAAAACAAGAAAGGCTATAACATGAAGAAACGTTGGATAGTGCCGGTCTTTGCTTTCATATTGTTATGGGTCGGAAGCGGATTGGCATCGGGAATGAGCCCCTTTACAATCGATTCCTATGTTACCGACAAGGCGCAGCTTCTTTCGGAAGACGAACGAAACCAACTAGCGGTCAAACTTCATAAATATGCTGCGGATACCGGCAATCAGTTATTGGTGGTAACTATTCCCAGTCTGGAAGATGAGGAATTGGTCAGTTTCACGGAAAAACTTTTTGATTTGAATAAACCGGGCCAAAAAGGAAAAGACAATGGGGCTATTCTTTTGGTCGCCTTTAAAGAGCACCAAATCCGGATGGAAGTCGGGTACGCTTTGGAAGAGGTATTGCCCGACGGCAAGGCGGGGGCGATTATTCGCGAGCAAATCACGCCTTTTTTTAAAAACAATGATTATTATGGGGGATTGTCGTCGGGGATTGCCGCAATGGTTGGAGCGGTTTCTCCGAAATATGTTCTCGAAAACAACCGTTTTATGCCGGTTCGAAGAAGCAAAGATCGGTCTTTTCCATTAGCCTTTTTGGTGGCAGCCGTAATTTTTTTGATCACCCTTTTCGGAAATATCGGGCGTAACGCCCATCAACAACGGTATCGCCATCGCCGCGGTTTTAGCGAACCATGGTATTGGGGCGGTGGTGGTGGTTTTGGCGGCGGAAGCTCCGGTGGAGGTTTTGGCGGAGATTCCGGTGGTGGAGGTTTTAGTAGCGGCGGCGGCAGTTTTGGGGGCGGCGGTTCCAGTGGAAGTTGGTAGGAGGGTGAGCGGGTATGTGGGATGAAATGAAAACACGCCATTTTTTTAACAATCATGATAAACAAAGGATAATATCGGCGATTGAAGAGGCGGAAAAACTGACCTCGGGGGAAATCCGGGTTCACGTGGAGAGCAAGGCCGGAGAGGATATCATTGCCAGGGCTAAGGCGGTATTTGAGAGTCTGGGGATGGCTAAAACTGATCTTCATAACGGAGTGTTGATATATTTAGCGACTCAGGACCATAAATTTGCGATTATCGGCGACAAAGGCATCGATCAGAAAGTTCCGCCGGGATTTTGGGACGATACCAAAGAAAAAATTCAATCCCGGTTTAAAGAAGGCCAATTTGCCGAGGGGGTTTGTCTGGGAATTAAGCTTGCCGGCCAACGTCTGGCTGAGTATTTTCCTTGTCAGCCTGGAGACGTCAACGAACTGAGCAATGAAATCTCTTTGGGAAAATGAATTGCGGGTTGTGGATGCACTGAGGCTGTCTAAAAAGCAATTGGAAATCAATAAGAAATACAATATATAGCTTCATCGAATAGGTCGGTTTCAATATATTGTATTTCTTTATCGTAAAATTTCCTTTTGGGACAGCTCCCACCATCGATTTTCGGCCGCTGGGTATGCCGTAGACCTCCAAATGCCTGATTTCACAAAAAAATAACGGAAAGATCCGGAAAATATCAGCAGGAATTAGGGGGTTTGTCTAGAAATTCACTTGTAAAATTAGTTTATTAAGGCGCGCCAGCGCACTTGGTGAGGTAATGATGGACAAACGGCCGAAGAAACCCATTCAGCTGCATTTGGAATTGCGCTTGGATTACTTAAAAAATATTGATGCCTGCTGTGAATCTCCTACTTTTTACGAGATGATGAGCCAATCCTTAATGAGGGAGTACACTCAGCCGTCCAATCCGTATCCGGTATGGAACGACCTTGGTGGAATGCGCTAGAAGATATCAATTTTATCGGCAGAGAGCCGACTTTTTTTATATAACCCTAGCCTGTTTTGGCCCGTCCCTTGCGTTTTTCTCCCGCCTGAACCGGTGGTTCTTTTTTTCCTGTCGCCTCAATGCTGGCCCGCAAGGCTTCCATAAGATCAATGATTTTTCCGGTTTGGCGTTCCTCGGTTTGAGCTACTTCTCCCCCGCCAATCTTAGCCTCGATCAATTGGAGTAAATCCTCCCGGTAGCGGTTGGTATATTTGGCCGGTTCAAAATGGCTGGAGAGGTTGGCAATAAGATTGTTGGCCATTTTGACTTCATTTTCATGCAAAGCGGGTTCGTTCTGAACACCGTTCAGTGCCGCCGGCGAGCGGATTTCATCCGGGTAAAAGATAGTCTCCATCATTAAAACACTTTGAGCGACTCTGAGAACGGCCAGAGATTCTTTGGAACGGATCGTTACTTTGGCGATAGCGATTTTCCCCGTCTCCAGCATGGCCCGTTTTAACAACGCATAAGCTTTTTCTCCACCCCGGCTGGGTTCCAGAAAATAACTTTTCTCAAAATAAATCGGGTCAATTTCCTCCAGATCAACGAAATCTACAATATCGATGGTTTTGGCATTTCCATCCGGCAGCCGCTCAAAATCCTCCTCTTTTAAAATCACATATTGTCCTTTTTGAAATTCGTACCCCCGAACGATCTCTTCCGGAGGAACTTCTACTCCACAGGTGGGACAATGTTTTTCATATTGAATGGGTGTTTTGCACTTCTCATGGAGATAATTGAATTTTACCTCTTTTTTCTCAGTGGCTGTATAAAGGCCAACCGGAACATTGACCAGTCCGAAACTGATGGCGCCTTTCCATAAAGTCCGCATAAGGATCACCTCTCCCCCTCTAGTATATCCTGCAGGGAGGTGATTTTATAAAACAAAAAACTATTTTGGATGATTTGGATTCACCAAAGAATTTGAATTGAAGGTAATTATTTTAGGGGATGGCCTCATAAAAAATTGAATGATTTTTTTTTCGAAATTCCCGGGGCGTTAAATGGGTATGCTCTTTAAAAACACTGTTAAAATAAGTCACATTATTAAAACCGACCATGGTGGAGACTTCAATGATTTTTCGGTCCGAGGAGGCAAGCAATTCTTGGGCATGGTGAATCCGAATTTCATTCAGGTAGTTCGTGAAACTTTGCCCGATTTGTTTGGAAAATAACTTGCAGAGATATTGTTCATTGATAAAATATAAATTGGCGATTTGGGATAATTTGATATCTGTATAATAAAACTGATGAATGTAATCCAAGGTTTGGATTACCACCCAGTGTTTTATTTCATGTGCACCCGTGGCTTTGTTTTGAGGAAGTTGTTTGCTTTTAGATTTAAAAGGCCCCGCTAAATACATTTCAATACAAGAGGCGATGATTTCAGCGATTTCATGATATTCTCGCAGTTTGGAAGAAGTTATTTTTTCCACCGTTACTAACTCCGCATATAAAAGCTCTTTTTTAACTCCGGTAATCGCAGCCATTTTTGCGATTTGCAATTTTATAGCTTGTTCATCGGTTTCGAGAAGGATATTCCCTATATAAATGATGCCTAGAGGAATATTTCCACTGAAAAAGGGTTGCACAATTTCGGTAATTCCTAAATAGCATTTTCCAGTAAACGGTTGCTTCAAGAGTAAGGCTTTGCGGATAGATTTTCGCTTGCATTTTAGGCAACCCTGTAAACCCCGGGAAGTTAATTTTGCCGTATTGCAGAAGCTGCAATAATGGACTTTGTTTTCGGGGGATACAGATAACACCTTATCTTCCTGGTGGTCGCCAGATAGATAATGGATGCAGACATGGACTTTCTTGCCAGCAGTTAGCCATTTGATGAGTTTTTGAATTCTCAATCCATCTTTCGAGTTATAATCCATTATAGGTACACTCCGTTTTAATTCGCTTCATAAAGCTAGGGAAATTACGGTGATAATGCATAAAGTTTTCGGGAAAATCTTATATTAAAACATAAAAAATGTCAAATTCCTTGAAGTTTTTGTCATTATATTTAAAGAATGCGATTTCAAGTGGAGTTATAATGAGTTCATTATTAATGGTTGGACTCATTTAGAAAGAAGGATGATACTGATGGATCGTGAACTAAAAGCGGATTTGGCTATTATCGGTGGGAGTACGGGTGGGTGTGCCGCTGCTCTAGCAGCAGTGAAATCGGGGAAAAAAGTGATCTTAACCGAAGAAACCGATTGGATAGGAGGCCAATTTACCAGTCAAGGAGTACCACCGGATGAACATTCTTATATTGAACGATTCGGATGTACTGATAGTTACAGACAGTTTAGAAATCGAATTCGCGACTATTATCGGAGGAACTTTCCGTTAACCAGCGCAGCTAGAAATCAAACTTTCTTCCACCCGGGAAATAATGGAGTGGGCAAAATATGCGCCAGTCCCCAAATTACCTTAGCCGTTTTAGAAGAAATGTTTGCGCCGTATCTTCATTCCGGATTGTTGACTATTTTACGGTATTGTAAAATAATGTCCGCCGATGTGACACACGACAGAATAAATTGGGTCACACTCAGGGAAACAAATACCCATGATACATTCACCATTCGGGCTCAATATTTTCTGGATGCAACGGATTGCGGGGAACTATTGCCATTAGCCGGAGTTGAATATATAACCGGGGCCGAATCACAACAACAGACAGGAGAACCGCATGCGTTGCCCGGTAACCCCGATCCCTTTGATATGCAAGCTGTATCTCATTGCTTTGCTGTTGATTATATCGCAGGAGAAGACTTTACCATCTCCAAACCGGACGATTATGACTTTTGGCACAATTATCAGGTGGCTTTCTGGCCCGATCGCCAATTAAGTTGGTTTACACCGCATCATATCACTCACCAACCCCTAAAATGGTCTCTTTGGGGAGAAGATAACGGCCGTAATATGTTTCAGTATCGTCGAATTATTGATCAAAGCAACTTTTTACCCGGACTTTTTTCCAGTGATATTACAATCATCAATGTACCCCAGACCGATTATTTCTTAGGTCCGGTTTTTGAGACTACCGATAGCCAAAAACACCTGAATGCTGCTAAGCAGTTAAGTCTGGCCTTTTTATACTGGCTGCAAACCGAAGCTCCCAGACCCGATGAAGGGCAAGGATATAAAGGATTGCGCTTGAGACCCGATATTATGGGTACATCCGATGGCATGGCAAAATCGATTTATATTCGGGAATCCCTGAGGATCCAGGCTGAATTTCGAATTTGTGAACAACATTTGAGCCCGTCAGGACGAGAATCTCATCATGCCGAACTATTCAAAGACTCGGTAGGAATCGGATTGTACCGCATGGATTTACATCCGAGCACCGGAAAAAGGAACTATATTGATATTGACTGTTTACCTTTTCAAATACCGCTGGGAAGTATGATTCCAGTCAGAATCGATAATGTATTGCCAGCCTGTAAAAATATTGGCACCACGCATATTACCAATGGTTGTTTCCGGTTGCATCCGGTAGAGTGGAATATTGGTGAATCTGCCGGATATTTAGCTGCTTATTGCATTACAAACAAGGTCATTCCCCGTCAGGTTAAAAATGATCCTTCACGGCTGGCTGAACTTCAGTCCTATTTAAAAAAAGGAGGTATTGAGCTTACTTGGCCCAATTTATAGTATCAACACCTGTTCATCTATTGAACCCGTGTTAGCTGTGGGGAAAGATAGAATGTAGTATAATAAGAATAATGGATAACATAAATGGAGCATTCTATGCGGGGAAATTTCATTCAAAAGATTCTTTTTCATAACTTCTTATTTAAAATGAGTATCCGCAACCGGTTGATATACTATTTTATATTATCGGTCCTAATACCGACATTGATCATCTCGATTACCATATATATCAAATCATCGAATATCATTACCAGCAAAACGGATCAGTTGATCGAGAAAAATCTGACAATTGCGGAAACCAGTATTTTGCAAAAGTTTGAAACCGCTGATGATGTGGGGATTTTAATTTCATTTAATCCGAAACTGATGGAAGTATTGGCTGCCGATAAACCTAAAAATACTTTGTTAATTATTGCCGAGATTACCACAATTAATGACATTCTTGAAGGATACTGCTTGTCGAATCTTTCAAATTTCACCAAAACCACCCTATTTCCTAAGATTTATCTGTTGGATCGAAGGGAGTATAAAAACTTTAAAGTTTCCGATAAAGTGTATGATATCAGTGAGATTGAAAAGGAACCATGGTACCGGGAATTTTCCCATGGCATGTTTAAGGTTGTAGGCTTCAACCACACCGATACCTTTATGAAGTCGATGGACAGTATCAAAGTTGCCAGGAAACTTTATGCTGTTAAACCATCAGAAACCGAATACTGCGGGTTATTAACCATCGATATCGAAACCGATTATTTTAACGATATTTTGGAAAGTATCAAAGCTTCTCCCCATAGCATGGTGTTTATTGTGGACGAAAAAGATCGGGTCATTCTGAGCACTAAAAACTATGGCGACCGAAACCCGCCATTGCAAAAAAGTTGGATCCGTAAACATAAAACCAGTCGTTCTTATATTTCCTGGGTTGAAAGAATTCATGGAGCTAAAATGCTGATCTCGGTTAAAAAAATCGATCAAGTGGGGTGGAAGATCATTTCTACCGCTCCACTTCGGGAATTGAACCAGGAACTCACTTCGTTTAATCAATTGATGTATCTGGTTATTTTAGTTGCGGGAGCGCTATCACTGCTCATTGCCTTACTCCTGGCAACGGATATTGCCAGTCCGATTCGCAAGTTAGTCTCATCGATGTCCGATGTTAAAGGAGGAAATTTTGAGATAAACCTTTCTTACAAACGGCATGACGAGTTCGCTTTGCTGATTCAACATTACAAGTCGATGATGGAAGAAATTAAAGAATTAATTGAGAAGTTATATGTCAGTGAATTAGCCAAACAGAAAGTAGAACTCAAAGCAAGGGAATACGAGTTAGAAGCTTTACAAGCCCAAATCAACCCCCATTTTCTTTATAACACGTTGGATTCCGTCAATTGGTTGGCACTCAAGTATAAAGCGGAAGACATCAGCATTATGGTTAAAAGTTTATCAAACTTTTTTCGATACAGCCTGAATAAAGGGAAATCCCAAATCACTTTGGAAGAAGAGAAAAAACAGATTGAGAGTTACCTGATGATTCAGCGAATCCGTTTTAAAGAAAGGCTGGATTTTACAATCGATTTTGCTCCCGAAATTTTGAAATGCAAAACGATTAAGCTGATTCTGCAACCCATTGTGGAAAATGCGATTATCCATGGAATTGAAAAATGTTCGGGGGAAGGGTTTATTGCGATTGTGGGGACTCTGGCCGGCAATCACGTTGAAATTATGATTTCTGATAATGGAGCGGGGGCCAATATTGCTGAATTGAATCGAATTGTGACAGGTGAGTGCGGGAGTGAAAGCTCTTTTGGAATTATCAATGTCAATGAACGGATTAAACAATTTTTTGGGAATGAATATGGTTTAAGCTACCTCCCAAATCAAACCGGAGGAGTTACAGCCTTAATTAAATTGCCATTTAAACTATAGTTGTGGTTATACTTTTATTAAACGAATGTGTATCCAAAAAAATCCGGGATGGAATTATCGATTTTGGAGGAAAATGCTTATGTTCACCATGGTCCTGGCAGATGACGAATATCTGGTTCGGGAAGGTTTACGAACGATTATTGATTGGGCACAATATGGAATAAAAATAATCGCTGAAGCTACCAATGGGCAAGAAGCAGTTGATCTTTGCTTGCAACTCCAACCGGACATATTATTTACGGATATCCGGATGCCGTTTTTAGATGGTTTGGAAGCCTCCACGATACTGAAGGAACAGGGTAAAGAAGTTAAAATCATTGTTTTCAGCGGTATTCAAGACTTTGGTTATGCCAAATCGGCTTTGGGGATTAATGCCGAAGGATATATTTTAAAACCCCTGGATGTAACGGAACTAATCCAGGTGGTGAAAAAAGTGGTCAACAAAATCACCACTGAAAGAAACTTAGCCGAAAAGATTAATACGCTGCGAATACAATTGAAAGAACACTTCAACGCCGCCCGGGAACAGTTTTTGCGCTATTTGATCTTGGGTACTTTTAAGAAGGAAACGGAAGTTTTAGCAAAATTGGAGTATTTCAAAAATCCATTTCAAACTAGTGAGCCCATCGTAGTAGCGATTTTACAAATTGATGATTACCTTAAAACCACCGCCGATTACCCGGAGGAAGAAAAACAACTGCTTGGTTTCTCCATTACCAGTGTGGTGGAAGAGCTGATTCATAATTATTCGCAAGGGATATGCATTCAGATGACCGATCATCATTATGCCATGATCTTGAACCTTAAATCAGATACTTCCTCAGAAGCAGAAAACGATATTTATAGTGAAATTGTCAAATCCATCGGTAATTACTTACAGATATCGGTTTCGTTGGGGGTTGGCCGTAAGGTGGAACAGGTCCTTCAAATTAATTCAGCCTATCAAGAGGCATTAAACGCATTGGATTTCAAGTTCTACACCGGTAAAGGTTCTATTATCCACAGTACGGATATTAGGATTTCGGGATTGAATTTAGAGCAAGAAAGTGCAAAAGACCCTGATTTTTACGAAAAGCAGAATCAACTTGTCAGTCTGATTAAACTGGGAAATGTCAAAGAAACAGAGCAAGCGGTTGGGGATTTGTTTGAGAGTTTCCGGCAGGATCAGAAATTTACCATCGAATATGTGCAAAGGATTTGTGCAGAATATGTCTTTTTTGTTTCCCGGACTTTTTATGAAATCGGGGTGGATTTCGGTGATATAACCACGAAACGTCCAGCTGTTTTGGATGCTATTGATCAAACGGAAAGTATTTTTGAATTGGAGCAACAAATACGGGAATTATTGGTGACAATGGCCTCATATTTCGCAAGAAAATATGCCCAAAAAAACACCAAAGTGATTGGGGATATTAAAAAAGTAATTGAAGAGCAATACATGGAAGATATTAGTGTCAATACCATCGCGGAAACAGTGTATCTTTCACCGAATTACATTAGTTCCCTCTTTAAACGTGAAACTGGCCAAACCATTACCGATTATCTAACTCAAAAGCGGATGGAGGTCGCCAAGGACCTTTTAAAAAACACCGATTATAAAATTTTGGATGTTGCCAATCGAGTAGGATTTCAAGACCCCTCTTATTTTAGCAAAGTGTTTAAAAAGTATACCGGTGTTCATCCCCAACAATATCGAACGATTGGAAATTAATGGGTATATCAAACTTGCTCCGGTTTTTCTTCTCCAACTTCATCTGTTTCTTCAAACGTTGCAACCAAGAAACGATCATTCCTGCAATAAATTTTTTTTACCCTTTGGTAAGTATTGCATTAAGTTTTTTTCAATTTGGCACGAACCCAATAGAATTTTCCGGTTCCCGATAGTTAATTCCATTTTGTTTTTTAAATATCAAATTTATAATGATACTTAAGAAGTAAATTTACTGTTTTGTCATATTAACTTAACAGGAGGCTTATATGAAAAGGAAGTTTTCGAAGGGATTGATAATGGTTGTTTGCTTGGTCTTATTTTTAACCTGGTCAACCGGATTTGGCAAAATTGAAGCCAAAACAGTGAAGGTGGATACGATTCAAGTCTGGACCAATAATAGCGCTACCAAAGCAGAAGATGAAAAGATGGTAGCCGACTTCAACAATGGAGCGGGCAAAAGCAAGGGGATTAAGATAGAATACCGCATCTATGGCGGCGATTATAACAATGTTTTGAATATCGCAGCCGCTGCCAATGAGGCCCCTCATCTTTTTAAATTGCAGCAAGGGAGTATTGGTCAATTTATCAAAGTAGGCTGGGTGATACCCATCGAGACGATGCCCGGAGGAAAGAGTTTTTTGCGGAAGTATCACGGTTATTTACAGCCCGGTTATAATCTGTTTAACGGAAAGACTTATTCGGTGCCCATTGCCGTGAGCACTTTAGGGGTAGCTTATAATAAGGATCTGCTTAAAAAGAACGGCTTTACCAAACCCCCGGCCACTTGGAATGAATTGCGGGAAATGGCTAAAGTTATCACCAAGAATGGCGAAGGGAAAGAATTTGGAATCATTGAAGGGTTAAAGAGCACCGGAACAGTGAGTGCCAATGGGTTGTGGCACTATGCTTCATCCGTGGGACATTCTCAATTTAATCAAAAAACCGGCCGTTTTGATTATAAATCCCTGAAGCCGGTGTTACAACTTTGGGCTGATTTAAAGGCAGACGGTAGCTGGTTTCCGGGAATTGAGAGTCTAAGCAATGATCAAGCCAGAGCTCAATTCGCCGAAGGCAATATTGGCTTCAAATTATCGGCCAGTTGGGATCCGGCTGTTTGGGCGGACCAGTTTCCCACCAAAATGAATTGGGGTATCTGCAGGCCGGTCGAAAATCCTAAAAACCGGTATCGCGATTATGCCTATCAAACATTCTCGGTATTTTTAGGTTCAAAAGCGAAAGAACTACCCGAGAAGTCGATGGAAGTATTAAAATTATTCTCTTCGGATGCAATGATAGTCAATTTATATGAATCCGGCAAACAGATTCCATATAAACCCGAACTCATTAAAATGAGTAAAGCCCAGCCTACCATGAAGAATTTTGCGGAGTTCGCCGATTTGAGTTCAACGTATCGATATCCAATGAGTCCCAAGGCTTATCTTAAGGTTGAGGGTGAAACCGAAGAAGTTGTGGTTACCAAAGTTATCCTGGGTTACATGAGTCCGGAACAAGCCGTGGCCGACTTGGATAAACGTTATAATGAAGCTTTGGACCGGGCTGTCAAAGAAGGATTGGATATATCGCTGTATGTTGACAAGACCGATTTGAAATTTAAAAAGAAATAAACACTTCTTTGTTTTCTGGAAAAGTTGCGGTGAAACTGCAGCAAACCCTGTCTGGAAATGATTCGGACAGGGTTCATTCATAAATGGATGCCGAACATTGATAAAGTTTTGGCTCAATAAACTGAGTTATTTTATGGAATTAGCAGAAATGATGGTTGAAAATGGTCAATCAGTCTTTATCTGGCCAGAAAGGCGGTCTTGTAATGGAATTGAATGGAGTCCGTTTGGATAATCAAAACTCCCGCGGCGGGTTCTGGGGAGCCGTTAAAAGAGTTCTCAGGAAAGATGATAATTTACCGGCTTATTTAATGATGACTCCCATGCTGATCGGTTTTTTGCTGTTTACGATTTATCCGATTATCTATGTTATCCGGTGGTCATTTTATGATTACGACGGTTTTTCAAGCGCGCTTTTTATCGGAATTGATAATTTCGTCAGATTGTTTTGCAGGGACGGCAACTACTGGAATTCGGTGTTCAATACTTTCATCGTAACCATTGGTAAAATGGCTTTAGAGATACCGATTGCTCTGGTCCTAGCGGTGTTATTAAATACCAAAACCAAAATAAATACGTTTTTCCGAACGGCTTTTTTTATGCCGACCATTATTAGTATGGCTATCGTAGGCTTAATTTTTTCGATCCTTTTCGGTTCGTACAACGGTATCGTGAATACACTGTTGATTCAAACCGGTATTACCGGTATCAAGATCGGCTGGTTTGCAGACCGCTGGTTAGCGATGGTGGTATTAATTCTGGCAGCTGTTTGGAGTCATTTTGGGATTACGATGGTATTTTTCCTCATGGGCTTGCAGAGCGTTCCTAAAGAGTTATATGAGTGCGCCGATATTGACGGCGCCGGTAAAATTCAGCAATTTTTCAATGTCACTGTGCCGATGCTCAAGCCGATTCTGCAGATTGTAATGATGTTGGAGCTAGTGGAGGGCTTGAAAATGTCCGATTTGGCACTGGTCTTAACCAATGGACAACCCGGTGGTCAAACCGAAGTGATGATGACTTATATTTACAAGTACTTCTTCCCAACCGATGCCATGTCCGGCGGACTGGCTCAATATGGCTATGCATCGGCTTTGGCCACAGTGACCGCAATTATTGTCGGAATCATCACGATGATCTATCTGAAATCGACGCAAAAAATGAAAGATATTTATTAAGGATGTGAAACCATGACCGGAGTTTCCAAGAACTTATTGAAAAGTTTGGTTTTTCTGATTTTACTTGGAATCACCATTGTAAGCATTTTTCCCATTATCTATATTATCTTGGCATCCTTTAAAACCAATGCTGAGATCCTAACTTCCGGAGCCAATATTTTTCCCAAAGAGTTCTTGACTGAAAATTACGTTAAGGCTTGGAATTTGGGAAATTTCAACCGCTACACCTGGAACAGTATGTATATGTCATTTTTCATTGTGATCGGTTCGATTCTCACCGCTACCACATTGGCTTATGTTTTTGACCGGGGAGTATTTGTCGGCAAAAAATTCATTTTAGGATTGTTGTTGTCCACCATGTTTATCTCCTTGGGTACCTCTAGTTTGTTTCCCCAACTTCAGGTGGCCAAGGTTTTTGGATTGCACACATCGTTGTGGGGAGTGATTCTGATCCGGGTGCTCGGAATCAACGTAACCTTGTTTTTTATCGCCAAAGGCTATCTGGCGACCATTTCCAAAGAGATCGATGAAGCCGCTAAAATCGATGGCTGTGGTTTCGTTAGAATTTATTGGAATGTCATTTTTCCATTGTTAAAGCCCTTAGTGGCCACCATTGGTTTGCTGTCTTTTCGGGGGGCCTGGAACGATTATTTATTACCTTTAGTGTTTACAATGGCCCATCCCGAACGTTCCCCATTAATTGTAGGAGTGATCAGTCTGATGTCAACCGGTGAAGCCGCTTCCTCATGGAACTTAATGCTGGCGGCTACTTCGATCGCTCTAATTCCCATGCTGATCGTATATTTATTCCTTAATAAATACTTTATCTCCGGTTTAATGAGCGGCGCAGTGAAAGGTTAATGAATCAATTATACATAGGAGTGTAAAAACATGCTTCAATCAAGTCCAGTTATAAAGCGCTATGACGGGAATCCAATTCTGGCGGCAAAGAATATTCCTTTCAAGTCCAATCTGGTTTTTAATGCCGGAGTTACCAAATATCAGGGCAAATACGTTATGTTATTCCGGAATGATTATGGCTATTCGGGTGGAAACAATTTCAGAGGTACCAATATCGGGGTGGCTTATAGTGAAAACGGGGTTAAATGGAACGTTCAAAATAAACCGTGCTTTGATTTAAAAAACGACGAAATCTTGCGGGCCTATGATCCCCGCTTGACAGTGATCGAAGGAAAATGTTACGTCTGTTTTGCGGTTGATACCCGTCATGGACTGCGGGGCGGTATCGCTGTAACCGAAGACTTTGAAAAATTTGAAATTCTTAGCATGTCAGTGCCGGATAACCGGAATATGGCCCTTTTTCCGGAACGAATCCATGGCAAATACCTCCGGTTGGAACGGCCTTTTCCTGTCTATAGCAGGGGTGGCAAAGATCGTTTTGATGCCTGGATCTCGGATTCTCCGGATCTGAAGTATTGGGGAAATTCCCAGCTGTTATTGGCGGTGGAACATGTACCCTATGCCAATGACAAGATCGGACCGGCAGCGCCTCCCGTAAAAACTCCCTACGGATGGCTGACCACCTTTCATGCGGTCGATATTGATCGCACCCGGGGCAAAAATGGCTGGGAGGATTGTTGGCAGAAAAGATATACTGCCGGAATTATGCTGCTGGACTTGAATGACCCCGCTAAAGTCGTTGGGATGTCGCAAGAACCGTTGCTGGTGGCCGAGACACCCTATGAGAGGGATGGATTCCGAAATGATGTAATCTTCCCGGGAGGGATGATTTTGGAAGACTCCGGTGAAGTAAAGATTTATTACGGCGCTGCCGATACGGTGGAATGTTTGGCAACAGCCTCTGTGGATGATTTGATCAAGCTGTGCGATCAACCCAAAATTAAAGGGGCATGACAATGCCGCAACCATACGATTGGCCTTTAGAAAAACTGAAAGGGTATCAGCCTGCCCTAACCCGGGAGGCTGATTTTGAAATCTTTTGGGCTCAAACCAAGCAGGAATTATCAAAAACCCGGCTGGTATATGAGCTTACGCCTTATGATTATCCAGTCAGAAATGCCAAGGTTTATAACATGATTTATAAGGGTTTCCATGATGCGGATATTGAAGGTTGGCTGGTTATTCCGGTTGGGGCCGGACCCCATCCCGGACTGGTATTATTTCATGGTTATAACTGGGCTTACGACGGGAAGCTACATGATACGGTGAATATGGCGCTTCATGGTTATGCCTGCCTACAAATGCTAGTCCGTGGACAGCAGGGCCATAGTGTGGATAACATGATCGTATCGGGTGGACATCCCCTAGGCTGGCTGACCAAAGGGATTCTTAATCCTTACGAATATTATTACCGGGCAGTTTACATGGATGCGCTCCGCGCTGTTGAAGTCTTGGCTTCATTGGAAACGGTTGATGAAAAACGCATCGGTTTGATGGGTGGCAGTCAGGGCGGTGCTTTAACGATTGCGGCGGCGGCCCTGTCGGATATTCCCCGGATTGCCATAGCGGATTCACCATTCCTGGCTCATTTTGAAAGGGCGATTGATATTGCGCCCGGCGGTCCATACAATGAACTCAATGAATTTTTCCGCCGTTATTCCGATCCCCAAATTGAAGTTCAAGCCAAGCGGACCCTGAGTTATTTTGATGTGATGAATCATGCTCCCAACGTAAATTGTTTTACCCAGATGGCTATGGGATTGATTGACCAGACCACACCGCCCTCTACGATGATCTCGGTTTACAACCACTTGCAATGTCCGAAAGATATTACGATCTGGCGTTATTTCGGCCATGAAGCGATGCCGGGGACCATGGAATTGAAATTAAAAATGTTGATGAAATTTTTAGCGACTTAAGAGGACAATTTAGAAAATCTAATAAAACTGCAAAGCCACGAATTTGGGTTTATACTTCTCTCGCGCCTTCAATATGAAGGCGCGCTCTCCCCGTTGCGTAGAGAGTAACCGATGCCTTTGGAGCCTAAATACAATAGATAGTTACCCTTCCATTTAAATAAGCTAGCTATTTGACTTCTTAGGGGAAGGGGCCGCGTCTTTTAGGACGCGTAGGTCAGGTCGCACTAAAACTTACAGGATTTTTATCCTTTCATGTGCCCTGGGATGCCGGGGTGGGAGACTATCTAGAAAGGTTTTTTTACGGAGCAACCTGCATTATCCTAAAAATATAACCCTATAAAAAGTTTCAGGACAGGTTGGTAATGAAATGAAATTGAACGAAAGGGTGTATAGATCGTGAAAATAAATTCCGAACCATATGATATCATTGTTGCAGGCGGCGGACCTTCCGGCATAGGAGCAGCGGTAGCGGCGGCCCGTAATGGAGTTAAAGTGTTATTGGTGGAGAAATGGGGTTTCTTGGGCGGTATGGCTACGGCTGCATCGGTGCCGGCTTTCTGTCCTTATACCGATGATGAAAAGGTGATTATCAGGGGCATCGGACTGGAAGTATTGGAAAAAATGAAGCAGGAAACGGGTTTTGATTCACCCTTTAAAGATAAAAAAGAACGCCTGAAACAGATCTACGATTGGGTTCCCATTGATCCGGAAGCCTTGAAAAGGGTTTTGGACAGGATCGTACTCGATAGCGGTTGTCATGTCCTGTTGCACTCGATGGTTCATGATGTGATCCAAGAACATGGCACGGTTCAGGCCGTCAAAGTGGAAAACAAATCCGGTCAATATGCAATTCCCTGCAAAATAGTGATCGACTGCACCGGAGATGCCGATGTCGTAGTGAAGGCGGGCGGGGAGTTTGAATATGGAGACGAGCATGGGCTGGTTCAGGCAGTCACATTATGTTACCGGATCACCAATATTGATATGGAAAAATTCTGTGCTTATGCTAAGGAAGCCGGTGAAACCGGAAACCTGATCAAAGCGGTTGCCCGGGCCCGGGCTCAGGGAGAATTTAACTTTCCGGAAAAACACGTGGCCGGTTTCTCTCTCCAAAACCAGGGGATTGCCGGTCTTAACTTTGGTCACGTATATGAGGTTAACCCTTTGAAAGCGGAGGATTTAACCCGGGCCGAAATAGAATCCAGACGCCAGATCCCGGCGATGTTGACGTTCTTAAGAAAATACGTGCCCGGACTGGAGAAGGCGGTCTTGGCAAGTTCCGGTCCAATGGTGGGTATTCGGGAAACCCGGCGGATTGTCGGCGAGTACCGGCTTACCCAAGAAGATTATTTCGCGCGAAGGCAACATCCGGATACCATCGCGCGATATGCCTATCCTATTGATTTACATGCTGTAAGCGCCAAATCCGTTGCGTATCAAAACGACCAAGATCAATATATCTCCAGCCGATACCGGCCGGGGGAAAGCTATTCCATCCCCTATAGAGCTTTACTGCCTAAAGGGTTATCCAATGTAATCGTGGCCGGGAGGACCATCTCCTCCGATCGGGTTATGCATGGATCGTTCCGGGTCATGCCGGCCTGTTTTGCAACGGGACAAGCTGCCGGAACTGCTGCTGCGATTGCCGTCCAAGATGGTGTAGCATTGCGACAAGTCAAGGTTGTAAAATTACAACAAAAATTGGTGGAACAAGGAGCTTATCTCGGTTAGTATCGAAGATTTTAAGATGTTTTTTATTGTGAAAGCCCGTGAACAAGCGGGCTTTCACAATAATCAAGGCAAGTTTGGATCCTTCTATCAACAAGAACATTTAGGGGCTTCATGGGGAACCGTTTTGGGATTGATAGTCCGAAAGGCAAGCCACATGGCAATTCCCATCAACCCACAAACCAATCCGACCACACCGGGCCACCCCCAAAAGGACCAGCAATATCCGCCAGACCAACCGACCAGACTGGAGCCGGAATAATAAAATAAGAGGTACAATGCTGCGGCTTGCGCTTTGCTTTGAGGGGGGGATACTACGCCGACCCAGCCGCAGGCGATAGTATGTCCGGCAAAAAATCCGAAGGCGAAAACGACGAGCCCGGCAATTTTCACAATCAAGCTACTATTTAGCGTAAGCAAGGCGCCGCTTAAAAGCAAAATCACTGCCCAGCTCACTACCAAAGGCCTGGGGTAGCGATCGGCCATTTTTCCAAAAACAATGGATCCCCAGGAACCGACTAGATTGACGAAGAAAATAAATCCTAAAGTGGTTTGGCTTAAATGATAGGGAGCTTTCCGCAAAGGATAACCAATGTAATTGAACAGGGTTACATAGACGCCCATCAATAAAAAGCCAATCCCGTAAAGAAATAATAAATTTTTATTATTTAAACTGGTTTTAACGCTTTCTTTGATTTTTTGGGGGACCATGGCCATCCGTTGAAAATTCCGGGAGTTTGGCAGCACCGACCAAAAGCAGATACTGCAAAGTAGGCTGATTACACCCAATCCAAAGACAGCCGTTTGCCAGGAAAAGAGATCGGTTATGGTACCGATGATTACCCGGCCGACAAAAGCGCCAACACCGTTACCGGCCACATAAACACCCATAATGCCCCCGATGCTCCGCGGGGAAAATTCTTCATAGATATATGTCATTGCTACAGCCGGAAATCCCGCTGCGCTGATACCTGTTAGCAGTCTCATGAGGAGTAGGTAATGAAAGTTATGTCCGAAAGCGGATAAAATGGTAAACAAGGAAGTCAAGACCAGCGACAGGCTCATAATAGTTTTCCGGCTCCAGGCATTTGAAAAAAGCGATAAAAAGAACATGCAAAAAGCTAAGGCGCCGGTGGTAAAGGAAATGGTAAAACTGGCTGTCGCCGGAGTAACATGATATTGATCGGAAAAAACACTGATCAGGGTTTGGGGGCAATAGATACTGGCATAAGTGACTAAACTGCCAACCAACATCCCAATTAAAGCCCGGCTATAGGCGGGGCTTTTTTTCTCTATATAATCCATGAATTAACATCCTTTCTGTTCTTCAAAGCTGCACCTTTAAGTTTACTCTTGTAACTTGATAACGTCAAATTTATAATATACATAGAAATAATAGTTTTTTGTTATAAATCTTTCGGAATAAAAATGGAGATTGGAGAAAATTCATGGAATGGCAGCAACTTGAATATTTTCGGGTCGTGGCCCGTACCGAGCACTTTACCAAAGCCGCTCAAATCCTGGCTATTTCGCAGCCGGCTTTGAGCCGTTCGATAACGAATTTAGAAGCGGAAGTAGGGGTATTGCTTTTCGATCGGTTAGGGCGGACGGTGCGTTTGAATTCTTTTGGGAAAGTTTTTTTGAAACATGTGGAAAGCGCTTTAAATGAAATCGATCAGGGCATGCAAGCCGTCAAGCAGCTAAATAATCCGGCTACTGGAGTGATTTCACTGGCGTTTTTACTTTCACTCGGTTTGAATATTTTACCGGATATCATCAGTAAATTTTCCCGGGAATACCCGGGGGTGGAATTCCGACTTTTTGAGAATATGACCCCGTTTATTTTGAAAGAATTGATAGATGGAAAGGTGGATCTGTGTTTAACCGCTCCCTTTGAGGAGCGGGGGGACATTGCCTGGCATCGTTTGCTGGATGAGCCTTTATACGTTTATTTGCCGGTAACTCATGCTTTGGCAGCCTCTTCCGATATTCGTCTGGCGGATTTGAGGAATGAATCGTTCATCGGTTTTCGAAAAAACTACAATATGCGGACCCTGCTGGAAAAGTTTTGCGGCCAGGCAGGTTTTATCCCTCAAGTGAAATTTGAAGGCGGAGATATCGCCACCGTGGTGGGACTGGTTTCTTCAGGCCTTGGAGTCGCTGTCATCCCAAAGTTTTCGGGAGTTGATTCCAGTAAAGTTAGATGCCTTCCAATTACCGAGCCTATCTGCAGACGGGAAATAGGATTAGCCTGGCTGAAGGAGCGAGCTCTGCCGTCTTCGGTGCAATTATTCAAAAATTTTGTGATTACCCAGTTTCGCTAGCTTTCTTGGATGGCACTGGAGAAAGGGGAAAGAAAAGACAGGATGGTAAGGGATTATAATAAAAGGTCCCGGAAATTTTTCCGGGACCTTGGTTTACTTCGAAATATTATATTTTCGTTACGTTGGCAGCTTGAGCGCCACGTTCACCTTTCACAATATCGAATTCAACCATTTGCCCTTCTTCCAAGGCTTTGTAACCGTCCATTTGGATAGCGGAAAAATGAACGAAAACATCTTCGCCGCCTTCTCTTTCAATGAAACCAAAACCTTTTTCCGAATTAAACCATTTAACCTTACCTTGCATTCGAAATTCCTCCTACATAAATCCGTGGTTTTATTACTATACGTTTCTTGAGAACGTAATGATAACCACGTTTAATTAATATAACATATTACCAACCAGATTGTCAATGAAAAGATATCGTTAATGTTGGTATTATTTTGAGATTTTATCCACTTGCTGGGCTCTCTTTACCAATGAAGTCATTAATTTTTCAGCAATTCCGACAATCTGGTTAAAATTTGCAACCCGATATTTTGTTTCCAAATTAAATTCATCGTTCTTTTTTGTCATGAATGTCGACTCCTTTAGGTTATGGATCATGTAATACTTTTTTCGTCGCTTCCCCAAAAAACTTTAGCCTTTTTTACACCTGAGCCGAAGCTTATAGAACGGCATCCATTTATTCAGTGAGCTGATCAATGGGCACTTCCATGCGTTGATTAGTATCAAGGGTGGTTATCTCCACATTTTGATCATCGGTAATCTGCTCCAGCCATACCGGGGATTCATGATAATTCACCGCAATGACTCCGTGAGATTCTATGATTTCCTTTACCCGCTCGTAGTTCAATCGGCTCACTCTCCTTTTTTGGTTAATGATCCCCTAAACGGGCCTTTTTATACATTTTTATGGAATAGCCGAGCATCCATTCTCATAATTTGAAATGAGCCAAGTTTTAAAAATTTTATCGGGATAGGAGTGTTCATATGATTTTCAAAACCAATCCTGCTTCTAAGTTAATCCATGGTTACCCTCTTAAAAAAAAATCAGAAAAAATAACCTCCCCAAAAGATGCCGAAGCGGCTAATGTATCCCATAACCTGGAACCAGCGGAGAGGAATCCGGAGCCATTTTATTTTCGTAAGGTCCCTACCGGAGTTACGCCCCCGGGCGGTAATGAAACCCCGTATCTGGGCCATGATGATTGTGAAAAAATAGAGTTTATGATGGATCAGGAGGTCAAAAAAGCGCTTGATAATTATCAGACAGCTATTAACCGCTATAACTATGCCGATCTTTCCGATCCGAGAGTGGAGAATGTCTACTTTTTAGAGAGGCAAGTTACATTTATCAACTTACAGCTGGCATTGGCCAAAGCAAGAATGAGAAACGGCAAGGAACCGCGGTTGGACTATACCAATTTTGAGAATTTATTGAAGTTAGTGGGGATGGGCGGGGAGAAATGATAGCGGGTACTCTTTAACAGAATCTTCTGTATAAATCAATTTTCGCCTGATCAAAAGAAGCGAAAATTTTTTTTGCGCTAAGAGGATTTTGATACACTTTCCAATAATGATTAAAAATATAGTTTTTCCCGTTATTGGCAATAAAGCCCATGACATCGCCAAGAGGGATTCCCAAAAACACTCCGAGTTCGTGGGGGAATTTTGGGTAAAGCAGTCTATGGGATAGTTGATCGAAATACCCGCCGACATTTTGATTTATTGGATACCCGCAATCTGCCAAGAAATTCCGGTTTTTTTGGTTAAAGAGGACTTTTTCCAGCATTGTCTTATTATAGAACAGGACGAGGGCTTGTTTTCCAGGCTGATGATAGATTTCTTGACATTCAATTTTTTGATGAAAAGGAAAATCAGCGAAGAAGGCCCGGAATTGCCTTCTCGGAAAATCACGCCACGATGGGTAGAGTCGGTTAGATTCCGTGAAATTAATTAGATTAGCCGGTTTTAGCCTCAGAATAGTCGGCGCAATATGATAAAGAATAACCTTATTTAAAATATCTTCGATGATGATCACCTTTTAGGGTAAAAATGAGCTTTAGGCATCCGTACTTTTTTAAAACTTTATGAATTAAAATGCCCCCGACAATTCTCAATATACGCTTTTATAATTGGTACCTTGAAAAAAGCGCCCAAGTGGAGCTGTTGGAAGATAGTGCGGTCATGTTATATTACCCATGAGGAAAGAAAAAATTGATTTTCAAAAAGGTGGTAAACATGATTCGTCAATGTGAGCACTCAATCCATGGGGATTTTCAAGAAATTTATCAAATCATTAATGATGCCGCCCAAATATATCGGAAGATAATCCCGGCTGAACATTATCATATTCCTTATATGTCGGAGGATAGACTGGAAAGGGAAATCAAAAGCGGTATCAATTTCTGGGGATATGAGACGGACCAAAGGTTGGTAGGGGTCATGGGTGTGCAGCCCCTAAAAGATGTAACCTTGATCCGACACGCCTATGTACAAACGGGAATGCAGCATCGGGGGATTGGCGGCAAGCTTCTTACCCATTTATATCAGTCCATTTCCGGGCCGGTTTTGATTGGAACCTGGACCGATGCTTTTTGGGCCATACAGTTTTACCAAAAATATGGGTTCCGTTTGGTAAGCCAAGAAGAAGCCGTAATGCTTCTGGAACGGTACTGGACGGCCCCAAAGTGGCACAAGGAACGTTCGGTCGTATTGGCCGATTCCAAATGGTTTGAACGGGTTGAATCACAAATGGAGAGGCGGTAATCGAAAATGGCCGGACAAGTATTGGGGATAATGGGAAGTCCGCGGAAAAACGGAAATACCCATGTTTTAATGGAAAAGACATTGGAGGGAGCCCGGGAGAAGGGAGCAATTACGGAAACATTGTTCTTAGGTGATTTAACAATCCAGGAGTGTACCGGATGCCATGTTTGCTGGATTACCCAAGAATGTACCCGAAATGACGACATGATTTCTATTTACCATAAAATCATTGCCAGCGATATCATTATTTTTGGCACCCCGGTATATTGGTATGGGCCAACCGCACTCATCAAATGTTTTATTGACCGGCTAGCCTATTTTAATGGTGAACCAAATAGAAAAGGCATCAGGGGTAAAAAAGCAGCAATTATCATCCCTTTTGAAGAAAATAATCCCGAAACCGTCCGGCCCGTGATAGCATTTTTTGAAAAGGCATTGCAATATTTGGAGATGCGATTAACCGCTCAATTGATAGTACCGGGAGTTTCCCAAAGAGGGGAAGTTGTAAAACAGGAACAAGTTATCAAGGAAGCTTACGAATTAGGGAAAACGCTGTTATGAATTGTTTTGTAGTCTTTGCCATAAACCAAAAAAGAATAGTCATAGGGGTTTTGCTCGTTCCGTACCCCTTTGGTTTGAGAGATGAGCCGCCACATTTGGGGTTCGATCACCGGTAAGAAGCTATCACCCGCAAAGTCCTCATTGATTAAAGTAATATAAAGCCGGTCGGCATAGGGGAAGAATTCCCGGTAGATTTGAGACCCACCGATGATAAAACCATGCTTATCCTCACAAAAAGTTAGGGCTTCATCGATGGAATGCAAGATCAGGCAATTTGGAGGGGCATGATTCCGACTTCGGGTTATCACAACATTTTCCCGCCCCGGTAATGGTTTACCGAGAGATTCGAAGGTTTTGCGGCCCATAATCACCGGATGTCCCAGGGTGGTTTTTTTGAAATAGGCGAGATCCGCAGGAAGATCCCATGGAAGACGACCGTCTTTTCCAATGACCCCGTTTTTGGATACCGCTGCTATTAAAGAAATCACCGCTTCACCTTCACCACCCAGGAATAATTTTTTACCCTAGCCTCTTTGAGGTTGTTCTTATGAAGCTTTTCTCCGTGTCTTTGCAGCCTATTCATTTAGCCACAGAGGCGCGGAGACACAGAGAAAAACCTTTTAAAATTTCTTTATTGAATCGTAATTAATTCGCTGAAAGGCAACGTCTCCAGCGCTCTGCAGAAATCATGCCACTCGGAGAGTTTATGATTTTTTCTGGCGTGGTAGATATGGCGCAGGCTTTCATAATTACTGGTCCATGTGCGGGTATAATGAAAACTCATCGGCAGGTCTTGAATCAATTCCCGCCAGATTTTTTTAGCCCCTTCGGTTTCGTCGTTTTGGACAAGTTTTTTATAACTGTCGATTAGCTCATTCAAATGTACCAGCAGTTGCTGGCGATAGGGCGTGGGTTGATCCCAGCTAAAATCCTCCATAGTCAACGGCTTTGAAGTCAATTTGTGCATGGTGCTGGTGCTATTGGCAACGGTACCGACTTTATAAGTATCCATTTCCTTCCACCAATAATCCGGCGCGATAATATCCATACTCACCAGGATTTGCCGTATAAATTTGCGGTGGTCGCTTCCGGAGGCAACTAAAGTTAAAGCTAATTTGCGATCATTTTCGCCTAAGGTTACCAATACGCCGCTGGCGCCGTCAAAGACTGTATCGGACCGATGCCAGCTGGCCATGGGATTTCTCATACCCCGGAAGGCCCCTTTGAAATTGAATACTTCGATATTTTCGGTATGTAACATGACGATTGAGCTCCTTTGGTAAAAAGGCTATTGGACCGCTAGAATTGATTTTATGGTACTTTTATACAATAAAATTAGTCATAGAATCAAGTTTCTAGCTACTTCCCACTTCAAATGCAGAGAAAAAACAACTGAGTCACCCCTTCCCTGGCCTAGAATGCAGCAATCAGTTGAGGGAAGGGGTGGGGGTTAGGTCAAATAGGCATTCTTAAATTAAAAACAAAAAATCCTACTATCATTTTAAACTACTTTACGTTCAGAGGGAAGTACCTTTCAACGTTAGGCGGTTTTTAATCGTAGGATTTTATGATATTCTTATTTTAATTGGATCGGGGGATAAAGTTAATTCATTTCCCCATTAAATACTGGTCACATTCCCTGGCTGCGCCGATGCCTTCATTGATGGCCCAGACCACCAAACTTTGGCCGCGCCGCATGTCGCCGGCAGCGAAAACACCTTTAACATTGGTGGTAAATTGGCCATATTCTGCTTTGGCATTGGTACGGCTGTCTTGCTCAACACCGAAAGCCTTCAGTAAGTTCTCCTCTGGACCGAGGAACCCCATGGCGAGCAAAACCAACTGGGCCGGCCAGACTTTTTCACTCCCCGGGACTTCCTTGGGAACAAAGCGGCCATTGTTGTCTTTTTCCCACTTGACGGCGACAGTATGGACTTCTTTCAATTGGCCGTTATCATCGCCAACTAATTTTTTGGTATTGATACAATAGAGACGAGGATCCGCTCCAAAAATTTCAGCCGCTTCTTCCTGGCCGTAGTCGAGCTTGTAAATCTTCGGCCATTGGGGCCAAGGATTATCGGCAGTTCTCGCATTGGGAGGCATCGGGACAATTTCAAATTGGGCTAAACTCTTGCAATCGTGACGTAAAGCGGTGGCCACACAATCGGTACCCGTATCGCCGCCTCCGATGACAATAACATCTTTATCCTTGGCAGAAATGTATTGGCCGTCTTGGTGAGCCGAATCCAGCAAACTCTTGGTATTGGCCGTTAAAAAGTCCATTGCGAAATGGACGCCTTTTAACCCTCTGCCCTCAACAGCCAAATCGCGGGATTTGGTAGCTCCGCCGCATAGAACCACGGCATCGAATTCTTTCAGCAGTTTAGCGGCTTCATAATCTTTACCGATCTCGGTTTTGGTGACAAAGGCGACTCCCTCGGCGGCCATCAGGTCAACCCGCCGCTGGACAATTTTCTTGTCCAACTTCATGTTGGGAATCCCATACATTAAGAGGCCGCCGATCCGGTCGGCCCTCTCAAACACGGTCACCGTATGTCCGGCTTTGTTAAGCATATTCGCGCAGGCAAGTCCCGAAGGGCCGGAACCGATTACCGCTACTTTTTTCCCGCTCCGCTTTGCAGGGGGTTCGGGAACAATCCAGCCTTCTTCAAAAGCTTTATCAATGATGGAACATTCATTGGTTTTAATGGTTACTGCCGGTTCATGCATTCCCAAAGTACATGAACCCTCACAAGGGGCCGGACAAACTCTGCCGGTAAACTCGGGAAAGCAATTGGTCTGTACCAAACGTTTTACAGCTTCATGCCATAAACCGCGGAAGACCAAATCATTCCATTCCGGAATTAAATTATTCAGTGGACAGCCGGAAGCCATACCATTGATTAAAAGCCCGCTATGACAGAATGGAACGCCGCAGTCCATACAACGGGCTCCTTGTAATTGCTGTTGTTCTTCCGGGAAATGCTCATGAAACTCGTTCCAATCTTTGAGCCGTTCCTTAGGGGGGCGATCGGACGGCAATTCCCGTTTGTATTCTAAAAATCCGGTTGGCTTACCCATTATAAGTCCTCCACAAACATTAAATAAAATGAATTCATTACGCTATCATTAATTACCGCTAACCCTCTTCAAATCGCTCTTATTGGCTTCAAAAGCGGCCATAAACACTTCCTCTTTACTTAATCCGCTCTTTTCCAGCGATTTCATTGTTTCCAAGACCCGTTTATAATCCCGGGGGATCACTCTGACAAATTTCCGGAGGTAACCATCCCAGTTCTCAAGGATTAGTTTACTCCGGGTACTGCCGGTATATTGGGCATGAGATGCAACCATTTGTTTTAATTCGGCAATTTCTTCTTCGTCGGATAGGGTTTCCAAATCAACCATCTCAAAGTTGCAACGTTCTTTAAAATAGCCGGCTTCGTCGATAATATAGGCAATACCGCCGGACATCCCCGCTGCAAAATTGCGTCCGGTGGAACCCAGGACTACGACACGGCCTCCGGTCATATATTCGCAACCATGGTCGCCGACAGATTCGACAACGGCTTTGATACCGCTGTTTCTCACACAAAAACGCTCGCCGGCAACACCGTTAATATAGGCTTCGCCGCTGGTTGCGCCATAAAAAGCAACATTGCCGATGATGATATTGCTTTCCGGATTAAAGGTCGATTTTGCCGGAGGATAAACGATGATTTTTCCGCCGGAAAGTCCTTTGCCAAGGTAGTCATTGGCATCGCCTTCCAAGCTCAATGTAATTCCCCGGGGGACAAAGGCTCCGAAGCTTTGTCCGGCTGAACCTTGGAAATGAAGTTTGATCGTATCTTCAGGCAATCCTTTGGCGCCGTATTTACGGGTAACTTCGCTGCCGAGAATGGTGCCTACAACCCGGTTGGTATTGCGGATCGGCAAAATGGCCTGAACGGGCTGGCCGCTGCTGAGGGCCGGTTCACAGATTTTTAAAAGGTGTTGGTTGTCAAGCGCCGTCTCAAGGCCGTGATTCTGGCTGATTTGACAATAATGACCGACTTCGGGCCCGACTTTGGGTTGATAAAGGATGCTGGAGAAATCGAGATCCTTTGTCTTCCAATGTTGAAGCGCTTTGGCGGGTTCCAGTTTATCGGTTCGTCCAATCATTTCATGGATGGTTCTAAAACCAAGCTCAGCCATGATTTCCCGCAATTCTTGGGCGATAAAGCGCATCAGATTGACAATATGATCCGGATCGCCACAGAACTTTTTGCGAAGTTCGGGATTTTGGGTGGCAATACCCACAGGACAGGTATCCAGATTGCACACTCTCATCATGACGCAACCCAAAGCGACCAAAGGCATTGTTGCAAAACCATATTCTTCAGCGCCTAACAACGCGGCAATTGCAACATCTCTACCGGTCATGAGCTTGCCGTCGGTTTCCAGCACCACCCGGCTTCTTAAATTGTTCAGTAACAAAGTCTGGTGAGTTTCCGCCAGTCCCAGTTCCCAGGGAAGTCCGGCATGTTTAATGCTGGAGCGGGGTGAGGCGCCGGTTCCACCGTCATAGCCGCTGATTAGAATTAAATCGGCCCGTCCTTTGGCCACACCGGCGGCAATTGTTCCGACTCCGACCTCCGAAACCAGTTTTACACTGATTCGGGCTTGTTGATTGGCATTCTTTAAATCATGAATTAACTCCGCTAAATCCTCAATGGAATAAATATCATGGTGAGGCGGAGGAGAGATCAGGCCCACACCCGGAGTGGAGTGCCGTACGGTTGCAACCCATGGATAAACTTTCCTGCCGGGCAACTGACCGCCTTCACCGGGTTTAGCCCCTTGGGCCATTTTGATTTGAATTTCCCTGGCGTTCACTAAATATTCACTGGTAACGCCGAATCTTCCGGAAGCAACTTGCTTAATTGCGCTGCATTTGGAATCGCCGTTGGCAGCAGTAACAAAACGGGAAGGATCTTCGCCGCCCTCACCGGTATTACTCTTACCGCCGATCCGGTTCATGGCGACAGCCAACGCTTCATGCGCTTCCTGACTGATGGAACCGTAAGACATGGCCCCGGTCTTAAAACGCTTGCAAATCGATTCCACCGATTCAACCTCATCGATGGGAACCGCCTGACCGGTTGTTTTAAAACCGAGCAGCCCCCTCAAGGTATAATGCTTTTGGGTTTGATCATCGATCAGGTTCGAATAGTCCTTAAATAATTGATAATCATTATTGCGGCACGCTTGCTGCAACTTGTGAATAGTTTCCGGATTGTATAAATGACTCTCGCCGTTCCGGCGCCATTGATAATAGCCGCCGGTTTCCAAGACCTTTTCTTTGACGCCATGGTCGCTAAAGGCGTTTTTATGGCGGAGCTGGGCTTCCCGGGCGATGACCTCAAGGTCAATCCCGCCGATTCGCGATGGTGTCCAAGTAAAGTAACGGTCGATGACGGATTGGTTTAATCCGATGGCTTCAAAAATCTGAGCCCCTTGATAACTTTGAATTGTGGAAATACCCATTTTTGAAAGGGTCTTCACAATACCTTTGACAACAGCTTTGGTATAGTTATGTTCGGCTTTATGGCCGTCTATATTGACCAACAGCTTTTGGGCAACCAAATCTTTAATGGATTCATAGGCCAAATAAGGATTGATCGCCGAAGCGCCATAACCGAGCAATAAAGCAAAATGGTGCACTTCTCTGGGTTCGGCGGACTCAATCACCAGGCTGACCTGGGTACGTACTTGTTCCCGGATCAAATGGTGATGTAAACCCGATACCGCCAGCAAAGCCGGAATTGCCGCCATTTGGTCGTTGATTCCGCGATCCGAAAGAATAATAATATTGGCCCCGGCTTTAATTTTCCGACTTGCCTCCGCGCAAAGGGAGTCCATTGCCTGTTTCAATCCCGCGCCGCCTTCGGAAGCTTTAAACAGGATCGAAAGAGTAACCGCCTTAAAGCTTGGCTGATCCAAACGGGCTATTTTTGTCAATTCGTCATTGGATAGAATCGGAACCTTCAATTTCAATTGCCGGCAGCTTTGGGGCTGCGGATCGAGTATATTGCCTTCCGATCCCAGGAATGTTTCCGTTCCGGTCACAATTTCCTCGCGAATTGCATCAATCGGGGGATTGGTAACCTGGGCAAATAATTGTTTAAAATAATTATACAATAACTGCGGCTTGTCTGATAAAACCGCCAGCGGTGTATCAATACCCATTGCGCCGGTTGGTTCCACCATATCCCTGGCCATTGGCGCCAACACCATGCGTAAATCCTCATAGGTGTATCCGAACGCTTTTTGCCGCTCTAAAAGAGTCTTCGGATCATCGGCCGGGACATCGGAAGCGGGAGGTAAATCTTCCAGTTTCACCAAGTATTGATCTAACCATTCTTGATAGGGATGTTTGACTGCCAAATTGTGCTTGAGTTCCTCATCGGAAATGATTTTTCCGGCCTCGGTATCAATGAGCAACATCCGGCCTGGTCGTAATCGCCCTTTTTCCAGGATTTGTTCGGGCGGTAGGTCAATAACGCCGACTTCCGAAGCCATAACCACCAAACCATCTTTGGTAATGTAATAACGGGAAGGTCTGAGACCATTCCGGTCAAGCACCGCCCCGACAATTTTGCCATCGGAAAAAGCCATGGCTGCCGGGCCATCCCATGGTTCCATTAAGCAGCTATGATATTCATAAAAAGCCTTTTTCTCTGCGGGCATATGTTCATGTTTCGACCAAGGTTCCGGTATCATCATCATCATGGCGTGAGGAAGGGAACGGCCGGCCAGGGTGAGAAATTCCAGACATTCATCGAATATGGCCGAATCGCTGCCGTCGGAATTAACCACCGGCAAAACTTTTGAAATATCGTCGCCGAAGATTTTCGATTCAAACATCGATTCCCGGGCATGCATCCAGTTGACATTCCCGCGCAGGGTATTAATCTCGCCGTTATGGATGATAAAACGGTTTGGATGGGCTCTTTCCCAACTGGGGAAGGTATTGGTGCTAAAGCGGGAATGGACCAGGGCCAACGCCGATTCCATAGAGGGATCGCTTAAATCGGGATAATATTCGATAAGTTGTTCCGGAATTAACATTCCTTTATACACAATGGTACGGGCGGAAAGTGAGGCGACATAGAAGGAATTATAACCGGGAATCCCGGAATACCGGATAGCTTTTTCGGATTGTTTGCGGATAAGATATAACTTGCGTTCGAAGGCCAGTTCGTCTTGGATGTCGGGACTTCGCCCGATAATGATTTGACGCATAAAGGGTTGACATGATTTAGCCGAATTGCCAAGGGAAGAATCACAGGTTGGAACGGTCCGCCATCCTAATAAATTTTGGCCTTCCTTCGAAACGATCTCGGCAAGGATTTTTTCGCATTGCTGTCGAAGAACGGAATCCGCCGGTAAAAAAATCATTCCAACCGCATATTCGCCAGGGTTCGGAATGACCATTCCAAGCTTTGAAAATTCATTTTTTATGAACTGATGCGGAATTTGAAGTAAAATTCCGGCGCCATCTCCGCTGTTGGGTTCGGCGCCGCGGGCTCCTCGATGGTCCAAATTCATCAGAACCGTTAAACCTTGACGAATGATTTCGTGAGATTGCATCCCTTTGATGTTAACAACCAAACCAATACCGCAAGCGTCATGCTCATAGCTTGGGTTATAAAGGCCTTGTTTTTGGGGGACTGAGTCTTTTTGTGTCATATTGCTTCAACCTTTCCAGAGATAGCTCAAATGAATCGAATGGATAATATTCCATTAAAGTGAATGGCGTATCATATTCTTATAAATTATATAACCCCCATTCCATGAATGTCAACGATTTTTAAAATGAATACAATATTCCTGTAAAGAAATGAGAGGAATTTTACATGAAACGGGGATACGCCTAAAATATTGGATTTTTTGGAATTAAAATGTTATCGGATTGATTGTTAAATTCTGTAATGAAACACCATGGTAAGCGGGGGAGGTTGCAAAAAACCGGTATAAATATTCATTGATGAATTTCAAATAAATAGTCATAATGCCTGACCGCGCATGGTTAAATTGTACCGCGGGCCAAACGAAAAGAACATCGACAGGATAACATGATTTCAGGGATTTATAGGATTTTTTAAGACCTGTTTAAATCCGTTTAAATCTTGTTTTACCATAAATTTGAAATTGAAAAAGGAAGATCAAGGCGATGGGCGAAGTTATAATCAATTCATGATGATCCGGAGTGTGATATTTTGAAGATTGCGGTTTTGGCCATACCCGGTGAAGAGAGCCGGCGGGTACGGGAGAATTTTCATCATATACCCTTCGATGATGCCGATCTGTTATTTTTGTCAGGGAATCGGGATATGATAACCTTACAACCTATTTTCCACCGGAATGGTTGGCAACATTGGGCTCAGTCATGGCCCGGAATTGGACGGGACCTGATGGTGATCGCCAGTCGCAGTCCATTCGGTACTTCCGGGGAGACTGCCACTGCCGAGCAGCCGGATAACGGGGTGAAGATTTATCTTCCCGGACATGATATGAGAATTTCCGGAATTGATTTTCCCAAATCCCGGGATATTGGGGATTCTGATTTATCCTTTCAAAAAACACTGAAAAACTTTGAGATGCAAAAAGGAAACCGGGCGGTCATCATGGGAAATCTGAAAATTCAGGCCGCAAATCTCAATGCCAGTTTGGATTATAAACATTATCTTCAGGAAATCGCCTCCCTTGGTTGGTCTGATGCCTGGAGAACGCTTCATCCCATGACCTATGAGCGTATCTGGTACGGCAGTATGGGGCAACCTATCCATTTGAACTTGGTATTTTTGTCCCCTTTATTGGGGAAGTCATTGATAGCGGCTTATCATTGTCAATCTTTTTCAGCTGACAGGCAGACCATCAAGGATTCCAGAATCCTCCTGGTGGAACTGGTCTGATTCATTCTAGCGTACAAAATCTCTCATCGCTGGATAGAAAATGAATAATCACTCCGGAACTGATGGATAATAACATCGGAGGTGATGGGATGAATCGTATAAAATGCAGCGTTGTTTCGTGTCAGTATAACGATGATGCCAATGAATGTCAGGCCGATGAAATTAAAGTAAAAAATAATTTTGGAGCAACCGACAATATGGAGATTGGTTCATTGGAAGGTGATGCCGGCGCCCGGACATCAATGGAAACTTGCTGTGAAACCTTTGCTCCGAAAAAAAGTAGTTCTAAATAACCTGAAGTTTTTTTGGCATCACGCGCATCAACACTCAGGTGGATCGTTTCGATGAAAACAGCTTGTGCTAAAGAGGAAACGCGGCCGGGCGCGCGCGAAAATTTGGCACAAGCCTTTTTATGTTTTTAAGTTTCCCGGGAGGATATTCTGATCGGTATCGATAATATATTTATTAGGACTTTTAAAATTCCCTTAACCAAAACATCGAATTCAAAAAGGAGATGGTCTAAATGGTAGTAACGGTAAATGGCAAAAACATAGAAGTAACGGATGCATTACGAGAATATGCCGAAAAAAAAGTCTCCAAAATCGCTAAATTTTTTGAAAAAAGTCCCCGCGGAGCCCAAGTAACATTGAGTACGGAACGAGGCAAACATATTGTTGAAATCACCATTCAGGTTGACGGTTTGCTCCTTCGAGGCGAAGAAAAAACCGCTGATATGTATGGATCGATTGATGGAGCGATTGATAAGATCGAACGTCAAATCCGGAAATATAAAACCAGGATTAACCGTAAATTCCGTGAAGATAACCAAATCGTGGCCAATTTAGCTCCCGCGCCTCAGGAAGAAGTCGGCGAACCTCAAATCAAGCGGACCAAACGTTTTGCGATGAAGCCGATGACGGTTGAGGAAGCGGTCATGCAAATGGACTTGTTGGCTCATGATTTTTACGTTTTTACCAATGGTGAAACCGACCAGGTCAATGTGGTGTATAAAAGGAAAGACGGCCATTACGGATTAATAGAACCGGAGTATTGAGGAAGGGGAAAGGGGCCTGAAACATTTCAAGCCCCTTTTAGTTTCATGATTTCCTGGACAATCCGGTTGCTGATTTGTTCATAGAGGTCCTTTTTATCGACGCCCGGTTCTTCGGTAAACTGAATCGGGGTTCCGAAGACGACCCTGACTCTTTTGAAGCTCCGGAAAATTTTGTTGCTATTGATGATAACGGCCGGGATGACGGGAACCCCGGTTTTCAAGGCCAGCATGGCGGCTCCGTGTTGGGGTTTCAACATTTGTTCGGGATGAACGGTATTTCTCCGTCCTTCGATAAAAATGCCCATCAAATGCCGCTCTCCTAAAATTTCCAAGGATTTACCGATGGCCTCACGGTCGCCGCGGCCCCGTTTGATGGGCACAACCCCCCAGGATTTTATTAAAAGGCCGATAAGAGGGATTTTGATCAGTTCCTCTTTAGCAATAAACTTAACTTGGCGTTTAAGGTCCCCTCCTAACACCATGGGATCCCAATTGCTGATATGGTTGGCCACAATCAGGGCAGGACCGCTTTGGGGGATATTTTCCTTGCCGGTGGCTTTTAGGCCTGCAAATAGCTTCAAAAAAACGCGGAATAAAAGTTTAAATACGGTATATAACACAGGGATGCTCCTTTATTATTTTTAAGTCTATTTATTATTCTTCATTTTTGTAAAGTTACCTGTTGGCAGGATTTAAATTCTTATTTTTGGGTTTTCATATCAAACGAAAGGAAGAAGGAACGGATATGGTGTATGATATCGCTATTGTCGGAGGAGGACCGGCGGGCCTCGCGGCGGCAGTCAATGCCAGACGGAGAAATAAAGACGCGCTTTTGGTATCCAAAGAAATCATGAGTTCAAAATTGATCCAGGCTGAACAGATTGAAAATTATCTGGGGATTCCCCAAATATCGGGATCGGAACTGATTGGCCGGATGAGAGATCATGCCCAGGCCGAAGGGGTAGTCAGCATCAAAGACGAGGTCCAAAACATTTATCAGGAAGAGCGGATCTTTTCTTTGATCGGCCGTGAAAATGCCCTTCAGGCTAAAACGCTGATCTTGGCTCCCGGTATTTCAACAGTCGCCGAGATTGCCGGCGAAGCGGAGTTTGTGGGACGGGGAGTCAGTTATTGCGCCACTTGCGACGGGATGTTTTTTAAGGGAAAAGCCGTGGCCATGATTGGTTATATTCCGGAAGCCGAATCCGAAGCGGCGTTTTTATCCGAGATTTGTTCGGAAGTTTACTATTTCCCGCAATATCGTTTGGCCACCGAACTTAGCCCCAAAGTAAAGGTGGTCCGGGGGAAACCTCAGAAAATCTCGGGAACGGACAAGGTGGAACTTTTAAAAACTTCCGCCGGGGAATTCGGGGTGAGCGGGATTTTTATCGAAAGGGCGGGCCGGCCCGCTAGTGAGCTTTTGGATGGTTTGGATATTGAAAATGGTTTTATCCGGGTTGATTTTACCCAGGCCACCAACTTGCCGGGAGTGTTTGCGGCCGGTGATTGCACGGGAAGACCCTGGCAGATCAGCCGCGCTGTGGGCCAGGGGCAAGTGGCCGCCTTAAGCGCAGCTCATTATTTGGACCAGGATTAGTCAGGATTTTACGGATTGAACTGATTAAACAGAGTGAAATCCGGCAAGTTATCATGGGATGTGGATTTTTAAGTGGAAGGGACCTGCCGGATTCAGTTGAAAATTTAATGGGCTATCCCTTCCAGGCTTTTCAACTCAATTTCCCCCCGTTCCGTTAACGTCAACTTCATTTTCGAGCCGCTTTGATTAAAATTACAGGTTAAAATCCATCGTTCACCCTTTTCAAAAATGATCGATAAAGTCCGGGCGTTTGACCAGTAACCTTTAATGAAAACGGTATCGCCTCTAAAGAATGGTGAATTCTTGACTTCGGTAAAACGGCCGTTCATGCCGACCGGGAATTGGAGAGGCTTTTTATTGTTGACCAGGCGGATGATGAAAGTATGATCATCCAAGGGTATAAAGGCCAGCGAACTCAGTCCATGATTGAGATGATTAAACCGAAAGGTTCGTCCCAGCACTTTTCCGGCCAGCGGTGAAGTTACGGTTGTTTCAGCCGGAGACGCTTCAATACCCGTTAAGGCTTGTTGCAGTTTCTGATAGGATTGGGGGTTGGGCGTGATGGGGCTGTTTGATTTAAAACAGAGTTCCCGGATATTTGCCGGTAGATAGCTATTGCTTTCCCTCGCTTTATCATCAAGACCATAGGTAAATACGGCTACTACTTTTGCTTGCGGCATAACGAAAATAAACTGTCCGCCGGAACCCCTTGCGGCAAATCCGCTTTTCTCGATCCACCAGAGATAACCATAGCCGTCATCGCCTTCGCGAGTATGATTCCGCGTTGATTCCTTGACCCAAGCGGAAGAAACGATTTGCTTCCCCTCCCAGCGGCCGTCATTTAAGTACAGATAGCCCAGTTTGGCCATATCCTGTGAATTAATGCATAAATCGGAGAACCCGTGTTGGATTCCCTGAGGATCGACGGGCCAGAAATAGTCGGTGATTCCCAAAGGCATGAAAAGATTCTTCTCCGCATACGAAGCTAACGCCTGTCCGGTAACCTTTTGCAAGACTGCGGCCAAGATATGAACGTTACAATCGCTATAGTTGTAATGGGTACCCGGTTCATAGCGAAGCGGCAACGATAGAGCGAAGCGGACCCAATCCGGAGATTTCATCATCTTGTCGTTGGTCTCGCCATGGGTATAATCCAAACCGGATGTCATCGTCAACAGATGGCGGATGGTTATTCGGGCCTTGTTTGGAGCGGCGGTCTGCAATTCCGGAAAGAACTCGCCGAGTTTTTGGTCGACGCTTTTCAAGTAGTCCTGATCCAGGGCGATTCCCGTAAGGACACTGGTTACGCTTTTGGTGCAGGAATAGATATTGTGTAAGGTGGAGCGTTGATAAGGGTAAAAATACCCTTCGGTCACAATTTTACCGTCCCGGACCATGATGAGGCTGTGGGCATGAAGCGACGGGTTCCCCAGAAATTTGAGGAGCTGAATGATTCCGCCCGAGTCCATTCCGACTTCTTCAGGAGTCGCTACAGGCCAAGCCGAGCCTGACTCGGCTAATGTATACGGTACTATCCAGGCCAATAAAATCATTCCTAAAATAATGCAACGATTCAACTTCATAATAGCAAGAACCTCCAAAGGTTATGAATTTTATATTCCGTTTTTGAAGCAAGGGAATTCTTCCAATAGTGAAATGGGTGTCGCCGAAATTTAACGGCGACACGATGAGATAAACCAGTTAGATTATAAAGCGCTTTACCACTCGGATTATAATGAGAGCCGCTTAGGAGCGCAATAGGAAGGTCTTCCTATTTTGAGCGGATCCAATGAATATATGGAAAGATATTCGGCGAAACCGTTCCCGATAGGATCTTTTGGGAAAGAGAGGGAATGAAGGGGGATTATAACGCTAGCTGTATATTTCCGGGCTGAGGATTTCTTCATCTAAATCCGGCGCAATAATATTCATAAGCTCATAGCGACTGTTAATTCCCAGCTTTCTAAAGGCGTTATAAAGATGATTTTTAACTGTATTGGCGGAGATGAACAGTTCCGCTCCGATCTCCTGGTTGCTATGGCCTTTTGATACCAACATTATGATCTCCAGTTCTCTTTCGGTCAGGTTATACTTTCCGGCGATCTGGTTCCAGTCGGGAACGATGCGGCTTTTGTGACGGGATGGTGTACCCGACGGAACGGAAAAGCTTTTGACGGAACATTTGACCAGCAATAGGATTAGTAAATTCGTCAATACTGAAATAATCGGCGAATAAGCGATGGGGAAGGGAATTTGAATAAAATACGACAGTAGATTGGTGAGCACCGATAGCGGAGCCAATATAAGGATGGTGATTGCATAAGCGACTGCCAATGGTTTCATCATCTTGTCCAACTTTTGAAAATTCCCCACAAAGAGCGTGGTAAAATAAATGCTCCAAAATGAACTAAATATATTAGAAAGGAAAAATCCCGTATGCTGAGCTATTCCCTGGGGAATCACGCCGTTTATGCGGAAAATTCGAAGCAATATGGGGACAATCAAAGCCAGTAAGGCAGTGGTGAGAAACAGAAGTTGATTCTTTCTTTCAAAGCGTTTTTGAATGACTTCATGGGTAAATAGGGCCAGAAAATAAGCAAAGCCAATATTGGCAAAGAGTAAACCATAGATCAGAATGACTTTCATTAAGTAGGCTTCACTCAAGATGATCATTCGGGTGTAATAATTCATCGTATCAAATACCAGCGACAGAGTGAGAAAAACATCAAAGAGAAGACCGTACCGGATAGGATTAAGCTTGTAACGAAGATAGAAGAAACATAACAAGGTAATGGCGATAATACTAAATGTGTAGGCCATGAGATAGAGAATGAATCCAAGATATTCGATCAATCTTTAAACCCCGCAGGCAATTAATTTTTACGGATTGCTATCGATTACAATTCAATGAGAAGTCTCACGTTTACTGTAGGATTTGCTTTTTAAGACCTGATTAAAGAATATTTAACGATTTTTAAAATATGGCCCCCCGGATCTACCGACGGGATTGGGTGGAAGATTGGGTCCGTGAATCAGCCGCCGCCATACCAAGCAGGAGATTATCAGGATTATCGATGAAAGTACATCGGAGGAGGCTGAGAAAATGATTACCAATATGGAGAAAACTTTAGGGGTGAGAACCGGCGTCATGGAACAACATTACACGGATTTCCATTTCAAAGCGAAAAGGGCTGATTTCCAATGAAGCAAAGGTTTCGCAAAGAAACAAGCCGATAAAATAGACCCAATTTTTAAACCCCGATAGGGTCGGCAGGGAGGCATGTCATAAGGCTATGCTGTAAAAAAACCGGATAA
>JAEZCE010000044.1 GCA_023429995.1 Bacillota bacterium | reverse complement strand
AACGGGATTATGCACCTATCTATTTAGCTGAAATGTTGGTCCACCCCTCATTCTTCGCCTCCATGGAGGCGCACTTTCTCCCTCGGGAGAAACGAACCGCGGTGCGCTGGAGCCTTTTAGGGTTTAAGAAGTTTGACTGCCTTGACAAGGCCTTCGTTTCTCCCGAAGGCGGGAGAAAGCAAGAATGAGGGCTTGAACCCCAGTACAACACTTCCATTAAACGTATGAAGTGGTTAACTTTTTGTATCTATTTTTTTTGAAGCGATACGATCTGAGATTGTCAATATATCTTTTTATTTTTTTCCATACTTACGTATCAATTGTTTTCTGCGGCTTTTTCCTTTGCGAAAGTTGAGTTTATAACATGAAAATTATTGACCTCCGTCCAGTGTCGTGATGCCCGGGGAGGTGTCTTTTTGCATTGTGTGGACTAAAACATCGGCAAAAAAATCTACCGCCCGGTAGGCTTCCTCCAAGGTCGTATACTGATCGCCGAATTCAATCAATATCGCGTGGGAATGCAAATGTTGATTGTACCGGGCATCCGAAATGATGATACCATTACTCAAGCCGGGATAATACAAATCCATATTCTCATTGAGCTTCTTCGCAAATTGCAGGTTTTCCTTCCAACGAGGATGGGACAGACCCATTTTATCACTACCTACAACCGTAACAATAGTGGCTGTTTTTTCACCCTTTACGATCCGGCTGTTCTCCAAACCGGGCGTCGCGTCGCGATGAACATCTAACACTACCTTGGTAGAGGGATATTGTTTCAAATAATTGATCATCGTTACCTGGGAACGTTTGTAGGAATCCCTGAACGGGAATTGATCGTGAATCGTCTCCGAATGCATACATTGAATGTGATATTTTTCTTCCAAAACCTTTTCCAAATAGCCGCCAACCTTGACAATATCGCCCTTTTGATTGACCATATGGTCCTTGCCGCATGCCGGGATATAGGATTCCGTTGTATGGGTATGATATATGAATATTTCCGGGGTTTCCTTTATCTCCGGTAGGGTTGTATTCCCTTGGCCACCGGGTGTCGGCATGGGAATCTTTTGATCGACATCCGGATTTTCGATGGGTACGGGTGTTATCGTCAGCGGGATTTTAGGCTGGGACTTCATGAGCGCCAGTATTGGAAACTGAGTACAAACAATTTCAAAGGGGCTGGTATTTTTGATATTTGCCGCCAAATACCAATAGATTTGAATCAAGTTTATATTTAAAAAAGTTAACGGGTCATCTTCGTCCATTATTTTCTCTAAAAACGGTATCCCATTTTTCAGAATGAATTTACTGGTTTGGGTATCGAGACGGATGGTACTTTCGGCCACAGCTATGGCATTAGACGGTAAAGCCTTTTCCTGATGAATAGTATGGGCAATCATGATACCGAACATTACAAGTATGATTAAAGCCACAATCAGCGCCAAGCGTATCAAAACTTCATTTTTAGAATTATGGTTATGGGGGTCGTTTATCATCACAATATTGGCTCCTAGGTAACTTTGTATGGTATCTTCGTATTAACTTAGTAGAATGATTCATAACTTTCCTACTCCATTCTATGCAGGCTACAAGGTAATTAGGAGTATTTTTATTTCCTCCATTTGACGAACGCTTTTATTAATTCTGTCCATAAGATAACCATACAAAAATATGGGAAGTAATAATTTATTGAGTAAAGTTACGAACTTTCATGTTTTTCATAACATATTGTAGTAAAGGGCTTGCGCCGAATGGGCGAATGCCCTCAAGACTTATAATAAAGGAGCCAATAAAATGGATCATATCCCAGAAAAAGACCGTATTATTGAATCCACGATTAAAATCGTCAGTGAAGATCAGAAATTCTTGGTTGGTAAATTCCCTGGCACTGCTATAACCGGCTTTATTGACGTTGAAAAATTCCTTACGTTTGAAAAACAAAATTTCTTCCTTGAGAAGAAATTACCGTTCCAAATCCTGATTA
Organism: Bacillota bacterium; assembly: GCA_023429995.1. Classification (GTDB taxonomy): domain Bacteria; phylum Bacillota; class UBA4882; order UBA8346; family UBA8346; genus UBA8346. The sequence continues at coordinate 4,094 of JAEZCE010000044.1, read as the reverse complement.
TCTCAGGTTGCTATGCTCCTGGCGCAGTTCAATAAGAAATCCACTCTAAGTTGCTCTATTATCGATTCCATCCGTTAGGCGTTTAAAATAAGGATTGCCTCTTCTTGAGGCAATCCTTACGAGATTCCAACGAAGTACCCAATTTCCGACATTCAAAGGAGAATCTCCTATGAATCATCAGCCTCCCAAGCGTCAAGTGATACAAATATTACTTACATTGACACTCGATGAAGGGTTGACCATGGATGATATCAATACCCTTATGGATCAAATCGTTCATTTGATCCGGAACTCGCTCCGAAAATTGCTGAAAGCGCGGCATAAAATCCGCATTCAACCGGTAATTATCGAAGTTGTTTCTCTCCCATTGAAAAAATCCTTCAATACTTGCTCGTAACGGAAAGCCCTCGTCATCGCCTCCGCTAAATTCAACGAATTGCCGGGGTATTCAGGATAATATAAAGATTTTTCACACTCCAACAGGGTTGACTAATCCGTAAATTAGTGATAAATTTTCATTAAACTAAATATTGGATAGGTATCCGTTAAACGGATTGAAAAGGGAAAACGGTTAAAATCCGTTACAGCCCCCGCTACTGTATGTGATGATGCACTGTCAATCGCGCCACTGAGAATTTCTTGGGAAGGCCACAGCTGCAAATGAATCATAAGTCAGGAGACCTGCCTATGCTTTTATCCCTTTACCACCTTCGGAGGGAAGGCTTCTATCGTTTGACATGAAAATTAATCTCCAGGATTAATTTTTTTTATTTAAAAAATCATTTGAAAGGGAGATGGCGCTACGAATGAATTTTGAAGAAATTGTAAAGAGCATTAAACCTTTGGATGAAGCGATTATCAAACAGGCGTGGCAAAAAGTGGACAACCTGGTTAAACCCATTGGCAGTCTTGGACGTTTGGAAGAAATCGCAGTTCAAATTAGCGGGATTACTGGAAGGCTATCCAATGAGCTCCCCAAAAAATGTATTATTATTATGTCTGCCGATAATGGGGTTTATGAAGAAGGCGTTAGTACCAGCCCTCAAGAATTAACCTTGCTTCAAACCATTAATTTTACCAAAGGAATTACCGGTGTCAATGTCTTATCCCATCATGCCCACTCTGATCTTCAGATTATTGATATTGGCATTAAAGATGAACTGGATTGTCCGGGAATACTGAATAAAAAAATCCGAAAAGGCACCGACAATATGGCGAAAGGGCCGGCTATGAGCCGGGAAGAGGCTATCAAAGCCATCGAGGTAGGCATCCATGTTGTAGCCGATTTGGCTAAAAGCGGCTATAATTTACTGGGGACCGGAGAAATGGGTATTGGCAATACTTCTTCCAGTAGCGCCATATTAATGGCTTTAACCGGTTGCTCCAGCGATTTGGCAGTTGGTAAAGGCGCCGGTCTGACGGATGCCGGTCTTGCCCTAAAAAAACAGGTGATTGATAAAGCCTTGGCATTGAACAAACCGAATCCGGAAGACCCGCTGGATGTCCTCTCCAAAGTGGGTGGACTTGATATTGCCGGATTGACCGGTTGTTTTTTGGGTGCATCCTATCACCGTATTCCCATCGTAATTGACGGTTTTATCTCAGCCGCTGCGGCATTCATTGCCTATCGAATCAATCCGCAAGTCAAATCCTATCTGATCCCCTCTCATGCCTCGGCTGAACCGGGCTATGAATTCATCATGAGAGAAATCGGTTTGGAACCTATGTTATATTTGAAAATGCGGCTTGGCGAAGGGACCGGATGCGCGCTGGCGTTTCATATCATCGATGCGGCCATGGAAATGATGAATCATATGGGCACATTTCAAGAAGCGAATATCCCCAGTGAAAACTTGGTTGATATTCGTACCCAGAAATAGCGCATGAAAAGGCAGGCATCAAAAACATGGCAAAATTGATCTTAGTCACCGGCGGAACTCGCAGCGGCAAAAGTACCTATGCGGAGAAAGTCGCTTCAGAGGCCGGTTCCAATGTCCTATATATCGCAACTGCGCTTCCCATCGATTCCGAAATGGAAGAACGGATTGCCAAACATCGCCAGCATCGGCCTTCCCATTGGCAGACGATTGAGGCTTATCGCGATTTGGATATGCTGATTACAAAAAACTCTCCGGGAAAATCGGCTGTCTTGTTGGATTGTGTTACAGTGATGCTTAATAATTTGTTATTCGACTCCGGAATTGATTGGGAAACCGCCGGCCACCAAGTGATTACCTCGCTTGAGGAGGAAACCCGGAAAGAGTTTCAAAAATTGATTCTTTGCGCGGACAAGCTGGATATTCCCATTATCCTGGTGACCAATGAACTTGGGATGGGCCTGATATCCGAAAACCGCCTTTCCCGGATTTTTATGGATATTCACGGCCGGATTAACCAGCTATTAGCTGCAGCCTCCCATGAAGTCTATTTATGTGTCTCGGGAATTCCGCTGCGAATTAAATAACTCCAAGTTTAAAAGCAAGCAATTCCGATGGTCCGCCTATCAATGACGTGAAGGAGAAAATTAACTTTGAGGATTGTCAAGCAAATCGTATGGCTAATCCAATTCTTGACCACGATTCCATTAAGGATTAATATTTCCATGGAACCGGAGGATTACGGCCGTTCACTGGCATATGCCCCGTTGATTGGTTTACTGTTGGGGGGTATTCTGGCTGGTTGCCTTTATCTGCTGCGGTTGCTTTTTCCCGCCTTGATCAGCAGTTTGTTTTTATGGGTAATCTACATTTTCCTCACCGGTGGCCTTCACCTTGACGGACTGGGCGATACAGCGGACGGATTATTCTCCCATCGCTCCAAGGAACGCATCCTGGAAATCATGAAAGATAGCCGGGTCGGGACAAATGCTGTTTTAGCCCTGATCCTTGTCATCCTGAGTTATATTTTTTTGATCATGGAAATCCCGACCAAATTCTTGGGAATCATCGTCTTCATGCCGGTGATCGGGAGAATGGCCCTCCCTTTTGGAGCCGGACTGGAAAAATATGCGCGCCGGGAGGGCCTCGGACTTCACTTCATTAATTTCTGCGGGCCAAAGGAGATTTTCATCGGTTTATCCATAACCGCCATCCTATCTGTTTTAATCCTTGGCATCAAAGGAATTTTAATCCTATGGATAGTAGGCGTTATCCTATTCCTGATCATCAAATTTTTTGCCGCTAAAATCGAGGGGATCACCGGCGATATTTTGGGCGCGGTTTGCGAATTAGCGCAACTGGTTTATTTAATTGCCGCCTATCTGATTTACTTGCGGCCTCAAACTTTACCGTAAGGGAGGCTGGCCCATGTTGGAACTTGTTTTCATACGCCATGGCGAAACGGAAGGCAGCAAAAGAAAAGCTTTTGTTGGCCGGACCGATCTGGAATTAACTGAAGCGGGAAGGGCCCAAGCCCATACTATCAAAGAAAAGATGGCCCGGGTAATACCCGATGCGGTTTTCTCCAGCCCGTTCAAAAGGACTTTCCAAACCGCGGAAATCATCCATAAGGCCTTCGGACTCCCGGTACAAACCGTGGATTCCCTTAAAGAGCGGGACTTCGGCCTGTGGGATAATCTGACCTTAGACGAAATCAAGTCCAAATACCCAGCAGAAGCCGAGCGATGGTTAACCGATCCCACATCCCTCATTCCGGGTGGAGAAAACCTTATCCAATTTCGCCAACGGGTCATATCTTTTCTTGATGGCTTGATCCCCGATTATCCAAAGGGACGAATCTTGCTGGTAACCCATGGCGGTTGTATCCGCACCATGATTACCCATCTTTTAGGATTCAAACCCGAGGAGTGTTGGCGTTTTAAAATCGACACCGGCAGTATTGCCAAAGTCGAAGTCGACGAATGCGGCTATGCTTATTTAACCCTGCTTAACGGTTAATAACCGAATCTGATTATAAAAGTAACTCAGAAAGAAGATATAAAGAAAAGAAGAATGATAGGATGACAGATTTGCCGGTTTGGTTGGGTGCGGTGTGAAAAGCTGCGCATTACGTCGTTACTCAATCACTCCGATCCTCGGTGTACATCTCGCCTTCGAAGAAGGCGCGTACACCTCCGGTTCTCGTTCAATCGTTCC
>JAEZCE010000064.1 GCA_023429995.1 Bacillota bacterium | reverse complement strand
GGCTCCCGGCGGAAGATTACAAGGCCCTGGAAGGGCTTTTGGATTTGGATTGCGACTCCAGTGTGATGGAAGCTTACGCTTCTTTTGCATATGGTTTTAAGCTCGGCGCACTGGTCATGCTGGAGGTCCTCGGCAATAACGGAGAGCTCAAGTAGGCCCCCCATCTCTAAGGCTTACTCCAAAAAGCCGCCCTTCCCCCGCTTACCTTATGCTGGATTGTGGGAAGGCTTAGAACAGCCCAAAATAGGCAATCACAATCCCTCGCCCGTCGAAACGGGAGAGGGCTGCTTCTTTGAATGGGCAGAGGGGTGAGGGCATAGGCCGTCAGAAACGGGAGAGGGCCAATGAAAAAAAGGATTGGCGAAATGGTATTAAAATAAAGGCGGGCAGGAAATCTTAAGATGTTGTCGAAATAATGTAAAAATTTTGTAGTCATTTTGTGGTAGCGGTGATATAATGAAAATCGAAATTCGCGGCGTGGAAGAGTTGAGCTTCCGGGAACGACAGGTTGTCGTCTTAAAGGAAATGGGAGAAACAGCCGATAGTATTGGTAAGAAGCTGGGAATCACCCAGAGTTCGGTGGCGACTTTATACAATCGCGCCAAGGCAAAGGGCTATCAAGTGGTTATTGTTCTGCCCGGATCGGCTTTGGGGATATCCGGCGCGGATGATGAAGAAACGTAAGGAGAGTAACGGATGGAAAGGCCGAGAACCTTTTTGGATCAAGATAATCGGTTTAACAGGATTCCGGAAAATGTTCCGATCCATCGTGTCAAAAAAGTAAACAAGAAGTGGCATTTCCGGCCGCGTTCAATATGGCCTTTTGTAATGTGGGGTTTGGCCTTGTTTGCGGGATTAAAAATTACCGTTATTCCTTTAGTTGAAGGGGTTTATTATTATATTGCCAGCACCAGCGAGATTCATCAGTTGAAAAACCAGTACGGCACGATGCAAAAACAGTTAGTGGCGATTCGTAAAAAACGGGATTATATGAAGACACCCTCTTATGTTGAGGAAAAAGCTCATGAAATCGGGCTTGTCAAGTCGGAGGAATCCCAAATGATAGTCGCCGAAGGCGCCGTTTATGGTGATAAACCGTCCGGCAAGAAAGAAGTCCAAAAAAAGACCAGGGGCAGGAATTAAATCAGTTGTGTTCCATCCGCTATTTTTGGGCATAAATATACTTGATTCGTGGAGCAAGTCTAAATTTGGCGAGTAGTCTTGAAATTGCGTTCCTTTTTGAACTGCAGTTTTTTTATGTTTTATGGACAATTTTGAACTGTCAATTCCAGGCCGCTTTTGGTATAATTTGTTTCAGAACATTTCAAAGGAGTTTTAGAAAATGGATTTAATCAAAGTGATTGCCGCAGAACTGAAAATTACGCCGCGCCAAATCGAAAGTACCGTCAAATTGCTTGATGATGGAAATACTATTCCTTTTATCGCCCGTTACCGGAAGGAAGCAACCGGGGAGCTTGATGAGGAAAAATTACGGGATATTGAGGAACGTTTAAATTATTTAAGGAACCTGGAAGCCCGAAAAGGGGAAGTTTTGAAATCCATTGAGGAACAGGGTAAATTAACCCCGGAATTGGCTCAATCGATTATGGAAGCCACCAAGCTTCAAGAGGTGGAAGACCTTTACCGTCCGTATAAACAAAAGAAACGGACCCGGGCCATGATTGCCAAGGAAAGAGGCCTGGAACCCTTGGCGGATCTTATTTGGAACCAACAACTCGAATCCGGTAACACCGATGAACTGGTGGCGCCGTTTATCAATAAAGAAGCCGGAGTGGAAACCACGGAGGACGCTTTGGCGGGCGCCAGGGATATCATCGCCGAGAAAGTATCCGATGATCCCGATTACCGTAAGGTCCTCCGTGAATTTTTGTGGGAAGAGGCTTTGATTGTCTCTGAGGCCAAAGAGGCGAAAAAAGGGAGTAAAAAGAACGAAGAAGCTGCGGAACTTGATGAATACCGTATGTATGCCGAGTTTAAGGAAATGCTGAAAAAGATTCCTCCCCACCGGATATTGGCCCTCAACCGCGGCGAAAAAGAAGAAGCATTGAAAGTGACTTTGGAAGCGGATCATGAGACGGCTTTGAATAAATTGACAGCCCTGATCGTCACCAACCGCAAATCAATTTTTACCGCCCAGTTGGAAGAGGCGACCGCTGACGGATATAAACGGCTGTTATTTCCTTCTTTGGAAAGGGAATTACGGGCGGCGATTACCGAAACAGCCGAAGAACACGCCATCAAGATGTTCGGCCTCAATTTGCGGAATTTAATTTTGCAACCTCCGGTCAATGGACTCCGGGTGATGGGCATTGACCCGGGATACCGTACCGGCTGCAAACTGGCAGTCGTGGATGAAACCGGGAAATCACTGGCAACCGGGACGATTTACCCGCATCCGCCGGTCAACCGCTGGGAAGAAACCCTGGAAGTATTACAAAAGCTGGTTGAGAAATATCAAGTTTCTTTAATATCCATTGGCAACGGGACAGCCTCCCGGGAGTCCGAAACATTGGTGGCGGAATTAATTCACAGGCTGGGGGCTACCAAAACCTCTTATTGTATTGTAAGTGAGGCTGGGGCCTCGGTGTATTCGGCCTCAAAATTAGCCAAAGAGGAATTTCCCGATCTCGATGTTTCGATCCGGGGCGCCATTTCCATTGCCCGGCGAATTCAGGACCCCTTGGCCGAGCTGGTTAAAATCGACCCCAAATCCATTGGAGTCGGCCTCTATCAGCATGATGTCGACCAGAAGAAATTGGGAGAAACCCTGGGTGGGGTTGTGGAATCTTGCGTTAACTATGTCGGAGTGGACCTCAACACGGCTTCTCCGGCGTTGCTTCAGTATGTAGCCGGTTTGCAGCCTGCGGTCGCCAAGAACGTGATCGTTTTCCGTGATGAAAACGGTAAGTTTAAAAATCGGGCCCAGCTCAAAAAAGTAAAACGTTTGGGAGATCAGGCTTTTGTGCAAGCGGCGGGATTTTTAAAAATCGCCGATGGCGATGAGCCATTGGACGCCACTGCGGTTCATCCCGAATCCTATGAAATAGCCCGGAATCTTCTTCAAAAATTAGGTTTCGCTCCGGAAGATATTCGTGATAAAGAGCGGTTAGCCTCGTTGAAAACGAAATTGCAGGAGGTTAATATCGATAAAACCGCTACCGAACTTGAAGTGGGGAAACCGACCCTGAAAGACATCGTAGAGGCGCTGGCCAAACCGGGACGCGATCCCCGTGAAGATTTGCCCAAACCCATTTTCAGGAATGATGTCTTGACGATGGAAGACTTAAAACCGGGAATGATGTTAACCGGGACGGTCCGGAATGTGATTGATTTCGGGGCCTTCGTGGATATCGGCGTCAAACAGGACGGCCTGGTTCATATCTCGGAGCTTTCCGACAATTATGTAAAAAACCCCAATGATGTGGTGGCTGTGGGCGATATTGTGGAGGTCCGGGTGAAGGAAGTCGATTTGGTACGGAAAAGGATTGCTTTATCGATGAAGAAAGAAGCAAGTGAAAATCCCCCTCAGAATCCGGCCATGGCGGGAAGCGCAACCAAGAAACCGGCGGGAAGGAACAATGTTCCCCAAAAGCCGCCTGAAAAAAAAGACATTACCGCCAACTCTTTGCGGGACAGTTTTTTGAAAGCCGGATTTAAAGTGAAATAATCTGTCCCAGCCGAGGAATCTTTATCAAACCAATTCCGGTTTATTGATCCTACCCCTGTCAGGAAGCATTCGCTTTCCTTCGGGGGTAGGATTTTTTTACCATTTGCGAACAGGCCTATAAGATAAATCCTATTCATATATATCTTTATCCGGTAAAGAGGAGGTAGATGATGATTAGGGTGTTATCGATCGATGGCGGGGGGATCCGGGGGATCATCCCGGCGATGGTTCTTTCGGAGATTGAAAAAAGAACCCAAAGGCCCATCTCGGAACTCTTTCATCTTATCGCCGGCACGTCAACCGGGGGCATTTTAGCTCTGGGTTTAACCAGACCCGATGGTAACGGCAAACCCCAATACAGTGCCGATGATATGATTGAATTGTATGAAAAGGAAGGAAAGGCGATTTTTTGCCGTTCGTTGGGCCATAGACTGCTGGCGCTGGGTTTTATTCTGCGGGAAAAATATCCTGCCCGCGGTATTGAAAGTATTTTGGCAAAATATTTTGGCAATGCCCGGCTTAAGGAAGCATTGACCGAAGTGTTGATTACAGCCTACGACACGGAAAACCGCGATTCCTGGTTTTTTAAAAGCGCCAAGGCAAAGAACGTCAAACTTCCGGAAGCGGATTTTTTCATGCGGGATGTGGCCCGGGCTACCTCTGCGGCGCCTACCTATTTTTCACCGGCGAAAATTAAGACCCTTACAGCGGTGGACTATTGCAGTTTGATTGATGGGGGAGTGTTTGCCAATAATCCCGGTATGTGCGCCTATGCGGAAGCGATTGCCAATGCCCGCGCCCATGACCGTCAAAACCGAAATTTTACTTCCGGTAAAACCATGGCCTTTTGTGAAAACACTGACGATATCGTTCTATTATCAATCGGGACTGGACAATTTTCCCGTCCCCTGCCCTATGCCAAAATCAAACACTGGGGGATTCGCTGGGCTCAACCGATTTTGGATGTAGTATTTGACGGAGTGAGTGACACGGTAGATTATCAATTGCGGAGACTGCTGCCTCCCACTGAAAACGGGACGCCTCGTTATTACCGTTTTCAAGTGCGCCTGGATCAAGATAACGATCGGATGGATGCCGCGGACCCGGACCGGATTCATATGTACAAAGTGTTGGGAGAGAAACTGATCCTGGAAAATCAACGAAAAATCACGGAATTGTGTAACCAGCTAACCGGGAAAATACCCATCCGGAATTCATTTAATATAAGCCATATAGGATGAAATAAATTTTGTTAATATCAGAGAGCATCGCTAAAAAGTGAATGCCTACTTGACCTAACCCTTGCCCTTCCCCGTGTGAAGTAGCTCAAAGTTGTTGAATCAAGTGGAAGGGTAACCCTAGCCGATGTCGCCTAAATCCTTTAGGCCCCAAAGGCATCGGTTACTCTCCCACTTCAGGGGGAGAGCGAGAGTGAGGTTTATAACAACAATAGCTGATCTAGATGTAGCCCACATTTCCCCATTCTTTTGGCTTTTAGTCAAATTATATATTTTAACTTATATATATAGGATAAAATATATTTTTGAATGCTGGACGATGAACGCAAACCCAAGTAAAAAGAACTGAAACGGGATTAACATGATTTTGTGGATTTACAGGTTTTTTTTTAAAACCCTATGAATTATCTGTTTTTGCAGCCCATTTTTACCAGGTTTCATTCCGGTAAATCCTGTCTACGTTAACTTTTTTTAGGCCAACTTTTTCTAAAAAATTCAAACTGATTATAAGTTTCATGGCCTATTTTGGACTTTTTCGAGTACTTTAGGTTTATCCCTCAACATAGCTTCGGAGGATAATGGTTACTCTCCCCGAAACGGGGAGAGCTCGCCTTCAATTTGAAGGCGTGAGAGAGGTCTAACTCAAAAATTAAGCTGTCTAATCTTTATAATCAGTAAATTTAATTCAATATATATAGCTTTTCTAACATGGTTTCTTTAAAAAGCCATGGCGACGGCTGTTTTCAATGACAATTCCGGCTACCTCCCGGGGATCATCGACGATTTGCAGCAATTTTAAATCTTCCGGGCCAATGCTGCCTGCCGGGATCATTTGTTCTTCCATCCAGGCCAGCAAACCCTTCCAATAGGAAGAACCGTAAAGCACAATGGGGAAATGGTCGATTTTATCGGTCTGAACCAAGGTTAAGGCTTCAAAGAGTTCATCCATGGTGCCAAAACCGCCGGGCATAATGATGAAAGCGACCGAATATTTGATAAACATTAATTTCCGCACAAAAAAATAGCGGAATTTTAAAGCGATGGTTTGATAAGGATTGGGCGCCTGTTCGTGGGGAAGCTGAATACTGCAACCGATAGAGGCACCTTGGATTTGGAATGCGCCTTGATTGGCGGCTTCCATGATTCCCGGACCTCCACCGGAAATCACGGCCATGCCGGCGGCCGATAAATGCCGCGCTATATCAATCGTAGCTTGATAATAAGGATTGTCGGCTCCGAAACGGGCAGAACCGAAAATGGTGGCTGCCGGACCGATTTTTGAAAGAGCATCGAATCCTTCCACCATTTCGCCTTGAATCCGTAAAATCCGCCAAGGGTCCTGGGTCGTAAAATCAGACGTAGGCGGACAAGGCGTTTGAAGAAGTTCTTTATCTTCATTGTCCAGGAAACCTTGGGGGTTTTGAAGTTGAATCACTGTAATCACCGGAATTATTTTGTCCAGTGATTTTTTTTATAAACCCGAGAAAGAGTTTTTCCCGGAAATTTGGGTCGAATAAAATTCCATGGGAAGCTGCAATGATGAAAAGGCTTTTTTGGAAGTAGATTCCTAACGATTCCATGCTAAAATTGGTCGTTGCGGGCAGGATTTACCCCCTATGGAACGAATATCTAAAAAAACCGTTTAAAATGAAATGATGTTATGCCTGAATTTGCTTGTTGTGTTAACACAAAAACCTCACTGGAACCTTCATGGATGGTTTGGATCCTAAAGTAAATTACCCGTCTGACCGGATTAGGAGTTGATAAAGTGTCAGTACATAAGATATATCGCAGAATAGGCCTTATCCTTTTCTTTATAACTTTTACGATATGTATCGCCCAAACTTCATTGGGAATCGATAATTTTTTTCCTCTTGACAAAATCGAGCCCGGAATGAAAGGCTACGGGTGCACGGTTTTTTTCGGCACGAAAATCGAAAAATTCGGGGTGCAAGTGATTGGCTCCGTCAATAAGAGTATGGGGAAAGACAAACTGATTTTGGTGAAATTGAGCGGCAAATTGTTGGAGGAAAATGGCGGCCTTTCGGCGGGTATGAGCGGTAGTCCGGTTTATTTTCATAACCGGCTTGCAGGCGCAATCAGTTATGGATTTGAAAATGCGGATTCATCTCTAGCCTTGGTTACTCCGATAGAGATGATGCTGGAAATGAAAAAATCTAATGAACAGGCTTTTTATCTTTCGGCCTATCAGCTAAGGGCAGTTCCGGTTCGTACCCCGATTATTATATCGGGAATGAAAAAGCGGGCTTATAACTTATTAGCTCATTCCCTGGAGAATTATGGTTTTCGAACGGTGGCAGGGCTTGATGGGGGAGAATCCGGCCTGGAAATGGGAAAGAATTTAATCAAGCCCGGCAGCGCTATTTCGGTGATGATGGTGGCAGGGGATTATCAGGTCTCGGCTCTTGGGACGGTCACCTGGATTAACGGTAGGGATTTTCTGGCTTTTGGCCATTCTTATAACAACAAAGGCAAGGTTGATTATTTCGCATATCAGGCAAATGTTCTTCAAACGGTCCAAAGTTCACAAATGGCTTTTAAGCTTGGCGCGCCTTTGAAATTGATCGGACGAATTACCGAAGACCGTCAAGCCGGAATTTTTGGCAAGTTGGAAGAAATCCCCTTCTACGTCCAGGTGCAGCTTAATATTGGGGACAGTGAAAGGAATCGTGTTAAAAAAAGCACGTTTTATGTGCAAACGAATGAACAAACAGCGCGTGATTTAATTGTGGCCGGTGTAACCGATGCCATCGATCAAACTCTTGATCGGGTCGGTCCCGGAACTGCCACTGTTTCTACTGAAATTACAACTTCTTCGGGGAACGGTAAAATCATTCAACAAAATTTATATTACAGTAAAGATATTTCCACGGCATGTGTTAAAGATTTGAATGATTTACTAACGCTGCTTGTGGGAAATGATTTTTCTTCCATCGCCTTGAAAACCATTTCTGTGAATGTCGACGTAAGAAGCGAACAAAAAACAGCCCGAATTGTCAAGATAACTTCGGAGACCACCAGAGTCAAACCGGGTGATGTTTTGCGGCTAAATGTTCTCCTACACCGTTTCCGCGGCGATGATTTTACGGTGCCGCTGGAGGTAAAAGTGCCATCGGTTGCAAAACCGGGAAAATTGAATTATATCATTTACGGCGGTTCAAAAGAAGCGGCCGATGGGCGAGAAGAAGACAAAAAGGAATCTTTTAAAATGGATTACAAGAATGTTACATCTTTTAATGATTTGTTGAAAAATTTTCTGGCCCGGCCCAAAAATAACGAGCTGGCGGTGGATTGCGATCCCAAACCCGATGAAGCCGTTAATCAGCCGCTGTTTAAAACGGCTACTCAGTATTATTTATTTGGAGAAGCTCAATTTGCGGTGGACGTTCAATAGAGAAACGCGAAGGATTGCCCAGGGGGACTTTAAAAGTGGTTAAAACGGTTCGCAATAAAATTATTTTGTTAACAGCCCTGACGATGATTTTGGGCTTTTTGTTTTATGCGACCGCCGGATTTTTTGTGCAGGACCGTTGGATTGCATCCAGAGTAAGAGCAGAGCTGCAAAGTGATTTTATCGGAGTCAAAATCATTATCAAAAAGGTCCGCTGGGATGGAATCAATGGTATTTCTGCAACCGGCGTGGTTTTCCAGGATGTTCAGGATGGTTCCATTCCTTTTCAATGTGAAAAATTAACTTTTCGATTTAATCTCCTTGCTCTTCCGGCCAATATGGAACACCCAAGACGCGCTTTGCGAGAGATCAGCTTTTTTAAACCCAAGATTGAAGTGAAACGTTTTGAGGACGGAACGATAAATTTTTCACAATATTTGCCCCCCGGTAAAATGGAAATGCAATTTTTATTGAAGATTAATCAAGGGACACTGAAATTTCAGGACTACCAATACGGCCTCTATACGCTTCATAATATTTCAGGGAAGTTCAACCTCAGTAAATATTCGCTTCTAACATGGAATGTGAAAGGAAATGCTAACCTTAACAAAGGAATGAAGTGGAGCAGCCGGGGAAGGTGCCGGCTGGATAAATTGGGGGGAACCGGTGAATTTACGGCCGCTCATGTTGCTGTCGATAGCCTGGTGCCCTTTATTTCCAAGGCCAAACAGTACGGGATTCGCTCGGGATTTGGCAGTACGAAGCTACAATTTGCTTGGAATAAAGATGGGGTCTGGTTGAACAAAGGCGTTTTATCGTTATCGGACATGAAATTCAAAGTTCCTAGGGTTCGGGACTCATTTGTTATTAAAAATCTCCGTGCTGAGTTTACACCCCTTGAGTGTAAAATTAAAAAAGCCGAGTTCAATCATAATCAGACTGTGATTCGAGTATCAGGCCTTTTCAACAACAAGACGGGCGCGATTAAAGGCCTGCTGAGCGCAGAGCGGATTCGCCTCGCGGAATGGGAAGGTTTATTGCCGTTCAGTCAAAAAACGGCGCTGCGGGGTGAAGGAGAAGCGCGGTTGGCGATTGTCGGGACTGTTGATAAACCGAGTATTGATGGAGAAATATTTATTGATAACGGAGAATTCCTATGGGACCGGGAAAGATTGCTCGGCCAAATCGGAGCGAGGATTATCATTCGGGACAATAACCTTAGGATTCAAAGATTGGAAGGAAATTGGGACGATTCGTTAATCGGAGTCCGTGGTGGAATTGACAATATATTCAACCCGCAGTTAAATTTGAAAATCTACGGTTCCGATCTGAAAATTCAGTCCGATATGTTCGCGATTTTAAAGGAACGGGGCTTGAATATAAATGGCCTGATGGATGTGGAAGGAACCATTACGGGAAAACCGACGGATCCCAAAGTTTCCGGAGCGATTTCAGCCCGGAGAATTTCTTGTCAGAATGTCCAGCTTGAAGATTTAAATTTGAAATTAGCGTGGGATAATCATACCCATGTTTTGAAAATTCTCAATGGCGAAGCTAATCTTGGGGATGGAAGTTTACTTGCCAAAGGGGATATCCGGTTTAAAAAGGAGGGCATCGACTGGCGGATTTCCGGCGAGGCCGTCGACCTTTCCTTTCAGCAGACGCATTTTGGTTCGGAGTGGAACATCCGGGGAAAAGTATCGAGTGAATTAATCTTCAAAGGAAGCTGGGATAAGGGGACTCCTTTTTTACCCGGTAGTGTTTTTGGTATTTTCAGGGGGGAAAACCTGGCTTATCATGATGCGGAAATGAAAGAAGCCAGTGGAGTATTCAGTTGGATAAACGGCAATCTGAGCATTGATTCCATCCAAGCTAAGATAGACCAGGGAATGATCTATGGGCATTTGTTATGGAACACTTCTGAAATAAAAGCTGACCTAAGCGCTGAAAACATCAACATCCATCAAATCATACCCGATAATAAAACCTACCCGTTGGAAGGAATATTCAATGGCAATTTATCATTCTTGGGTCCGTTGCAAGACCTGACCGGAAAAATTGAAGGCGTTTTTTCGGATGTGAGTTGGTCCGGTCGGAAAATTGGCACTGTTAGCAGCGTTTTAGATTATAGTCGTTCAGGACTGAATATTAGTGAAGCTTTCGTTTCAACCCCAGTTGGTGATTGCCGGATTACCGGAAGAGTTACATTCCCGGATCAGCCTCAACTGGCGTTGCAACTTACAAGCGATAACTTTCAACTGAATGCCCTATCGGAATGGTTGCCGGCGACTGCCAAATTTAAACCGTCCGGAACTGCCAAAATTGATTGCGCGGTGAATGGTAAATGGAACAATCCCGATATCAGCGGGGAAATTTCTCTCGCTGAACCAACTTTCGGGCCGATTCAAATGGAAAAAGGGTTGTTGCAATTTTCGGGGAACCTCTCGGAATTTTCAATTAAAAAATTTGAATTAACCAAACAAAACACTCGGATTGAACTGGCCGGGATGGTGAATCCTCAACGGATAGACTTGGACATTCAAGGCTCAAATCTGTCTTTGGAAGCCTTACAACTGACATACGGCGGTAAGAATCTCCACGGAAGGATAAATCTTGATGGGAAATTAACGGGTAGCCTTACAAACCCGGTATTAACCGCTTATTGCTCGGGCCAACAGTTAGGTTATGGAACGACGAATTTTCAGTCGATGGAAGCCCAAATCGCCTGGCAGTCGCAAACGGTTCAAATTCAATCGGTCCGGCTTGCTCAGGGCCAAACTCAAGTGTTGTTGGAAGGCGATATTTCTCTTGCCAAAGAGCCGTCGATGAATTTGAATTTAAAGGTAACCGCATTGCATCTTGGGGAGTTGTTGAATAGTTTTGCGGCATTGCCTAAAGGCTTTGAAACGGACGGATTATTATTCGGCGCCGCAAAACTAAGGGGTACTTTCGATAATCCCCAGATTGACGTTGATGGATTTATCATGCAAGGAGCCATCAATTCCTTGCCGGTCTCCGGAGAGTTTGCTTTTTCCTATAAAAACCGTCAATTGACCATTGATAACCTGCAATTGAATCAAGGAAGCGGAGTTCTCTCCGCCGACGGCGTTTGGAGACCGGGCAAATTGTCTAGGATGAATCTATATTTGCAGGATTTTTCTTTTCAAGCCATTAACCCTTTGCTTGACTCGTCTTATCAAGTCAATGGGGTAGTGAATGCATATTTGTTGGTGAATTGGTCGCCTGCGGTCTTGTCGGGGGAATATCGTTTGTCGGTTGGTAATATGACGGTAAATAATCATCCGGTAGGAGATTTTACCACTGTAGGGCATTTGGACAATCAAGGAATATCGGTCAATGAAAGCGCGTTAAACCGTAAAGGGATCGTTTTTTCGGCTAACGGTTATATTCCTTGGCCCGCGGAATTATCAAACAGCTTTCATCTTCCGTCCGGAAATGTACGGCCATCCATATCCAGAAGGCTAAAATTGGATGTTAATCTAAAAAATTTCCCCGCAGATTTCGTGAATGTGTTCACTCCCAGCCTGGGTGTTTCTCAAGGCGCGCTCGATGGGGAAATTCAATTGGGCGGTTCTCTAACAAAACCGGAAATAGTCGGCGAAATCGAGATCAATAATGTGTCAGCCAAGATCGAGGACTTGCCCCGGCCGATTGAGGGTTTTCAAGCAACGGTTTCTTTTGATGATCACAGGGCGACGTTCAAGAAAGCGAAAGGTAATTACGGGCCGGGAAAATTCAATTTGAACGGCTATGTATCTTATACCGGATTTCAAATTGACTATTTGAATTTGGGGTTTAGCGGTTCGAAAATTTTTTATAACAATCGCTATTATAGCGGCTACAGCAATGTAAACCTTACCGCAACCGGCGGGTTAACCCAATCACAAGTCGCCGGGGATATCACGCTGTTTGATAGCAGAATTGTAATCGCCTCCTCCGGTTCCGGGAAAGAGGAGACGCCTCCCGTTTGGGATCCTACTTTATCCATTAAAGTAAATACCCGCGATAATGTCCGTTTTCGTCAAATCGGCTTGGCGGATATCGACGTAAGCGGAAAACTTCAGATAGGGGGTAAATGGTCGGATCCCACAATGGAAGGGGAAGCCACATCCGAACAAGGCATTGTTTCTTTTTATGGTCAAACTTTTAAAATCAACCGCGCAAAGGCCACCTTTACCCATGAACAAGGATATATGCCGTATATTGATCTGAATTCCAGTTTGAGAACTTCCCGGGCCGAAGTTTTTCTAACCGCCAAGGGTCAGGTGGGCGGTGATATTGCGATTAACCTTTCGGCGGAACCTTTTATGTCGAGAACGGAAATATTTGCGATGTTCAATTGGCCTGAGTTTGATGAGGAAAAGAGCTCAACGGAGGTTAGCAATATCCTTACGGGAAATCTAAGTATGGTAACAGATACGGTTTTTGGAGATTTCCTGTATCAGGTGCGCAATGTTCTCGATTTGGATTATTTGTATCTGCAGCCTAACTATGAAGAAAATGATTTGCGTCTCAATGTTGGCCGGAATATAGGCAAGGACGTATTTTTATCGTATAGCCGCTCGTTTATGTACAACCAAAAAGATCAGTGGGGTTTGGACTACCATATTAATTCCCGTCTATCTCTTGGCACTGAATATTCGGTACTGGACGGCACTTCATGGCGCCTAACTTATCGATTCGGGTTTTAATGTTGACTGGGAAGCGGCAAATTCGTGAATATTGGAAAAAATTAAAAACAGTTGTAACAATCTCCAAATATTCCGGAAAAACTTTCTCCGTTCAAGAAGGATAACGGATAAAAAACGAGAAATTTTCATCTTTGAAATAGGCTTTACAAAAAGAAATTCCAACTTGATGACGGTTTGTTCCATTTGATGGTTTTGATGTACTGATTTCCGGGAAGGTGACTGGTTGATTCACCAATATTTAACTGAGTTATCTAAAGTTCATCTGCTTGAACCAGCGGAAGAAGAAATATTATGGAAATGTTTTAAATTAGAAAACTCGCGGGAGTCACGTCAACGGATTATTGAGTCTTATCAGCCCCTGGTTTTTAAAATCGCCTCCCGGCTTACCGATCGTGAAGAGTTGTTTTTTGATTTAATCCAGGAGGGAACGGTCGGTTTGATTGAAGCGGTCGAAAATTTCGACCTGCAACATGCTGTGAAATTCAGCACCTTTGCCCAGTATCGGATTCGCGGCCGGATGATCGATTTTCTCCGCAGGCAACGGTCCAATCAAGACTGTCTGGAATTGGCGCTTTATGAAGAAGAGGTTGAAACCTTCATCTCCCGAATTGTTGATGAGCATGTGAATGTGGAAGAGGAAGTCTCGCACCGGGTCATTCATCAGCAAATCAACCGGGCTATTTCCCGCTTGAATCCGAAAGAACAACGAATCATCCAGGACTTATATCTTTTTGACAAGGAACCTGCCGCTACGGCCAAAGAATTAAATATCAGTCTATCCTACCTTTATAAACTTCAAAAGAAGGCTTTACAGAGATTAAGGGGCATGTTATCCAAATTGCGCGCGGAAATGAAAGCAAATGGCTTATGAGAAGTATGATGAGAGCCTAAAGCCAAGAAATTAAAAGCAAGATTGAGCAAAACCCGAATAATAATCGTAAATCGCATTCCAAAAATCAAGGGACCCTATGGATATTATCTGTGAGAGACTTTTGAAAGGCGGGGAATTTGAATGGAAAAAACAAAAGCGGATAAACTCATTGATAAAATTGAGAATGCCAAAGACTGGCTTGAAAAGGCCAAAGATGAATATAAAAACTCCAACCCGGAAAGAGCCGGGCTGATTCTGAACTTGGCGCAAGCAGAAGTTAAACATGCTTGGGAACTAAGTCATGAACAATCCGTTTCAAAAACTGTAACGCCATTCCAGAGGAAACCGGCGCGCCGTTCCAATCTAAAGTATATTATCCCTATAGCTGCTTCTTTGGTACTAGTGGCCGGCTTGGGGGTTGGCGCGCGTCTAAGCGGACTCTTTTCACCGGCTTTAAAATCAAAGAACCTTTCGCTGGCTCAGCAAATGAAGCCTGGGGCAATTCTCCCAAATCAAGAAATTGCAACGGTCGGTAAGACGCCCCCTTCGGTGGCGGAATTGAAGACCACCGACCAAGATGATGCTGTTGCCCAGACTGAACTCGCGGCGGGTAATCCACCGGTTGCTCAACCTGTAGAAGACACAAAACTCCATAATAAGCAGGTCCGTTATGCCGATTCCATGGCTGAACGGGCGAAAACAAGTGTTGTTGATTCAAAACCGGCGCTTAAAGCAGTTTCAAGACTTTCCATCGATGAAGACGCCTTAACGAAGGAAGCTTCACATAGCTTACGGATTGGTAAATAATTAATCAGCATCCAAAGGGGGCTATTTTTTGAAATTTTCAGGCCGCAACCGCATTCTTGCGGGAATGACACTGATTCTTTTATGCCTGGGAGTGGCTCTGGCGATACCGGCCCGGGCAGAATCCGTTCCAATCGTAATAACTTTTGAGCTTCAGGGCAATGCGCATATTCCTGCTGAAAAGGTCTTAGGGGTTATCACCAATACCAGAATGGGGGCTCCTTTCGATGCTAAATCGGCCCAAAATGACGCTCAGGCAATCATGGACCTGGGCTATTTTGCGGATGTTCAGGTGAAAACGGAAAATATGTTAAACGGGGTTAAAGTTGTCTTTGAAGTTTTTGAAAACCCCATCTTTAAAGAAGTGCAAATCAGCGGGCTTGCCAATGTCAAGCCTGAAGAATTAACCCCTTTTTTCTCTCAAAAGGCGGGCGACGTATTTAATACGGCGACGTTTCGAGCCGACCTCGGAAAGGCCATCAAGTTTTGCCAGGAAAAGAAGGGCTTGTGGATTCAACCCAAAAACACCCGGAATTTAGGTATAAGCGCGGATGGAACTGTCAAAGTTGAACTGGTTGAGTTAAAATACGGTAAGATCAAAATATCCGGACTGGTAAAGACCCAGGAGCGAGTTGTTACCCGTGAACTTTCGATTAAAACCGGCGATGTGATTAGGCGGGATGTCTTACAGGATGATCTGGCCCGGCTCATGCGGCTGCGGATTTTTGACGGTGTCGAACCTCAGCTGGAAATGAGCGAGATCCCCGACTCCTTGGATTTGACGTTGCAATTGAAAGAGGCGCAAACGGGCAATTTTTCCTTCGGGGTTTCTTATTCCGAAACCACCCAGACCTGGGGAGGACTGTTGGGATACGGCGAATCCAATCTGATGGGGACGGGTCAAAATTTGTCTTTGAATTTGGATTACAGCCTTGATGATACTGAAAACCGGCAAGTGGAGTTTTCTTTCAGTGAACCCTGGTTGACGGACAAGCATACCTCCTTTGGACTCTCGGTTTGGAATTCCGACAGCACCATCACTTCGACGATGAATAATTGGGGTTTCAAGACGGGTGATGTGATTGGCACTGATAGTGATGGCAATGATATTAAGTATAATTCAAAAAATTATTATGACGAAGAGTTGGTTCGAACTGGTTTTGGAATATCATTAGGCCAGCAACTTGCCAAAAATCTTAACGGGCAGGTGCAATTGAATTTTGAAAAGAATGAGCTTAAGGGTTGGTGGGATAAAGATACCAGTTCCAGCGATGAAACAGTAAGCAATTCCCTGCCGTTGCCTGATGATACCGATTTTTGGGACAATTCGATCAGGTTGAGTCTGGTGCAGAACAAGTTGTTGTATGCCGACAGTAATTTTGTGAAAGGCGGATACCGTTTATCGGTGGATAATACGACTTCTACTCAGTATTTGGGCGGCGCTTATGATTACAATAAATTAAATCTGGACGGCCGTTGGTTCACGCCGATTACGGATAACCTGGTTTTCGGCACTCGTTTGCAGAGTACCACGATTTCGGGAGACTATCCGGATTATAACGCCTTGTATTTGGGGGGAATGTACCGTCTGCGCGGTTATAGCGACCGGCGTTATAGCGATGATACGACCAAAGGCCTGGTGGGTAATTCTTATTTGTTATCCAATACCGAACTGCGTTACCGGGTCCCGAATAATAAAAGCTTGGAATTTGTCGCTTTTTACGATGCCGGTTGGATGAATAATAATGATACCGGCAATGTAAAATCCGATTATGGCGTTGGCCTCCGGATTAGTGTCCCGATGCTGGGCTTGATTCGCCTTGATCAAGCATGGAATGTTGATGGCGATAAAAAATTCATATTTAGCTTAGGAGAATTATTCTAAACGGGGTGATACGTTGCTAAAGCCTAAGCTACTTCTTTTTGCAATGGTGGTGTTGCTTTTAACCAGTCAACGGCTGGGAAATATTTATGCGGCCGCCGACGGACCGGAGGATAAGAAAGTCGATTTCGTCGAAGTCCAACTGGATATTGACGGCAAAATTTATGAAGGACTGCAAGAACGGATCGAATTTACCATTGCCAAAGTCGGCGAAAAAATTCTATTAAACCAACCGGTCGCTTTACTGACCAAAAACAAAGCGACGGTTCAAAAAGCGATTTACAATGTTTTTTCCAAAGTTTTAGTCGGGTTTAGCCTGGAGTCGGTCGATCTGTTTTTGGGCGAGCATACCAAAATCGTGATGCACATCACGCCGATTCCTCCTTTAATCAGTGATTTGCGGCTCAATCTAAAAACTCCCGGTCTTAACCCGGAACTTACCCAATTAATCGGTGAGGTTGCCTCGAAAGTTGAAAAGGAACTGAATCAGATATTTGTGGGGCTTCCGGTTTCTTCAATTTCTTGGTCCTCCGGAATTTTTAACACGGTGGCCAACTATTTAATCGAACGGGAGCTTCCCGGCTTCAGCAGCAACTTTTCGATCCGGCCGGGAACGACCACCGAATTTGATTTGACATTAATCCCCCAAGGGACGGTTGTATCCAATGTAACGGTGGATTATGCGACGGCCAATATACCGGTATTCCTGGTGAGCGCCGCGGGAAAACACTATCAGGATAAGGCGGATTTGCTGAAAGGGGTTCCGGTAGAGTTCTTAATTCACTACCGGTCGAGACTTGAGAAATTCTTGACGGAAAAGCTGAATAATTTTCCGGAATTGCGGAAACTGGGGTTCATGACCCAACTATCGGTGGATCCGGGTGTGGAAACTAAGGTGGTTTTGCATGTATCATCCAAATATATTCAAACCCGAGTGGAAGGCCGCTATTTTTTCAGTGATGATGATACTTTTGGAAACATCCAAGCTTATGTAGGTTATCGGATGCGAACTGTGGAAGTTTACTCCAAATATTTCTGGGGGGATAATCCAAGCGGAGAATGGAAAGTAGGTTGCGCTTTCCCGATCGACGACAATCTCACCACCGGCTTTGAATATGAATTCGAACATCCTTACCGTCAGGTTTGGCTGC
Organism: Bacillota bacterium; assembly: GCA_023429995.1. GTDB lineage: Bacteria > Bacillota > UBA4882 > UBA8346 > UBA8346 > UBA8346. Next base: position 34,390 of record JAEZCE010000064.1, on the reverse strand, counting down.
ATTATCGTTTTGAACGCGGCGATTATCTCGACATGAAATTGGGGCTTGATAACAGTCCCAATGAAGCAACCATCGGGATATATTTAAACCGCTCTGCCAATTTGGAAGTGGTTAATTACCAAAGGAAATTTGGATTACAATTGATGTGCCATTTCTAAAGCATACTTCAGGAAGGGCATGAAAATAAATTATATTAGGAAAAGGGGAAAAACAATGAAGTTTCAAAAGTTCAAGGGGCATTTAGGGGTTGGAGTTATCATTTTGGCCTTAGTGGTTTTTTTCAGCAGTTATGCGGGGGCGGCGGGTAAGGACTCCGTTGGCTATGTGGATATGCAGAGATTGCAGGCCGAACTACCCGACTTTATAAAACTCCAGGAAATCGCCAAGGACAAAACATCCGAATTAAATTATTTCCGGGGTTACCTTTTTTCCCAGCAGCAGAGCGCGGCCAAAGACATGGAAAAGAAAGCAGCTGCCGACAAGACTGGTAAAAATTCCGAACAGCAGGCTGCAATCGATAAACAATTGCAAGACGATAATAATAAAAAGATCAATGAAGTCAATGCTCAAATCCAAAAGAAATACGATGAACTGCAGCAATATATCAATGATCAGAAGGAAGCCACGATGAACCGAATGAAAGACATTATTAAAAAAGTGGCTGAAGAAAAGAAAATATCCTTGGTGATTGAAAAGAGTTTATGTTTTTATGGCGGTACTGACATAACCCAAGATGTCATCGACAAAGCTAAAAAGGAAGCCGCCGCCAACGCAGGAAAAAATAATACCCCTAATAAAAAATGATTTTCTCATGGGGGAAAAAAAGAATTATCTTCCTGCTGGTTACGATTGCCGGTTTGGTGGTCGTCTTGGTTTTGGTTTTAGGAAAGGTAACACTCGAGCGTTCAGAGAGAATGACTGAACAAAAAATCAAAAATCATTTGTTACATTTACAGAAGCCGAATTGGAATGGATATGCCAAGTTAAACAAGAGTGCAAGCGGTTTATTGAAAAACTGGGCTGGCGCCGCTCCTCCAAAAACAGCCGGGAATGGCGCGTTGGAGGAAAACAGCTTTATTCAGACTGAATTGGATCACCAAATTTCTGAAATCAAACGTATTTCGGAAATCGAGGAAACGTTAAAGTTATCCAGACTTCGGGAAACATTTCAGGACTATGCTACAAAGCGGCGCCGCTATTTCAATAATGAGTTTCAAAAAAATTCCCTTAGTATGCGGGAATCATTACAGGCTGATCTGGCCCGGAAAAGGCGGGAAACAGCAAAACAGCTACATGATTTTGAAAATGGACTTATTTCGGAGCAACAATTGGCTCTGGTTAACTTACAATTGGAACTGGCTCTTTCTGATTTGAAAGAAAAACCTCAGGGAGTCATCGGTAGTTATCGCAAAAAGATTCAAGCTCAAATATCGGCTATTAAGTTGGAAATTGCCCGTAAGGTGGCAGCCAGGAAGGAAATGGTTAATAAACGTTTAATCCTTTATGAGCAGCAAAGAACCGATGAGACCCAACAACAATTGGAGAATTTGAAGCAGAAATTAAATAACCAGTTAGAGAATGATTTGGCGGCATTTAAGGAAAACTTAACTCATAATTATGATGCGTGGCATCAAAGCCAGAATGAAGAATTTACCAAAGCAATCGACACTCGTCGGCAGGAAAAGAAAAAATAAATGAGTGCTGTCGGCAACAGAAAATTAAAATTGGGGATATTGAAACGGAGGATTTTAAGATGTCAAAAAATGAAGGTCAGATAGGCAAATTTTTAATCCCGGGGGCAATTTTGCTAGGGTTTATTATATTGCTGGGAGGAATGGTTTGGGCTTTCAACGCCTTTAGTTTTAAAGTGGCTACCATTGATTTAAATAAAATTATTAAAGAGAGTTCTTACGGCCAACAAATCGATAAGGATTTACAAAAAAAAGGCGAACAATTAAGGACTCAGGTAGCAGCGGCTAAAACCGATGTTGAAAGAGCTAAAATCAATAATGAATTCCGGAAATTCCAGGAAGAGAAGCAAAATGCTTTTGTGGAGCGGGTGAAGGAAATAACCGCCCAAGTAGCAAAAGCCAAAGGCATCAAAGCTGTATCCAGTCCGCAAGTTTTCTTTTATAGCTCAATGGATATTACCAGTGATGTTATTGCCAAATTAGATAAATAAACCAAAAAGGGGTTTGAAACCAATGCCATCCTTAAAAGAATTAGCCCAGTTGGTTCAAGGGGAAATAATTGGCGATAATACGGTTGAAATTAAGGGGATAGCTGGAATAGACGATGCCGGACCCGGAGATATCACGCTGGTTACTTCAATAAGAGTTTTGGAATCGGCAAATCAGGGTAAAGCCAGCGCATTGATAGTACCCGGCAACATTACGGAAATTAGTAAACCGGCAATAAAGGTTTCCAACCCTCGTTTAGCATTTGCCCAAATTCTAAATTATTTTTACCCGCCGCAAAAGTATATACCCGGGATCGAGCCCGGAGCGGTTGTTGGTAAGAATTTCAAAGGAGAGGGTTGCACAATCCGCTCCCTGGTACATGTGGGGGATGATGTTGCCATCGGTAAAAACACCGTGATTCATCCCGGCGCAGTGATTGAGGACCGAGTCACTATTGGCGAGAATGTCGTCATTCATGCCAATGTCGTTATCCGTAAGGATTGTATTATTGGAAATAATGTGCAAATTCATGCCGGAACTGTAATCGGGGCCGATGGTTTCGGTTATGTGGCGATACAAGGAAAACAAGTTAAAATTCCCCATGTAGGCACCGTAAAAATTGAAGACGATGTCGAAATTGGCGCCAATTCAGCCATTGACCGGGCCACCACCGGAGCAACATTAATCAAAAGAGGCGCTAAAATCGATAACCTGGTTCAAGTCGGCCATAATTGCGTCGTAGGGGAAGATAGTCTTTTATGTGGCAATGCCGGAATGGCAGGTAGCTCCAAATTGGGTAATCGAGTGGTTTTAGCCGGAAAAGTAGGGGTGGTGGACCATGTCGTGATCGGTGATGACTCGGTTGCCGCCGGTTGTTCGATGGTTATAAGCAATTTGCCAGCCAATTCCTTTGTTTCCGGGAGCCCTGCCCGCCCTCACGCCGAAGATATGCGAATTCAGGCGGCAATGGGAAGACTGCCCGATTTGTTGAAAGAGATGAAGGAATTGAAGAAAAAAATAGCAGAGTTGGAAGGCAAATCGTCAAGGTAAACGAGGCTATTCTCAAAGAAATTCGCATGCGCTTGCGCCATCAATGAAGGTATACCGTATATAAACGTTGGATTATCGATAATGGTTATATATTGTATATCTTATTGTTTTTTTATATTGGGTCTTCCAGGCGTCCTTTTTTAAAGTTTCCGACAAGGGGCTATCAATAGGGTGCGAATTATTGATCGTTATATTTGGAGGGAATTCCAACAACAGTTTTTTATCTGCGGCCTAGGCTTCACTGCCCTGGGAATCGGTAAAATTTTTTTTGATTATAACGATTTTTTTATTGGATATCGTATTACTTCGGGATTGCTGGTTAAATTGCTGTTGAATCAAATCCCGTCGCTTTGGATGGATGTGTTGCCCGCAGCGTCTTTGTTTGGGATTATTTTAACCCTTGGCAGACTGCTTCGTGAACGCGAGCTGGATGCGATTCGGATCTGCGGGCCTTCTTTATTTCGGATTATGCTTCCTGTTTTTGCGGGTCTTTTTTTAATTTGTGTCGGCGCTTATTGGTGGAACGATTTAATAGTTCCTGCGGCCAATCACCGTTTTCAAACCGAACTCCGCCGTTTGTCGATCCAGGAAAACATGCCCTTATTTAAGGAGAAGGTAGTTTTTAAAGGCCCCCGGGACCGGTTTGTGTATTTGGAGCAAGTGGACCGCAGACGACGAAAAATTTCCGGGGTTCTGATTTTTGAAGCAAGGACTGGGGGCAGATGGCCCAGGATTATTTCCGCCGACTCGGGAATATTGCGCAAGGGCCTTTGGGAGTTGCATAACGGCACGGTTCATGAAATGAATAAAGCAGGAGTGATCAATTCGGAAGTCAGTTTTCAAAAGATGGAAATCAAAATGACGACCGATCATCGTGTTCTGGTTGGCAATGATAAATCTCCCAACGAAATGCGGGCTAGCGAGTTAAAGCATTTAATCGGTGTTTATAAGCGGAGTGGACTTCAACTTCCAATTTATACGGTTCTTTATTATCAGAAATTTGCCGATCCCTTGATTGGGCTGGTGTTGGTTTTTTTGGCAACCCCCTTAACCTTTTTGACGGGGCATCAGTCACGCTGGATAAGCTTGGTTTATTGTTTTTTAATTATCATGGGGTATTACACGATGCAGGTTATTGGAAGGACAATGGGTTCAAACGGTTTAATTTCACCTTGGATAGCCGCATGGGTTCCTCATATGTTCTTCTTTATGCTTGGAACCGGACTGGTTTGGATGATTGAACGAAAGCGGTAAAAGTAAAATGCGCGTTGAAAAGTTAACCCTGAAAAGCGAGAAAATGAATGGCATCGCCAAGCGGATATTTCCTTTCTTGATCCTCTTCTTCATTGCCATAGCGGGGCATTTGGGCGGATGGTGGGATATAAGTTCCGCTATTTCTCAAAAGATTCAACCCAATAAACCGATGGATCCCGGTATCGATATGGAAACAACCAAACTTACCGGGTGGGATCGGAATAAAAAATCCTGGGAGATTGAAGCCGGGAGAATGTGGCAATCAGCAGATGGTAATATGGTTTATTTTCAAAGAATACCCCACGGGGTTGCATTTTCGGTGAAAAATGAGCGGGTTGAGTTCAGGGCGGCCTGGGCGCGCTGGGAGAGGATTCCCGAAATGTTATATATCGGCGGCGGTCTCGAAGCGAAAGTCGCCGACTGCAGGGTGAAAACGAAAGAAGCGCTTATCGATTATGGCAAAGAAATGATGACTTCAGAAACTGCGGTCCGGCTTTATCAAAAGGACACGCTGATTACAGCCAATCGGTTACAGATAAATCTTTCGAAAGAAGAAATGGATTTGGAAGGAAATGTGGTCTTAGTCCAGAACAATCATCGTGTTACAGCGGAGGGTATTCAATTTTATCCCAAAGATGAGACCTATCAATTGATTAATCCGAAAGGAGCGACGATTATCCCATGAGGCGCTCCCTGATAGGTTTGGTGGTTTGTTTTTGCTTACTGGCAAGCGTAGTGAAAGCCGGTGACGAACCGGTAGAAGTCAAAAGCGACAAAATATGGGGAGATAATAGAAAAAACCTCACCTACCTGTCCGGTAATGTCAGTCTCAAACAAGGCTCCAATGAAATCACCACCGAGTCAGCTGAGGTTGATCTCCATAAAAAAATCGCGATTTTTAAAAATAAACTCCAGTTGACTTCTTCGGAAGTCATAATCGGCGCCGACCGGTTGGAATACAATTTGAAAGCAAAAACCGGCACTTTTTTGGAAAATGTTGTTTTATACCGAAAAGAGCTCAAGGACGACCGGGGGAATGTGACCCAGGACAGTTTGAAACTCTCTGCCGACAATCTTTATTTTGAATCGGATACCAGGAATTTTCAGGTTCCAAACCAAGGTTTGGCGGAGCATAAAGATTTTAGAGGAACGGCTGATTTCATAGCGTATAACGATAAGCGACAGGAATTGACTTTTTTGGGCAATGCCAAGATCAAAAGGCCAAGTGGAGAGGAAATTGTCGCTGATGAAGTTATCATCAATACCTTAAATAACAGCATCATTGCCAAGAAAAGGGTGAGACTTGTTCATGAAGATGTAATGATTCTTGGAGATGAATTGCGTTATGATTATCGTGAAAAGCATGGAGTTTTCAGCTCCAAAGTTGTTTTGGAGCGGGCTGAAACCAAAGACTCCGCTGGTAAAGTTGTCAAAGATCATTTTAAACTTTCAACGGTAGGACTGGAGTTTGATTCAGACAGCAAGGATTTTGCAACGGGTGGCCCAGGCCGGGTTGAGCATAAGGATTTTATTGGTTTTGCCGATTTGATTGAATATCGTGATAAGCTGCAACAGATGAAATTGATCGGCGAAGCGTATTTAAAAAGGCCCGAGGGCGAAGAAGTTTGTGGAGAACGGATGACGGTTTTTATTCAGGATAAAAGTTTTACAGTCAGCAACCATGTGGATATCCATTATCAAGTTGATCCAATGAACGAAAATCAAACCTCCAAAAAAGAAAACGCTTTCCGTGATGGAAAATGAAATATAAGGAATCAGGCAGGAAGCGGCGATAATGACCATAAAATTTTTTGCGGATCAAAATAATGAGCCATATTGTCTGAGCCCCGAACTTTTAGTCCTGGGAGAACGGGAGCATTCCAACGAAGCCGGGCTATTTGAATTGATTGAAATGCGGACCGAACAGGTGCAGTTTCATTTTCCAAGTCCGCAGGAACTGGCGACGGACTTGTGTTTAATCTATGGCGTTGGGCCGGCCATTGCCGCCAGGTTGAAACAGGAAGGATATTTGACGATTTATGATTTAACCCGGCATCCGCGGTGGCAAAGGGCTGCCCTGGATTTAATAAGGACCATCGAGGCGAAAGATACGGTCCGTTTAACACGATACGGCGCCAGTGATTTTCAATTGCTCAGTTTTTATCAGCCCGACACCGTTCGGTTTATTGATATCGAAACCTTAGGTTTGTATTACATTCACCCCATATTTTTAATTGGCATCCTGGAGTTTGAAAACGGCCATGGCCAAATCCGCCAGTATCTGGCCAGAGATTTCGGGGAGGAAAAAGCCATTTTACTGGAAGTTTCCAAGATTCTCATGAAGAGTAGTATTTTAGTAAGTTTTAATGGGCGTAGCTTTGATTTGCCCTATTTAAAAGGCAGGATGGGGTATCATCAATTAGCGGTGAATTTCGATTCATGGCAGTTGGATTTATTACGGCAAGCGAGGAAAAAATACCGCGGAGTTTTACCGGATTGCCGGTTGTTGACAATCGAAAAATGTTTATTGAATCAGGAACGGGATGATGATATTCCAGGCTCTGAGATTGCTCATTTTTATAACTGTTTTTTAGATAGTGGGGATGGAAAATATTTGCGGCCCATTTTAGAGCATAATGCCTATGATCTGTTTTCCATGGCGAAATTTTTAGGATTTTTAACGGTTAAAAAAACGGAAAAGGTTGTGTCCAATGGAGATTAAGGAAATAATCGGTAATGGTTCGGTATCGGGCCAATATTTGATTCTTGAAAATCAAATTCGCACCGCCAAAAATGGAAGTTTCTATTTGGCGCTTAAAATTGGCGACCAAACGGGAGAATTGGCGGTGAAAATATGGCATGCCGATGAACAGTTATTTCAACGCCTGGTTGTCGGCAAAGTAATTGAGTTAAAGAATATCAAAGCCAAGGTTTTTAAGGAACAGCTGCAATTGGAATGGGAGGGGAATAATGCTCAGGCTTTCCGGCTGCTTGCCGATGAAGAAATCGATTATTCAAAATTACTGCCCCGCTCCCCGGGTAATCTCACCGAATATTGGCGGTTTATCACGGCCAGGGTTAATGAAATCCGTAATCCGATACTGCGGAAAGTTCTGGCGGTGTTCTTTGAAGAAGAAGGTTTCGCCGGCCGATTCAAAGTCGCGCCTGCGGCCTTAAAACGTCACCATGCTTATATTGGCGGCCTGTTGGAACACACTGCGGGGGTAACCGCCCTTTGCGAGGCGGCAGCCGAATATTATCCCCTGGTGGATAGGGATTTATTAATTACCGGCGCATTGCTTCATGACATCGGTAAAGTTAAAACCTATCAATGGGACAAGAATATTGAAGGGACGGATGAAGGAAAACTAATCGGCCATTTGGTTCTGGGCGTTCAAATGGTGGAAGAGGCATTCCAACGCAGTTTAGAGAGTAAGCAGGCGGACGGAGAATTTATTCAACTAAAAAATAGCCTGTTGCATCTCTTGGTCAGTCATCACGGGATTATGGAATGGGGTTCTCCCATCGAACCGCTCACGGTGGAAGCCTGTATTCTTCATCATGCCGATAATATGGATGCGCAGGTGCAAAAGTTTTTGACTTTAATCCGGGGTCAAAATACCGAAAGCCGCTGGACAGCATACGATCCGGGACTTGGGAAATCGATTTTCTTGGGGGCAGTCCACAACAAGCAGGGAGAAAAGGCTGAGGAGGCATAAAATATGGATTCAGCGGGAATCGTCATGGCTGTCATTTTTTTCATATTGGGATTCGGTTTGCAATATCTGATTCGATGGTCGCCCATTATCAACCTGGTTCTTTCCTTTGTTTTAGCACTGGCAATACCTCCAGGATTGAGTTTTGGTTTTATCATCGGTAGCTGGATAAGTTGCGCCTTTTTCACATATAATCCTGAACGAGAGGGCCAATTTGAAGCCGTTGCGGTCATTAATTGGCGGCGGATATTTGTGGCGTCCCTGTGGACTTTTGCCGGATTTCTTTTGACTTTGGTTTTTTTGTGGAGGGTCAAAATCGGAGGCGCGATGGCAACCGATTCCCGGGAAATTGTAGCCTGGATTTTTCTCGCTTTCGTGGAAATATGTCTGTGCCGGATTATTGCGAAATTAGTTCCGCGGTTATACCGGATTCCCTTAGGTTATGGGATGGCGATATTGAATTTTCTGATGTTGCTGTTTTGGATTCTGTCTTTTGACCTTTGGACGTTGGGCTTAATTTTGATGTCGCTGTTAATCATTTACCCGCTGATACTGGTCTTGGTGGATTCCCCATTTGCGGCGGAAGATCCTATATTTCGGAGAAAATAATGAAGATTGCTTTTCATACTTTGGGTTGTAAAGTAAATCAAAATGATAGTCAGGCCATAGCTGAACTTTTCCGGGGTCATGGTCATGAAATTGTTCCCTTTGAAGCGGGGGCTGATGTTTATATCATAAACACCTGCGCTGTAACAAAGATTAGTGAACAAAAGTCCCGCCAAATCATACGGAAAGGGATGGAACTGAATCCCGAAGCTTTGGTGGTCGTTACAGGTTGTTATGCCCAAACTTCCCCAACGGAAATCGTCGGAATCCCCGGCGTCCATTTGGTGGTGGGTTTGGCGGACCGTCCGCGTTTGGTCCAGTTGGTCGGTGATTATTTAAAATTTGGTGAAAATCAGATGAATGTCACGGATATTACCGGCATCAACAAGTGGCAGGATTTGCCGGTTTATAATCCCCTTGAACGTACCCGGGCAACCTTAAAAATTGAAGACGGCTGTAACGAGTTCTGTTCTTATTGTATTGTGCCTTACGCGAGAGGAAGAGTCCGCAGTATGCCAATGGAAGAAGTAATGAATAACTTCCGGGTACTTGTTGAAAAAGGATTCCACGAAATTGTGCTTACCGGTATTCATTTGGGACATTATGGAAAAGATTTAAATATCCGTTTGGATGAGCTATTGAAGCAATTGTTGAAAACGGAAGGCGAATACAGGATTCGTTTGGGTTCACTGGAGCCCAAGGATGTAACCGGAGAACTTCTGAATTTAATCACAGGGGAAGAGAAGATCTGTCAGCATTTACATATTCCTTTACAGAGCGGCAGCGATCGAATCCTTGAAAAAATGGGCCGCAATTATGCTCTCTCATACTACAGTGAGTTACTTCACAGAGCGCGGGAACAAAATCCCATGATTGCATTGGGTACCGATTTAATCGTCGGATTTCCCGGGGAAAACGACCAGGATTTTGAGAACACTTGCCGTTTCGTTGAAGAACAAGGGTTCAGCCGGGTCCATGTATTTCGATTTTCACCCCGTAGCGGAACACCGGCGGCGACAATGCCGGGTAAAGTTGCAAAAAAAATTCAGGAGGAACGGAGCCGGAGGATTCAAGAAATTGCTTTGAACTCGGCAACTTCATTTTCCCGTCTTTTCTTAGGTAAGAGTGTAGAGGTTCTTTTTGAGGAGAAAACCGCTGAAGGGTGGATGGGGTTATCGGGCGAATATTTGAGAGTCATTGTGGGTACTGCGGAGGATCTGAAGAATAAACTTCAAACCGTAATGATTGATAATCAAAAAAATGATCATTTATTAGGCAGTTTATGATAAGAAAAGCAGGATTTTAGAAAAATAAGTCGAAATGAGCAAAAAAGGAGTAAAGGAAGATGGCAGACTGCATTTTTTGTAAAATTATTCAAAAAGAAATACCCAGTCAAGTCGTTTTGGAAAATGACCAGATCATGATCATCAAAGATATTGCTCCGGCCGCCCCGTTTCATTTGTTGGTGATTCCAAAACGTCATGTTGATAATATTTGTGATCCGAAGATACTGGAAGAAAATCTTGGTGGGGCTATCATTAAAGGAATTCAAGATGTTACGCAGAATATTGGATTACGGGAAAATGGTTTCCGGGTTGTCGTGAATTATGGAAGTGATGCTGGTGAAGCTGTACCGCACCTTCATTGGCATATTGTGGCCGGTCGAAAACTTGCATGGCCACCCGGCTAATGGTTGACAGTATTTAAGCATATATAGTATAATATTTGAATGTGATGTTATATTCGAACCGGACACTGCGGTCGGGGTCACGAGGTAGGTAGCAGTGGAGGGGAGGGAAATATGTGGCTGAAGTTAAGATTGGTAAAAATGAAACTTTAGATAGCGCGCTACGGCGTTTTAAAAGACAATGCCAGGTTTCCGGCATTTTGGCTGAGGTTAGAAAACGCGAGCATTATGAAAAGCCGAGTGTAAAAAGAAAGAAAAAGTCAGAGGCAGCAAGAAAAAGAAGAACTACGAAATAAAAAGAGAACCCGTCTATCGACGGGTTTTATTTTTTATTATCATTTCGCCAAAGGGGTTCGGCGAATTAATAAAAATGCAGGCCTGTAAATATTAATTCACAGACAAACCTTGGGAATATTATATTTCTCGTAAATTGGTTTTCCAGTGCTAAAAGTAAGGATTTATATGTATACATTATTCATAGGTTCTCCAGAAAGGATTGTTCGAGATGATGTTGAATAAAATAATCCAATTTAAATTGGGTAGAGGTGAGTTTGATGTTAAAGTTTAATAAAGGCAGTAACACCCTCGAACAAACAGAATATATCTATTCGTTGCAGGATGTTTCAGAACCCCATTTGTATCGTTATTTGTTCAATTATGAGGAGGTGCCGAAAGTTCCTTTTAATCACCGGCATGTTCCCATGCGTCCCCCGGAAGAACTCTGGATTACCGATTCAACCTTCCGGGATGGGCAGCAGGCCCGTGAACCTTATACAGTTAAGCAAATTGTCGATATATTTAAGTTAATGAGCCGTTTGGGCGGTCCGAAAGGGATTATTCGTCAAACCGAGTTCTTTTTGTATAGCGCCAAAGATAAGGAAGCCCTTACCAAATGTATGGAGCTGGGTTACAAATATCCGGAGATTACCGGATGGATCCGGGCCGTTAAGGAAGATTTTCAGTTGGTCAAAGAGATGGGATTAAAAGAAACCGGTATTTTAGCCAGTTGTTCCGATTATCACATCTTTAAAAAGCTCAAAATGACCCGGAGACAGGCGATGGAACAATTTTTATCCATTGTGAAAAGCGCCTTGGAGATCGGCGTAATTCCCCGGGTTCATTTGGAGGATATTACCCGGGCCGATTTTTACGGTTTTGTGGTGCCTTTTGTATTGGAATTGATGAAATTACAGGAAGAGACCAAAATTCCAATTAAGGTCCGGGCGTGTGACACCTTGGGATTTGGAGTGGGGTATCCCGGTGTCGCTTTGCCGCGGAGTGTTCCGGGGATTATTTACGGTTTGTGGCATCATGCGGGCGTTCCCAGCGAACAACTGGAATGGCACGGCCATAACGATTTTTATAAAGCGGTATCCAATGCCGGAACGGCGTGGCTTTATGGATGCGCAGGTGTAAATACCACTTTATTGGGGATTGGCGAACGAACCGGGAACTGTCCATTGGAAGCGATGGTTTTTGAATACGCGTCTTTACGGGGCACATTGGATGATATGGACACAACGGTCATCACGGAAATCGCCGAGTATTATTCCAGAGAAATCGGTTATCAGGTCCCCCTCATGACGCCCCTGGTTGGTAAGGAGTTTAATTTTACCCGTTCCGGAATTCATGCTGACGGACTGTTAAAGGATGAAGAAATCTATAATATTTTCAATACCGAGAAATTATTGAACCGGAAAGTGGTTGTGGCTGTGAATGAACACTCCGGGGCAGCGGGCATCGCTCACTGGGTGAATAGTTATTTTAATCTCCGGGAAGACCGTAAATTGGAAAAGCGCGATCCTCGGCTTTTGAAAGTAAAGGATTGGGTGGATCAGCAATATGCCAGAGGCCGTGAAACAGTCATCGGCGATCATGAGCTGGTTGCTTTCATTCAGGCTGAAATGCCCGAATTTTGGAGCGAATTAAACCGGCGTTGATTGTTGAAAGCTACTCGATGAATCGCGGGAAGTCAAGGGCTAAATGCCAACCGCCAGCTAAAGGCCATCGTTTACACTTTCGGAGAGGCCAATTAATTTCCGGGGATTGGATTGACTTTTGGGGAACCATTTTTATATAATATAAGAGAATAAAGAACGTTGCTTGCGATGCAAAATCGATAAGCCGTTTTTAAAACGTTGATGGGGAACCAAATTCACAGGCCCGTTCTCAGAGAGGGTAGGGAGGTGCGACTACCTATCGGCGGTGAATGATGCGCCCCGGAGCGGCGAAGCAAAACTTCGCACGGGTGGCCCGTTACAGCTGTTTTAGAGTTGGGGTAAGTTCATTTGGATTTATCCAAGCAGAGTGGAACCGCGAAATAACCTTCGTCTCTGAAAAAGGGATGGAGGTTTTTTATTTTCTTAAACGGCAGTCACTCACCCCCGGCTTGGTGGGGCACGGGAAAGGATGAAAATGAGCCTAAACCCGACCCTAGCCCTTAAAGGGTATTCGCCCAACTTTCGGGTCTATTATTGGCCCTCGTTGGCATGCTACAGCCTTTTGGCCTGCAATTCCAACGAATTCCCTTAAAACGCTTAGCGTTTTTAGGGGAAGGGTAGAAGCATTTGGGCAAGAGTATTTTCTAAGTAGAAAGGAAAGTGCGATGGTAAAGCACATTAAAGAGGACATTCAAACGGTCTTTGAACGGGATCCGGCAGCCCAGTCGTGGCTGGAAGTTCTGCTTTGTTACCCGGGAATCCATGCTTTAATAGCGCATCGGATGGCACACTATCTTCATTGCCATCGCCATTTTTTACTTGCCCGCCTTATCTCTCAAATCAGCCGGTTTTTCACGGGAATTGAGATTCATCCGGGCGCTAAAATCGGCAGACGTTTTTTTATTGACCACGGTACGGGAGTCGTTATCGGCGAAACCGCTGAAATCGGCGATGATGTGACTCTCTTTCAGGGGGTAACTTTGGGCGGAACCGGCAAGGAAAAAGGCAAACGCCATCCCACCATCGGTAACGGCGTGATGGTTTCAACCGGCGCGAAAGTGCTGGGTTCGATCCAAGTCGGCGATAATGCCAAAATCGGGGCCGGCGCCGTTGTGTTGCAGAATGTCCCGCCTAACACGACAGTTGTTGGGGTCCCTGGCCGGGTAGTCGTCCAGGACGGTATCCGGGTGAAGAACGATATCGATATGCTCCAGCCGATTCTCGACCCGGTAGCCAAAATGATTGAATGTATGCAGCATAAGATCAATGAACTTGAGAACCGGATTGAAGAACTGGAAGGGAAAAATGGATACCCGAAATCATGATTTCCTTTCATGCTAGGGTTTATGAAAAACATAAAGTTTTATTGAACAAGAAAGTGGTTTAAACTCTGTGTCTCTGTGGCAAATGAATCATCGGCCACAGAGGCACAGGAGAAAAATTGAAACCCAAGTTTCAGAAACAGGAGGTAGTTCAGTATTGAAAGTATATAACACGTTAACCCGTAAAAAAGAAGAATTTGCGCCGCGGGAACCGGGTAAGGTCAGCATTTATTCCTGTGGTGTAACCCCTTATGATTTTGCGCACATCGGGAATGCAAGGCCGCCCGTATTTTGGGACTGTGTTCGCCGTTTTCTGAAGTACCGGGGCTATCAGGTCAACTATATTCAGAATTTTACCGATGTGGACGATAAAATCATTAACCGCGCCAAACAACAAAATCGTGAACCTTTGCAACTTTCCGAGGAATTTGCCAAAGTATATCTTGAGGATTTGCAAGCGCTGGGAGTAATGCCGGCCGACCGTTACCCCAAGGTGTCCGAGCACATCCGGGAAATTGTTGAAATGATAGAAGTTTTGATTCAAAAAGGCCATGCTTATGTTTTAAATGGCGACGTTTATTATTCGGTGAGCAGCTTTAAGGAGTATGGCAAACTTTCGGGCCGGGCTCTGGAAGATTTACAGGCCGGCGCCAGGGTTGAAGTGAATGAGGCCAAACAGGATCCGATGGATTTCGCCCTTTGGAAATCAGCTAAGCCCGGAGAGATATCCTGGCCCTCTCCGTGGGGCGCGGGTCGTCCCGGCTGGCATATTGAGTGTTCGGCCATGTCCCTGAAATACCTGGGGGCCGGTTTTGATATGCATGGCGGCGGTGAAGACCTGGTTTTTCCCCATCATGAAAATGAAATTGCCCAGTCAGAAGCCTATGCCGGAAAAGAATTTGTAAAATATTGGCTTCACAACGCCTTCATTACGGTCGGCGGGGAAAGAATGGGCAAATCGGTAGGGAATTTTTCAACGATTCGGGATGTTCGAAGCAAGTTCCCCCCGAAAGTGGTGCGCTTTTGGTTTGTCGGAACCCACTATCGCAATCCGATCAGTTTTGGCGAAGAAGAGTTGACTACTGCGGCCAAAGGGCTTGAACGTTTGGAAAATGCTAAATTCAATTGGGAGCACTTATTGAAACAGCCGGCGGTCTCTGGTTCGGCGCCTGAGAGTGCCGCGGAAAATATTAAAAAATGGGTTGAACAAACGCAAACCGATTTTATCCGGGCTATGGAAGATGACTTCAACACGCCGCAAGCTTTAGCCAGCCTCTACGACCTGGTCCGGGAAGTCAACCGGTGGACTCAAAGTGCGGATTTCCAATTGAATCAGGGAACCCAAAAGCTGATCCGGGATGCTCTGGATCGCTTGCTGGAACTGGCGGGGATTTTGGGGCTGTTGGGCGAAGAAAGCAATCATGCTCCCGTGGATTCCCCGGCCGGCGCCGTAGTTGACGCCGCGGCGATTGAAGAGATGATAGCCAGGCGGGTTCAGGCCAAAAAGGACAAAAACTGGGCTTTGGCCGACCAGATTCGGGATGAATTGAAGGCTAAGGGGATTGTATTGGAGGATACGCCGCAAGGAGTAAGGTGGAAGTATGAATGATGGTTTTGTTAATGGTTGCCGGGTAGTCGTTAGGAGTAGTTGGTTTTATTCGCAGTAGTTTCTGTAATCAATAATCTGACAATCATTCGCGGAAAGGACAGAGTAAAATCATGAAAATTATCGGAGTCATACCATCACGCTACGGTTCGTCGCGCTTGGCGGGTAAACCATTGGTGGATCTTTGCGGGCAGACCATGATTGAACGGGTTTATGGATGTTCAAAGCGGGCTAAATTATTGGAATCCGTAATCGTGGCCACGGATGACGAGCGGATTTATGATGAAGTGAAACGGTTCGGCGGTGATGTGGAGATGACCTCGCCGGATCATCAATCCGGGACGGATCGTATTGCCGAAGTGGCCCAAAAACGGGGTTTCGCTGACGAGGATGTGGTGGTCAACATTCAGGGCGACCAGCCGTTGATCGACGGGGAAACGATTGATAATTTAATCCGCCCCCTGGTCGAAGAGAAGTCGTTGGTGATGAGCACCATGTCTTTCCGGATTACCGATCCGGATGATATCAACAATCCGGCCTGCGTCAAGGTAATCAGCGACTGTAACGGGTTGGCGATTTATTTTTCCAGGCTGCCCATTCCCTATGTCCGGGACCCCCAAGGCGTTGATTTATTAAAAGTGCCCTATTACAAACATTTGGGTCTTTATGCCTACCGGAAAAAATTTTTAGTGCAATACTCCAGTCTGAAACCAAGTTATCTGGAGCAATATGAAAAGCTGGAACAACTCCGGGCGCTTGAAAACGGTTACCGGATCAAAGTGGTGGAGAGTGAGTTTGACTCGGCGGAGATCAACGAGCCGGAGGATGTGGAAAAGCTGAGAGCGTTGATTCGGGGAATGAAATAAATCATTTGGGTGAGCGGCTCGGTCCTCTGAATCACAGAAAGAATCATTTTTACCGCGGAAAGAATCCTTTGAGGGGCGGAAAGCATCCTTTGAATGAGTCAAGGGATCCTTTCCGTTACGGAAAGGATGCTTTCAACGGGAGAAAGGATCATTTTTGTCACGGAAAGGATCGTTTTTGGAGAAAAAGGGACCGATCGGAGGGGGAAAAGCGTCTTTTTTGGAGTTGGATCGACCTTTTGAACGACAAAAAGGACTTTTTATGGGAAGAATGGATCGATTCGGTTACGGAAATGATCCTTTGGGTGACCCCCTCGGTCCTTCAGACGACAAAATCGATCCTTTCGGTCATTCAAACGATTGAATGAACGGGAAAAAGGATTTTTTCCGAAAAGAAAGGATCATTTTCGAAAAAAAACAATCATTTATGAAAGAAAAAAATCATATGGTATGGGGTAGGGGCGTGTTGCAATACGCCCCTACGATCCCAAATGCGACCATCCAAAATTTCGTTGATCAATCTCCCTCCGTAGGAATCGCGAGGAAGAAGGAATGACGAAACCAAACGCTGCGGTTAGAGACCGGGGCGTTTTTTTTGGCGGGTTTTTCCGGTGGAGATCACGTGCGCGTGCCTGCTTTACCCGCGGCTTGATGGAAGAATCAAGCCATGAAACATTTCAAAGAGCGACTTTTGTTGCAATTGGCCTAAAGCATGCCTGAAAAGAAATGCGGCCGGTTGTTGCAGCCTATCGATCTTCCCCTCCCTTTAGCATTTGAAACAGGCCAGCGGTCAAAGGGAGGGGAAATGCTACCGAACATCTTTTACCGACCGAGTTCCTGAAGGGGAGAGTCGATAGGGGAGCAGTTTAGCTGACCTTTCCCCTGAAAGGACCTGAAAGAGATGTTGGCGTTTGGGCGGGTAAATCTTATGATTGTATGGAGCAGGGATTTATGGATATATGTGGAATGATATGATAAAATTGATATCCAAGCAGAAAGTGTTTCCTGATTCCGGAAGACCAGGGAGAGGTGTTTACAATGGCCATGATAAACGGAGTTCCGGTTGGTTTTTCAGAGGAAGAGTCAAACGCTCTGATTGCTGCGTTATATACCTCCAGTATAGACGGTCTGGCATACCTGACCCCGGATTGTAAAGTCCGTTACGCCAATGAACGGCTGGCGCAGATGGTCAAAACCCCACTGGAAAAAGTATTGGGGCATTCGATGGAAGAACTGATTCCCGGCTGGCCGGGGCAAATGGATCCCCTTTGTCAAAAGGCCTGTATCAAGGGACCCCCTGTTACCGTCGATTTAAAGCCATTTTGTTTCGAAAACCAAGATGGGCCGGGGATGATTTATTGGAAAGTTACGGTTGGCCCGGTGTGGGGAAACGAAGCTTCTTTTTTCGGCTGGGAAGTGGTGCTCAGGGATGTCACCGAATACAAGCAAAATGATGACAAAATAAGGATTTTCACCCGGGATTTGGAGAATAAAATAAGGCTTTTGAGCGAGGTTAACGAGAATGCCCTGGCTGGATTGGCAATTCTTGACGGTGCGACCTTGACTTATAAATGGGTTAACCAATCCTTTGCGACTTTTTTGAAACTGCCGTTGCCTTCTTTCAATGGGCTATCCTTTGAAGAATCCATCTTCCCCGATCAAAAGGATGATTGGCTGGCCAAGATACATGAAGTTTCATCCAGCCGGACCCCTTTGCGCGATAATTTGCTTCAGCAGAAAGAAAATTATTGGAACTGTAGTATTTTACCGGTAGGCGCGCAAACCGGCCTGCCCGATTTGTTGCTTATTGTTTATGACATTAGCGAAAAGATCATCAGCCGGAAAAAGATCGAGGAATACGCCCGTCAAGCCGGACAACATTTGCATCAATTGGAAACCATTATCGAAAGTATGAGCGACGGGGTTGTTATTTTCTACCTCAACGGCGAAATATTAATCCAAAACAACGCCGCGCTGAAATTAATGGGATATAATGACCGCCGGAGTTCTCCGGTTCAGTTGGATCAAATCCGGGTAGAGTTCAAATTGTTCGACCTGGCAGGCAATGAGCTTCCCATAACGGCTTGGCCTTCCAACCTGATAATGTGCAGAGAAATCCTGCACAATTTCGAATTGGCCGTCTTTTCCATCAGCACCGGAGAGATGCGATATTTATGTTTCAACGGCTGTTTAATCAAGGGAGCCACCGATGCGCCACCCATGGCCGTGATGACGATCCGCGATATTACGGAAAGGGAAATATTAATCCGGCAATTGGAACAAGAGCAAGCCCGGCTGGAAGCGGTATTGGAGCAAATGCCCTGCGGAGTTATTATATTTGACGCCTTTTCCCAAAAAACAATGTTGACAAACAGGAAATATACCGAAATATGGCGGGTTCCCGCTGCAGGTATGAAAATAGACGAACAAAACTGGCCCGGAAAATTTGTTCACCCCGATGGACGGCCTTACCTTCATGCGGAATTACCGATCGTCCGATCCGTTACACGGGGTGAAACGGTCGCCACCGAGGAAATTTTGTGCCAACGGCAAGACGGCTCATGGATGGCGGTTATTTGTAATTCCGCGCCTATTTTGGACCGTGAGGGTAAAATTGCCGCCGGAGTGTTGATTCTCAGCGACATCACCGAATTAAAAGAGGCCACGACCAAAGCGGCTCTGGCCAATCAAATGCAACAGATTATTGAATTTCTACCGGATGGAACGTTTGTGGTTGATCAAAACCGGAAGGTGATTGCCTGGAACCGCGCCCTTGAATTGCTGACCGGCGTATCCAAAGGCGACATTGTTGGAACCGATTCCTATCAGGGTATTTTTAGCGAGGCTCATCAGGGATCGTTGATTGATGATATTTTTAAAGGGATTTCATTTGGGTTGAAATCGGCAAAGGATCACGCGGGAGAGACAGTGGTCCGGCAAATTTTATTACCGGTCCTCAATCAAAGAGAAAACGTGCTGCTTGACTTGAAAGCAACGCCGATTCGGGACGAACTGGGAGAAGTCACCGGGGTGATTGAAACGATCCGCGACATTACACTGGAAAAACAAATGGAAGCGGAGACGATTCGCATGCAGAAACTGGACTCCCTCGGTATTTTGGCCGGCGGAATCGCCCATGATTTTAATAACATCTTGGCGGTGATTTTAGCCAATTTGCAGTTGGCTGCGCTTAAACTGAGATGCCGGGAAGATATCACCAAATATTTGGATGAAACCATTGAAACGACCCGGAAAGCGAGCCAGCTCACCCGGCAGTTGCTGACTTTTGCCAAGGGAGGAGCGCCGGTTAAAAAGACCGTTTCCATCTTGGAATTGATCGTTGAAGCCGTCGAGTTTGCTTTACGGGGATCGAAAGTTAAAGCCAAGTTTTATTTCCTGGAAAATCCTTGGGTGATGGAGATCGATGAAGGACAAATCACTCAAGTGATCAACAATGTAACGATCAACGCCGTACAAGCGATGCCGCTGGGCGGTTTTTTAGAAATCACCTTTGAAAACGTTGTTTTATCCGCCGAAAGTAAATATAACCCCGGATGTTACGTCAAATTAAGCGTGAAGGATTCCGGTTGCGGGATACCTGCGGATATTATGGATAAAATTTTCGATCCCTTTTTTACCACAAAGGAAGTGGGCAATGGCCTTGGTTTATCGACTTCCTATTCGATTATCAAAAGACATAACGGTTATATCGAGGCAGAGTCAATGGCGGGAATGGGCGCTACTTTTTATATTTATCTCCCGGCCTTGGCGGGAGAGGCGGTCGTTCCGGAAGTATCACCGGAGGTTGCAGCTATGGGAGAATATAAAATTCTCTTCATGGACGACGATGAGGTTATCCGTCAAGTTATCGGCGATATGCTGGCTTATTACGGATACCGGATTACCATTGCCAAAGACGGCGATGAAACCATCGACCTTTACCGGCAGGCGATATCCGCCGGAGAGCGCTATGATGTGATCATCATGGATTTAACGGTGCCGGGCGGGATGGGCGGCCTGGAAACGATGGAGTTGCTTAAGGGGATCGATCCCCGGGTGAAGGCCATCATCTCCAGCGGCTATGCCAATGATCCGGTGATGTCTGATTATAGGGAATACGGTTTTTGCGGTTATGTGGCCAAACCGTATAAAATCGACGAATTGATTGAAGTTTTGAATACGGTGCTTCATCAGAAATAAAAACGGATAGGATCGGCATGTTGGGAGAGGCGTTGAAGGAAATATTCGAACCATGGACTTTTAGGTACGGCCATGGTAAAATTAGCTTAATATTAACTCTTTTTGGTAAAATTGACTGCTGCATTGATATTGATCGTATGTTTTTGCGGAAATTATGAAGTGATGGCAATGGGGTGGAGATATGAATACGGTTCGCCGTTCCGATTTTAAATTCCCCAGCAATGATATTCTCCGGAAGAAGAATCAACAACCGCAAAATTCGCAAGCGAAGACTGCTTCAAAAGCCAAAGTCAAGACCGGGGAAAAGAAAAGATCGGAAGAAACCGCCAAAAAGCATCTGAAGTCCCATGAAAAATCGAAGGCAACTCCTATCCCTCATAAACGTTACTCTGCCAGAGGGGTATCTTATACGCACTCTTCGGTTGGCGCTAAGGTCGATATCCGGGCTTAAGCTTGGATTTTGGATTCATATGGCAGATAAATTTACTTTAGCCCCCTTTTTCGATGAACATCTGGATTGGGGGTTTTGGCTTAAAATACAGAACATGTGAATACAGCCATAAAAACAGCGGAGAGGAAGCCAGGAGATGCGAGTTCCCTTTGAGACTCTGAAGGCGGAGATTAAACGGGTTTTGATCAAAAATGGCATGAGTGCGGAAAAAGCTGAGATTTGCGCCGAAGTCCATGCCCAGTCAAGCAGAGATGGGGTATATTCCCACGGATTAAACCGTGTGGCCCGGTTTGTCGACCATATTCAGAGGGGATTCGTTGACGTCGATGCCGAACCCGCCTTGTTAATGAAATCCGGTGTTTTTGAAAACTATGATGGAAATCTGGGCCCGGGTGTGCTAAATGCTTTGTTTGCGATGAACCGCGGGGTGGATGTGGCCCAAGAACACGGTATCGGGGTTATTGCCTTGAGAAATACCACCCATTGGATGCGTGGGGGAACCTACGCCTGGGAAGCGGCAAATAGGGGCTATATTGGGATTTGTTGGACCAATACGGAATCCTGCATGCCCGCTTGGGGGGCCAAGAAGCCCAATCTTGGCAATAACCCGTTGTGTATAGCGGTTCCGCGAAAAGAAGGCCATGTTGTGCTGGATATGGCGATGTCCCAGTATTCTTATGGAAAATTGCAAGTGACAAGGTTGAAAAATCAATCCCTGCCTTTCCCGGGGGGATTTGACCGGGAAGGCAACCTAACCACCGACCCGGGGCAGATTGAAGAATCAAGGAGGCTGCTGCCTGCCGGCTATTGGAAGGGCTCGGGTCTTGCCATTATGTTGGATTTAGTGGCTGCAATCCTGTCCAACGGTTTAGCGACCTGTGGAATTGACCAATTGGCCCAAGGGAGTTGCGGGGGATGCAGTCAAATCTTTATGGCGATTGATCCTTATATAGCCGGCGGGGAAGAATTTGTGGACCGGACGATCACCCAAACCATTGCCCAATTAAAAAACGGGGAACTTCTCACGGAGGAGGGAGGGATTTATTTTCCCGGCGAACTTACAGCCAAAACCCGACAAGAAAATATGGAGCTGGGAATACCGGTCGACGAAGGAATATGGAATGAATTGATGAGGCTGTAGTTTCCTCTTGTTTGGCGGCGTCTTTAGGTGGATCCGGTCATGAACATGGATGAAAAAAGTTTTGAATAAGATGAGATATATATGGCGAGCAGAGTAAAGATAAGTATAAGTAGAGGAGAGTGTGTTGAGATGAAAGGTAATGGACAGGGGCCTACCAAGATTTTGCTGGATGAAAAAGAAATACCCAAACAGTGGTATAACGTTCAGGCGGATATGCCTCATCTGCCGGCCCCGGGGCTCAGTCCCCAAACGAATAAACCCTTGACCCCCGATGATTTGCTTCCGATCTTTCCGATGGACTTAATCTTGCAGGAAGTCAGCAGGGAACGGTGGATTCCCATTCCCGAAGAAGTGCTGGACATTTACAACCTGTGGCGTCCTTCCCCTTTGTTCCGGGCTTACCGTTTGGAACAAGCTTTAAAGACACCGGCCAGGATTTATTATAAGTACGAGGGTGTCAGCCCAGCCGGCAGCCATAAACCCAATACTGCGATTCCCCAAGCTTATTATAATAAAAAAGCCGGCATCAAGAGACTGGCGACTGAAACCGGGGCCGGCCAATGGGGCAGCGCCCTTAGCCTTGCCTGTACGATGTTCGGATTAGCGTGCACCGTCTATATGGTGAAGGTCAGTTATGAGCAGAAGCCCTACCGGCGTTCTCTGATGCAAATGTGGGGGTCGGAAGTTTTCGCCAGTCCCAGCCACCGGACCCAAGCCGGACGTCGGCTTTTGGATGAGGATCCGGATTCGCCCGGAAGTTTGGGAGCGGCCATCAGTGAAGCGGTGGAAGATGCAGTGACTCATTCCGATACCCATTATGCCCTAGGCAGTGTTTTAAATCATGTCTGCCTGCATCAGACGGTGATTGGGCAGGAGGCTAGAATGCAGCTTGCCAAGGTCGGCGATTATCCAGATGTCATTTTGGCCAGTTGCGGCGGGGGGAGTAATTTTGCCGGTTTGAGCTTTCCGTTTATTCCCGATAAGATAAACGGGAAGAATATTAAAATCGTGGCGGTTGAACCCACGGCTTGCCCGACACTGACCAAGGGGGCCTATGCGTATGATTACGGCGACACCGCCAAGTTGACCCCGATTATGATGATGTATACGTTAGGCCATGATTTTATGCCGGCCGGGATTCATGCCGGCGGACTGCGTTATCACGGCGATTCGCCGTTGGTTAGCCAGTTGCTCCGGGATGGACTGATCGAGGCCTTGGCTGTTGATCAGACGGATGTTTTTCAGGCTGCCGCTCTGTTTTCGAAAACGGAAGGCATCCTCCCCGCTCCCGAATCGGCCCATGCCATCTGCGCGGCCGTCAGGGAAGCCGAACATTGCCGGGAAGCCAAGGAGGAGAAAACCATCTTGTTCGGACTGAGCGGGCACGGCCATTTTGACCTCGGAGCCTATGACCTTTATTTGGCCGGAAAGATTGAGGATTACGATTATCCCGCCGAAAAAGTTGCGGAATCGCTGGAAAAACTGCCGGCGGTGGGTTTGAAATGAAAAACGAAGGACTTCAGGAAGGTTGATGAATTTTGAAAGAAGCATTCTTTTTGGATTCCGGCAGGTTGAAATTCAGGCCATGGACTCATGATGATATTAATCTGGCCAGAGGCCTGTGGGGCGATTGTCAGGTAACCCAATTTCTCGGAGGCCCTTTTGATGAAAATCAGATTGCGGAACGCCTGCGCACGGAAATGAATCATCAAGAACAATACGGGCTTCAATACTGGCCGGTATTTTTAAAGGACAGCCTGGAATTCATCGGCTGTTGCGGTTTACGGCCATGCTCCGGGGATGAAAGCGGTGTTCGAGAACTGGGTTATCATCTTTGTCCCCCATACTGGAGGAGCGGGTATGGGAGTGAAGCAGCTGAATGCGTTACCGGGTATGCTTTTAAAACGTTGAAGGTGAAAAAACTATTTGCGGGACACCATCCTCAGAATGCCAATTCAAAGAAGATCCTCTTACGCTTGGGTTTTCAATACATAGGCGACCGTTATTACCCGCCGACAGGCCTCCATCACCCGTGTTATGAACTAAGCCGGGACCAGTTTGAGAACGAAAGGAATTGACACCATCGATAGGGTATCATCACACCAAAGTATTGGAAAATAATATTCCATGAAGAAGGATACAATGAACATTACAACCGTGCAATTGGGCAACCGTTCCTGGCTGATTCCCGGGCCTACCAATATCGGCCTCGTCGAAAAAGCGGAAGGCGTTTTTTTGATTGACAGCGGCAACGATAAAGAAGCGGGCCGGAAAATATTAAAAATCCTTCAGGAAAATGGTTGGACGCTGAAGGGAATTATCAATACCCACTCCAACGCCGATCACATCGGGGGCAACGATTACTTGCAACGGACGACAAATTGCGAGATTTGGGCCAGCCGGGGAGAATCGGCGTTTATCAATACCCCGACCATTGAGAGCAGCTTTTTATGGGGCGGATATCCTTTCAAGGATTTGCAAACCAAGTTTTTTGAAGCCAAGCCCTCGCGGGTCACCAGGATTGTGGATAACACAACTGGGGATGAAGATGTGCAATTCATTGCTTTACCGGGGCACTATTTCGACCAGCTGGGAGTATTAACCAAGGATAAGGTCTTTTATTTGGGAGACAGCCTCTTTGGTTTTAACATTTTGGACAAGTATAAAATCCCTTACATTTATGATGTTAAAGCATTTAGGAATAGCCTGGAGACAATCAAAACCATCGAAGCCGAGTATTATGTACCCAGTCATGGCGAAGTCCAAACCAAAATCCTGGATTTGGCGGAGACCAATATTCAAAAGGCGAAGGATATCGAAGAAAAATTGCTAAAGACCATAGCCGGGAAAAAAGTCTTTGAGGATATTTTAGGTGAAATGGCGACTCAATATGGAATTGAATTGAATTTTGGGCAGTACGCTTTGGTTGGGAATACGATACGCTCGTTTTTGTCGTATTTGTATAATGAAGGAAAAGCGGAATATAAATTTGAAGCGAACAAGATGTACTGGGAGGCAAAATAGTTATTTGCCTTGGAAAGAGGGATAAAAACATGATCCGGGAGATTGACGATGAAAAAGAACTTGCTCAAAGCGCGCAGGTTATCCGGGAAGCTTTTGACACAGTCGCAAAAGAACTGAATCTAACGGAAACCAATTGCCCCACCAATCCGGCTTTCACGAATATCGGGAATTTGAAAGCGATGAGAGAAAAAGGAATCAGATTTTTCGGATTGTATAACAACGATGAGATCCAGGTCGGTTTTGTAGCGGTTGAAAGGGCGGGCGAATCTTTGTTTTATATGGAAAGATTGGCGGTATTGCCGCAGTTCAGACATGGCGGGCTTGGGAAACAACTGATGGATTTTGTATTTGACTATGTTAAAAAAGAGCAAGGCGTCACGGTTTCGATAGGGATTATCAATGAAAATGCAATCTTGAAAAAATGGTACCTGGATTACGGTTTTACGGAAACGGCCTTGAAAAAATTTAGTCATTTGCCGTTTACGGTTTGTATGATGGAAAAGAATGTCCCGGGATGAAATATAGAAACCCGGTAACGCGTCTAAATAAGAGCGGACTCTTTGGGGGATGTTCAAGAAAGGTTGTTATTGTTACCGCTGATCGGGTCGATAACGGACAAGTTCGGTGAGATGATTTGGATGTGGAGGATGGGAGCACAGAAGCGGGAGTTTGTTTCGACAAAGAAAATAAGGGGAGCCACTCAAAATGTGGGAAGATAAAAACATCCGCCTGGCTACGCCGGAGGATAGTGAGGCTTTATTGGATATTTATGCGCCATTTGTAAAGAATACCGTTATCACTTTTGAATATGAGGCGCCGACTCAGGATGAGTTTTCCAGCCGGATCACCGATATTTCCCGAAAATATCCCTGGCTGGTTTGCGAAATGGGCGGTCGGATTGTCGGCTATGCTTATGCTTCCAAATTTAGCGAGCGCGCTGCCTACGATTGGTCGGTGGATGCTTCGGTGTATGTTCATCCGGATTTTCACGGCAAAAAGATCGGAACGGCTTTATACGGTTGCTTATTCGAATTGCTGAAATTACAGGGATTTTATAATGTTTATGCCGTTATTACCGGAGCCAATCAAGGCAGCCTTAATTTTCACCAATCTTTAGGCTTCAGACCCGAGGGGTTATATCCGCATGTAGGGTATAAATTTAACCAGTGGCAGGATGTCCAATGGCTGGCCTTGACGATAAAGGACCATCGAGAGCCCCCTCAAAAGCCCAGGAGTATCCATGATATCAAGGAAACTCCTGAATTTGGAGAGGCCGTTTCCAAGGCTCTGGAAATGATCAAGTTTTGACATGAGGTTCAGTCTAACCGGTAATTGTTGAGTTTGGGTTGGAGAAAAAATGAACTGGGAAATATTTTTAAGGCTTTTGCTTGCCGGAACTTTTGGCGCGGTCATTGGTTTTGAACGGACCAGTAAAAAAAAGGAAGCCGGAATCCGCACTCATTTTTTGGTGGCGCTGGGCAGCGCCCTGATTATGGTGGTATCAAAATACGGGTTTGGCGATATTCTTCATTTACAGGATATTGCCTTGGACCCAAGCCGGGTAGCGGCTCAAGTAGTCAGCGGGATCGGATTTATCGGCGCCGGAATGATTATTTTCCAGCGTGAGACCGTTCGCGGACTGACAACAGCCGCCGGACTATGGGCGACTGCCGGAATCGGGCTGGCTGTTGGAGCGGGAATGTACTGGATTAGTCTCAGCGCCACGATATTGGTATTTGTTTGTCTAGAGTTTTTGCATAGCGGTTTTGGCGCATTAAACGGAAAATATTTCAAATTGACCGTTCATATAACGGAAGGGGAAGCCATTCAAGAAGTCTTGCGGATCGTCACCCAAAATCATATGAATATGAGCGCCATGGAATATCGGGAAGAAACCGACCCCAAATCGTCCCTGGCTCAGCCTGGGAAATCTGTATTTATACTGGAACTGGAACTGAAACCGCCGTCCCGGCAGAATATTACGGAACTATTCAATGAAGTTCGGAACATACCGGGCGTTGGTTCAGTGAGCCTTGAGTAAAAGAAAAGACATGGCAATGGCCAAAGAAAAATGGGGCTGGTCTGTTACCCCAAATGAAGCGCCCGGTATAAAAGCGTAGGGGGTTCTTCCCGGACAACCCGCTCTTCAAGCCGGTGATCCCGGACAAATTCGGTGATTTCTTTTTCAAACTCCGTGGCCTGCTCAGGAGAATGTGCGGTTTTCTCGATTTCAAAAAGCAAGGGGTACCCCAAGGACGGATCGGAAGCGAGCATAAGTTTTAAATGAAACCCTTGTGGTTCATATTCGCCGGTTAAGTTCCTTCCGGAAAACTCCATAAACTTGGGATGACCGAGGCTAACCAGTTCGGCGGCGAGAGCCGCCGGGGTATCGAAGGTTTTGTCACAGCCCAGGCGGGTCAAAATATTGCTGTTTTGAATGCCTTGGGTGATGACTTCTTCGATTTCGATTCGGATATTGACGGACTTTCCTTGATCGGGCTCCTTCCATCCCAGTGAGGAACTTAATTTTCCTTGCCGGAGCGTATGATTGATCCGCAAGATTTGATCGGCTTTGAAAAGAGCCTGACCGTAATGAATAGTGCGCCACTCGACTTCTTGGTGGATATAAGACTGAAACATCGGCAGGACATCCCAAACTTCATCAGGACATAAAAAACGGAAGCGTGTCTCTACTTCATAGGTTGAAGGAATAAAGTTTGTCATTACGAGGTTCTCCTTATAAATTCTCGATCGGCGGAACTTCATTTTCAAATTGCAACGTATTAAAATATATTATTAAGCTTCAGAGAAGGATTGTCAAATTATATTTCTGCTGTTAAAAGTCGAAGAAATCTCCCGGAGTGGGAGAAGAGGGTGAACCAGGTGAATTACAAAGAATGCAACGGATGGGACAGGGTATCAAGCAGAGCAAAACGGGATCGGGAAAGTTTGGCGGCAATGGATTTCATCACACCCATCAATGGGTTTGCCCCGGAAAACTCTCAGGAAACTCAGGATAAAAAATTAATTTTGCATTATATTGAAGCGTTTCAGGATACGATTTTGTTGCAGGATAACCAACTGGCTCATATAACCAGTTCCGGCTTTGTCGTGAACCGGCAACTGGACAAGGCGTTGATGGTTCACCACAATCAACGGAATACCTGGGCTTGGACGGGAGGACATGCCGACGGCGAAAGGGATTTATTGCAGGTTGCAATCAAGGAAGCGAAGGAGGAAACCGGCGTCAAAGAAGTAACTCCACTGACCGGCCGGATCGTTTCCCTGGATATTTTGCCTGTTTACGGACACATAAAACGAGGGGAATGGGTCAGTACCCACTTGCATCTTTCCATTGCCTATATCCTGATTGCCGATGAAAGTGAAAGGCTCATTGTCAATGAAGAGGAAAACAGCGCAGTCCGTTGGCTGCCGGTGGATCAATTCAGGCGGGATTTTTTTGACAGCCACGATGTATATTTGTACAATAAATTGATTCAAAGGGCAAAACAAATCCGTGCGAAAACGAAGGATGGGATTGGATGAAGACTTCACGTAAGCTAATATTGATTGCCGTTTTTATTATAATATTGATGGCCGCCTTTTCCTTTACTTTCTTTTATTTTAAAAACAAGGGTACTTTCCAAATCGAGATTTATAACAAGACAGCGGATGTAATCGGAGATTTTACGATCAGTTATCAAAAGAATCATCAAGATATCCTTATTTCCGGTATCCCTGCCAAATCTTATTTAAAATTGGCCTTTAAACCCGGGAATGCTCCATCGGCTACAGCCCATGGGGAAAACTCCATGGGATTAAGTTATCGGGATCAAAATAATCAAATTCATAAGGAAGTTATATTTGGTTATTTTGAAAGAGGGTATCATGGAAAAGCCATAATCAAAATTTTAAAGGTTGAAGCGGATGGAGTTATTGATTTTGAAATCAAAAGTGATGTAAGAACCAAATGAACGATGGTATGCAACGGGTTATTAATTAATCCCCAAAAGAGAATTCCTGGAGAGGTTTCGATGAATAGAGATATCGCAAAAACGAAAACCGTACATAACCAATCCCTTGAAGCCCGAGGGGAATGCGCGATCCGGCAAATCCTGCCCGATACATATGAGTATCAACAAGAGCTTGAATTGCGGGATTTAATTCTGCGGAAACCCCTCGGTTTGAGCGTTTATAACGACGACTTGGAAAGTGAAAAAAAGGATTATCATATCGGGGCGTTTTATGACCGGACTTTAATCGGGGTTTTAATTCTGACTCCATTAAGCAACATGGAGCTTAAAATGCGGCAAGTTGCAGTCAATGAGGCGTACCGAGGCAATCACATCGGCAGCCGGCTGGTGATTTTCGCGGAAGAATTGGCTGGAGAATTAGGTTGCCGGAGGATGATATTAAACGCCAGAAAATCAGCGGTTAATTTCTATCTGAAGCGCGGTTACGAAGTCGTTGGCCCGGAATTCACCGAAGTGACCATTCCCCATTATAAAATGGCGAAAAATCTGGCATCCAATCATCAAGGGGTTGAACATTCGCAAGAGACACGGTGACAACTTTAGAATTTTTGTAAATCCAAGGAAGGGGTAATAGGGTTGATGAGTTATTTGATTTTATTTGATTTCGATTACACTTTAGCGGACTCTTCGGCGGGAATTATCGAAAGCGTTAATTATGCCCTGCAAGAAATGGGCTTTAAAAAAGCGGAGCCCAAGGAAATTTCGAGACTGATCGGACTTACCCTTGACGATACTTTTATCAGACTTACCGGCCCAAAACAGGAAGCCCGGCTTCAGGATTTTAAAGCTCATTTTAAAATCAAGGCCGACCAGGTTATGAATGAATTAACCGTTCTCTATGATTCGGTTGGGGAAACATTTCAATCCTTAAGAGCGGACACTCACCGGATCGGGATCGTATCGACCAAAGTCCGTCACAGAATTGAAGGCTTTTTGCAAAGGGAGGGGATTGCGGATTTAGTGGATATCATTATGGGTGGCGACGATGTTCAAAATGCCAAACCGGATCCCGAAGGGGTTTTTTCAGCAGCCGCCAGGCTCAATGTCCCGCTGGGACAATGCCTATTGATTGGCGACAGCATCATTGATGCCCAAACGGCTTGGAACGCCAATATCCCTTTTATTGCCTCCCTCACCGGGACGACAAAGAAAAAGGAATTTAAAAATTACCCGGTGCAGCATTTTATCTATAAGATGATAGAGTTGCCCCCCTTGGTTTCTCCGGGAAAAGGAAGGGGTCCGGAATTTGGTCATCCTGGCAGGGAAATTCACGGGCAAAAGGCGGGGATTTAATTGATTCGCGAGGCTGAGGCTGCCGATGGAGATGCCATCCAAAGTTTATATCGGGATTTATGTCCAAATGCTCCGGTTAAGGTCCTTCCGGAAAGAATTAAGCAAATCAGGAACGATCCGAATAATTTTCTCTATGTTTTAATTCATTAACATTCCAGCGAATATAAATAAAAGTTGATAAATGGACTGAAAAAAACAAAACACTCAAATTAAAAACAGCCGGAGCACAAAGTTTCCAATAATCCCTTAAATCCTGCTGTCTACGTAAGCCATGAACTTAGGCCTAAATAAAAGGACTTAAACAGGATTAACTGGATTAGCAGGATGAACAGGATTAAAAAAACGTTATGAATCATGAGAATTTAATGAGCATGGCCCCTGCATACTGATAATGTCCAACAAATTCATTATAAGCGTCAACTCCATGATTAATTTGCCGGTTAACCAATTATATCAACTTTATTTACCGAATTGATACTGCGAAAAGTTGAATTATGATTAAGAATTTTTTTGTTGAGCCAATCAACCAATTTTTCCTTACCCCGATTCACCACATTGCAGCCTGTTCCTCTTCCTTCAAAGGGGTAGGGATTGAAAACCTTTACGAAGCTCCTTGTTCCAATGACCCTTGATGGAAAAGAGCAACATATTGACGAAAAAGCTAATCGATGACCCTTTCATATAAAAATAAAATCCGATTAGAATATAGGGATCTTGGTAATAAATGTACGGAAATTATCTTCGGATTCGGGTAAACTTGAATAAAAAAGAAACGGAATCAAACCTTGTTCGTTTCATTTATCGTAAAGATTGTCTAATACCATTCCGTTTTCATTTTGCCGGAAAGGTTGCAATAAAAAATGGGGGAATAAAGATGGAACCGTCTTTTTTCAAAAAAGCTTCTTTGCAGATCCCGAAAATACCGGATTACCAGGTTGAAATTACTCAATTTGGAGGGGTCGGCGATGGGTTAACCGATAACAGTTCGGCGTTTCGGGAAGGGATTTCCGCATGTCATCGGGCAGGCGGAGGAACTTTCGTCATTCCGGCGGGCTTGTGGTTAACCGGCCCCATCCATTTAAAAAGCAATCTTCGACTATTATTGGAAAAAGGGGCGATCATCCGCTTCAGTAACCGGTTTGAGGATTATCTACCGGCGGTTTTTACACGCTGGGAAGGAATTGAATGCTATAATTATTCCCCTTTGATCTATGCGGCCCATTGTGAAAATATCTTGATTTGTGGTGAAGGAACGATGGAGGGCAATGGGGCCGCCTGGTGGCATTGGAAAAAATTGCAGCATTCTGCCGCAAAGCAATTATATGATGCAGAATATAATGGGATTCCGGTTGAGAGACGGATTTTTGGCACGGAGTCCGATGCGCTGCGGCCTTCGTTTGTCCAGTTTATCCACTGCAAAAACATCCTAATAGAGGGAATTACCATTAAAGACGGGCCTCAATGGACCGTTCATCCGGTCTATTGCGAGACGGTAATTCTGCGCAATTTAAAAATATTGACCCATGGTCCCAACACCGATGGAATCAATCCGGATTCCTGCAACGGGGTTTTAATCGAAGATTGTTACTTTGAAACCGGGGATGACTGTATTGCCATCAATTCCGGCATGGGTGAAGATGGTTGGCGGGTTGGCAAGCCGTGCCAAAATATTTGGATCCGCAATTGCCTCATGATGGAGGGCCATGGCGGAGTAGCCATCGGTAGCGGGATGTCCGGGGGGGTCCGGAACGTACTGGTTCAAAATTGCCGGTTTTTAGGCGGTGAGCGGGGTATTCGGCTAAAATCAATGCGTGGACGGGGCGGGGTTGTTGAAAATATTTGTTATGAAGGAATCGAGATTCGGGATATGCGGAATGAGGCGATTCAAATCAATATGTATTACCAGTCTTCAACGATTCTTCCCAGTAGCAATGCCACTCCGGAGTTTCGCAACATTACCATCCGCAACGTCAAGGGGGGGAATTCCGAATTGGCCATTGAACTGAAAGGGCTACCGGAAAGTCCTCTTCGGGATATCGTCCTGGAAAACATTCACTTAGCAGCCTCCCGGGCTTTTAGAGGGTATGACTGTGATCGTGTCACCATGCATAAGGTTCAAGTCCAATCCAGGGATGAAAAAGGAGCGCTGCTCCATAATGTTTCCAATCTCGAAATGAAAGAATGCGCATTTGAGGAGCAAAGGGAGGAATCCCTTGCCGGGGAGGAAGACGCCTGTAAGGTGAAAGAAGCTTAGTACGCAGGGGGAATACCTGCTGAAAGATTCGGCAGTCCATTCTCGGTGTCTCTGTAAAGCCTCTTCGGCCCCATTGACAAGTTTGCGCAAATATTCTATAGTAAAAAAAGAAGTTTCAGTCTGAACGGAAAGGGGCCGCCAATGCGCAAATAAGTAACATCGGATCCATTAAAACGGCGGATGTTACGACTCGGTGTTTGCCGGGGATTTTGGCGTGTCTTTCAATATAGGTTCAGACGAAGGGTAAAAGCTTTTTTGCTTTTATGCGCTTTGGTTCCTGCCAATGATTGAATCGTAACATCCAGACCTGGATAGGAGGGGTTTGGATGTTTTTATTTGCTGTTCGAGACTTGGCGCAGAGTTTTGATGGAAGAGAGATATTTAAGGGTGTCGATTGATGTTATAGCGGATATATTACGATACAATAACCCATAAAGCTTATTGGGTTGGAAAAGAAGATTTCTCCATTTTCTCCATGGGGATTGATTAGACAAACAAATGATCCGGCGGGAAAAAATAAGGAAACAGTGGTCTGGCAGACATGAAAGGGAAGCATTTTGCATATTTTAGTATTGGATATTGCCGCTAATTTTGTAAAAAACTTCGAATGCACAATGCCGAAATACAGTGTATAATCTCCTTTATGAACAGCGCTGACGTACTTACGTCGCCATCGTCTTTACGATGTTACTGGATTGAATTGAATTCCGTTGCATGG
Organism: Bacillota bacterium; assembly: GCA_023429995.1. Taxonomy (GTDB): domain Bacteria; phylum Bacillota; class UBA4882; order UBA8346; family UBA8346; genus UBA8346. The sequence continues at coordinate 1,051 of JAEZCE010000064.1, read as the reverse complement.
AAGACTAAAAAGGCGCTCTTGAAGACGAATCTTGAAAAAATCGATAGATATTTTGATAGTCCAATGTAATTTTAGGGATTTAGCTGCAGAAATGTATTTGATAAAAGCATCGAATTGGAATTAAATGGTTATAAATAATCGTTGACACCAGGTGGTTGGTTGTATTATAATAATCCTTGCGCCGATACGTGGAGGGGTTCCCGAGCGGCCAAAGGGGGCAGACTGTAAATCTGTTGGTTGACGCCTTCGAAGGTTCGAATCCTTCCCCCTCCACCATTATTTATGTCAAAGAATTGAATCAAAAATATAGGTTGACATATTCAAGATTGGCGTGTATACTAAGTAAGCTTTCTGGAAATCGGTAGTTCAATTGAATAAATCGCGGGGTGGAGCAGTTGGTAGCTCGTCGGGCTCATAACCCGGAGGCCGGAGGTTCGAATCCTTCCCCCGCAACCAATTTTAATATCATTAAATTTCATCCTGATTCAATATATAATTAACGTACTTAAGTTAAACCTTTTGGGTTATTTATAAATAATTATTGCCCACATAGCTCAGTAGGTAGAGCGCATCCATGGTAAGGATGAGGTCATCAGTTCAATTCTGATTGTGGGCTCCATTTATTTATCCCGAGTGGTTTTTTTATTTATGTCCGATACTACGAACCAACATGATGTTACTTCGAAAATTCTTCGCCTAAGCCTCTCTTTGTCTGTATTCACATGATAAATTACCCGAGCGGTTTTGATGCGAAAGAAGGATAAACCAATTTATTGTAGAATTAAGAGCTGTCTTAGAATCAATAATACCTTTGAGATTTGAAGGAGGACGAATACAATGGCGAAGCAGAAGTATGAACGTACAAAACCACACGTAAATATCGGAACAATCGGTCACGTTGACCACGGTAAAACGACCAGCACGGCGGCAATCACCCTAGTATTATCGAAAGCCGGGAAAGCTAACTTCATGAAATTCGATGAAATCGACAAGGCTCCGGAAGAAAGGGAACGCGGTATTACAATTAATACCGCCCACGTCGAGTATGAAA
>JAEZCE010000050.1 GCA_023429995.1 Bacillota bacterium | reverse complement strand
TGGCCAGGGTGGATGGAATCATCGGCGATAAGGGCGCGAAAGTTTATTATTATCATACCGATCAGGTAGGAACGGTCCGGGCCATCACCGACCAGAACGGAACGACAGTCTTTAATGCCGATTACTTGGCATTTGGCGCCCAGTTCGTAAGCAACGGCGACTTTGACGAGACCCACGGCTTTACCGGAAAAGAGTATGACAGCGATACGGAGTTGTATTATTACAATGCCCGCTGGTATGACCCGGACTTGGGCAGGTTTATCAGTGAAGATCCGGCGGCGGACCCAAATAACCCGAATTTGTATAGTTATTGCGGGAATAACGGGATTAGTAGGATTGACCCGACGGGACAGTATTTTTGGGTTGTCGTAGCGATTGCGGCAGCAATTGGAGCTATAGATGCTTATTGCAATGGAGGCAATCCATTAGTCGGAGCGTTTGTAGGGGCGGTAGCCGGAGCGATTGGCTGGTGCTGCGGGGAATTGTGTGGAACATACTTGGCAAGCACTTTAGCGGCAGTGGCAGGAGGGGCTCTAAGTGGTGGAATTATATCGTCGCTTATGGGCGGCAGTTTCTGGGCCGGGGCCAGAAGGGGAGCAATAAGTGCCGGAATAAGTTACTGGTTGGGTTCGGTTGAAGTAGGATCTTCGGCAAGTAAGGCTCCCACAGGGAATATGCACTTGGAAGCGGTAAGGAATTGGTTTAACAGTACAATGGGCGCCATAGTGGCAAATGGCGGAGATTATAAATTCGGGGCCGGTGATGTGTTTGCTTTGTGCGGAGTTGAAGGAGCAATAGATGCGGCGTTATCGGATTCGACAGAACAGCCTAAAGTTGATGTTAGTGATTTGGAATGGACAGACGAGTATGGAAATTCAGTTAATAAACAAAATGCCACACAGGTAGTGCAAGCAAGCAATAAGACGAATTCATCGAGTCAAAAGGATGGGTGGACTGTATATGGATATGATGAAAAAGGCAATAGGGTCCCAGTAGCTTCTGGAAAAGATGAAAAAAGCTTTTTAACATTTTTAACCCAAGATCCTACTTCTCTAAATAATTCATTAAATAATAACGGTGCAACAGTAATTAACGACAAATATAATCTCACTTTTGATCGTGGAAATGCTGTGGGACCATTAGGAAATGCAGCTGGGGCAATTAAAGTTGGGAAAAATTTTGATTTTACTTTTGAATATTCTCGGAATAAGCAAAGCGGAATGAGAAGTAGCAACTTTGAATTTACAAAGGGTTCGTTTACTGTAACTGTAGGAGGATTTGTTTTTAAAGATTATAGAGCATTAAGTGTAACTTATAAATCAAATGGACAATTTTCTTCTGCAACATCAATAGATCAGCGTGGTAAATTTGAATACCTCACCCCACATTTAAAAAAGTATCTATAATAATTCTAAGGTGGTTTTATAATGCAAAACATATTTGGTTTTCTAAAAGCATTAGTTTTATACTTTCTAATTATTATTGGTATAGGTTTCATATATTATAAATTTGTTAACTTGAACTATTATTTTTTAAACAGAATGGTAGAATTTGTGCTATTCGCAATAATGTATTATATTATAAATAGATATTTCTTAAAAATGGAAATTAAGTTTGCATTTATAATTTCATTAGTATTAACAATTTGCAGCCTTGCGTTTTTTGATTTTTTTGAAACTTTGATAGTACAAAGAGCTTTCTCAAATGTTTTTAATAAATAAGATTTATGTGGACTTCAAAGTGCGGCCGAGCGAGGTCGTGTCATATAATGGGTGCGAATCCCATCTGGAAAGGAATAGCCAACCACCAGTAGCGAGTCTTGGGGCCAATAGGCATGATGCCAGCGAATGACGGTTTCCGGTTTGACGACTAAGAGAGCTGACTTCCAGTCAGGCCAGAGTTTTGAGATAAAAACCCATAGCTGGCGGAATGCCGGAGTCGAGCGAGGTTTGGGGAACTTGCGATTGATGATCTGTTGTTGAAAAATAGATAATTGGCTGCGGAGAGCGAGGATTTCCATTTCAAGGGCGGCGCGGGATTTCAACGAATCTTTGATGATATGAGTCAGAACTAAATACCATTCACGTAAAAAAGCAATAATAGATTTGAGATTAATCATAATGAGAATGGGGATACCATGAATCGGTTTTGACCTTAAAGGTCTTTTTTTATTTTTGAGTTTCCATTTTTTCAAGTAAAATTAAAAATTCTTTTTTTAAAAGTGGCAAATCCTGTTTAACTGTTTGCCAAGTTAATTTTAAATCTACGCCAAAATATTGATGAATAAGGATATCGCGCATTCCGGTCAGGCTCCTCCACGGAATATGGGGATAGGAATTTCTGAGACTATCCGGTAAATTTTTTGCAGCCTCTCCTATAATCTCAATCCTGCGAATAACGGCATCTTGAACTTGAAGTGACATTACAAAATCATCTTGAGAAATTTTTGCGGTATAATCCTCAATGATGGAAATGCACTCTAAAATATGTTTTATAAATATTTTGGGGTCTTTACTCAAAACACAATCACCTGTTCTTTAAGGACGATTTCTCTGATCGCTGGATTTAAGGATTCAAGGGTCAATACATCGGCAGACCTTCCTAGAGTATCTTCGATATTTAATTTTAAATCAATTAAATCTAGTAAACTTTTATCCCCCTTGAACTCAACCAATAGATCTAAATCGCTATCGTTCCTTTGCTCGCCGCGCACAAATGAGCCAAAAAGGGAAGCTTTGGACACGTCATGCTTTTTTAAAATTGGAATGATTTTTTGTTTGATATTCTCAACTTCGGAATTCTTCATATAAAATCACTTCCTGTCAGCTTTGAATAGCTTAATTTTATCACAAATAATTTTGAAAAACAAATCTGGGAGCAAATTACAGAAATAAGAGCATGTGATATTTCAACCTAATTTGCTGAGCCTGTCGACTTCAAAAACTCCATCTGGACAAAAAATGGAGCTTAACTAAAAAGTTAGGCTCTGATTTTGAAGTGGATCTATGAAAAATAGCCCTGATTTGAAGTGAAAATTGTTTGATTGAGATCTAGGTTTTGGCAAAATGGCATGGAAAAACAAGCCTTCAAAATTTGGTGGAGATTGGGCTTTAAGATTTACTTGGCTTCAAGCGGCTTTGCGGTAATTATGGTACAGCCCGCCGAGATTTCCAATGAGGCCAGAGTTTCGAAAAGAATGAAGCCGATAAAACAGGCCCGATATTTTAAACCCCGATATGGTCGGCAGGAGGCAGACCACGCGGCTTAACGTTAGGACGGCGTTTAGCCGTCGGCATCGTGGAATGAATAGCCAAGGCCGGCTCTACGATAGAGCCGGCCAGTCCCCGGGGTTCCCGCGCCAAGGAAGGCGGCGGGATAAGAGGAGGACCGGGACCTAGGTCCCGGCGGCCTTGCCGCTCGTTTTACGAGCGGAGGATACATTTTGGGCCGCTCCAAAAGTATCACAGCCGGTGGAATCCGTGGA